>DCFC01000005.1 GCA_002314325.1 Megamonas hypermegale
TTTTTGGTTCGTTTTTCTTTGACTTCAAAGAAAAATGAACACCTCCCATCAATTTAATTTGCGAAACTCCAGCGGTGTTATGCCGACAACTTTTTTGAACATAACGATAAAATGGCTCGTATCCAAAAAACCTACAAGCTGGGCAATCTGCTGAATTTCCACTCTGGGGTCAGTTAAAAGCAATTCCTTTGCCTTATTTATGCGGTAATTCGTCAGATATTTATAGACGGAACAACCGACAAAGCGTTTGAACAAGCGCGACAAATACTGCGGACTTACATAAATCTTCTTGCTGAGCCCCTGAAGCGTGATTTCATAATTATAACTCTGCTCGATTTCTTCTATGACCGGCTCTACGTATTTTCTGTACAGCGGGTCATTTTTATATGTAGAGATATTATCGACAAAACACATCAGCACGCGATACGTATCCACAGAAAAAATTTTGGCGTCGATAGACGGATTTTCATACCTCTCCACCATATCATTTATCAATGCCGCAATGGCTGCGCCCTGCTCCTTATTCGTAAAGATAACCTGCCTGTTGCCCAATATCTGCGGAATGATTGTTTCCACCGTGCCGGTAAATGTTATAAACAGTGTCGACCAGTGCTCACTCTCCGCTTCATATGAATGCGGCACACCCGGCGCAATCAGAAAGCCTTCGCCTTCGCCCAGTATATATTTTTTGCCCTGTATATCCAGCCTGCCCGCGCCTTTTTCCGATTGCAGATAATGATACAGCGGAAAGCCCTGCGGCCGCGAAACATCATCCTGCTCCCAGTTATTACCTATCGTATCGAAAATAAACGGTTCCTTTAACAATGTTTTCCGTATTTTAAGCGGCATAATACTCACCTTGTTTCAAAATATTATATTATTTAGTTTATCATATTATACATTTGTCTGTCTAATCAGTCTATAATTATAAGCGTGGTCAGCAACAAGGCCATTTACGAAGATTATATATATAATTTTTTCTGTTTCAGATTGTTCTTTTATTTTATATTCTTTTAAATTGAAATCATCTTAATCAAAAGAATTAACGGCTATTTCTTTTAATATTAAATTATCACAAAATTTTAGATGTTAGTAACAATAAAATAATATGAGGAGGATTTTCCATGCAAATCAGTTTAAAAAACAGAAACTACTTTGCACTGAGTGCCGTAAGTTTCCTGCATTTATTCGCCTGGTCGGCGGCTATGTCCTTTTTTGCTATTTGGCTCGGTCAGCATCTCGGTATTGGTGCCACTAAAACGGGTATGCTTTACTCCGCCAATGCTCTTGCAGCACTGTGCATGCAGCCGATTTTGGGCTTTATCTCTGATAAAATCGGTCTTCGCAAAACTTTACTGTTCCTGATTTTATTCATCTTACTGTTAATCGGTCCGTTCTTTATCTATATTTACGGTCCGCTCTTAATATCCAATTTCTATATCGGCGCGATTTTGGGCGGTATTTATCTCGGCTTCATCTTTAATGCCGGTTACGGTGTCATCGACTCGTATATCAATAAAGTTTCCATCAAATACGGTTTCGAATACGGCCGTGCCAGAATGTGGGGCAGCTTCGGCTGGGCAGCAGCCACCTATACGACCGGTATCGCCATGAACATCAATCCTAATCTGGCGTTCGTTTCCGCTTCCATCGCCGCTCTGCTGGCTATCGTCTGCCTGTCGACGGCAAAAGTTGAAATGAGCACACTGGATACGCAGAAAGCAAATTCCGTATCCCTAAAAGACATCAAACATTTACTACAAAGCAAAGACTTCTTATTCCTGCTGTTTTTCATGATTGGCGTAGGCTGTGTCTATGATGTTTATGACCAGCAGTTCGGCGTGTACTTCGTATCACAGTTCGACTCGCAGGCGGAAGGCAACCGCTGGTTCGGCGACCTCGGTGCGGTGCAGACATTTTTTGAAGCGCTTTTCTTATTCGTCGCTCCGTGGATAGCCAATAAAATCGGCGCGAAACGCACGCTTATCCTCGCCGGAACGATTATGTCGCTACGCATTATCGGTTCATCCTTTGAATGGGGTCCGCTCTGGATTGCCGCTGTAAAATGTATCCACTCTTTTGAAAAACCGCTGTTTCTCGTCGGTCAGTTCAAATACATTTCAAAAAACTTCGACCTGCGCCTGTCCGCTTCCATTTATCTGGGCTGTCTGTGCACCAGCTCCATTTGTGCCAGCATTTTCTCGCCGTTCTTCGGCAGCCTCTACGAAAGTATCGGTTTCTCCCAGGCTTATTTCTATATCGGTATCGTAACCGGTATCTGCACTATAATCTCGCATAAATTGTTAATCAGCGATAAAACGCCGGGTATCAGCTATAAGGATATCATTTTGGCGGAAGAAGCTGATGAAAAAGCACGGCAAAGCAAAAATAAATAAATGAAAGAAGGTATTAATTTGCAAAAACATTTCATAGACCTCAATCAGCCAGTAAACGTTATCTATAATACTTTAGACCATTTGCAGGGAACAAATCCCGCCGGTGAACATATCAGTTTTACCAATCACTATATGATGATAAATAACAAACCGTTTTTCGGCATCTGCGGTGAATTCCATTTCAGCCGCTACAACTGGCGCAAATGGGAAGACGAAATCATCAAAATGAAAATGGCAGGAGTCAATATCATTCCGACATACATCATCTGGAACCATCATGAAGAAATCAAAGGCCAATTCCGCTGGAATGACAATTTCAATATTCGTTACTTCGTCCAGCTGTGCCAAAAACACGATATATACGTAATCCTGCGCGTCGGCCCGTTCGTACACGGCGAAGCCAGAAACGGCGGTCTGCCGGACTGGCTCTACGGCGAACCGTGCCGCGTGCGCTCCAACGACAAACGCTATCTTTCCCATGTCAAAAGATACTACCACGAAATCGGCAGACAGATTAACGGCTTAATGTACAAAGACGGCGGCCCGATTATCGGCGTACAACTCGACAACGAATACTGCCATGCCGGTGCTCCATGGGAAATGACAACGGGTACAAGCAACGAATGGATTTCCAACGGCTCATACGATACGGACGCTATCGAACATCACAAACATATCGAAAATCTGAAGGAAATAGCTATAGAAACGGGGCTTATCGCACCTATCTATACGGGTACGGGCTGGGGCGGAGCGCAGGCTTCGCCGGACAGTGTCCTGCCGCTTTGGGGCGGCTACGCTTTCTGGCCGTGGATTTTCTATGATGAAACGATAAAAGAACATCCTGTAACGCCAGAATTCATCTACCGCAACTACCGCCAGCCTACGTACAATTTTGAACCGACATATGACCCGACGACCGTTCCGTTTGCCTGCTGTGAAATGGGCGGCGGCATGACCGTATTTTATAAATACCGCTTCCAGCTTCCGTACCGCAGTGTAGAAGCCATGGCCAACATCAAAGTAGCAGGCGGTTGCAATTTCGTCGGCTACTACGTATTCCACGGCGGTTCCAATCCACTCGGACTGAAAACGCCGTTTCTCAATGAAAATGCTACACCGAAAATCTCCTACGATTATCAGGCGGCTATCGGTGAATTCGGTCAGGAACGCGAGTCTTACAGCCGTTTAAAACGCATGCACTATTTCTTCCAAACATTCCAAAATGAATTCTGCCCTACCCAGACAATCCTGCCGGACAGCGCAGAAGATATCGCTCCGACGGATGTGGAAAAACTGCGCTTTGCCGTCCGTATTGACAAAAATAAAGGTTTTATCTTCATCAACAATTACCAGGACCATCTCGTTTCACCGGACAAAAAAGATTTTGCTTTTGAACTGAAGCTTGCCGATGAAACGCTGACTGTACCGCACACGGGCAGTATTTCCTTAAAATCAGAAGAAAGCTGCATCCTGCCGTTCAATTTAACAATGAACAATTTAACCTTAAAATACGCTACGGCGCAGTTAATCACCAAAATAGAGAAAAACGGCGAAACATCATATTTCTTCTTCATGCCAGAAGGTATGCAGCCGCAGTACTGCTTTGCTAAAAAAAATATTCAAAACGTAGGTCTTTCCGACGGCAAAGTCGATTGCTGCGAAAATTACATCTACATCTATCCGACAAATAAAAATATCTCCAAAACGGTAATCACGGACAGCAGTTCCGCCAAAATAAACATTTATACTTTAACGGCTCAACAAAGCCTCAACTTCTGGCAATTTGAACATAACGGTCAAATGCAGGTATTACTATCCACTCAGCCGCTGCTTGTAGATAAAAACGGCATTCGCCTGGAAAGTTACCATAACGAACTCACCGTACACGCTATTGATAATCTGACAGATAAAACACTGTTCCAAAATGCAAACAATGCGCATACGGAAGAATTGCTTACTTCCTATAATTTTACTAAGGTAGCCAAAAATCTTCCGTTCTATGCGGAAAATATCGATAAAGGAAAAATCCTGCTTCATATCGATGCTGACAACTTAAAAGACTTGAAAGATGCGCTGCTGCAAATAGATTATCAGGGCGACATCGGGTACGCCTTCGTCAACAACGAACTTATCGCCGACAATTTCGCCAACGGCGCAACCTGGGAAATCGGACTCGATAATATCTTCAGTAAAATGCCGAATGCCGAAATTTTCATCTCCGTCTCACCGCTCAAAGAACAGCAGGTCATCAAAAGCGATACACCGATGGCAGGACGCAGTGAAGAAGGCGGCAACGAAATTGTTTCCATTGACAATGTCAAAATTCAGCCGATTTACGAATTTAAACTTTAATTTTATTTATAATTTTAGGAAGGACTTATCATGAAAAATAAATTAATCGCATCATTGACTCTCGCCGGTATGCTCACCGGCACCACGGCTTTCGCCGCTGAAAATCCGTTTGCCACCGTACCGAAAGACTACTGGGCATATACGGCTGTAGAACAGCTCGTCTCCGACGGCCTCGTTGACGGCTACAATCTGGAAGACTTCCATGACAAAAAAGTTGTCGCCCGCTATGATTTGGCGCAGTTCGTCGCCCGCGCCATAGCCAATGAAGGTAGAGCCAATGCTGAACAGAAAGTCATTTTAAATAAATTACAGGACGAATATTCCAACGAACTGAAAATCATGACCGTCATTCCGGCAGAACCTGCCAAAACAGAAGCACAGCCTGCACAAAACAATAATAATAATTTCTTCGATAACGGCAAAATTAAATGGTTCGGCGATGCCCGTGTCCGTTATCAGAGAAACTATACTGACAATCCGCGAAGCTATACAGCCAATGCAGATGAAAGCGTCAGAAGAGACGGCAAAAACAGCCGTATTCAGGAACGTCTGCGTTTGGGCTTCTATGCCGAACCGGATGATAATCTTTCCGTACTCGGCCGCTTAAAATTTGAAAATACACTTAATGACGATACCCGTTGGGGAACTGACGGAGACACCCACCACGGCGAAGGCAGTGTTGATTTATTGGCATTAACTTATAAAAACAACAATACAGCCGTAACAGTCGGCCGCCAAAACCTCAATCTCGGCCAGGGGCTTTTATTCTGGGACAACCCTATGGACGGTATCTTAGTAACGCAGGACTTAGGCAATAACGCTTCCGTTTCCGCCGGCTGGGGCGATTTAACCGCCGCTACCTGGCAGGACCATACAACAAATGCCTTCGTTGCCAATGTTAAAGCACCGATAAACGATAATACCAACCTTACACTCGCTTATTTAAAAACCAACAGCAACAATAACAGAGTATACGGCACACGCAAAAATCAGTGGAACTGGATAGAATCCACCGACAATCCGTATATGTTCAACTCCATCGCCTACGGTTTCAATACACAGCTCAGCGACAAATGGAAATTAAAAGCCGAAGGTGTGTCCAATATGGCCTCCGGTCTGCCGGATGATGCCCAGAAAAACGGCTGGTGGACAAGACTCACTTATGGCAATCTCAAATGGGATACGAAAGGCACATGGGAAGTCTATGCCGACTATATGCACCTTGGCAATTACAGTATCGACTCCACAGCCTGGCCGCATATTCTTAATACGCCGGGCGGCGACGGTGTCGGCGGCAACGGTGAAAAAGGCTTCGGTCTCGGCGTAAGCTACATGCTGGCAAATAATACAAACCTTGCACTAAACTGGTATAAATTAAAACCGTATGACAGTGATTATTCCGGCTTCTCCGACTACTATGATATGTACAACTTAGAACTTAATTATAGTTTCTAAATTTCTATTTTACGTTCATTTTTCTTTTGAAAGGTCAAAAGAAAAACGAACCAAAAAGAAAAGACCTTTAACGTTTCGCTATCGCTGCACTGGGCAAACCTTCGCAACTCTTCTATAAATATAGTCAGTACACCGGCTCGAAACGCTTGGAATTTGGCTCGTGCCTTTGGGTACTCGGCAGGAACTAAAATTTGAGCTGTTGATATTGTAATTTGCTACTCATGCTGAAACTTTAATCCATGTTAGAGATTTTCACGGTAGCTTTAGCTATTAAAAATAAAATTTATTAGATGTGTCTTTAGTTCAAATGTTTGAGCGAAGCGAGTTTTTGAACGTTACAGCTAATAAATTTTATTTTTAAAGTGAAAATCTCTTATGGNNNAATTAAGAAATTAATTCTCTTTAACTTATATTGTGCCGAACGGCACTTTCTATTTATTGATTGAAAGAAAGGATATTCATTATGAAAAAACGTAATTTAAAAAAGATGATTTTATCAGCTATTGCAGTAACAGCAATCAGCTGTTCTTTCCCTCTTTCTGCCCTTGCTGCCGTACAGGTCAATCCGATTGAAAACATCTCCGCCGATTTCATCAAAGGCGCCGACGTTTCCATCATGCCGGAGCTTGAAAGAAACGGCACCGTATTTTACGATAACGGCGTAGCACAGGACGGACTTACCATACTCAAAAATCACGGCGTGAACTGGATACGTGTGCGTCTTTGGCATAATCCGTATTACGTCGGAGCGCAAGGCGTCGGTGCTGGCAATACGGACGAAGCAAAAGCCCTAGAAATGGCCAAACGCGCCAAAGCACTCGGCATGAAAGTGCTTATCGACTTTCACTACAGTGATTTCTGGGTAGACCCCGGCCAACAGAAAAAACCGGATGCCTGGAAAAACGACAGTGGCGATAAACTTGTACAAGACGTTTATGACTATACAGCGAAAGTGATTAAAGATTTCAATGCGCAAGGCACTGCTCCGGACATGGTGCAAATCGGCAATGAAATAAATAACGGCATGCTCTGGCCTGACGCTCAACTAACGGCTGACAACCCAGACGGTTATAAAACACTTGCCAAACTCTTAAATGCAGGGCTCAGCGCCGTACATGACAACGACCCCGACAAACAGATTAAAACCATGATTCATTTAGCCGGTGTTGACCCGTATGTATACCATACTTTCTTTGACAAATTAATTAAAGAAAATAAAGTAAATGATTTCGATATAATCGGCATGAGCTTCTATCCATTCTGGCACGGCACTATGGACGATCTCAAAAACACCATGAACGATGTAAGCTCCCGTTATGATAAAGACGTCATCGCCGTAGAAACGGCATACGGCTATACTTTAGACGATGCTGACAGCGAAAGAAATAACTTCGGCGCGACGGAGGAAAAAGTCGGCGGCTACAAAGCTACTGTTCAAGGGCAGGCAACGGCTATGCGCGATGTGATGGCGACC
Source organism: Megamonas hypermegale (assembly GCA_002314325.1). Classification (GTDB taxonomy): domain Bacteria; phylum Bacillota; class Negativicutes; order Selenomonadales; family Selenomonadaceae; genus Megamonas; species Megamonas hypermegale_A. Next base: position 7,678 of record DCFC01000005.1, read on the forward strand.
GTCTCTAGCGTAAATGACGGCCGCGGTCTTGGCATCTTCTACTGGGCACCGGACTGGGTGCCAAATCCGAAAGTCGGCTGGAAAAATCCGGACGGCGGCAACGGCTGGGATAATCAAACACTATTCGACACGAAAGGTAATGCGCTCGACTCCATGGATACATTCAATCTCGTATCCAACCCAAACAATCCGTATGTTGAACCGGCCGTCGTAGCCGTAAATCCTGTAACAGTCGACACTGCCGGTATTTATTCTGATATCAAACTGCCGAATACGGTTGGCGTTGTCTACTCCAACGATGCCGTAAAAAATACGCCTGTAACCTGGGATACTCCGTCGCCGCTGTATACGAAAGCCGGTCAATATACTGTAACGGGCACGATTGCCGGTATCAATGAAAAAGCCGTTGCCAATATCAATGTTCAAAACAAGATGAACCTTGTAATCAACAGCAATTTTGAAAACGAAAAACTCGACGGCTGGACGATTGATGGTGATAAAAATTCCGTAAACCTCACTTGGAACCAGGGGGATACCCGCGATAGGGTAGCCCTCCATTACTGGGCAAATACGGATTTTAAAGTTACCATTTCCCAAAAATTCACCGGCCTTACCGACGGCAAATACACACTTTCCTGCTGGACACAGGGTAAAGGCACAGCCGCCAGTTATAAACTGTTTGCCAGCACCGGCGGCAATATGACTGAAATCGATATCAAAGACAACGGCTGGAGCAGATGGCATCAAACCGTTATCCACGATATCGAAGTGAAAAACGGTGAAGCCCAAATCGGATTTATCCTGAACGGTACTGCTGATACCTGGGGTTCCATCGACGATGTGGAATTTTACCGCCAGCAATAATCATAAAGCCTTCCTATAAAATCAAAATAAATCCTAAATTTGACGATTTTGCTTTCCAGTAAAATCGTCTTTTTTTCAAAAACCTTATAATTGAAATATCTTTTATTATGAGTTATAATCAAAGCATACTAAAAAAATAACGGCAAGTAATTATATCATTTCTGACGTTCGCCAAAACGTGCTGACATTTCACTGTTCACTACTTAGGTGAATAAAATCGCTATCGTTTTTGCAAATAATTGACTACGCGTTTAAGATATTAATCTTTAAACACATAAGTGATAACTACAAGCACAGCTGCAAAAGCAATAACTACTGATACGTTGCTGACGACAACAATATCAAGTAGCATAACGATTAAATCATTCATGCTCATACCATCACCTCCCACTGTATGAACAGCGAGAAGCCAATGAAATAAATATAATTAACTTGCCTTGTTTTTCATTATATCAATATCAACTGCTTCTATATAGATTTTTTTAATCCATACGGAAGCTTTTCTTTTTTAGTTCATTTTCCTATATTTTTTTCTTCATTCTGTAGTACAATCTTATACACATTTTTAAAATTTCCCTGTATAATTTAATTATAAGAAAAATTAATTTATTTAGGAGGTTTTTAAATGTTTGATTTGAACAAATTAGCTAATCCTGCTTACTTTGCCGACAACCGTCTGCCGGCGCACAGCGACCATCATTATTTCGCCAATGAATGCGAAATGAACAATGATGAAATGAGCATGAGAAAATCCCTGAACGGTCTTTGGTATTTCTCTTATGCAAAAAACCTTGCTTCCCGCATAGAAGGTTTTGAAAGCACCGACTACGACTGCAAAATTTGGGATACAATCCGCGTTCCGGCTCATATCCAGATGGAAGGTTACGGCAAACCGCATTATACGAACACTCCTTATCCGTGGGACGGCCATGAAAAAGTCAATGAAAGCGAAATTCCGCAAGACTTCAATCCAATCGGTTCATACGTAAAATATTTCACAGCTCCAAAAGGCTGGAAAGAAGTATTCGTATCCTTCCAGGGCGTAGACTCGGCTATGGCACTGTGGCTCAACGGCCAATTCGTCGGCTACAGCGAAGACAGCTGCACACCGTCTGAATTCGACCTCACGCCGTATCTCGTTGAAGGTGAAAACAAACTCGCTGTTCAAGTTTACCGCTTCAGCTCCGGCAGCTGGGTGGAAGACCAGGACTTCTGGCGTTTCTCCGGAATTTACCGCGACGTATACTTATTTACAAAACCGCAACTGCATATTGACGACCTGTTCGTTCACGCTGTTCCTGTAAACGATTACAAAGACGGCAAGCTCACGATTGATTTTAAATGGAACAATGAGGCTGCCAAAAATCTCGCCGTAAAAATGACGGATAACGAAGGCAATGTCGTTATTGATACAGTGCAGGAAAATATCACCGGCACGGAAAGCACATTCACGGCTGATTTAAAAGACGTCAAACTCTGGAGCGCCGAACATCCGAACCTGTATAAAGCCGTATTCACTGTAACGGATGCCAGCGGCGATATCACGGAAATTATTCCGCAGAATATCGGTTTCCGTGAATTCAAAATGGACGGCAATATCATGAAAATCAACGGCAAACGCATCGTTTTCAAAGGTGTTAACCGCCATGAATTCGACTGCTATTTCGGCCGTGCTATTCCGACGGAAAAAATCGCCCACGACCTTGATATCATGAAACAGCACAATATCAACGCCGTCCGCACCTCCCATTATCCGAACAACAGCAAACTGTATGAACTGTGCGATATCTACGGCTTATACGTAATCGACGAAACGAATATGGAAACGCACGGCAGCTGGATGGTAAAAGGCGCTGTACGCGAAGATGCCAATACCGTACCGAATGACAATCCTGCTTGGCACGACATCATCATCGACAGAGCAAAATCCATGCTCGAACGCGACAAAAACCATGCCAGCATCATCATCTGGTCGTGCGGCAATGAGTCCTACGGCGGCAAAAACATTTTCGACATGTCCGAATATTTCCGCCAGGCTGACCCGTCCCGTCTCGTTCATTATGAAAGCATTTTCTGGAACAGAAAATACAACGGCACGAGCGACATGGAAAGCCAGATGTACACAAAAGTTGCCGACATCAAGAAATTCCTCAGTGAACACCGCGACAAGCCGTTCATCATGTGTGAATACACTCATTCCATGGGCAACAGCAACGGCGGCATGCACAAATATACTGATTTGACTGACGAAGAACCGCTGTATCAGGGCGGCTTTATCTGGGACTTCGCCGACCAGGCTATCTGGGGCAGAGACCTTTACGGCAATGAAGTTATGTACTACGGCGGCGACTTCGGCGACAGACCGTCCGACTACAACTTCAGCGGCAACGGTATTGTATTTGCCGACCACAGCCCGACGACGAAATTACAGGAAGTTAAATTCAACTACCAGAACTTCGTTCTGACTCCGAGCGAAACGAGCGTAAAAATCGTCAATAAATCCCTGTTCACCAACACGAATGAATACGACTTGGTCATCGCACTGGCTAAAGACGGCAAAGAAGTCTACACGATGAAAACATCCGCCAATATTCCTGCCGGAGAAACGGGTGAAGTTGCAATCACTCTGCCGAAATTCGGCCCGGGCGAATACACTGTAACGGCTTCCCTAAAATTAAAAGCCGATACGGTATGGGCTGGCTACGGCCACGAAATCGCCTTCGGTCAGTACGTATTCACCTGTGAAGATACGGCTGCACCGGCACAGCTTCCGCCGATAAAACTTACTAAAGGCGACGTAAGCTGCGGCATTAAAGGCGAAGGCTTTGAAATAATGTTCTCCACTGATAAATGCACGATGACTTCCTATAAATACAACGGCGTGGAAATGATTGAAGAACTGCCTCGCCTCAACTTCTGGCGCGCACCGATTGATAACGACTACGGTTGCGGCATGCCGTTTGATACGGCACAGTGGAAACTTGCCAGCATGTATAATAAATGCACGCATTATGAAATCAGCGAAAACGGCACAGACAGCGTAACTCTCAAATTCACGTACGAATTGGCTACACGCCCTAGCGCAACCGTTGTTGTCTGCTACACCGTAACGGGCGACGGCACGGTCAAAGTCGACATGAGCTACGACAAAGTTGAAGGTCTGCCAAATATTCCTGATTTCGGTATTCTCTTCACCATCCCTGTTGATTACGACCAGATTAAATACTACGGTCTCGGCCCGTGCGACAACTATATTGACCGCCAAGAAGGCGCAAAACTCGGCATCTTTACTTCTACGACAGCAAAAGAAATGCAGCCTTACCTCCTGCCTCAGGAATGCGGCAACCACTGCGGCATCCGCTGGATGGAAGTAACGGACAGACGCGGCCGCGGCATCAAGATTTCCGCTGCCAATGCTCCGATAGAAGCTTCCGCGCTCTCTTATACACCTCATGAAATCGAAAACGCACGTCATCACTATGACCTACCAAGACCGCACCATACAATCGTAAGAGCTTCCGCCGGCATGTACGGCATCGGCGGCGACGACTCCTGGGGTGCTCCGACGCTTGATGAATACATCACGAAAAACGAAACTAAATCGTTCTCCTTTACATTTAAAGGTATCTGATTTACAGCCAAAAAAATTGCAAGCTAATTAGCTTGCAATTTTTTTATTTCGTGTATAATAAAAATATACATATCTTTTTAACACGAGGTGAATAATATGATATACCGCATTTTTATTTTTCTATTCATATTTCTTTTATCCTGTCCCTTAGCAAAGGCTCAAAATTTACCGCCTGAAGTGCTGGAAATCAACAACAGCAAATCATTTCTCGTCTATTCCACCGAAGCGCTGCCCGTATATAAAGAACCGTCTCTGCAAAGTGAAATAATCTCATCCGTTCCGCCGAAAACGAGATTATATACCATAAAAAATAAATATTTTGCCTACCCTCGCCTGGGAAAAACTTTAATAGTCAACGATTTTGATAACTGCTGGCTCGGCGAACCGTTTGGTATTATGCCGCATAAAGGCGACATCATATATATCATTGAATTTTCTCAACCATCATCTGATGTTTTCAGCAAATGCCTGGCATGGTATAAGGGAAATTTAATCGGCTTTTCGAATAATTACATCTATACGCCCAACTTCAAGCCCATTATAAGCATAGATGCTTTCAAAGTCGGCCTGCCGACAAACGGCGGCAAAGAATATTATGATGCCCTGCGCCGACAGGCTTATGCCGTATATGAAGGAGATATCAATGCGTCAAACACTCGCCGCCGCATTAATGCCGACGCATGGGGACTTATAAAACTCGACGACGGCACGACAGGCTGGATTCTTTTCAACACTCCTGCTAAAGACAATGACCTCAATCAATAAAAATACTGCATTAAATTGACGTGCTGCATATTGTCATTTTTATAATACCAGTCATCAAACAATTTTTCCTTCTGTTCCAAACCGGCATTTGCCCGCCAGATTTGCACCCAGCCTTCCGTTTTATCAGGCAGTTCCAGTTTTACCCAGACATCAGCATTGCGGCATACGAGCGGATTATCGCTATTTTTACCGAAATCAAAAAAGATTTTTTTATCGTACACCCTGCCGAAATATTCTATCGTCTGTGGTACGAAAATTTCATCCTCACCACTGCCAGTATCGTTTTTAACAGACTGATTGTTCTTCGTTTCCGGAATAAAAACTTCCCGCCAGTACAAATATACAAAATCACCGTTATCCAGCGCAAGACAACTTTGATAATATTTCCCGGCTATCATATATACGATGGAAATTTCATCACCGATCTGCGGCGTTTGCCCTGGTATTCCGTATGTCATAGTAGGAGGAGCAACAACTTTCGCTCTGCCTAAATCAGGATGAACAATCACTTTCGCGTCTTTTATCATCAAGTCCTCATTTGGCAAAATCTCACCCGCAATTTTACTATCATCTTGCGGCTCGGTATAAAGCAATATATTATGTTTTGCCATAAGTGAAAAATCATCACCGGGCACACAGTCCGCACGAAATCCCGCATAATTCAAATTATCCGTTACCACTGTTTTAGCCGCTTCACCCGTGCTCATTATAAATAAAACCACTGCAAATATCTGCATTATAGCAAATATCTGCATTATAGCAAATAATCTCTGTACCATAACCATCACTCCTTTTTCTATACCTTATCTTAAATATATCCATTATACAACTTTACTATTAAGGATGTGAATATCATGTTTAAATATGTATATAATCTGCTTACTGTTATTTGCCTACTGCTATTTTCTTCCGCCACTGCCTTATCCGCCGCTCCGTACTACATTACAACCGATAATTTAAAATACGCCGGTATCGACCTTGACTGGCGGCAAATTCCAACTTTTACCACGATGGATACTGTCTATCTTTACTCCCAGCCGGATAAAAACAGTCAGATTTATTACCATGTTCCGCCGAATGAACAGCTCCAGCTCGAAGATACACGAGCCTATCTTTATCTCTATGACAGCAACATAAAAATGCCTGAAAATCCGCCGTCTTCCTATTTAATATCAACCAACATGCCGAAAAAAGGCGACAGTGTCAATTTAATTTACAACAATCCGCAGGATGATATCAGCATTGTTTATTACAACGGCTATTTCATGACATTTCCCGCTTTACAAAATAAATTTCAACGCAATGCTGAAATCTGGCTTTATCTGCAAAATGATAAATTTAGCGGCTGGGCTCAATTAAATGAAAACAATCTCCGTCCTTTGCTAACTGCAAATTTCAATGACACAATTAATCCGCATACCCGTTTTTATGAAAAATATTTTTCCGATAGTGATGTATGGTACTGGATTTATTCCGACAGCTACAACACCTTTGAACTTAACAAGGAACATATTTCCTACAATTCACAAAATGACACAGCCGAAATTTATATTCAAAATACTCCTTACTCAAGCCGCCAAATCATCTATAGCCATTATATTATTTCCTTTAAAAATAATACGATGACAAAAACGGATTATGTAATTTCCACGCAAATTTCTTATAGAGATATTTTCTCCAATCACCCCGAAAAAAAAGATTTAGATAAATACTTTGATAAAACAAGCACTACTACATTTACGCCTGAACCTAATTCGATTGACGCTAAAATCATGGAAACAACAGCTGAGATTGTCGACCGCAACGGCAAATTAAAAGCTTTATCTTTACGTCAAAACAACTGAATATTTTCCGATAAAAAAACGGTTAAGATTTATTTCTTAACCGTTTTTCCTTTTATATTGAATTTTATCATCAACTGCGTGGCATGCGTCGTTATGTACACGCCGGAAATTATGATTACGGCGCTGATTGCTTTCTGCCACGTTATCTCTTCACCCAAAGTAAAATACGCGGAAACAATGCCGACAACCGGCATCAGATTTAGAAAAATCGCCGCATAACTCGCTCCGACGAATTTCGTTCCCGTATTCCAGAACATCATAGCCGCAACGCCGCCGCCCCAAATCATATACAAAAAAGCACAGGCGGCAAGCGGTGATAATGCTACGATATTAAAACCTACGCTGTATTCTGCATAAATCGCAGTAAACACGGCGCCGAATACGCCCGACCATGCCGTAACAGCAAGCACTGACATCCTTTTCAACACCGGTATGCTGATTAAAATATAAACGACCCAGGCAACTTCGCCGATAAAAAAGTATATATCGCCTTTGTTAAACGACATCGCGGCAAATGTCTCCAGCGTGCCGCCGCTCAAAAGATACAGTGTTCCGCCGAAAGAGATGATAATCCCGCATATCTGCAAGAAATTCAGCCGTTCTTTCAGCACGATGCGCGCCAATACCGCTGTTATTACAGGAGCTGTCGTACTTATGAGCGTCATATTGCCGACGGAAGAATACATAAGCCCCGTAAACTGAACACCGTTGCTCACGGTAACGCCGAAAAATCCCATTGCCATTAATCCGAGAAGACATGATTTCGGCGGCAGAAAATCTTTTTCACCCGTAGCCTTCATTAAAATAAATAATGTCAAGCATAAAAATAAATAGCGAAGCGGAATGGCGGTCAATATGTGCATTTCCGCCGTAACAAATTTTATGGTAACGGGCTGAAAACCCCACAGTACACAGGAAGCCGCCAACAATACATAATATTTGTTATTCATAATCACCGCCTAAATCAAATCGTATTTATCCTTCGTTTCTTCCAAAATCATATCGCGGCGCGTTTTCGACTCAACGAAATAATCGTGAATTGTCTGGCGGTCTTTTCTGGCAATAGCCGTTATTATATTGCTGAAAATCGCCTGAAGCTGCGACAGATGTTCGATTATCGGTTCAGCGTTGGAAATGCAGACATCCGCCCACATATCAGCATTGGACGAAGCTATGCGCGTCGTATCCTTGAAACCGCCGCCAGCGAGCGTTATGCACGCTTGTAAATCGTCCGGATTTTTATCGAGCAGATTTACAAGCCCTGCCGCCGCTATATGCGGTATATGGCTGATAATCGAAGCGCAACGGTCATGCTCTTCCAGTGTCAGCGTCGTTATATTCGCTTCCGTGAGTTTTATCAAATCCGTTACTTTCTGCAAAACAGCCTGCGGTGCTTTCGTATCCTTAACGATTACGTAACATTTGTTTTTAAATAAATCCTTATGCGCCGCCGTAACGCCGCTTTTTTCCCTGCCCGTCATCGGATGGCCTGCCACATAATAAATATCCTCCGGCAGCATCGCCATTATCTGGCGGGCGATATACGATTTCGTACTGCCCGCGTCGGTCAGTATCGCGCCTTTTTTCAAATGCGGCAGGATTTTTTTTACAAGCGGCACAATTTGCAGTACCGGCGTACTCAGATAAATAATATCAGCGCCTTTAACACATTCCACAGGGTCCAGATAACCTTTATCAATAGCCCCCAGTTTTTCCGCATTGTCGATTGATTTCTGCGTTCTCGTATTGCCGGTAATGAAGATATCATTACCCATTTTATCTTTTAAAGCCATGCCGAAGGCGCCGCCGATAAGACCGACGCCTAAAATGGCTAAATGCAATCTGCTCATAATGTTTTCCCCATTATTTTCATAATCTGTTTAACTTCATCCATAACAATCTTGAAATTAGCCGGTTTTAAAGACTGGTCGCCGTCGCTCAGCGCCACTTCCGGGTGAGGATGCACTTCAATCATAAGACCATCCGCTCCGGCGGCAACGGCTGCTCGCGCCATCGGCTGAACCATCTGCCAGCGGCCAGTACCGTGACTCGGGTCCACGATAATCGGCAGATGCGACAATTCCTTCACTGCTGCCACCGCGCTTAAATCGAGCGTATTGCGCGTAAATGTTTCATACGTTCTGATACCGCGTTCGCAAAATACGATATTGTAATTACCACCGCTGGCAATGTATTCGGCGGCATTGAGCCATTCGCTGATTGTCGCACTCAATCCGCGTTTTAAAAGCACCGGTTTTCTCGTCAGACCGACTTCTTTTAACAGCTGGAAATTCTGCATATTGCGCGCACCGATTTGCAGCATATCAGCATATTGGCAAATTGTATCAATATCGTTGATATTGACGATTTCCGTTACGACTTTAAGACCAGTTTCATCAGCAACAGAGCGCATCATTTTTAATCCTTCCACGCCCAGCCCCTGAAAATCGTACGGGGACGTACGCGGTTTAAAAGCACCGCCGCGCAGAAACTGAACACCGCATTCTTTGACGGCACGCGCCGCTTCCAGAAGCTGTTCTCGGCTTTCCACCGAACACGGTCCCGCCATTACAGCAAAATGACCGCCGCCGATTTTCACGCCGTCAACATCGACAACACTGTCCTCTTTTTTAAATTCACGGCTGACAAGTTTATATTTTTCCGTAATGGATACGGTTTTTTCCACACCGGAAAACGAATTCATCTGTAACATTGCTATTTTCTTCTTATCTCCTATTACACCCACGATTGTTCGGGACGAACCCTGTGATAAATGGTAATCCAGTCCCTCATTTTTAATTTTATTCTTTACAGCTTCCAAATCATTTGCCGTAGCTTCCGGTTTCATAACAATAATCATAACACAATCCTCCTGATTTAAAACATATTTAAATTCAAATACAAAAAAGCCCGTCCCTAAACAGGGACGAGCTGTTATAACCCGTGGTACCACCCTTCTTGCTGTTCGCAAGCCACTTTCTTCAGGTACTATCATACCCTAGCCCATGATAACGGAGGCGAACCGGCACGACCTACTTTTATCATTTCAGCCTGCTGCTCACAGGTGTATTTCCGGCTGCTTCAATCCTGCGTCGCACCGACCCGCAGTTCTCTGTAAAATCCCCAGACGTACTTTTCCTGTTCATTGCATTTATCTTTGTCTAATACTATAACGACTAAAATCCTATTTGTCAAGACTGTCCACAAAAAATTTTTCTAAAAGCAATTGTATAATTGTAAACTATAGCGCAATCTATTTAGCATAGATATCGAGAATTTTATTTATAATATTCGTTGTAGAACAACCTTGTGTCATTTTTATGAATTTAATCTTTCCGCCGTGTTTTTTTACTGTCGCTGTTTCCGGCAGCGTATCTTCCGTATAATCGCCGCCTTTTACGTAAATATCCGGCTTCACCTTTTCAATTAAGTTGTCCGCCGTTGTTTCTTCGAATATCACCACACAATCCACGGCTTTTAGATTATCAATAAGCAGTGCTCTCTGCTCCTGCGGCACTATCGGTCTTTTATCCGATTTATACTGTTTGACTGATTTATCGCTGTTTATGCCCACGATTAAACAATCTGCCGTTTTTTTCGCCTCGTTCAGATAATTCACATGACCAGAATGAACCAAATCAAACGAACCGTTCGTAAGAGCAATTTTTTTGCCGCTACGGCGCAAAATCTCGCAGAATTTTTCTATATCTTTTATATTTATAATCACTAAAAATACCCCGTCTTATTTTTTCAGCACGTTTATCAGTTCTGTATCGGAAACGGTCGCTGTTCCCATTTTACGCACTGCAATACCGGAGGCGAAATTGGAAATTTCCGCCGCCTGCGCCGGCTGAGCCCCCGCTGCCAGTGCCGTAATAAATGCCGCCACGCACGTATCCCCCGCACCGGAAACATCGAATACTTCCGATTTATCCGATACAGGAATATTATGCACGTCTCCGCTTGTTTCAAACAGCGTCATGCCTTTTTCGCCGCGCGTGATTAAAATCCCCTTCGCCTGCATTTTTATTAAAAAATCATGCGCCGCTGCATACAGTTTTTCTTCACTATTGATTTTAATGCCTACAGCGCGGGAAAGCTCCGCATCATTTTGTTTGACATAATCCGTTCCGACAAAATTGAAAATATCGTAGCGCGAGTCGATTATGGACGGAATATCGTATTCCTTCGTCATTTGCAAAATTAAATCCCTTATTTTCGGGGTGATAGTGCCGCTGCCGTAATCACTCATTACCACCCCTTGAATTTGCGGCATAACTTCTTTTATATATTGCAGCAGTTCTTTTTCATAAACGGCCGATAACGGCGCACTGCATTCCCGGTCAATGCGCACCACCTGCTGGCTTACCGTCGCTCTGCCGCCGGCAATAACGCGCGTCTTTGTGATGGTTTTACGTGTTTCATCACAAAACATACCGTTTGTATCAACGCCGTTTTCCTCCAGAGAATGCTTTAAATTTAAAGCACCTCTATCTTTGCCCAAAATGCCTACAGCAAAAGCTTTTCCCCCGAGCGTCGCTACATTGTTTACCACATTTGCCGCGCCGCCCGGCACCGTTTTTTCGTCTTTTTCAATAAGCACAAGCACCGGTGCTTCACGGGAAATACGCGAAATATCACCGTGCAGATAAACATCGGCAATCATATCACCGATAATTAAAATGCGTTTGCCCTTGAACTTATCAACAAAATCAATCAGTTCCGGTTTCATAAAATCACCCCGTCTTTAGAAATTCAGGAAGTTAAAATGCAGACTCCATTTATCTTCTTTCTGTTCATATTTCAGCTCCGTCTGTACACAGTGCCAGTCATGATACCAATAATAATCCAAGTCACGCATTTTCAGCCCGTCGGAAGCATCATAACCTGTTGCTACTACTATGCGGTTTTTATCATCAATCGTATAACTTAAACCGGCCGACAGCTTTTTCGAATAATCATTCAAACCGTAATCAAACAGTGTATTTTCCTGGCTTACACGGGAATAATGGTAACCTACATAGCCTACCAAATCATCATTGAACTCACTGAGCAGAGTAAGGTCATAGTACAAACTATTATAATTGGAATCATCATAGTCTTCATGTACAAGCTTGTAACCGATACTAGGAAACAATCTGATTTTACCTTTATCATCAAATCTTATCGGGTCATGCATTAATTTTAAATCGTGTTCACGATGCCAGCTTTTAACGCCGTGTTCCTTCCACAGACCATATTCGTTGCGGAAGTTAAAACGGAGCGGACTGTCGCCTATTCTCTGTCCGTAATTGTAGATATAGGCAATTTCCTTTTCCAGCCAGATATCGTCATCATCTTCATATTTACCGCTTTCAATATTGAAGCTGTTGCCTGCATTATGCCAGCCTACACCGTAGATATTGCGCATATCATGTTTTGTCGTATATTTCAGTCTGGCATACGCATTCACATTGTCCATTAAATTCTGCGTATAATCATAGGCAATCGTTAAGCCGTCATCATCATTCCATCTAATGCGAAACGGCATCCAATCTTCTCTACTGTCACTATTAGCACCGATTTTCGTAGTATATTCCTTTGTCTGATAAATAACCTGTCCTTTTATGAAAAACTTAGCATTATATGCCACTAAATGGTCATCAGGATAAATTTCAATTTTATCGGCGCTGAAATAATAATCCGGTTTTTTAGCTGGACACCGCGTCATCGTACCATTGTAAATTATATAATAATCAGGATAAAACTCTACCTGCTCGCCGAAAATATATCTATTATCTATTCTGCCTTTGGCATTAGCCATTACACCCGTTTTTTCATTATAGTTATAATGTGTTTTATCACTGTCAATATTTAAAGTAGGATTAGACACCTGAATGGTATGCGATTTTCCCGGAATATTCACATCACCCGTGTTCAAATTTCCGTCAGCATTGTCCGTCGTCATGCGTGAATAATTCTGCGTGATTTTCACATCACCTTTACCGTAAACCTCACCAGTAACAGAATTATACATGATATCGTTACCCTCAAAGATAATCGGTGCTGTCGTCGGGTCAGTTATTTTGATACCGTCCCTTTCATATTCAGCCGTTAAATCTTTTTTAAATTTATTAATTTCCTCATCTTTGGCAGCCTGACGCTGTTCTTTTCGCTGGTCTTCCACGAAATTCAAAATTTCCACATCAGTATCATCCGCAAAGGCCTGTCCTTGATATGTACATAAAGAAATCGCACTAAAAGATAAAGCCAAAAGTATTTTATTTTCTATCTTCATAAAATTTTTCACCTGTCTTTTTAAAACATAATTACTAAAACATTATATCATGCTACTTCTAATATGATAAGCTTTTTATCACAATATGAAAATAACCCGGCCGATAAGAGCCAGGTTATTTTATTTATCTATGATATTTTTCCGTCAACAATTTGAGCCATGCCGCTTTTTCCGCCGTCATCGCACCAGGACGCATCCTCCAGCCCCAGTTGGTGCCGACTGTTCCCGGAAGGTTCATGCGAGCTTCGCCGTCCAGCCCCAATACATCCTGCATCGGTAGTACGGCAAGTTTTGCTTGACTGAAATATGCCAGTTCAATCATCTTGGTAAGCAATATTTCATCATCATCGACAGAAACACCGAAGAAATCGGCCAGCACCGCTTTATCCTGCGGCGCAATATTTTTCTTCAGCCAGCCGAGAGTCGTGTTGTTATCATGCGTACCCGTATATACTACGCAATTTTGCGGACAGATAAAATTCATCTCCCGCTGTGCATTCGGATACAGTTCAAACTGCAATACCTTCATGCCCGGAAAATCACAATCCGTTTTCAAGCGTTCTACTTCCGGCGTGATTATGCCCAAATCTTCCGCTATAATCGGTACTTTGCCCAGATATTTCTTAATCGTGTCGAATAAATCGCGGCCCGGGCCTTTCACCCATCTGCCGACACGGGCATTTTTCGCATCGCCTGCCACTTCCCAATACGCTTCAAAGCCGCGGAAATGGTCAATACGGATGATGTCAACTAATTCCAACAGCGTAGCAATGCGCTTGCGCCACCAGGCGTAACTGTCGCGTTCCATAACTCTCCACAGATAATGCGGATTGCCCCAAAGCTGTCCGTCCTCACTGAAATAATCAGGCGGTACACCCGCAGCCGTTTTCAGCGTTCCGTCCGGATTTAAATTGAACTGGTCCTGATTGGTCCAGACATCCGCACTGTCATGCGACGGGAATATCGGCACATCACCGATTATCTTTATTCCTTTTGACTTAGCGTATTCGTGCAGTTTCTGCCACTGCATGAAGAACAGATACTGCGTAAATTTAACGTAGGCAATATCATGCGCCAAAGCAATCCGGCTGGCCTGAAGCGCCTGCGGCTGGCGGCGGCGTATCGGCGCATCCCATTTCGTCCATATTTCTCCTTTAAAATGCTTTTTAAGTGCTACAAACAGCGCATAGTCATCAAGCCAGCTTTCCTGTTTGGCGCAGAAAATACCGTAATCCTCATCAGCCACAAAATTAGTAAAGGCCTTATGCAGGATTTTGTTCTTATATGCTTCCACTTTGACAAAATCCACACTGTCTTCAGACGCTTCGTAATCAAGCACAATATCGTCTTTTGTCAAAAGACCCATTTTTACCAGTTCTTCCGGCGATATAAGCATGATATTACCGGCAAACGAAGACGGTGACTGATACGGCGACGCTCCGTATCCCACCGGATTAAGCGGCAGAACCTGCCAAATGTTTTGACCTGCCGCTGCGAGCCAATCTATAAATTCATAGGCTGATTGACCCAAATCACCGATACCGTACGGCGAAGGCAGACTCGTCGGATGCAGAATAATGCCCGCCTGCCGCTCACACGGCTGCACCACTTTCACCTGTTCAAAAATAAGCGCCCGAAGCGGTTCAATTCTGATTTGCGCTTTATTATCCATTATTTCCACATCTGGATACATGCCCGTTATTTCATGCAGCTTATTCTGACAGAAACCATGCGTATCTATCGTTATCGTTGCCGATTTTACACTGTTGCGGTTCAATACGACGAGTATGCAGTCAGCTTCCATCTCTTTGCCGAAACGGTCCTTGCCCTGCTTTGTCGTCCGAAAATACGCCAGCACGTCTTCATCAGCATATGCCGGTATATACCAGCCCGTCTGCAATACTTCTCTCTTATTGCGCAGTGCAATCAGACGGGCAAAATAATACTGTAAGTTGGAATCGCCGCTGTCCCAATTATATGAAGCCCTGTTGTGCGGGTCGCGGTAACCCTGCATACCGACTTCATCACCGTAATAAATCGACGGCACGCCCGGCAGCGTCATCTGCCAGCAGACGGCAATTTTCAGGCGGGCAATGGCAAGACGCAGATGCGTATCATCCAGCCGGAAATCAGCCTGCACCGTCGTCGGCACATTATCTATCGGCGGCGCTTCTCCAAGCAGCGTCAGCACGCGTTCCACATCATGGCTGCCCAGCAAATTCATCATGGCATAGAGATTTTGCGCCGGATAATTTTCATGCTGATTGGCGATGCGCTTCTGCGTTGTCTGCGCCGTATCTCTGTTCAGCAGGAAATCCAGCATTATACTGCGCAGCGGATAATTCATCGCTCCGTCTATCTCATAACCGCACAGATATTCGCGCGGCACATTGTACGAAACTTTATTGGAGGCATCTTCCCAGATTTCACCGATTAATACGGCATCCTTATCAATACTTTTCAGTTTCTTATAAAAAGCACGCGAGAACTGACGCGGCAATTCGTCAATAACATCCAGCCGCCAGCCGCTAATGCCTTTTTTCATCCAGTAATTCATGACGCTGTCATCATTATTAATGATGTAATCCATATATGACGGTGTTGTTTCCTTGACGTTCGGCATGCTATCAAAGCCCCACCAGCAGTCGTATTTATCCGGGTATTCCTTGAAATCATACCACTCATAATACGGCGAATTCTCGGACTGATATGCGCCGACTTCGGAATAATTTCCGTAGCGGTTGAAATAAATACTGTCGCTGCCCGTGTGGCTGAACACGCCGTCCAAGATAATTCTTATGCCCATATCCTCTGCCGCTCGGCAAAGCTCGGCAAAATCCTCGTTTGTCCCGAGCATCGGGTCCGTCTGGAAATAATCGGCCGTATCGTAATGATGATTGGAACGGGATAAAAATATCGGATTAAGATATATAACCGATATCCCCAGATTTTGCAGATAGCCGAGTTTTTCCTGTATTCCCTTAAAATTGCCGCCGAAAAAATCATACGCAATCACCTGACGCGTATCCGGGTCCACATAATACATCGGCGGGTCGTTCCAGTCGCAATGAAAAACGGCATACGGTTTTTGCGGAATTTCATTGCCGCTGCGATAAAATCTGTCTGGAAAAATCTGATACATCACCGCTTTTTTGAACCAGTCCGGCGTTACGGCATCGGCTTTATAAACAGTTATCTGATACGACGTCGGCACAGTCTTTTCCACTTTGCCCTCGCCGCCCATCTGTTCCTGACTGTTGCCGTAATACAGCAGACTTTCGTCTTCCAGCCGGACGATGAAATAATACCAGACGAGGCAGCCCTCTTCCGGCATCTGCAAATCAACAATATAATGGTTTTCATCCCAAGCGGACGGTTCCATTTTCTTGTACGACGCGCCGAGTGTTTCCTGCCATGTATATACTTTTACCGACTCTACCTTCAAATTCTTGTCCGTAATATCAAGAGCCAGACGCACCGTGCTGTCTGTCGGCACTGCGCCTCTCGGACTTCTATAATACGGATTTTGTGAATTATGCAATAACATATATCATCGACCTCATACGTTTCCAAAATTAAAAAAATGCTGTATGGCAATGTATACCATACAGCATTCCATATACCCTTACGAAAAAGAATTATTGTTTTGTAAGGCTGTTATATAAATCTTTGTACTGTTTAGCGGATTCATTCCAGCTGTAATCAGCCGTCATGGCATTTTCCATAATATGCTGACGTTTGGACAGTTCATTTATACTGTCGATAGCGCGTTTGATGGAGAATAACAATTCATGCGCATTGTAGTTGTTGAAGCTGAAACCGTTACCGATATTTGTATAATTGTTGAATGCTTCTACCGTATCTTTAAGACCGCCTGTTGCACGAACAATCGGAATAGAACCGTAACGAAGCGCGATAAGCTGACCGATACCGCACGGTTCATACTGCGACGGCATTAAGAACATGTCCGAAGCGGCATAAATCTGATGTGCTAATTCATTATTAAAGAAAATATTGGCGGATACTTTTTTCGGATAACGCCATACAAGACCTTTGAACCAGTCTTCATACTGTCTGTCGCCTGTACCCAAAAGCACGAACTGAACATTTTCATATTCCAGAAGTTCATCCATAATGCGCGTAACAAGGTCAAGACCTTTTGCTTCAACAAGACGAGTTACCATACCGATGAGCGGAATGGAACGGTTTACCGGCAGACCAAGTTTTTTCTGCAGTTCCATCTTATTGTCGCCTTTGCGGGCAATAGCATTCGTTACATTGTATTTAAACGGAATGAATTTATCCGTTTCCGGGTCATAATCTTCATAATCGAGACCGTTGATGATACCGGACAAATCCTTATTGCGTTTCTGAAGCATGCCTTCCAGGCCTTCGCCGTAATAAGGGTCCTGAATTTCTTTGGCATAAGTACGGCTTACCGTCGTAACTTTGTCAGAATATACAATAGCGCCTTTCATGAAATTGATATCGTCAAAATATTCCAGGTCGCCGTTATTGAAATATTTCCAGTCAAGACCGAGTACATCCGGCAGATAGCCTTTCCAGAAGCGGCCCTGATATTTCAGGTTGTGAATTGTATAGATGGTTTTGATTTTGTTATAGCGTTCATCATCATTATGTTCAAGTTTCAGATAAACACTGATAAGGCCTGTCTGCCAGTCGTTCATATGAATAATATCCGGCCAGAAATCAATTTTCGGCAGCATATCGAGTACGGCACGGCAGAAGAACGTAAATCTTTCCACATCATCAGGATAGCCGTAGAAACCTTCACGATAGAAATATTCCTGATTGTCCACAAAATAGAACGGCACGTTTTTATAGTCGTATCTGTCCACGCCGATGTATTTCTGACGCCAAGCAACATTAATCGTACCATCATAGATATGTTCCATTTCATTGCGGTATTCTTCTTTAATTCCGCTGTATTTCGGTATTACAACACGTACATCTACGCCCTGTTTTTTCAATTCTTTCGGCAAAGCACCGGCAACATCTGCCAGGCCTCCCGTTTTTACAAATGGCACTGCTTCTGAAGCAACGTATAAAACTTTTAACACGCCAAACACCTTCCTCAATTGAAATTAATTGGAGATTTTATTTTATATTTATGGTTTAACCTAGTGCGCTGATTTTTTCCGGTTCACGATTGACATAAGTGCGGCTCACCGGTTTTACTTCTTTGATTTTCTGTTTTTTCGCTTTGGCCGGGTCATCTTTCAGTTTGAAGAAAATTGTACCGAGCGGCGGCAGCGTAATCTGAATAGACTGATTTAAATTATGCCAGAATACATCTTCCGTTTTAAATTCGCCTTCATTGATTACATTGGAACCGCCGAATTTTTCCGCATCCGAATTGAATACTTCCGTATAAATGCCTTTAGCCGGTACGCCGATACGGTAACCGTGACGTACTTCCGGCGTAAAGTTGCAGACTACGACGATGAAATCATCCTGGTCTTCCGCATAGCGGATAAACGAAATTACGCTGTTTTCATTATCGTTGCAGTCAATCCAGCGGAAACCGCGCCAGTCAAAATCAACCTGCCATAAAGCTTTGTTGTCGCAATAGAATTTATTGAGTTCCTTCGAATATTCCAGCATTTTTGTATGCATTTCGTACTGCTGCGGCAAATGCCAGTCAAGGCTGTCATCGTATTTCCATTCGATAAACTGACCGAATTCTCCTCCCATAAACAGCAGTTTTTTGCCCGGGTGAGTCATCCAGTAGCCGAAAAAGGCACGCAGCCCTGCAAATTTGCGCCAGTAATCGCCCGGCATCTTTTCAATCAAAGAGCATTTTCCGTGCACCACTTCATCATGCGATAACGGCAGCACAAAATTTTCCGAAAAAGCATACATCAGCGAGAATGTAATTTTATCATGGTTCCATTTGCGGTAAATCGGGTCAAGACTCATGTATTTGAGCATATCATTCATCCAACCCATGTTCCATTTATAATTAAAGCCCATGCCGCCCATATAGGTAGGACGGGAAATCATCGGCCAGGAAGTGGATTCTTCCGCCATCATTAAAGCATTCGGATAATATTTAAAAATTGCTTCGTTCAGGTTTCTAATAAGCTCCATAGCTTCGAGGTTGCCCGTATCACCGTATTTATTCGGCTCCCATTGACCTTCCTTGCGTCCGTAGTTCAGATAAAGCATATTAGCTACGGCATCAACACGCAGTCCGTCAATATGGAATTCGGAAAGCCAAAACAGGGCGTTAGAAATCAAGAAGCTATGTACTTCTCTGCGTCCATAGTCAAAATTGGTAGTACCCCAGTCCCAATTTTCACGACGTTTTTCATTATCGGATTCATACAGCGTTTCACCGTCAAAACGGCGCAGACCGTGTGCATCATTGCAGAAATGACCCGGTACCCAGTCCATAATAATCGCTATATTGTTCTGATGCGCCAAATCAACTAAATACATGAAGTCCTTCGGTTCACCGTAACGGCTGGTAACTGCATAATAGCCCGTCGCCTGATAACCCCAGGAACCGTCAAACGGATGTTCGCACAGCGGCATAAATTCAATATGCGTATAATTCATTTCTTTCACATATTTAATAAGCTGGTCAGCCGCTTCTCTGTAAGTTAAATATTCACCGTCCGCATTGCGGCGCCAAGAGCCGAGATGAACTTCATAAATAAGCATTGGATTATCGTAGGAAGATTTCTGGCTTTTTTCTTCCTGCCATTTCTGGTCATGCCATTCATAACCGGAAAGGTCATATATACGGGAAGCCGTTTTCGGTTTCTTTTCCGCATAGAAGGCATACGGGTCGGCTTTTAAAAGGCGTTCGCCGCCGTAAGAAGGTTCGATAGAATATTTATAAATTTCACCTTCTTTAAGGCCTGGAATGAATACGGACCAGATTTCTCCGTCTGATATACGTCGCATCGGATTTACGGAAACATCCCATTTGTTAAAGTCACCGACAACACTTATAGCTCTAGCATGCGGTGCCCATACAGCAAAACGTACACCATCAACGCCGCTTTCTTTTACAAAATGAGCTCCTAACATCTGATACGTATAAAAATTTGTACCTTGATGATACAAATACAAATCAAATTCATTTAATGCTGAAACTTTCATGATAAGTTCTCCTTTGGAGTCATTTATTTTTATAGTGGGCTTTTGCCGCAGCATACGCCTTCGGCAAAAAAGCCCACTTTATAAAGCTAAATTTTCTCTTGCTTATTCTTTAATCAAACTAACCGGATGTACATTCCAAATATCTTTAGCATATTCGGCAATCGTTCTGTCGCTGGAGAACTGACCGGAATGTGCTATATTGATAAGACTGGATTTGAGCCAGCCGTAATGGTCGTTATATTTTGCCTTGAGTTTAGAATGAGCTGCACAATAAGACATGAAATCTTTAAATACAAAGTACTCATCGTTACTGCTGAACAGATAGTTGTGCAAATCATGGAAATCACCGTTGCCGACAAACGGACCGGTCACGAGCTGGTCTACAACGTCATGAACTTTCGGATTTACATTGTATTCAGTCCATGCCGAGTACAGACCGTTTCTGTAGTATTCCATAACTTCTTCCGCTTTAAGACCGAAGATAACGCAGTTGTCTTCACCTACGGCATCGCAGATTTCCACATTGGCACCGTCCAAAGTACCGAGCGTAATTGCACCGTTCATCATAAATTTCATATTAGAAGTACCAGAAGCTTCTTTACCTGCAAGCGAAATCTGTTCACTTACATCAGCTGCCGGGAACAGTTTTTCAGCCAAAGTTACGCTATAGTTCGGCAGGAATACTACGCGGATATGGTCATTTACATCTTTATCGTTGTTGACTACGCTGGCCACCGTATTGATGAGGCGGATTGTTTCCTTCGCAATATGGTATCCCGGTGCCGCTTTACCAGCGAACATAAATGTACGCGGCAGCATCTGCGATTTGATGGACGGGTCGCGTTTAATCCAGTTATAAACGTACATTACATGCAAGATGTTCATGATTTGACGTTTATAGGAATGAATACGTTTAACCTGAATATCATATACGGAATTCGGGTCTACTTCTATGCCGGTACGTCTTTTAATATGGCCGGCAAGATAAATTTTATGACCTTTTTTAACTTCATCCAATTTATCCAGGAAAGCCTTGTCATCTTTGAAATCGAGCAAGTCAAGCAAACGGGACGGATTGCGGCGCCATTTGTCCGAAATAGCTTCATCAATCAGGGAAGAAAGTTCCGGATTTGCAGCAATGAGCCAACGGCGATGCGTAATACCGTTTGTTTTGTTGTTGAATTTCTTCGGATAAATTTCATTGAAATCTTTCATACTGTAAGATTTCAGAATATCAGTATGAATTTTTGCTACGCCGTTTACGCTGTGGCTGCCCACTACAGAAAGACGGGCCATATGAACCATGCCGTCCTGAATGATGGATACGCGACGAACGCGTTCTTCATCGCCAGGATACATTTTTCTGATGTTTTCCAGGAAGCGCGCATTGATTTCTTCGATAATCATGTAAATACGCGGCAGTAATTTTTTGAACATGTCAATCGGCCATGTTTCCAATGCTTCCGGCATGATTGTATGGTTTGTATAAGCAATCGTATTTTTCGTGATAGTCCATGCTTTATCCCAATCCATACCTTCAAGGTCAACCAGAACACGCATAAGTTCCGGAATAGCCATAGCCGGATGCGTATCATTGATATGAATGGCAATCTGCGATGCCAAAGCGCTCAGTGCGCCTTTGCGGCGTTTGTAATGACGAACGATGCTCTGAACACCGGCGGATACGAAGAAGTATTCCTGCGTCAAACGCAGCAGTTTGCCTTCATAGGAACTGTCGTCCGGATACAGACAGGAAGTAATCGCCTGAATACGATAAGACTGGCGCAGTCTTTCCTGGAGCTGTTCTCTCGTTCCGGATAAGGACGCATAATCCTGCGGAACTTCCGCATTCCACAGACGAAGCGTATTTACTACATTATTATGATAGCCGACAATCGGCACATCGTACGGCACGGCCGATACCGTATCGTAGCCTTCATGCACCAGTTTTAAAGAGCCGTCTTCCTGCTGCGCCATATAAGCATTGCCGCCGAAATGAACTCTTACTTCTTTGTCAGCTTTTCTATATTCCCAGGCAAAGCCGTTTTTAAGCCAATTATCCGGGATTTCTACCTGCTGATTATTAATGATTTTCTGTTCAAACAAGCCGTACTGATAACGGATAGTACAACCATGACCTGGAAGACCCAATGAAGCCATAGAGTCAATAAAGCATGCTGCAAGTCTGCCGAGACCGCCGTTGCCGAGACCGGCATCCGGTTCCTGTTTAAATAATTCATTAATATCAATACCCAAGTCAGCCAAAGCATCTTTGCAGATATCTTTCATGTCCAAATTAATTAAATTGGAATTTAATAAGCGGCCCAATAAAAATTCAATGGAAAAATAGTATATTTCCTTGCAGTTGTGTTCTGCATAATATTTATTGGTCATAATCCAATTTTCACTAACATACTGGCGGATAGTGTTAACTAAAGTCTGATAAAGTTCTTCTTTAGTCAACTCGTCCCATTCCTTACCGAATAACATATTCGCAGTTTTTAAAAACGATTTCTGTAAGTTCGCTTTTTCCTCAATCTGCTTGTTAATAATTGATACACTCACTTTGTTTCCTCCTGTATATCTCTTAGTGTCTCCAGTGTCATTATACTACCTGTTCATATAACAGTCAAAGCCGTCCGGTATTTAATGCTAGACGGCTTTGCCTTTTTTGAACATATTAAACTAAAAAATTAAATTACAGTATTTTTTTCAATAATCAACGGATAATTTTCAGCGCCTTTGAGCCATTTACCGTCAGTTACTACTACATTTTTATCACAGATAACATTTTCGATTAAGGAGTCTTCCTGCAAATCGCAGTTCTGCATAATTACGCTGTTTTTAACCTGTACGCCTTTACCGATTTTTACACCGCGGAACAGAATGCTGTTTTCTACGGAACCTTCAATGACGCAGCCGTTAGCTACGAGAGAGTTAACCGCTTTAGCCTGTTTTTTGTACTGAACAGGAGCTTCATCTCTTACTCTGGTGTAAATAGGGTTGTCGCTCATAAACATTTCTTCCCAGATTTCCGGTTTTAAAAGGTCCATATTTGTTTTATAGTAGCTGATAGTGGAGTTGATTTCCGAAACGTAGCCGTCATGCTGGAAAGCGTAGATATTCAGATTGTCCTGATTGCGCAGTATCGCATCAACGAGGAAATCGCGTCCGCCGCGTTCATACGCATTGGAAACGAGTTCTTCATATTTTTTAGCGGACATAATATATACGCCCATGAAAACTTTGGAGTTTTCATACGTAGTAGAACCGTCGATTATATCATTCACGAGACCGTTTTCACTCGTTTTCAGCATGATTGCCGGAGCATCTTTTTCCTGATTTTCTACATGGTAAATCATTGTGATATCAGCACCGGTATTTTGATGGAAACGCAATATCGTTCTGAAGTCGATATTATATAAAAATCTGCTGCCGGAAATAAGTACATATTCCTGGTCAGATTTTCTGACAAAATTCAAATAGGAATAGAACGACTGCAGATTACCGTTGCGCGTGTCTTTCTTTTCCTTCATGGCCGGCAGATAAAACAGACCGTCATGACGGCGAGCCAAATCCCAGTCTTTACCGGAACGAAGATGGTCCACGATGGAACGGGATTTTGCCGGCAGCATTAAACCGATTTTTATAATACCAGAATTAACCATGCTAGACAGAGCAAAGTCGATTAAACGATATCTACCGGCAATCGGCAAAGTAGCTACAGGTCTTTTACTGGTCAGTGTTCTAATATGAGCTTCACTTTCGTTGAGATCCATTATACCAAGAACATTTTTCATAGTTATCTCCCTCGCTTATCCTACATTTACATTGTCTTTAGCTTCTGCTACTGTTACGGCTCTTACTGTTTCACCTTCCGGTACAACAACAATTGAACCGTCATCCGAACCTACATGTGCATTGGCTTCGATTTTGCTGTTCTGAGCAACAATCGCTTTATCCACCACTGCGTCAGCTTCGATTTTAGCAAACGGCATAATTACGGAATTAACGACTTTAGCTCCTTTAGCAACACGTACGCCAGGGAATATAACAGAATTTCTTACTTCACCGCAAATCATAGCGCCTTCGCTTACTAAAGAGTTTCTTACTTTAGCTTTCGGTCCTACATAATGAGGAGGCATTGCCATATCTACGGAATAAATTTTCCATTTACCGTTCATATCAAACGGCTGTTTATCTTTCAAAAGGTCCATGTTAGCTTCCCAAAGGCTGTCGATTGTTCCAACATCTTTCCAATAGCCTTCAAAAGCGTAAGAATAGAGGCGTGCATTGTCTGCAAGCATTTTCGGAATAATATCTTTACCAAAGTCATGGCTTGTATCTTCTTTTTTAGCATCTTCTTCCAGATATTCACGCAAAAATTCCCAATCGAATACATAGATACCCATGGAAGCAAGATTGCTTTCTGGTTGTGCCGGTTTTTCAGCAAATTTCGTAATTTTGCCTGTTTTATCCGTGCTCATGATACCGAAACGGGAAGCTTCCTTCATCGGAACTTTAATAACGCCGATAGTAGCCTGAGCTTTTTTCATTTTGTGTTCTTCAAGCATCCAGGAATAATCCATCGTATAGATGTGGTCACCGGACAGGATTAACACATATTTCGGATTAGCTTTGTTTATAAAGTTGATGTTCTGATAAATTGCATCGGCCGTGCCTCTGTACCAGTCAGCGCCCTTGTCGCGTGCATACGGAGGGAGAATGTAAACGCCGCCGTTTTTACGGTCGAGGTTCCATGCTTCACCTGTAGATAAATATGTATGCAGTTCTAACGGACGATACTGAGTGAGTACACCTACTGTTTCTATGCCCGAATTAGCGCAGTTGCTAAGCGGGAAGTCAATGATACGATATTTGCCGCCGAAAGGAACAGCCGGTTTTGCTATATTTTTCGTCAATGCACCAAGTCTGCTTCCTTGTCCGCCAGCTAATATCATAGCTACGCATTCTGTTTTTCTCATAATAAAACCCTCCTGAAAATCAATAACTTTTTCTACATCTATAAGGTTTCAAGCTAATTTCTAATTCTCTCACATTTTATAAAATTTAAATTAACCATACATATCGCAATTATAAATGCAGATTATACTTTTTTACCAACTGAAAAAAATCTCTCTCCAATTTCTTTTTTCTCTTAAAAAATCTCTCCTTTTTTCGTGCACAGCAAATGGCAAATAAATTTGTTTTTGTTACACTTCCTTAGATAATATTTACTATTCTACATTATCTTTGTAAATCCTGCCTAAATATAAAAAATTTCTCCTTTTTTTAGATAACTTTAAAAAAATTTTACAAAAAATTAACAGGGTTAAATCTATAACCCTGCTAAAATCAAGCCTCTTTTGTATTTGCTGACGGTTGAAAGTTCTATGGCGAACTTGTGCAAGAGCTCATCTTTCAGATTGAGCAAATCCTCTTCACTGCCTTTTTTCAGTTCCAATTCCAGCTCACAGATAGGATTTTTATTGCTTTTTCCCCAGACTGTGCCCAAATCAAGAGCAACCTCAATCTGTGAATTATTCCGGTTCAGCAAAGCGCAGCGGCGCACAAAATCAGTTACGACAATCGGCTTCAAATCAACATTTTGCACCGATTTGACTACCTCCCAGACGGATGCTTCATCTGCAAACACTGTAATATCCGGCTCAACATTTTTTACTTTCTTATTGATTTCCACGCGTTCAAAAACGCCATTTTTATTAACGTTTCCGCTTTTGTATGTTGATACTATACTTTTGTTTTCCTGTCGTACACGGTAAGCAATTCTATGTGCATTGAAAAAGCCTTCCGCCGTATCGTAATAGACGGCTTTCATCTGAATAACCTGCAAATTTTCCTGCGCTTGTGATTTCAGCCACGCCAAAATTTTATCCGTTTGTGCACAATTTTTTATCTGTAATTTTACTTCTATTTCCTGATTTTTTCTCATAATTTTTCCAGACTCCATTTACCGTTATCACTCAAAACAAGTTTATACTGATGTTTGCTCATAAGACTTAAACGATGACCGACGCTTATAACTTTCGTCTGCGGCAGATATTCGGCAAGCATCTCGTATAAATACTGTTCCAAACCTTCATCCAGCGCCGAAGTAGCTTCATCCAAAAACACATAACGCGGTTTATACAGCAATATGCGGGCAAAAGCCAGCCGCTGCTGCTCGCCCAGAGATAAAATCCTGCTCCATTCATCTGCTTTATCCAAATCAGCCGTCAATTTTCCCAGCTGGCATATCATGAGAATTTTCTTGAGCTTAGCGTCGAGCAATTTATCTTCAACGAGCGGATAGCAGATAGCCCGACGCAGTGAACCGAGCGGCAGATACGGTTTTTGCGGCAGAAACAGAAAATCGCTTTCCCGCGGCAAAGTTATATCGCCTTTGGCATACGGCCAAAGTCCCGCCAATGTTCTGAGCATCGTCGATTTGCCCACGCCGGAGCGCCCCATGATGAGCAGGCTCTGTTTATCCTGCATATCAAGACTGCATTCTTTCACCAATATTTCACCGCTCGGCAGATATACATCCACTTTATCGAGCTTCACATTTTCGGCAGTCGTGAAATTTACTTCCGATTTTAAATCAACGGCTTCTTTAATATGCCTATCAAATCCTTCCAGTCGGCGAATAACAGAGCACCACTGCGCGATACCGGCATAGGAGTCAACCAGATACGACATCGCTTCCTGCACCTTGCCGAAAGCATTTAAAAGCTGCATAATCCAGCCGACCTGAACCTCCATGGCGAACCAGCGCGGCGCCGCCATGAATATCGGTATGATAATCGCCAGCTGCCCATAGCCGACCGTGAACGCATTTAAGAGTTTCGTGCGGTTCATAATAGCACGGAAATTTTTTATAACAGCACCGAAGCGCTGACCGAAACCGACAAATTCCGGTTTTTCACCGCGGTAAAAAGCAATCGATTCCGCATTTTCCCGCACACGCATCATAGAAAAACGGAAATCTGCTTCATATTTCTGCTGTTCAAAATTCAAATTGATTAAAAGACGGCCGACTTTATGCGTCAGATACGTTCCTGCTACGGAATAAATAAGCGAAACCCATACCATATAGCCGTAAATCGTAAACTCATAG
The DNA here is from genome assembly GCA_002314325.1 of Megamonas hypermegale. Taxonomy (GTDB): domain Bacteria; phylum Bacillota; class Negativicutes; order Selenomonadales; family Selenomonadaceae; genus Megamonas; species Megamonas hypermegale_A. The sequence goes on from DCFC01000005.1 coordinate 35,310, forward strand.
CTGCCAATCGGCACCGTAAGTATGCCTGACAAATTCCACAGTATAACGACAAACGCCACAAGGCTTATCAGCTGACGCAGCAAACCGATACTGAGGCTCAGCGTCAGCGATACAAACTGATTGATATCCTCCGAAATACGCTGGTCAGGGTTGTCCATATCGTTGCCCGCCAGTTTAAGGCGGTAATACGCCTTATTTTTCAGCCACTGCGCCAGATATCTGTCTGTCATCCATTCGCGCCATTTTATCTGGAGCATCTGCTGCAAGTATACAGCATAAACACCGATAGAAATATAAATGAGCGCAATCAGCGAAAATTTGCCGACGAGATACCAGAATTGGTCGAACTGATAGCTCTGCAATACATCCCAAAATTCCTTATACCAATCGTTTATCAGCACCGTTAGAAAAACACTCAGCAGATTGAGCGCGATGACGACGGCCAAAATACCGATACCCTGCCATTTTTTCTCCGAAGTCCAGTACCCTTTAGCTAAAATTTTAAAACTTTTAAGGTAATACATTATTTTATACGAAAGCATCTTCTCATTCCCTTCATTATAATACATCTGTTATGCCAGTTAATATCCTAAAGCAGTATAATACTTTATATTTAGTAAGGTTAAGTGACAACATCGAACGAATATAAAGTATTATACTGCTGATACAGGCTCGATATTTTACTATCACAACGGTATCAACCACCTTTTATAAAAAAGCGGCATATTTAATAGTATACCGCAAAAATATTTTTTCTCCCATAAAAATTATTTTAAAATATCTTACGCATAAAAGCTAAAAGAAAATCAAACCGAAACTTATACAGCAACTGGAAAATGAAAAAGATGCTATACAAAATAGTTCCAATAAATCAGTGCACGAATTAAGGCACTTTTAAGATAGCTCTTGGTGCTTTAGCACTTAGAGATATCTTATGCCGTAAGGTGAATTTTCGGCAACTTTTCTTTGTGCNNCAAAGAAAAATTGCCCGGCGCAATGTAAAAATAAATTAAGAAATTAAATCTCTTTATCGTACATTGTGCCGAAACGGTAGCTTTTTTGCAATTAGTTATAAAACAAAAAACTGTCATATGAAAAATTAATTTTCACATGACAGTTTTTATTTAAATGTAAATAAATACAAACACTAAAATCCCGATAATGATACGGTACCAGCCGAAGGCTTTAAAGTCATTCGTTCTTACGTAACGAAGCAGGAATTTAATGGATATAATGGATACGATAAATGCTACAACCATGCCCACTAGCAGCAGAATAGCTTCTTCAAAGGAGAAGATAAAACCAAATTTAAACAGTTTCAATGCACTGGCACCGAACATTACCGGAATTGCCAGGAAAAATGTATATTCTGTTGCCACCACGCGGCTCGTTCCGAATAAGATACCGCCCAGTATCGTGGAACCAGAGCGCGATGTACCTGGTACAAGCGAAAGTACCTGGAAAAAGCCGATGATGAGCGCCGTTTTATAATCCAGATGGTCCACATCCGTAATTGTCGGACGGCGGTGCTTGTTGTAATTTTCCACCACGATGAACAGTACGCCGTATAAAATGAGCATTGCCGCTACGACATAGGCGTTCATCAGATGTTCTTCCATAAAATCATTTAAAGCCAGACCGATTACGGCCGCCGGCAGACAGCCCACGATGACTTTACCCCATAGTGTTATCGTCTGTCTTTTTTTCAGATACGTTTTTTGGCGCGAAAACGGATTTAACCGTTCAAAGTTCAGAACGACTACGGCCAAAATGGCGCCGAGCTGGATTACGACAAGGAACATGTCCATAAAGTCCTTGCTTACGTTCAGACGCATGAACTCGTCCACTAAAATCATGTGACCGGTACTGCTGACCGGCAGCCATTCCGTCAGCCCTTCAACAATACCCAGTATGATGGCTTTGACAACTTCTATTGCAAACATAAAAAGCTATCCTCCAAATAGTTTATTTTTTTATTTAATATATGCCTTTTATCTTAAAATAATCTGAACTAGTTAATTTTGTCCAATTTAGAAAAAAGGTCTCTAAAAAGAGACCTTTTCTTTTATTATATTTATTTATCAGCCTTTACCTTTGATAATATCAATGGCATCAAAAAGTTTACTTACAGATTTTTTCTGATAAATACGAGCGATAACTTCTCCGATTGGAGCAGCCATGGATAAAGAAATAATCTTGCTGGAATGTTTTTCTTCAGGTAACGGAATAGTATTGGTGATAATCAGTTCTTCCATTGGAGAATCTTCAATGCGCTGAACGGCCGGGTCGCTTAAGATACCGTGCGTGCAGCAGGCATATACAGATTTTGCTCCGTGTGCTACGAGTGCTTTAGCACCTTCGCATAAGGAACCGGCAGTATCTACGATATCGTCAATGATAACGCAGTTTTTATCTTTAACATCACCGATGAGGCTCATAACTTTAGCACAGCCCGGTTTCGGACGACGTTTTTCAATAATAGCGATAGGCGCTTTCAGTCTGTCAGCCAAAGCACGCGCACGTGTTACGCCGCCGAGGTCCGGCGATACGACAACTACGTCTTCAAGGTTTTTGCCCAGAATGTAGCTTGCCAGAAGCGGTGCAGCTGCTAAATGGTCTACCGGGATATCGAAGAAGCCCTGAATTTGGCCGGCATGCAAATCAACGGTTACAACGCGGGTTACGCCGGCTGTCGTCATCAGATTTGCCACCAGTTTGGCAGAGATTGGTTCACGGCCGCGGGTTTTGCGGTCCTGACGGGAATAAGCATAATACGGCACAACAGCGGTAATGCTTTGTGCAGAAGCTCTGCGGCAGGCATCGGCCATAACCAGAAGTTCCATGAGGTTATCATTTACCGGCTGGCTGGTAGGCTGAATGATGAATACATCTTTGCCGCGAATGCTTTCGCTAATCATTACCTGAGTTTCGCCATTATTGAAATGACCTACAAAAGCATGACATAATTCCACACCGATATACTGCGCCACTTCCTGCGCTAATTTAGGATTGGCATTACCAGTGAGAATACATAATTTTGAGGTATCGAAGTTCATTTTACTCCTCCTGAGATATATAAAAATAAATAAATAACATATAATAATGTAGTTATTTACATTACTAACAAGATTAATTAATTAAACCATGATAGTGAATTATTTTCTTTTATCTTTCCAGTGTTCAATGTTTTTCTGTCTTTCACGGGCGATTGCCAGTGCGTTTTCCGGTACTTCCTTCGTGATGGTAGAACCGGCACCGACGTATGCGCCGTTATTGATTTTTACAGGTGCAACCAGATTGGAATTGCAGCCGATGAAGCAGTCATCGCCGATTACGGTGCGGAATTTGTTCTTGCCGTCGTAATTTACGGTAATCGTGCCGCAGCCCATATTTACACCCGAGCCCATGTCAGTATCGCCGATATAGCTTAAATGCGGCAGTTTGGAACCTTCACCGATAGTAGAGTTCTTAACTTCCACGAAATTGCCGATTTTGACTTTGGCGGCGATTTTCGTATTAGGACGAAGATGTACATACGGCCCCATTTTTACATTGTCGGCAACTTCGCAGTCTTCGCCGAAAACGAACATTGCTTCCACATTATCGCCCATAACTACGTTATTTAAGCGGCTGTTCGGGCCGATTTTGCAGTTTGCGCCGATTTTGCTGTCGCCTTCAATCCAGGTGGACGGATAGATTACCGTATCCTGACCGATTTGCACATCATAATCTATATAAGTGGTGGCAGGATCCATCAAAGTGACGCCCTGTGCCATGAGCTGCCTGTTTTTGCGCTGGCGGATGATTTTTTCCGCATTTGCCAGCTGTTCACGGCTGTTGATGCCAAGCGTGTCTTCGTAATTGTCCGCGATGGAGGCGTTGATTTTCTGACCTTCTTCGCGCAGGATGGACAGTACGTCCGGCAGGTAGTATTCGCCCTGAGCGTTGTTGTTGTTGACTTTTTTCAGGCTGTCAAACAGCGCCTGCGCGTTAAAGCAGTAAATGCCCGTATTGATTTCATCGATAGCAAGTTCAATTTCGCTGGCATCTTTCTGCTCAACGATTTTTTCGACAGAGCCGTCTTCGCCGCGAATGACACGGCCGTAACCGAACGGGTCTGGCATAATCGTCGTGAGCACTGAAGCTTTCGCGCCGGAAGATACATGTTCGGCGTAGAATTTTTTCAGCATGCTGCCCGTAACGAGCGGTGTATCGCCGCAGAGCACCATGACGGAAGCGTCGTAATCTTTAATGAGCGGCTGTGCCTGCATTACAGCGTGGCCTGTGCCGAGCTGCTCTTCTTGCAAAACGATTTCAGCCTGACCAGCAAGAGCCTGCTGCACCTGTTCATGGCCGAAACCGACTACAACTATATTATGCGTGGAACCAGCTTCTTTTGCAGCATCGAGAACATGCTTAACCATCGGCTTTCCGCCTGCACAGTGCAGGACTTTCGGCAGTTTCGACTTCATGCGCGTTCCTTTGCCTGCTGCCAGTATAATCGTAATCAATCCATCTGATTTCACCGTAAAATTCACTTTCCTTTGTTCTGATTTCATTGTTTGTTGATATACACCTATTATATCATAAATCTATTGCTTACTACAGCAAATAGCAAATTATTCCATATTTCCTTCTTTATCTTCCATGCTCAGAAGCAACGTGTGTTCTGAGCGTTCCATATGGTATTCGGAGGCTTTCTGCGCACCTTCCACATCACCCTGGGCAATCGTGTCCACTATGCGGCGGTGTTCTTCCAGCGTTTCCTCCAGTCTGCCCGGATATGCCATGGATTTTGCCCGGAAGCTGGTGAGCTGTTCTCGAAGGTTGTAGATAATTCCCACCAGACGGTTGTTGCGGCTGGCCTGATACAGTAAATCGTGGAATTTCGTATCGGCTTCGACGATTTTTTCCATATCGTGGTCCTTTATCGCTTCGCCGATAATGACGAGCAGCCGCTGCAGCTGTTCCAGTTCATCGTCGGTTATGCGTTCGGCCGCCAGTCCGCTCGCCAGCGAATCGAGCGAAGTGCGGATTTCAAAAACTTCGTTGATGTCTTTAATGGACAGGTTTGATACGTACGTGCCGCGGCGGGGCATCATTATTACATAACCTTCCAGCTCCAGCTTGCGGATAGCTTCGCGTACCGGAGTGCGGCTGACACCGAGCTGTTCGGCCAGATGAATTTCCATTAAACGTTCACCCGGTTTTAAAATACCTTTTCTTATCGCATCTCTAAGCGTTTCAAAAACCACTTCGCGCAGTGGCTGATAACTGTCCAACTTAATCGGTGCAAGTTTACTGTTCATACCAATACCTCCATTAAAAATTTTCTGCAGCTGTTTCTGTTACAAATACGTCCGCTGTAAAATCGTTTCGTATTCTGGCTGCAATTTCCTCAGCCTGTTTTTTATCTTCCGCTACAGCAAACATGGTTGGTCCGCTGCCCGACATCATAGCCGCCTTTGCGCCGTAGCTGTATAATTTCTGTTTTATTTCCTCAATCTGCGGATATTTGCCGATGGTCACGTATTCCAGCACGTTGCCCATGCAGTTGCAAATTTTGTCGATATCTTTCAGCAGTAATGCCTTGCGCATCTGCTTATTATCAGGATGAACGACAGTTTTTTCCACCTCATGATAGTTTTTGTAAACCCATGCAGTGGAAACGTCGAATTTCGGCTTGACCAGAACGAGACTCGTCTGCGGCATGGCGGCCACCTGCGAGAGAATTTCCCCGCGGCCTGTAGCCAGCATCGTGCCGCCCATAATGCAGAAAGGAATATCCGAGCCCAGCTTTGCGCCCATTTCGCACAGTGCCATGACGGATAAATTCGTTTCAAACAATTTATCAAGACCGCGAAGCGTCGCAGCCGCGTCCGTACTGCCGCCAGCAAGCCCGGCTGCTATCGGAATGCGTTTTGTCAGATTTATTTCCACGCCGCTATGTATTTTATATGTATCTAAAAACAACTGAGCCGCTTTGTATATCAGATTGTCCTGCATTCTGGCAACGCCTCTGACATCGCCGTGCAGAATTATTTTTTGTTCGTCCAGCTTTTGCAGTGTCAAAGTATCAAAAAGATTTATCGACTGCATAATCATGCTGACTTCATGATAGCCGTCGGTGCGTTTGCCCAGTATATCCAAAGTAAGATTTATTTTTGCATTGCCATTAATCGTTATCATCGTCTTCATCCCAGCCCAGAATTTCATAAAAATGTATCATAACCTAACATTATTTAATTTAGCATTGATTATAAAAAAATACAATACTTCTATAATTTATTCTAATTTTCATGAAATTTTGTATGCAAAATACAAAAGACCCTCAAATAAAAATTCAAGGGTCTTGTTATTTTACGAATTTATCAATGGCTTCTTTCAGCTTATCAATAGCTTCTTTGTCGTCCTCTTTCACGGCTTCCACCAGACAGTGTTCGATATGATCTTTCAGTATGATTTTGGATACGCCTTGCAAGGCGGAATTCACTGCCGACAGCTGTATTAATACGTCGCTGCAGTCCCTGCCCTGCTCCACCATGCGCTTTACGGCGTTTAAATGGCCGATGGCCCGGGACAGTCTGTTCAAGACGACTTTTGTCTGGGTATGCGAATGAGTATGTCCGTGATGCGCATGGATTGTGCCGTCCGCATGAACATGCTCATGTGTTTCATTTTCCATTTTCAACCTCGCATTTGGCAGCTTCTTTAGCGAGAAAAATCTGTTTCTGCATTTCGTTAAACTGCTCCATAGACATGACAACGAGATTTTTACCGCTGCTGCGCTGCACTATCAGTGTTTCTTTTTCATCTGCCGCTTTATCGGCATATAATGTAAATTCATTGAGTAAATCAGATGAAGATATTACCAGCATTTTTCCGCCTTCCTTTCAACAATTCAACATGATGACAGACCGAGTCTGGGATGACGCACCGGCTTTAAACTGCGTCTTGTCACGATTTTCAAAGCTTCCGCCATCGTTACGTCCTGTCTGCCTTTCGTCGTTTCCAAAATGCAGACAGGATTTTCCATACCGATTTCCGAAGCCGGCATGTAGACGTATTCGCCGTTTAGGTTGTCGCCGTAAATTACGCCGTCGCGAAGTTCGGCTTCTATTAAAGTTCTCATTATTTTAAAGACCTCGTCAAAACATATTTTTCCGCCATAAAACGGTCGCGCATATGACAGACAGTGCTATGGATATCACGCAAATATCTACAAATGCGAACATTCCCTGCGAGAATGAAGGAAATCCCTCGACGTTCATGCCGAAAAAGCTGGATATTACCGTCGGTATGGCTAAAAGTATCGTTATCGCCGTCAAAAAACGCATTACAAGGTTCAGGTTGTTCGACATTATGGAGGAAAACGTATCGGCAAGCCGCGCTAAAATCGTACTGTACATCTCAACCATTTCCCGCGCCTGCTTGTTTTCGATGATGACATCCTCTAGCAAATCCTCATCTTCTTCATATAACTTGATGATGTTTTGCAGATTGTGGTTAGAGCGAAGACGCATGAGCTTATCGAGCACCGCGCCGTTGGAACGCAGCGAGGCGTTGAAGTACGTTAGGGCTTTCTGCAATTCTAGAAGGCGCAGAATTTCCTTGTTCTGCGTAGATTCGCGCAGGCGTGCTTCTATCTCGTCTGACAGTTTGTCAATCTGGCGCAAGTATTTCAAATAGTATGTTACCGATTTGTACAGTATCTGAAACAGAAAGCGCGTCTTTTTAAACGTGCGGAATGAACGGTACGTTCTTTCATTGAAATCGGATATGACAGGTGTATCCTCGAGGCATACCGTAATGATATAATCCGGCGTCAGAATAATCGCCAGCGGCAATGTATCGTATGATTCAAAAGTGCGCATGACCGGGACATTCGTCAAGACCATGATGGAATTGTCTTCAATATCCGTATGGGAACGTTCTTCATTATCCAGTGCGGAACGCAGAAAATCCGGTTCAACTTCCGTGAGATTGCCTACGACTTTCAATTCATACGGTGTAGGCGCTACAATGTTTATCCATGCTCCTTTTTCCAAAGTTTTCAGATTTAATTCTTCCAGCGGTCCGCTTTCCATGGATTTGTAAATTTTCAGCATTGCGATAGATTTCTCCTTTCAAGAAGCCGAAAGAAAATCTACCGCGTGCCGCTGTTTCCGTAGACAGTGCGTATAATGGCAGATTGTTCTTCCGTCGTAGTTTGTAATTGTCTGTTTGTTTCGTTTAACCTGTTACTCTCCGGATAATCATCCATTATTATTCACCGTCCTTATATAAATATTGCATATTAAGTATAATTCATCTATTTTAACTTTACAAGCCTAATCATGGCTGAACTGAAAATCTTATCACGGCGGTGCAGGCGAGCAAATTTCTTTTGAGTGATATTTTGACCAAACCGAGTAATTTTCAGTTGACAGCTTATAAATAAAATTGCTATACTATTATAGTATCTTAAGGAAAGGTGTCCGAGTGGTTTAAGGAGCCGGTCTTGAAAACCGGTGATACGGCAACGTACCGTGGGTTCGAATCCCACCCTTTCCGCCATACAGCATAAACATTTACAGCATGTCGATTGACATGCTTTTTTTATACTTAATATTTATTTAAGGAGATAATTATGTTAAACACTCGCACCTGGTACCGCCTGCGCCGTCTCGTTCTCGTCATGCTGCCAGTTCTTGCTACACAGCTTTCCATTGTCGGCATGAATTTTTTTGACGCTGCCATGTCCGGCCATGCCGGAGCTGAGCAGCTCGCCGGAACATCTATCGGCGGCAGTCTTATGATGCCGATTATAGCCAGTGCTACCGGTATTTTAATGGCGGCTACGCCGATAATCGCGCAGTTAATCGGCAAAAACGAACGGGAAAATATAGCGCTCGTCATCCGCAGCGGTTTACTTTTAGCCATTTTTATCGAAATCATTTTGTTGCTGACGTATTTTTTCTTTATTGATACGCTGCTGGTTTTTCTTGATTTGGAACCTGCCGTTGCCTATGTCGCCCGCTATTATATTTTGTCGCTGATTGTAGGGCTGAGCGGCGGTCTTCTGACGTTTCCGCTGCGCTCTCTGACAGATACTGTTGCCGGAACGGCCGTATCCATGAAAATCTATTTATCGGCGCTGCCGATAAACGCCTTTTTGAATTATTGCTTCATATTCGGCAATTTCGGTATGCCGCAGCTCGGCGGTATCGGCGCTGGCATCGCGACAGCAATTACCTACTATATACTGCTTGCCATTTTTCTGTACATCATCTTAACGGGCAAACAGTTTGCCGATTTGCATTTATTCAAATACAATTTTTCCTTTGCATCAGTAAAAGAATATCTGTCTATCGGCGTTCCGAACGGATTGGGTATTTTCATGGAAGCCAGCCTGTTCGGCTTCATCATCATTTTTATCAGCAAATTTGGGACGAACTACATCGCCGCGCATCAGGCGGCCATGAGTTTTTCCAGCGTTCTGTACATGCTGCCGCTCAGCTATTCGCTGGCTCTGACCATTGTAATCGGTATCGAAGTCGGCGCGCAGCGTTACCGCGAAGCGAAAAATTATGCTCGCCTCGGTCTTTGTGTATCGTTTTGTACAGCGCTAGTCATGATTTGTCTTGTCATGTTCAACCGCGATTTGGTGGCGCGGCTTTACGCTACAGAGCCAATTCTTTTGATATATATACCGCATTTTCTGATTTATACGGTGGCTTGGCAGCTGTTTGATGCCATCGCCTGTCCTATTCAGGGCATACTGCGCGGCTATAAAGATGTAAACGCCGCTTTTTACATCAGTATGCTTGCTTACTGGGGCATTTGTCTGCCGGTCGGTCTGGTGCTCGATTACTACGGAGGACAGGGCGCATTTGCCTATTGGCAGAGTATGGTGATAGGAATTTTCGCTTCGGCGTTTTTGCTGTTCATCCGCCTGCGTTATACGGAAAATAAAATAGTGCAAAAGAAAAAGGAGAAATCAAAATGATTTCTCCTTTTTTCGTTTAAAACAGCTGCTTTATCTGTTCAAAAGTCATTTTTCGGCCGAGAGCCGTCATCAGTTTTACGGTCGCCGCTTCGGCGGAATATTTTCCCGCCGGAATTATACCGGCTTCAACGGCTTTAATGCCGACTTCGTACCGGTTCATGTGCACGCCGTCGTATAAACACTGCGTCACGCAAACGCAGACTATACCTTGTTCCGTCAACCGTTTTACGGCACTGTCTATATTTTTATTTTCATTTTCGGAAAACGGGATGCCGCCTGCACCGTATGCTTCCAGAACGATGCCTTTATAGCCTAGGTCTGCGAGCGCGGCTAAAATTTCGCCGTCAAGTCCGGGCATTATTTTTACCTGCGCCACTTTTTCTTCCAGTTCGTAATGAACTTTAAATTCGTCAACTGCCGGCGGACATACAAAATCCGACCAGGTAATATTACTGCCGCAAAATGTTGCGACGGGCGGCATATTCACACTCTGAATAGAGCGCAAATCCTCGCTGTATATTTTCTTAGCCCACAGACCGGAAATAATCTGCCCGCCGCATACGGCGTAAACGCCTCTCAGTTTGGAAGCAGCTGCGGCAAATGCCGCATTGAGATTTTCCTTTGCGTCCGTGTTTTCTTCTTCCAGAGTGAGCTGCGAGCCGATTACGACTATCGGCTTTGCCGGATTTTCCAGCATGCAGGAAAGCGCGCAGCTCGTCCAGCTCAAGGTATCTGTGCCGTGCGTTATGACGAAGCCGTCATACTGAGTGTAATATTTTTCAATACAGCGCGTTATAAACTGCCAGTCATGCGGCTGCAAATTCGTGCTGTCCAAATTCATGATGTCATAGCAGTCGATACTGCCGTATTTTTTCAGCTCGGGCAGCATATCAAGCATTTCCTGCGCCGTAAATCCCGGTACAAGACCGTTTGAACTGGGACGGGAAGCAATCGTTCCGCCGGTTGCCAGCCAACATAAATTTTTCATTTGAATTAAATCTCCTGCTCACTTTGGTAATAACTCTGCAAATCGTATTTATATCCTTCCAGTGCCCGTCTGGCTACGGCAATAGGACATTCCGGCGTGCAGACGGGGCAATGGCCGCATAAATCGTTTACGGCATTTACCGCTTTTTCCACCTGTTCTACCGTGTTCATTTTTCTCCCACCAATCAGTTAATTAATACAGCATGTATTCAAAATTAAGACGCAGATAATCGCCGACCGCTTCGCCGATATGTTTTTTGCCTTCATAATCGGGATGAAGTCCGTCCGTTGTCAGATTATCGGCTAAAAAGCCGCGTTCATCCGTCATATCTGCCGCTACATCTACATAATAATCCTGCGTTTTTATCCACTTATTGATTTTTTCCCGCTGTGCCTGCCAGCCGTCGGCAATATCAAGCGACGATACCGCTTTCATTTTCGGCGGATTTACGGAGGTTACAGTAAGGAAAACGGGAATAATGCTGTTTTTACGGCATTTTTCTTTTATGGCCGTTAAATTGGCAATTACTGTGTCTGCCTTCACGCCCGTCCGTATATCGTTGACGCCGCCCATCACTACCAGAATTTTCGGCTGGAACGCCAGCACGTCATGGTCGAAGCGTTTGAGCATATCCGCCGTCAGATTGCCGCTGAAGCCGATATTCACCACTGGAAATCCGGCGTATGTTTCCCAGTTGTACAATGGAGAGCTAGGCGGTGTGCTGACAGCTCCGCCGCCATGCGTGATACTGTCGCCGAGCGCCGCTACTTTTACATTGTCCGTCTGTACCGTGAAATAACTGTTTTGCGACTCGGCTATTTTTGCATTGCTCTTGTCATATGCCTGGATATTGAAATAATACAGACCTTTATCCGTATACGCTTTCTTATCGTAATAGTCCATATTCTGCGGGCTGGTGTACGACGCTATTTTCTGCGTGCGGCTGAAATCACCGTCCGGCACTTTGAATACGTCGATATTGTAATGGTCCGTATTTTTCACCGGCACCCATGAATAAACGGGATATACCGGCATATATGCCATTTCACCGAAATGCGTCGTCAGTTTCAGCGGGCTTATGCTCACATTTTTTTCAACCAGATAATTATCCTCATCCGTTTTGCTGAAACCGCTGTAATCGTATGAACGGTCATCAACTGCCCGCCAATCGGCATCGAAATCCTTTCCTTGTTTAACAGCTTTCGGCTCGCTGTAGTCGGAAACGGGAACTTTGTTTATATTCAGACCGCGTACCTGCCAGAGCAGATTGCCGTGCAAATCGGCTTCGCTATCGTCCAGTTGGTATCCTGCCGCATAGATATTGTATTTGCTGAATACCTTTTCACCCGTGTCGGCATTTTTTACGACTAATTCATACATGGCGGCATCGGGAATTTCCTGCCAATTCAGTATCACCGATTTTAAAGAGCGGCTGTCTTTTTTTTGTATGGCTGATTTATCCGCCGCATTGTCTTTTACCTGCCCGGAAGCAGTGATATTTACCTTCGTATTTCTGGTCGGTATATTAACAGCTGCGGCCGTTTTTTCCACGGACGGAACAGGCGACTGCCGCAGCGGCACTGCTTCAGCCGTCAGGGAAAAAGTGCAGGCGCAGATGCCGGCTATACTCAACGCTTTAAAAATTTTTTTCAATATATTTACCTCTTAAATATTTGTTGTGCCAGTCAATTTTCTAAAGCAGGATAACAGTTTATATTCAGTGAAGTTAAGTGACAACCTCGAGCGAATATAAACTATTATCCTGCTCGTTACAGCTCGCTGTTTTACTGGCATAGTGAGTTATTTCAAATAAAAAGCAGATAGAATTGTTAATTGTTCCATCTGCTTTTTTTATTTTCAGTACCGCTTGCGTTTGGCCGAAGACGGATAGCCCATCTGTTCGCGGTATTTCATTACCGTGCGGCGGGATATTTTCATATTCTTGTCATTTTGCAGCATATTGGAAATCTGCTGGTCGCTGAGCGGTTTTAATTTGTCTTCTTTTTCTATAAAATCACGAATAATTTCTTTCACCTTATCGGCAATCAGTGTTTCCTCGCCGCTTTTTCTGCTTACATTGACGGCGAAGAACTTTTTCAGAGCCACTATGCCGTACGGCATTTCCATATATTTATTGGCTACGGTGCGGCTCACTGTCGACTCATGCACGCCGACATTTTCCGCGACCGTCTTCATCAATAGCGGTTTCATGTAGGCAAGCCCCTTGCGGAAAACATCCTCCTGCTGCTTTACTATTTCGTTTACGACTTTCAGCAAAGTCAGCCGCCGCTGCTCAATGCTTCTAATCAGCCAGATGGCGGAATTTACATGCTGCTCAATGTATTTGCGGCTGTCCTCATCCAGCAGGTTTTGGCGGCTGCAAAGTTTGTTGACATGCAGTCTAGGCATTCCCGAGTCGTTTATGATTACTTCCAGCTTCCCGTTGATATCGCGCACAACGACATCCGGTACGATATATTCGGGGCTGGCTTTTCCGTAGGAAGAGCCGGGCTTCGGATTGAATTTGCGTATAATATCCACGGCTTTTTGCACTTCAAACGGTTCTCTCTCTTCGGCGGCGGCAATTTCCTTGATTTTGCCTTCCGCTATCTGATTTAAATATCTGTCAATGATGATTTTTACCAAATCTCTGTAAACATCATCTTTTTCAGCTTGAATTTTCAGGCATTCCTGCAGATTTCTCGCCGCCACGCCCGTCGGCTCGAATGTCTGCACCTTCTGCAAAACTTCTTCTATCTGTCCGATATCTGCATTCACCAAAGCGGCTATTTCCTTCAGCTCCACGCGCAGATATCCGTTCTGGTCCAACAATCCTATAATATATTTTGCTATTTTTATCTGTTTGGCATCATCAAAGGAAAAATCCAGCTGTTCCAGCAGAACCTCCTCCAATGACTGATAACGCTGGCTTACCTCCTTAACTTTATAATCATCGTCGGCGGCCGCCGGCTCCGGACGCTCATCATCTTTATTCAGATATTCTGCAAGTTCCATCGCCTTGTCAAAAGTATAGGCGGGCTCAAGCTCTTCGTGAGAGCCTGAGTCCATTTCCAACGCCGGATTTTCCATATACTCTTTTTCGATAAGTTCGCTTAATTCATATGAAGACAGTTGCAAAATATTTATCGATTGCTGAAGTTTCGGTGTCATTAGCAATTTCTGCTTTAAATTCAACGATAATGACTGCTTCATAGCAAACTCCCTGCCAATCAGCCTTCAACCGGTTTCATGGCAGCAGCCAGCGCAGCGCCGAGTGCACTGCCGCCGTTTTCCAGCACGAGTTCCAGTTTATCGGCATCCTCTTCCATAATTTCATAGATAGCTTTTTGCATATTGTCTTTAACGGTCGGCATTTTTTCAAATACGGAGCCGTCAACAGCTATATACTGTTTCGGTATGTCGCCCTGCGGGTACAGATGCCACATAATGCCGCAGTATGTAGCCACAACAACGCGGGCGGAGCGGCAGGCAATCGTTTCAGCCAGTGCTTTTACCCATACGGCGTCTTCCGTTTCCACGGCAAGGCCTGTTTTTTCCTGTAAAAGTTTGCATACGTCAGCTAAGTTGTCGCTGTTGTCAGCTAGGATTGTTGAAATATCAATGCTGGTGAACGGAAGCTTGCCCGTATGCCAAGCGTCATCCAGGCAGTACGAGAGCAGCTCGCCCATGTAGCGGCCCGATACCATTTTTTCCAGACGCTGTTCGTACGGTTTTTCCGATTCCATGTCCAGTTTGTAATCGTATTTGTTGATGGCCAGTTTATTGAAGCCGCCCGATTCCATGTTGATGACCATGGCCGGTTTGCCGAGTCCCGCCGTCGTGTATGTTTCATAGTAACACGTATTGTGTCCCGTTGCATAAATGGAGCCGACGTTTACATTGCCCAGTTTGTAAGCCGCTGCTAAAAGTACGGCTACTGTATCGTTGATAACGGCTGTCGGTTCAACGTTCGTCAGGTTTTTGCGCGCCAGCGCCGCTTTTAAAAGGTCGTTTACGACTTCGCCTTCCACGCCTTTAGTGGCAAATTCCTTCGTCCAGATAATAAGGCGGGCATTGTAGATATTTGTCTGAGAGGACGGGAACGAGAACGTATGGCCCAAAAGATATTTTTTGTCGCGGTTGCCGTCGATAGCTTCTTCCACCATGTCGGCAATGAAATCAAACAGTTCGTCGGCATTGGCATCAGCACAGATAAAATCGTATTCACCCGGTTTAACGAGCGGTTTAGCCACTTTTTTCAATACTTCAAATTTGCCGTCACCTTCAAGACGGATAAGAACAACGCGCAGATTAGTACCGCCGAAGTCGAGCGCCAGATATTCGCCCTGTTCTTTGCCTGTCGGCAGCCCTATATACGATTTCAGCATGCGCAGAGAGGACTCGCCCGTTTCTCTCACGCCGTGTTCAATATCATAGCGGAATGAAGCGGCGATTTCCTTTATCGCGTCGCTGTCAAGCGTAAAATCATCAATCATCTGTTGAAATTTGCTATTTTCCATCTGCATTTACCCCTTATAAAAAAATATAAAATATAAAATTAAAATCTGCCTTTCGGCAGGATTTCCAGCCAGTTTCCGTCCGGGTCCTTGATGAAATAAAGACCCATTTCCTTGTTTTCGTAACAGATACAGTTCATTTGTTCGTGCAATGCGTGCGCCATCTCGTAATCATCCACCTCAAAAGCGATATGGAATGTCTCATCGCCCAGATTGTACGGCTCCGTTCTGTCTTTCAGCCATGTAAGCTCTACCTGGTGGGAATTTTCATCGTAGCCCATATACGTGATGATAAAATCATCTGTTTCCAGACGCCATTTCTTCATTTCCTGCAAACCCAGTGCTTTATGATAAAATTCTATGGATTTTTCCAAATCCAGAACGTATACATTGCTGTGCAGCATTTTAAAATTCATCTTGTCATCTCCTCTGTCAGCTAAGTTCAATTTTCTATATTTTTTTATATTTTAGCATATATTGCAGACCTTCACAAACACTGATTGTGTCATCTAAATCCCTCTTTATGCTATAATAAATACAGATTAATCGTATCGGAGGCTTTTTTTATGAATATATCCATACTCGGCTGCGGACGCTGGGCGAGTTTCCACGCCTGGTACGCGCATCATATCGGCCATAATGTCACCGTATGGGGCAGAAAAAATTCCGCCAACCTGCAAACACTGATAGCGACGCATAAAAATGAATATCTTACTTTGCCAGAAGATATTCATTTCACCGATGATTTGGCAACTGCGCTGCATTTTGCCGACACTGTCATCATTTCCATCAGCTCTCAGCAACTTAGAGATTTGGCACAGCAGATAAATAAAACAGGGATTTACCAAAACAAAACGTTCGTTCTCTGCATGAAAGGCATTGAAATTTCCACGGGCAAGCGCTTATCGGAAGTTTTGGCGGAGGAACTGACCGGTTCATTCGATATCGGCGTCTGGGTCGGTCCCGGTCATGTGCAGGATTTTTTACAGGGCATTCCCAACTGCATGGTTGTCTCTGCATTAAACAGCTCCGTCAGCAAGAAAATAATTGACATTTTCAGCAGTGATTTAATCCGTTTTTATTACAGCCGCGATTTAATCGGCACGGAAATCGGAGCAGCCGCCAAAAACGTCGTCGGCATCGCCGCCGGAATGCTCGACGGTATGCACTACACGAGTCTGAAAGGCGCTTTGATGGCGCGGGGCACGCATGAACTGTCCAATCTGATAAAGGCACTCGGCGGCAACGGCATGACGGTATACGGGCTGAGTCATCTGGGCGATTATGAGGCGACTTTATTTTCGCCTTACAGCAACAACCGTCGTTTCGGCGAGGATTTCGTCCTGCATAAGCCGTTTCATAAACTGGCCGAAGGTGTGTTCACTATGCAGGCATTGCTGCGTCTGGCAGAAAAATATCATGTCGAACTGCCTATCTGCGCAACTATAAATGAAATCGTCATCAATCATAAAGACCCGAAGCAGGAATTACTGAATTTATTTATGCGGCCGTTAAAAGCCGAATAACATCACATCATTAAAGGCGGTGCTTATATGTCATCTTTTGCTGTTAAACTCAGATATTTTTTAAATGAATACAATCTGCGGCAAAATGATTTAGCTAAAATGACTGGTATCAACAAATCATCCATCAGTGAATATCTTTCCGGCAATTATCAGCCTAAATACAGAAACATCCTGAAAATAGCACAAGCTCTGCATATATCGCCGGATGTTTTTCTCGAAAAACCGCAATCTGTGAAGCAAATCCCGCTGCTCGGCAAAATCGCAGCCGGAATGCCGATTTTTGCTGAAGAGAATATCGAAGGATATATGCCGTGCAGTCATATTAAGGCGGATTTCTGTCTGCGTATCAGCGGTGACAGCATGATTGGCGCACGCATCTATGACGGCGATATTGTTTACATCAAAAGACAGCCGACTGTCCAGAACGGCGATATTGCCGCCGTTCTGATAGATGACAGTGCTACGTTAAAGCGTGTCTATAAAACGGGAGATACGCTCCAGCTCAGAGCGGAAAATCCTAAATACGCGCCGCTGAATTTCACTATAGATAACTGCGACAATATTCGTATTCTGGGGAAAGCTGTGGCTTTATATACAAAATTATAAAAAGGTTGTGGTTTTTGCCACAACCTTTTTTATTTTCGCTTCTATCTCTCTTAATTTAGATGGGGGATTATTATTTTTTTAGAGTTATTGAAGGAAAATCTCTATTTAATTTTAATTGGGTCGCATTAATTGTTTCAGGTTCAGCAAACCACGACAAGGCATATACGGCTGCGGCTGTATAATCGATAGCATATTCATTCGTAGACCATGAAGTCAATACATCAATATACGATTTTGCTACCGGAATGTGCCCGCTTTCCAAATATTTTGTCTGGTCCGGGTCTCCGCCTATAACATGGTTCGGTCCGCCTACGACCAGACCGGCAACATACGCTCCCGTACTTTCATGAATACGATTGTGCGGATGCTCCGGTGGATTATCGCCGATACCTGTCATAAAGCTCTTATTGAGTGCATTGCGACCGAAAAGATAATGAATTTGTGCAAGAGCACCATCAATATATTCCTGTTTCGGCTGGAGCTGATAAGCCATCAACAGTATATCCGCCTGAGTCAAATCATTTTTCGTTGATGCCCATGTATATTCTTCTTTTGCCAAAGCACATTCAAAACCGTCATTATTGATTTTGTTTAAAATGTCATCCGCATAACTGATAAAGGCATTCCGTACTTCCGTCTGCAAACCTTTATCGGCGTTTTTAGCTTTGGCATAGGCAAACTGGGCTAAAGCCAAAGTATTGTCCCATGTAAAGAAACTCGGTTTATCCGTCAGACGGTCTTTTTCCTTTTGCAGATAATTTTCATATTTTTTATCACCCGTCGTCAGGAACATTTCCGCAGCCAGCCAAAGGCGTTCTTCTATATCCGTATTTTTATTATACGGACCGGAGCCGTTTTCCTGTCCTTCATCAACACGGTAAACAGGATTAGGAGTTTTTTGCAGATAATCCCATACCCGTTCGGCATCTTTTTTCAAACTCTGAGCGTATGCCTTGTCAAACGGCTCATAAACACGCGCGCCGACTGCTAGGCTTGCACCGTATATGGCGGAACTGTAGGTTGCTGTGCTGAAAATATAACGCGGCTGCGTATCAGTATCCGGAGAGATGTCAAAACCCGGCCACGTCAGTCCGGATACCTTATGAAAGGTACTGCCGTCCTGGCGCTGCATTTTGCGCATCCAGTCAATTTCAAATTTCACTTCGGATAACACATCCGGCAGATTTTCATCACTTTTTACTCCCTTAGGGAATACAAGCTGTCCTTTCGTGAAATGGTCCGGATTGGCTTCATATGCCAGCATCAGCTCGGCACTGCTCAAACCAGCTGTTGTAATGTATTTGCCGTAGTCGCCGGCATCGTACCAGCCTCCGCTGACATCCACCACATCGCCTTTTTTATTCAATTTATCCGTAAAATAGACTTTTGCTTCTTTATCCTGCGGATGACCGCCTTTCAGTTTTAATCCTGAAACGTCCGTATCGTCAATCGGGGTATTGCTGCGCGATAATGTATATGAACGCCAGCTTTGTACCGCAGGTACGGCATATACATTATCACCTATTTCAAAATCATACGATTCACGATTACCCACTTTTAATATATATGTTCCCGGTGTTTTTAAATTTGTAAAATCCGCTTTGCTTAAAGTTTCTTCCGACATAGCATCATATTTTGGTGCGGATAATTTTCCTGTAAATACCACTTTATTTGTCTTGGTATCAATAATTTCAAAAGTCTTGTCTTTTGCATCCGCTACCATAGCTACTTTATCGTGATTTGTAAGATATCCGACCTGGTCCACATGAATACCATCATCGGCCGCCTCCGATACGGAAAACAGCATATTAGTATTTACTAAAACTATACCTGCTAAAGCAAATTGGAGTAGTTTTTTTTTACTAAACAATATCCATGCACCCCTTATTCAGTAAATGGTGTGTATTTTATCCATTGATATTCCGCTTTTACAGGTAAGTTTTTATCATCAAACGCATTTAACCATTCATCAACACCTGTACCGCACCATGCGTTCATCATGAGTTTGGCTTTCGTTACAGGAATTGTCGTTCCTTCTAAGCGGTATACTTCTTTACCATCGACGAACCAGATGATTTTATCTTTATGCCATTCAAAACCGTACGTATGGAAGCTCTGTGAAGCATCATAGCCTAAATCATATAAATATTCATGGCCGCCTTTTCCGTCACGAAAATAATTAAACTGTACTTTTGTCGTATCTTTGCCCAAAAATTCTATATCGATTTCATCCCACGGATTATTGTCGGACGGACCGGTATAAGTAAAGAATGAAGATACTACGCCGTCATTTTTTATAGGTTTCATACTGACTTCATAACGTCCGTATCCGTAAAAGCCCTGACTGCGGAATTCACCGCCGGAATAAGGGATTTTGCCCGGATTTTTTTCATTGTCGATAACCAGCTGCAAATTGCCGTTATCAAAAGTAACATTTTCTTTATGCCAGTTTACATTGAACATGTTGCCGTTTGTCCAACCGTCGGAAGCTTCAAAACCTTTTGGCATACCGTTTTTAAAATCCACCTGAAAAGCATCCGCTGCGTTTACTTCACTTGCCGGTGCGGCGCAAACAACGGAAGTAGCCATATAATTTACCGGAAGCACAGCCGGTGCGGCACTTAAAGCCATAAATACGGCAGTTGCAAGAGCTTTTTTCTTTAAATTCATAACATTATCCCCTTTCAATTTTCTTTATTAAACACTCAGGTCTTCACCATTTGTTCTTATAACTTTCTGATACCAGTAAAATGATTTTTTCGGTGTACGTTTTAAGGTGCCGTTTCCTTGATTGTCCTTATCTACATAAATAAAGCCGTATCGTTTTTCCATTTCGCCCGTACTTGCCGATACTAAATCTATCGGGCCCCACGGACAGTAGCCCATAAGTGCTACACCATCTTCATCAACAGCTTTTTTCATTTCAGCTATGTGTTCGGCAAAATACTTAATACGTTCATCGTCCTGTACTACACCGTTTTCATCCGGTGTTTCATGCAGTCCGATACCGTTTTCCACAATCATGAGCGGCAGTTCATACCGTTCAGAAAGCACATTCAGTGAATAGCGCAATCCAACAGGGTCTATCTGCCAGCCCCAGTCCGAAGCCTTAACATACGGATTTTTTACTTCTTTTCCCATATGGTCTTTGCCATTCGGGTCATAAGCACTGACGAAGCTCATGTAGTATGAAAAAGCAAGATAATCTACTTTGCCATGCGCTAAAATATCCAAATCGCCGTTTTCAAATTTAATATTGTAACCTTTATTTTCCCATTCTTTCAGAATATACAAAGGATAATGACCTCTGCACTGTACGTCCGAAAAAACAAACGTTCTGTCCATTTCTTTCAGTGCTGCCATCTGGTCCATAGGCTTACATGTTTCAGGATATACCGGAGAAACTGCCATCATACAGCCAATTTGAAAATCCGGATTTATTTTATGACCTTCAATAACAGCCAGTGCCGAAGCTACAAATTCATGATGGGCAACCTGATATAAGACTTCATATCTGTTTTCGCCTTCTTTGTACAATACGCCGGAATTGGTAAAAGCAGTAAATGCCGTATTAACATCGCGCTGATTGTTGATTTCATTAAAAGTCATCCAGTATTTTACTTTATCTTTATAACGGCGGAATACAGTTACAGCAAAACGTACAAAGAAATCAACCAGTTTGCGATTGCGCCATCCGCCGTATTCTTTTACCAGATGATACGGCATTTCAAAATGCGACAGCGTAACAATCGGTTCCATGCCGTAGCGATTTAAAGTATCGAACAAATCATCATAAAACTTCAAACCGGCTTCATTCGGCTGTGTTTCATCACCGTTCGGGAAAATGCGTGTCCATGCAATACTTGTACGGAAGCACTTAAATCCCATTTCAGCAAGAAGCGCAATGTCTTCTTCATAATGATGATAAAAATCTATAGCTTCATGATTGGGATAAATTTTTCCAGGAAAAACACCGTCCGTTATTTCACGCGGTTTGCCCGGTCCGCCAAGCGTCATTACATCGGCAACACTTAATCCTTTACCGCCTTCTTGCCAGCCGCCTTCTAATTGATGGGCGGCAACTGCGCCGCCCCATAAAAATCCTTTTGGAAAACTCATATTAATCCTCCGTGTCCGTCTTCATTCGACGGTAAACGTCGATGAATTCCTGTGCAATAATTTTAAATCCTTCTGCACTCATTAATTGGTCTTCTGCATGCAGTATCAAAAGATTTACTGCACTGCCTTCGCCTGATGCTTCTTTTTGCAACAATTCATTATGCGCATCATGACCTTCAACAAATGTTTTTTCGCCTTCCGCAATCAAATCTTCCGCCTGTTTAAAATTGCCTTTTTTAGCTTCCTGAATTGCTTCAATATAACAGCTGCGTGCTGTTCCCACTGCGGAAATGATTTGAAATGCCGTTAATTCTAAACCTTCCATATCAATCTCAGTCCTTCATCAATTTTTTTGCAAAAGCCAATGCGCCTTTACCGTCCATGCGGCCGTACATACGCATATCAATAGCATCGACCGGAACACCCGGCAGCTCCGAAGCAATTTTGCCTTTGGAAAAACGGATTTGCGGTCCAAGCAGAACAACGTCAGCATCAGATGCTTTTTCTACAGCTTCAGCAGCGGAATAAGCGGAGATTTCACATTCATAGTTTTCAGCTTTAGCAGCTTCCTGCATTTTTTTAACTAACATACTCGTAGACATACCGGATGCACATAATAAAACAATCTTTTTCATAATTAAATTACTCCTTTACTTTTTTTACTTTGTTATCATTTATTTTATTAGAAATGGAAATCTACCTGTGTACGAATGAAATGACGTTTATACTGTGTATCCTTCAATCCGTATGTGCCGTCATACATATCCGCAATTTCGTACATTGTTTCCCATTCTACATTCTTAGCTGGAACGTATTTAAAACCGAATACCCAACCTTTAGAGCCAGGTTTTAACAATCCCCATTCTTCATCACCCATGATATTTCCGTGACGGCCGTAATCAAACCAGCGTGTATAAAGCTGGAACGAACCAGGGTCGTTCAGATTTGTCCAACGATAATTCAAACGAATTGACTTGCTTTCATTTTCATCAATATCGAAAATATGTTCTGTTCCGTCCGGAGCCCATTCATCTACACGTTCTTTTGCCGCATTGGTGCGTACATAGTCGCCGATGAGTGTAATATTAGGCAGCGGGTTCCACATTGCACTCAGTACAAGACCGTGTGAACCGAATGTATTTACAAGCGGTTTGTTGCCATTATACGGGTCATAACCCGGAGATTCGTCCTTGTCTATGTCGAGCATAGCGTAAGCCAGACTCAGTTGCAGATTTTTGGAAACCGGTCCCTGGATACCCAGTCCGTACATACCGAAATCATATCCGGCATCAGTCGGTTTCTGATAAAATGCCAAAGCTTTCAAGCCGTTGTTATCGAGCGGATAATCTAAAACCACACCATCTGTTTCGTTGCCCAGCAAGACATTTTGGAAACCCAGTCCGCGCCATCTGCGACCAACGTCAACATGCAGTTTACCGATATTGCCTTCTGCCCAGACACGCTGAATTACACCGTCAGAATCATCATGACCTTCATGATATCTTACATCGCCGTTGGAAGTAACATATCTGGCATAACGCTGATTTGTTTCACTTTCAAAAGCAAATTTCCAATTGTCATTTACTTTGAATTCGCCTTTCAAATCAAGATAGAAACGATTATTATCATTTTGATCCGCATATCCTTTTATATTATCATTGTCCCAGCTAACTCGGCCGAAACCGTATATTTTTACTCGTTCGGCTTCTTCTTTTAATTTTTCAATATCCGATTTATTGGTATTAATCTGCTGCTGCATATTTGCAATATCCTGATGGAATTCATTTTCCAATTCCTTCAATACAGCTTTATCTCCGATATCACCTTTATCCGCCTTCATGGCATTTGCAACAATGCTCGCCATTTCATAGCGTGTCATGGTACGGTTGCCCTGAAAAGTTCCGTCCTTATATCCTTCAATGACATTATGTTTTGCCAGATAATCAAGTGCTTCATATGCCCAATGACCTTGCGGCACATCACTGAAACTGTCCACCGCAGAAGTATCTTTTTTATCGTCTGCTGTATCTTTTGTTTTTTCATTTCCATCAGAAGCAGCTGTATCAGAAACTTCTTTCACCTGTTCATTTGCCTGTACTGTCTGATTTTCTGCCGCAAAAGCCGTACTCGTCATGCCGACGGCAAGCCCCATTAGGAGCGCCATTGTTTTTTTCTTGTTTAATAAGTTCAGCATAATTTCTCCTTTATCTATAGATAAACTATTTTTATTGGCATTTATCCGATAGTTAATTGCTTCAAGCTGAAGTTTTTTTATTTTTTCTCATCATTGCCTTCATTTTCCATTTCCATCTGTTCCTGTTCTTCTTTTAAGAACGCTTTGTCCTGTGCTCTGAGGAACGGAAAATATATTACTGTCGCTATTGCAAGATTTATGATTTGAACTACAGCTCCCTGCCAGCCGTTAAGCAGAAAACCGGCAATAATAGGCGGTGTCGTCCACGGTACCTGTACCGCGCTGAACGGCGCCATAAAACCTAAAACAATCGAAAAATACGTAACAAACATTGCAATCAACGGCACCAATACGAACGGTACCAGCAGATACGGATTGAATACAATCGGCAGACCGAAGATAAGCGGTTCATTTATATTGAACAGTCCCGGTACAAAAGCCATTCTCAATAAGGATTTCAACTGTTGGGATTTTACAGTAAATATACCTGCCAATAAAAGTCCCAGAGTCAGACCGCAGCCGCCGCTTTTTACGAATACATCATTGATTTGGCAAGTAATAATCTTTGCCTGAGGATTATTTATAAGGCTCATGCCCATATCAATGAGATGCTGATTATCAAGTGAGTTGGCAATCAGAAGCGGTCCTACTACACCACCGACAACATTCGGTCCATGAATACCTGCCCAGAACAAAATTCCCTGCAGTCCGACAATAATACTGCCGCCGGCAAGTGTATCGGAAAGGCCCTGCAGCGGAGTCTGAATAACTTTAAAAATAAGTTCCGGAACTGTAGTCGCTCCGACATAATAGCAGATACCGTAACAAACAGCAGCTACAGTAAAGAAAATCATACCCGGCACAAGCGCTGTAAAAGCTCTCGCCACGCCCTGCGGCACTGCTCCCGGCATTTTTATGCCTATATGATTTTTTTCACAGTAACAAAAAACATGCGATACGAAAAATGCTACGATAATTGCAGTAATAACACCGTTTGCTCCGGCCCATGCCTTCGGAATAATATCTCCGACAATTTCTCCGTTTGCAGTCGTCAATGTCGGCGGCATTATAATTAAAAACGTAGATAAAGCTAAAATAGCAGCCATAATAGCGTCGCAGCCTTCATTGGCTACAAATTTGTATGTGATGGCAAGCACGACAATCAATGCCAGTACATTAAAAGTCCCGCCGGCAACAGCATTTAAAGCTGCTGTCCAATCACTGCCAAATATAGAAGCCATAAAATCACCGTAGCCCGGTATCGGCAAATTGGCAATCAACAAGAAAATTGAACCGCATATTGTAAACGGCGTAGTCATAATGAAACCATCACGCAAGGCCGCTACAGCACGTATCTGAGCAAAATTGCCCATAATCTCAATGAAACGGTCAAAAAGTTTTTGCTTATTCATTTGGAATTCTCCTTTTAAATTTATTTTTCTTGAAATTGTGCACATTTTCAAGGAGCGTTCCTTAAGGTATTTTTAATATAACATTTGTTAAAAGCTGTTTCAATAACGATAAGGCAGTATGAAACGTTGTTACAGTGTATGGTTAACAAAAAACTCGTTCTTGTAACAATGCTACAAATTATCTGAAAATATACAATGAAATATAAAAATTTTGGTCGGAGTAAAGTAAAAAAAAGACATAGGTTTTGTCTGTATCTTTTTAGCTGAATATAAAATATCCTTTGTTATGTTAGTTGATTTACTAAAATTTTTAATAGCGGAAATTTTTACTAAGCCATTGTTCCTTTTGTTGGGCCTCATTATAGTTGAGTCGGGTCATAAGCATGGCAAAAAGGATATCTGTAACGTATTTTGCTCCCAGTAGGAATACACGCGGTCCTAATTCTTCCATATTTTTCACGGTGGCGACCGTAAAAGTTACATCAGACAAAGAAGCTAATTCAGAATGTTCATTGGAAGTAATGGATATAATAGGCGTATGTTTCATTTTTAACAGACGGGCAATATCAAGAAGCATTCTATTACTTCCCGTTCTACTTATAAAAAATCCTAAATGAGTTTTACCCCCCCCGGTGGCTTGCAGGTACTGCATGGTCATAGAAGAATTTACACTTGAGCATTTATTCGCCATAATAAAGCCGGCTGCTGCTATTCTGGCTATATCCAGATTATTATCCATAGCATAGAAATCTATATGTTCCGATTTTGAAAAAAGAGGCAGTGCCTTTAGAAAATCTTCCGGATTTAAAATAGACCTTGTATATTTAAGCGTGTCGACTTCTATGGCCGTAACTTTCTCAATCAGGGCATGTATGCTGTCGTGCGTGGATACCAAGAGTTCGCCGTTTTCCGGATGGTTTATATATTGCATCATTTCAGCTAAAAACTGAACTTTAAATTCCGTATAACCGGTAAATCCTAATTTTTGACTAAAACGGACTATTGCCGCTGAATTAGTATACGCATTTCTTGCCAGTTCACGTGTTGACATTCCGGCTAGTTTACGAAAATTAGTTAATAAATATGTTGCAATGATTGATTCTGATTCAGAAAAATTTTTTTGCTCCTGTAGTATTTTAACTAAGTTGTCCATGATAATATCCTATTCCTTTCTATTTTTAAAGCTTAAATTTCAAAAAACATTTTACCATTTTTTTTACTGTTTTCCCAATAAAAAACGATGACATTTGTAAGAATATAAATACGCCTATCATCGTTTTTATCAGTTTAGATTATAATATTTATTTTTAATCGGTTATATTCATGCCGCATTCTTCCATCAGTTTTTTTGCTTCTACGTACTGCGCTATGCCGCGTGCCACTTTCTGCGCGTCTTTCATGGCCACGACAACCGTTGCCGGTCCGTTCACTACGTCGCCGCCGGAAAAAACGCCGTGGCGCATGGTCATGCCGTACGGTTTTTCGCGCGTAATTACATAACCGTTTTTGTCCACGTCAATTCCTGTCGTTGAGTCGACTATGCGGCTGGCCGGTTTTTGACCGACAGCAATGATTATTTTATCGGCAGGTAAATGAAGCTGCTCAGCCGTATCGACGACTTTATCCAGTTCATCTTTATATTCACGTACACAGCAGGTCAGCCCCGTAACTTTATTTTCTCCTGTAACTTTCACCGGTCCCAAGAGCGTTCTTATAACAATACCTTCATTTCTGGCCGCTTCTATTTCTGATTTCAGAGCCGCCATATCCTCTTCGCGGCGGCGATTTAAAATAGTTACGCTTTTTGCCCCCTGACGCATGGCTGTTCTTGCCGCATCCATAGCCGTGTTGCCGCCGCCGATGACGAGTACGTCTTCGCCCGCTTTAATCGGGATTTCCTTGTCGTCTATTTCGCCGCAGCTGGCCAGTTCCACTATTTGCAGAAAATATGTCGCCTGCACGACGCCCGGCAGATTAATTCCTTCAATCGGCAGTGATTTCGACAGCGCGTTGCCCGTGCCGATAAAAATAGCGTCAAAGCCCTGCGCAAACATATCGTCCACCGTTATATCTACGCCGGCCATGATATTCAGGCGGAACTGTACGCCCAGTTTCTTTATTTTCCGAACTTCACGGCGCACCACCTGCTTCGGCAGACGAAATTCCGGTATGCCGTACATCAATACGCCGCCGGCTTCCGGATGGGAGTCGAATACGGTAACATTAAAGCCCATTTTCGCCAGGTCGCCCGCTACCGTGAGGCCGGCAGGTCCTGAGCCGATTACGGCAATATTGCCCGGCTGTGCTTTCGCCACTTTCGGCGATACAAGCTCCAGTTCTCCGTCCATGTCTGCGATAAAACGTTCCAGTTTGCCAATTCGGATGCTCTGACCCTTTCGGCCGAGAATACACGAACCTTCGCACTGCCGTTCATGCGGGCAGACACGGCCGCATACAGCCGGAAGATTGCTGCGTTCAGCGATAATGACACTGGCCTGTCCCAAATCGCCCTGCGCCAGCGCATGAATGAATTCTGGAATATTGTTGCTGATAGGACAGCCTGTTCGGCACATAGGTTTTTTGCAGTTCAGGCAGCGCTTCGCTTCGACAATCGCTTCACGCAGCGTAAAACCGTTTGCATCATATTCTATATACCTTTCCTCTGCATTTGACATATAACTCACCTCTATGGATTTAGTGCTGTATTATTTATATTAATTATACCATTAAAAAGGATTGATAAACAGTTATTTTCGAAAAAAAATAAGCCATTAGTAAAAACTAATGGCTTGTTTCTCCGTTATTTATCCAATACAGAAATGTCCAGCTGGTCAAAACCGCCCAAAAGTTCTTTCATCATAACCGTGATTTTGGCGCAGTCGCCTTCTCCGTTGCCTTCCACATTGAGCGGCATATTCGGGTCATGCAGGGACTGACGCAAAAGCGCCCAGCCGTTTGCTTCGCCTTTGAAGCTCAGACGCACGCCTTCGTAATTCGGTTCTACAATATGATAGCCTTTTTCCTGTGCTCTCTGTTTAAATACATTGAGTACATTTGCGCCGTACGCTTTGAAATCTTCGCCTTTCAGTTTCAGGCGGTATTCCGCCGTTTCAAACTGCGGCTGGAGTTTTTCGATAAGGCTGTTCAGTGTTTTGCCCTGTGCTTTCGTCTTGGCAGCGGCGATTAAGAGTTTTACAGCCATGTATGCGCCGTCATCGAGATAATAATTTTCCTTGAGCGCGCCGTGTCCGCTCGTTTCGATAGCCAGCGGCGAAACAATGCCG
Source organism: Megamonas hypermegale (assembly GCA_002314325.1). GTDB lineage: Bacteria > Bacillota > Negativicutes > Selenomonadales > Selenomonadaceae > Megamonas > Megamonas hypermegale_A. The sequence continues at coordinate 63,944 of DCFC01000005.1, forward strand.
GCTTCGTTTAAGCGTTTGCATTCGTTGATTACATTTTTGTAGCCGCGCTGATAGCGGTGATGCTTTAGTTTGAGTTCGCCTTCTAAAAATGCTGTCAATTTATCGGAAGTAACCGAATCGGTAACGATGGTGGAACCCGGATAATCATCCGCCAGAATTGCCGCCATCATGGCAATGAGTGCGTCGCGGTTTACTTCGCGTCCGTCGCTGAACACGGCTGACATACGGTCTACGTCCGTATCGAAAATCAGTCCGAGGTCGGCTTTATTATCGAGAACGGCTCCGCGGATGGCATCCATGGCCTGTTTATTTTCCGGATTAGGAATGTGGTTCGGGAAATGTCCGTCCGGTTCAAGATACAGGCTGCCTGTCGTATCAGCGCCGAGCCGTGCCAGTACTTTCTGGGCGAAAAATCCGCCGGCACCGTTGCCTGCATCGACTACGATATGATTGCCTGTGAGCGGCTGAGCATAATTTTCCTTACTGTTGATACCTTCACGGATTTTCTGGCAGAGGTTTTCAGCATAGAGTGAAACCAAATCGAATTTTTCTACAGTGGAAATATCAGCCGTTTTTTCCGGCAGTGTGCAGGCGATTTTCAGCATATCGGTGAGGTCGGCTTTTTCCATGCCGCCGTTGACCGGTTCAAAGAATTTAATGCCATTGCGGTTGAACGGCAGATGACTTGCCGTAATCATCATGGAGCCGTCGTATTTCGTTTCTGGAAAGACGAGCGACATGAACATAGCCGGTGTTGTCGCCATAGAGCAGTCGACAGCCGTTGCGCCCTGCGCCGTGATTGCCATCAGTGCCTGCTGTTTGAGCATCGGTGCAGAAATTCGCGAATCGTGGCCTACAGCTATTTTCAGTTCATTTGGCTGTTTGCCGCTTTTTTGCGCCAGCCACTGTACAAATGCCTGCACAATGCGGTTGGCGTATTCCGGCGTCAAGGTGACCGGTTCGTCCGGTACTCCCTCCACCGCTACACCGCGTACATCACTGCCGTTTTGCAATTTCAAAATCGGATCCATCATAAAAAATCCCCCTTAATTCTCTTATATATATTTAAAACTCATGCCTAAGACATGAAATTTTTTATTACTTTCAAAAAATCGTCGCCGTATCTGTTCAGCTTAAATTCGCCGACACCTTTAATATGGCTCATTTCTTCCATGGATGACGGTTTTTCCTGCGCCATCTGCGTGAGCGTTGCGTCGGAGAAAATCATATACGGCGGCAGATTGGCCTTGATAGCCAGTTCACGGCGCAAAAGGCGCAGTTTTTCAAACAAATCGCTTTTGACGGCCGCTTTTTTCACCGTTACGACTTTCTGCCAGACTTTCTGCTGACCGCGCAGTACCTGCCATGACAGCGCATTGAGCTGCAGTACGGGGTACTGGCTTTCCGTAATATTTACGTACTGCATTGCCGCCAGACGCAAAATCAAATCGCTTATCTGTTTTACCGTGCGCTCTTTCATCAGCGCATACGTCGATAATCGTTCAAAATGAAACTGCTTCATGCGCGCGCTTTTCGAGCCTTTCAGAATTTCGGCAACTACTTTGACGCCGAACCGTTCATGCACGCGGTAGACGCAGGACAATACCATCTGCGCATCTGTCGTGATGTCGACAAGTTCGCCGTCCATTTTACAGTTGGAACAGTTGTCGCACGTTTCGTTTGCGTCCGTCTCGCCGAAGTAGTGCAGAATGAATGCCCGCAGGCACTGCGGTGTATGGCAGTAGTCCACCATGGACTGAAGCCGTTTATATTCCAGCTGCTGACGCGTTTCGCTTTCCACCGATTTGCTTATCAGAAATTTCTGCAGCTGCGTATCCTGCGGACTGTACAATAAAATGCATTCTCCTGGGAGCCCGTCCCTTCCGGCTCTGCCCGCTTCCTGATAATACGCTTCGATATTTTTCGGCATATTATAATGAATTACATAGCGGACATTCGGCTTGTCTATACCCATGCCGAAGGCATTCGTCGCCACGATGACGGAAACGTCGTCATAGAGAAATGCCTCCTGCGCCCTGTTTCGCTCTTCATCCGTCATTCCGGCATGGTACCGTCCCGCCTTTATGCCTTTTGTTTCCAGCAGAGTCTGAAGCGCATCCACGTCCTTGCGCGTACCGGCGTAAATGATACCGGCTTCCGTCAAATGCTTGTGTACATAATCCGTAACGAATTTGTCCTTATTTTCACCGCGCAGTACGGAAAAATACAGATTGGCGCGGTCAAAGCCCGTTACAAAAACAGCAGGAGCGGCAAGACCCAGAAGTTTTACGATATCTTCTTTGACTTCCGGCGTCGCCGTCGCCGTGAATGCGCCGATAAGCGGTTTTTTCGGCAGGGACTGCATAAAGGTCAGGATGTTTTTATAACTGGGACGGAAATCATGACCCCATTGTGACAGGCAGTGTGCCTCATCGACGGCAATCATGCTTATATCGAGATTTTTAAACATATCGGGCAGATACTCGGGCGTCAGCCGTTCCGGCGCAATGTAGATTATCTTGTAAAAACCGGCGGCAATGCCCCGCAGACTTTCCGCAAGTTCCGCCCGGCTGACAGAGCTGTTGATGTATACGGCGGGAATGCCAATCTGGCGCAGACTGTCCACCTGGTCTTTCATTAATGATATGAGCGGCGATACGACGAGCGTTACACCAGGAAACAATAGTGCCGGAATTTGAAAACAGATGGATTTACCGGCACCGGTCGGCATAATCGCCACCGTATCCTTGCCGCCCAAAAGACTTTGCACGACTTTGCGCTGTCCAGGACGGAAATCGTCATAGCCGTAAAATTTCTTTAAGATACTTTTGGCTTTACTGTAGGTCATAATATTTCAGCAACGCCTGCGTTCCGTCATTTTCCAAGCCTTTTTGCGCCAGCTCTTCATACAGTTTTTCCGCCAGAGCAAGACCCGGCAGATTTAAATTCATTTCTTTCGCCGATTCCAGTGCGATTTTCATATCCTTAATAAAATGCTTAATGAAAAATCCCGGCGCGAAATCGCCTTTGAGCATGCGCGGCGCCAAATTGGAAAGCGACCACGAACCGGCAGCTCCCGTAGAAATGACGCTCAGTAAATCCTGCGGGTTTAAGCCGCATTTTTTCGCATAGGCAATCGCTTCGCAGACGCCCATCATGTTGGAGGCAATGGCAATCTGATTGCTCATTTTGGCATACTGGCCGCTGCCTGCTGCGCCGAAATAGCAAATTGTCTTGCCCATCGCTTCGAAAACGGGCAGCATTTTGTCGTAGGTGTCCTTATCGCCGCCGACCATGATGGCAAGCGCCGCGTTTTTCGCGCCCACATCGCCGCCTGATACGGGTGCATCGAGTGCTGATATGCCTTTTTCCTTAGCCAGTTGATAAATTTTCTGCGCCAGTTTCGGACTGGAAGTCGTCATGTCGATAATGGTGCTACCGGATTTTAACGCCGACAGTACGCCGTTTTCTCCTAAATATATTTCTTCAACATCTCTGGGATATCCTACCATTGAAATGACAATTTCCGCATTTTCACTCGCTTTTGCCGGAGAGCTTTCCCATTTTGCTCCCTGTGCGAGCAGTTTTTCCGCTTTGGCTTTCGTGCGTGTATAAACGGTAATTTCATAACCGGCTTTTAAGAGGTTGGCTGCCATTGAGCTGCCCATAACGCCGATACCGATAAAGGTTATTTTACTCATATTATCACTCTTTTCTTTGAAATCAATTAACATAATGCAAATCTATAGTATAAAGCGGCGGCGCAGATAGTATAGGCCGTCAGATACTCCCAACGGCTGCCGACTTTAAACAGTTTCAGCCCGATTTTCTTTTTGCGCCATATGAGCGGGACTCTGCCGCAGATACCGTCTTCCGCGATATGCAATAGTGCTCCGACGGCGACAAACAGCGGAAAAAGTGCCGCCTGCCATGCCCAGCCCGTCAAAACGCCGCTGTCATGCAGATACATCAAAACGGCGATTATGAGAAGATACGGCACTGTCCAGTGCGTCGTCTGGCGGTGCCGGGAACGCCACTGCCAGTAAGCTTTTGTTTCTTTCGGCGGCTTTCCCTCCAGTCTGTCCGGCAGGACACTGCCCAGATAGCTGTACGCCGCATATAATAGATTTCCCGTCGCCGCGAAAACCACCACTGTCGTTACGAGTTTATGATTTCTCCATTTCACTTGTTTTACTCCTCCATAAAGGATAGTCTTTATGCAAAACATACCGATTATAAATGACAGCTACGGCTACAAGCAGCACAAGCCCCGGCATTGCTTCATAGATTAAATAGCCGAGCATCGTGCTTTCCTTTATCTGAATTAAAATAATCGGCATCGCCGCTGACGGCGGATGAACGGCATTGCACTGAACTTTTATGAGCATGGCGACTGCTACGCCCAGCGCATACGAAAACCAGTTATGACCCAGCGCATATACAGTCAGTACGCCGACTGTACTTGTAATCAGATAACCCAGAATAATATTGCGGGGCTGCGCAAATTCACTGTCGTATTTCAGAAAGGCAATAATGCTCGTCGCTCCGAACGGCGCTAATAAGAGATTATCGTCTATGGATTTGGACACGAGAGCCACCATGCCTATGCCCAGAAAAATGCCGACTGCCGCTTCTATATCGTCTTTACCAATCAATATCAAAAACCCATCCAATCGTTTCATTCGTCTCTAAATGCCATTATAGCAAAAAATTTTTGCAAATTATAGCGCAATTTGCAAAAACCTCCGCAAAATAACTATGGAAATCGCTTCGTATCATTTGAGAAAAAATCCAATCAATATTATAATATAAAAAACGAACGGTATTCATTTTTAAGACAGGTGATTTTCTTGGAAATTAAACTCAATAAACGCGAAGCAAAAAAACTGAAATCGAAAAACACGATTATCAATTCCGCCATAAAACTATTCGGCACAAAAGGTCTGAAAGATACCTCCATTGCCGATATCATGCAGGACGCCGATTTGGGCATCGGTACTTTTTACAATTATTTTCAGTCGAAAGATGAGCTTTTAAACAATCTGCTCACGCAGATAGCATTCGACATACGTCAGTATTTTGTCAAACTGACCAACGAAAACAGCTCCCAGGCGCAAATTCTGGAAGCTATCGTCATCTACAGCGCCAAAGTTCTCGACCATAACAGATTTATTCTGCCGCTGTTCATGCGCGCCGTCGATAAAAGCGCATTGACGGTGCAGCACCACAGCCTTATGCAGAAACCGCTGCCGTTTAAGGATTTATTTGACGAAATAATTCAAAACGGACAGGCAAACGGAGAATTCCGCACCGACATTCCGGCGGAAATAATAACGGAAATGTTCCACTCTCTGTTTCAGACGGCCTCGTTCAGCAGTCTGCCGATAAAATATCAGGACAATATCCGCTATAAGCTCAATCTTATTTTAACGGGAATAAAGACAAGATAAAACACACCCGTTGTGCTAGTAAAACATTGAGCCTATAACCAGCAGTATAATAGTTTATATTCGTTCGATGTTGGCACTTAACCTCACTGAATATAAACTATTATACTACTTTGGAAAATCAACTAGCACAATAGGTTAAAACACATATTTTTCAACCTGAAATACGTATAAATCCGTTTAACGGCAAAACAGGCAAGGCATTTAAACAAAAATTTAATGCCTTGCCTGTTTTTTTAGTATTCGCCCTCTTCCATAATACCGAGCTTCTTGCGCCAGTAGCGCGAATACACCGCGCCCAGCGGATTGTGAGCTAGCACTCTGTCTTTAGCGACGAGCGTTGTAACCGGTCCGGTGCAGTTTTTGTTGAATATCGCATCATGACCGACACACAGACCGCAGGATATAAATAAATCACAGCCGGCATCGTTTAAAAACTGCGCCTGCTGTTTTGGATTACACATGCTTTCCGTTTTGCTTTGCGGATTTATTTTCTTCAGCTGTAATTTGTCTTTGGCTATAGCGCAGTTTTTGCAGCATATCGACACTACTTCAAAATCTTTCGCCAAAAACTTTTTGATTAGGTGAGCTTCTTTATTCAGCCCGATACAAAAAGCTAGCCCTAGTTTTTTATAGCCCATTTGACGCGCAAATTCCGCCGTTTCCTCAAGCCGTGTCAGCTGGCTGTAATACGTCGCTTCCACAAAAGCCGCCGCCTGCATGATTTTATGTTCTTCTTCGCTGTAAGAATTTATAATCTGTTTTTCGTCAACTTTGGTGCAGCTTATGCCTTTGGCCGCACAGATATGATTTTTGCAGTCTGCACAATTGCCAATCATAATTCATCCCGCCTTTGCGTATTTTCTAAATCTAGTATAGCATTTTTCTTATCGTGTCGCCATTGAATAATATATGCCTTTTTTATTCATCAATTCGGTATAACTGCCGCTTTCGCAAATTCTGCCGCCGTCCATGATGTTGATTATATCGGCGATTTTCGTATTTTCCAGTTTATGCGTTATCATCAGCACCGTTTTCGTTTGAGCCAGTTCTTTTATCGTCTGCAATATCACTTTTTCCGTTTCATTGTCTAAGGCGGAAGTTGCTTCATCAAAAATATATGTGATAATCTTTTTAGAATCTATATTTAATAAAATTATTGATCAAGTGCTACATTAATAGATACTATTTTATGATTTTTTACTCCAAATATCACATATATGAGGCAATGTGAACCATTATATTAATAACATTTTATACCTTTATCATAAAAAATATAGTAATCAACACACTCTGTCTATCATAAATGTTTTTGTTGCCTATTTCGGCATTTGCACTACTAATTGCTTTATTGCCTTTAACATTGAATCTTTTGTACGGTCTTTTATCTTTATTGCCGCATAAAATCTCGTTTTTCTTTCAACAATTGTTGCAAAACAGCCTTTGCTTTTTCCTCGGCTTGACACCATTGTATCCAATTCCCAATATCCGAATTCTTCTCTTTTTTTCATCTATTTAGGCCTGTTTTTAATACTGGTCCCTACAGTAAATTTCCCTCTTGTTTCTTTCTTTTTACGTTTACCTTTATGTCGTAAATTTTTTCTGAAACGTTGGTAATTTTTCCTTAGTATATCCATTTGTAGATTGTTTTTAAAAAGATGATTCCATTAAGGACGGTATGGACAATCTGTTCAGGAGACAGCTTTTCAGTTATCTTGTCTGAAATAATTTGACCTATGATATCAGAAAATTTATCTTTAGGGAAATTAGACATACGCCGTTTAGTATAAAGAGATTGAGCTGTTTCAGCATGGTAAAAATCTTTAGATTTATTGCGGGAAAGCTCACGGGCAATAGTAGAGTGATGACGACTTAAAATTTTAGCAATAAAGCGGGTAGAAAAACCGAAGAGAGAAAAAATCTCTATATGAATACAATCTTTTATGGTAAAATGACTGTGGCTTATTATGAATTCCCTTTCGTGTGAATTAGTGTAGCAACTTTATTTTACACGAAAATTCATAATGAATCTTTTTATTTTTTAGGTGTCGCACTTAATTATACAATCCATCAAATAAAAAATTAAAGCTATAGTAAAATTTTTTACTATAGCTTTCTATTCTAAATACCAAAATTATTACTGCATCCAGTATCTATAATATCATAACTTATATTAGATTTTTCCATTATTTCTTTCATATAATCAATTAGCGCTTGTTTTTGTTGATGTTTAATACCTACATTAATAACGGTAGATATGTCTATATCTGATTGTTCTGACGTATTTTCTTCTTTTTCTACTCCATATGATATAGTTCTAGATATTAAATCTTTAGTAAAATCAATACCATTATTTCTTAATGTACTAAAATTTTTAGCAACCGGTGTTTTAGCAGCCTCTTCTAAATCATTCTCATAAAAATAATATGCCCCTTCTACAATTACACTGGAAAACAATCCACCTACTAAAGGAATATATTTTTCACTGAAATATGCAGCATATTCGGCAGTTTCAAGTCTGGATTGATATTTTTCTATAATTGGTCTAGTTTCTATTATATAATTTTGTAATTCCTTTTTATGTATATCATCATTTAACATATTCATAATTTCATTTTTTATTTTTTCATTGTCTTCACTTACAACTGTAGAAACTGCATTTGTTGCAATATCTGTTACATCCGATATATCAGCGCTTGCAATTGATACGGTAAAAAAATTTAAGGTTACAACACATACCAATATACTAAAAATATTCTTTAATGTATACAAAAAATCACCCTTTTATTAAAAAATAAAGCCATAAAATAATTTTCTTTATTAATATAATCATACGTAAATCATAAATTATTTTATGGCTAATCGTTAATCATTTTTATACTTTATTGTTCACCAATCATTTTTACTTCGGGATAGAGTTTTACGCCGTGTTTTTCATAAACGCGCTGCTGTACCTGTGCAATTAAGTCGAGCACGTTTTGCGCCGTTGCTCCGCCGATGTTTACGACGAAACCGGCGTGCTTGGTGGAAACCTGTGCTCCGCCGACTGTCAGTCCTTTGAGCCCCGTCTGGTCGATGAGCGTTCCGGCAAAATATCCCGGCGGCCGTTTAAAGGTGCTACCGGCGCTCGGCAGTTCCAAAGGCTGTTTTGCTTCGCGGCGTGCCGTGAGGTCGGCCATTTTCGCTTCAATCGCTTCCTTGTCGCCGAAAGCAAGTTCCAGTTCCACTTCCAGAATTAAATCGCCGTTATCCTGAAAAATGCTGTGGCGGTAGCCGAACTGCGCTTCTTCTTTCGTATAATGCACGAGCTTGCCGTTTTTATTAACGGCTGTTACGGATTTTACGGCGTTTTTTATCTCGCCGTCGTATGCTCCGGCATTCATGAAGATACAGCCGCCGATACTGCCCGGAATGCCTACGGCAAATTCAAGGCCCGTAAGCGAGCAGCTGCCGGCGAATTTGGATACATCCGCCATCAGCGCGCCGCACTGAGCATAAACGAGATTGCCTTTCTGCTCTATTTTAGAAAAACGTTCATTCAAATTCACGACAACGCCGCGAATTCCTTTGTCCATGACGAGCAGATTGGAGCCGTTGCCAATCATGGTAAGCGGTACGTTGTACTTATGAATGGTTTTTATGACGGTAACGGCTTCGTCTATTGTCGACGGCATTACGAAGCAGTCTGCCGGTCCGCCGATTTTGAACGTCGTATGTTTCGCCATCGGTTCGTCTAAAAGAACAGCCTCCTGCGGCAATGCCTGTTTCAGTTCATTTATACATTCTTGTAAACTCATAAATTCCGCCCCCAATCAATCCAAATGGTCGCGTCCGATTTGTTTTAAATTGGCAAAATCGAGCTGGCGCATGGCTTCATAAGCTATAACGGCTACGGAATTGGACAGGTTGAGCGAACGCGATTCGCTTGCCATCGGGATACGGATACAGTCATCCCAGTGCTCTTTCAGAATACTTTCAGGAATGCCTGCCGTTTCCTTGCCGAAAACGAGCATATCATCCATGCCGTAGGCTACTTCTGTATATACATGCGCCGCTTTCGTCGTGGCAAAATGAAATTTATGGCCTTTGTACTTTTCAAGCACTTCCTGGAAATTTTCATGATAGTGCACTTTTATCAGATGCCAGTAATCAAGACCGGCGCGTTTTAAATGCTTATCATCGGTGGAAAAACCGAGCGGCTTTACCAGATGAAGCTCGATGCCCGTATTGGCGCAAAGACGGGCGATATTACCCGTATTTGCCGGTATTTCCGGTTCAATTAAAACAATATGCAAAGTTTTTCACCAGCCTTATTTTTTCAAAAGCACTTTATGCGAAACATTTATTCTGCCCTGACGGTCGATTTCCGTAACGCGGACTTCCAGTTCGTCGCCGACGTTTACAACGTCTTCAACTTTGCCGACACGTTCTTTGGCAAGCTGGGAGATATGGCACAGACCTTCTTTGCCCGGCAGAATTTCCACGAATGCACCGAAGTTCATAATGCGCGTAACTTTGCCTTTATACGTTGCGCCGACTTCCACATCGCGCGTCAATGTATGGATGATTTCCTGCGCTCTCTGTGCCGAAGCTGCGTCAACAGCTGTAATAAATACATTGCCGTCATCGTGGATATCTATCTGTACGCCTGTTTCATCAATGATTTTCTTAATCGTTTTGCCACCCGGTCCGATTACGTCGCGGATTTTGTCAACGGCGATTTTCATCGTGTTTACGCGCGGTGCGTACGGCGAAAGTTCCTTGTTCGGTTCGCTGATACATTCAAGCATTTTGCCCAGAATGAATTCGCGGCCGCGTTTTGCCTGAGCCAGAGCGGACGACAGAATTTCTCTGCTGATACCGGCTACTTTGATATCCATCTGGATAGCCGTGATACCGTCCGGCGTACCTGCTACTTTAAAGTCCATGTCGCCGAGAGCATCTTCCATGCCCTGAATATCCGTTAAAATAGTGTAAGCGTCGCCGTCTTTTACAAGACCCATAGCGCAGCCGGATACCGGTTTTTTAATCGGTACGCCGGCATTCATCAAGGATAAAGTGCTGGCGCATACGCTGCCCATGGAGCTGGAGCCGTTGCTTTCCAGAACTTCGGATACGAGACGGATTGTATACGGGAATTCCGTTTCAGACGGGATAACCGGTACGAGAGCGCGTTCAGCCAGAGCGCCATGACCGATTTCGCGGCGGCCAGGGCTGCGCATCGGGCGGGCTTCGCCAACGGAATAACCCGGGAAGTTGTAGTGGTGAATATAATGTTTCGGTGTATCATCGCCGATGCCGTCGATTACCTGTTCATCGCCGAGTGCCCCGAGCGTCGTGATGTTCAAAATCTGTGTCTGGCCGCGTGTGAACAGCGCACTACCGTGCGTGCGCGGTAAAAGACCGACTTCGCAGCTAATCGGGCGTACTTCTTCGAGGCCGCGTCCGTCCGGACGGATTTTTTCATGCGTAATCATATGACGCACAATGCCTTTTAACGTTTTATACAGTACATAATCTATTTCCATATCCATTTCCGGATAAAGTTCGAGGAAATGTTCTTTCGCTTCCGCTTTTACTTCCGCTACGTGTTCGTCGCGGCGCAGTTTGTCGGCATCGCGTACGGCAGCGTTTAATTTATCATAAGTATATTCGTGAATGGCGTTTACGAGTTCTTCCGGCACTTCGAACAGTTTCGGCTGATGTTTTTCCTTGCCGCACTGCGCCATCATGTCTTTCTGGAACTCTACGAGGCGTTTGATTTCTTCATGGCCGAACAAAATAGCTTCGAGCACTACTTCTTCCGGCAGTTCATTTGCGCCAGCTTCAACCATCATTACGGCATCGTAGGAGCCTGCTACAGTTAAGTTCAAATCGGATTTAGCGCGCTGTTCAACAGTCGGATTGATAACGAACTGTCCGTCAACACGGCCTACACGCACACCGGCAATAGGTCCTAAAAACGGGATGTCGGAAATGGAGAGAGCGCACGATGCGCCAATCATACCGGCAATTTCCGGTGCATTGTCCTGTTCTACGGATAAAACGGTAGCTACAATCTGGACATCATTGCGGTAGCCTTCCGGGAAAAGCGGACGGATAGGTCTGTCGATTAAGCGGCTACATAAAATAGCCGATTCGGACGGACGGCCTTCGCGTTTGATAAATCCGCCTGGAATTTTGCCGACGGAATACATTTTTTCTTCATAATCAACGGTGAGCGGGAAGAAATCCACGCCTTCGCGCGGTTCAGCCGAAGCTGTAGCTGTAACGAGTACCACCGTGTCGCCGTAGCGGACGAGTACCGCGCCGTTAGCCTGTTTGGCCATTTTGCCGGCTTCAACCGTAAAACTGCGACCGCCGAGAGTTGTTTCAAAAGTATACATTTTATTCCTCCTAAATCATATTAAATAAATTCAGGATAAATATTGCGGCTATAGTAAAGATATTAACCATCTTATCCGCGAATATTATTAAAAGCTGTTGTGATAGTTGATTACCTAAAACAGTATAATAGTTACAAGTTCGATGTTTTACCAGCACAATGAGTTATTAAACAAAATGGCTAATATCTTTACTATAGAAATTTACATTACCACAATATTTATCACCAAAAGAAAAAGCGGGAAATGCTCCCGCTTTTTCATTAATTATTTGCGTAAATTTAATTTTGCGATAAGAGCACGATAGCGTTCTACATCAACATCATATAAGTAGCTCAGAAGTCTTCTGCGTTTGCCGACCATTTTCAATAAGCCGCGACGGGAATGATGGTCTTTTTTGTTTTGTTTGAGATGTTCAGTGAGATATGCAATACGTGCAGTCAAAAGAGCAACCTGTACTTCCGGAGAACCAGTATCTCCTTCATGAGTTGCATTGTCTTGGATAATCTGTAATTTCTGTTCCTGAGTTAACATTGTATTTCCTCCTAAATTTTATTTCTCCCAATTCCACGATAACGTCGGAGTTGCGTCTGTCCTAGAACGGGAATATCTGTCATACATACGAAAATTAATATATCATAAATACTAAGAACTGTAAAGAAAAAGATTGCAGGCGAATTTTGCCGAATTCATACATATTCCAAAATGAGTGTATAATTGCTACAATATAAAGAAAGTGCCGGTTCGGCACAATATAAGAAAAAGATAATTAATTTCTTAATTTATCTTC
>DCFC01000045.1:0-747 GCA_002314325.1 Megamonas hypermegale
CAAAAGAAAAATGAACAATATATAGCTTTGTAGGAGGAAATTTCTTTTGGCTTTTTCGGAAAAAATTGTTAAATTAAAGCAGCAGGCTTTGGCAAAGTGTAAAGATTATTTTGCCCGTCCTGATGAAATTGCAGAAATAAATACATTGAAAATTCTTGATGCCATGCGTAAAGTGAAGGTATCGGAAGCGCATTTCAACACGACTTCCGGTTATGCCTATGATGATATCGGCAGAGGCAAACTGGAAGAATTATACGCCGAAGTGTTTAAGGCGGAAGCGGCGCTGGTGCGCACGCAGTTTGTCTCCGGCACGCATGCGCTGGCAACGGTACTGTTCGGCATTTTGCGTCCGGGCGATGAGCTTATTTACATCACCGGCGCGCCGTATGATACGATGCAGACTGTTATCGGCTATGCTACGGACAGTCCCGGCTCGCTCAAGGAGTTTGGCATTTTATATGATGAAGTGCCGCTTACGGCGGAAGGCCGGGTAGATTTTGCAGCGGCAAAGGAAAAAATCTCCGCTAAGACGAAAATGGTTGTAATCCAGCGTTCCTGCGGCTATATGATGCGCCCTACGCTCAGCGTGGATGAAATCGGCGAAATCTGCCGTTTTGTCAAAGATATTAATCCAAATTGCATTTGCTACGTTGATAACTGCTACGGTGAATTTACTGATACGAAAGAACCGATTGAAGCCGGCGCTGATATCATGGCGGGCTCTCTCATTAAAAATCCGGGCGGCGG
>DCFC01000045.1:776-1239 GCA_002314325.1 Megamonas hypermegale
CTCTGTCCAACAACCGCCTGCTGTTTCAGGGACTGTTTCTTGCACCGCATGTCGTGGCGCAAGCTGTGAAATCGGCTATTTTTGCCGCCGCATTGTTTGACATGATGGGCTTTAAGACACTGCCAGCTCCGCAGACACCGCGCAACGATATCATTCAGGCGATTGAACTCGGCACGAAGGAAAAGCTGGTGGCATTCTGTCAGGGTATCCAGAAATATTCGCCGGTTGACTCTTATGCTGCGCCTGAACCGTGGGATATGCCGGGTTATGAAGACCAGGTAATCATGGCAGCCGGAACGTTCGTACAGGGCGCTTCTATCGAGTTGAGCGCCGACGGTCCAATCCGTGAACCGTTCAACGTTTATCTGCAAGGCGCGCTCACGATGGAACATTCGCTCATCGCCATCATGGGAGCGGCCCAGGCTATTGAAGATTTAAGTAATAAATAAATCCGTTGTGCTAG
>DCFC01000045.1:1266-10894 GCA_002314325.1 Megamonas hypermegale
ATACTGCTTTGAGAAATCAACTAACACAACAAGTAACAAATGTTAAAACAAAAAAGGCGCGTTGAAAAAACGCGCTTTTTTTGTGTGTATATATTATATTGGAGAGCTAAGGAAAAGCTTGTATTTAATATAACATAAATGATAATAATTTTCAATACCTGTTTGATAATTTTTTTCATTTAAGTTTATTTTGGGTATACGCTGGATTAATTGTAAAATTCTTGTTATTATCTAGTTAGAGAGACATTAAACAGTACCACTGGACAATCAAATATGTTACAATACTTCTTGCTTATCTATTAAGGACACAAAATAAAATTTTTACAGGAGGATTTTATCATGCTTGGGCGCTATTTCAAATTATTTCTGCGTTCATTGATTATCAAGTCGGATTTAATGATGAGCAGTCATGCCGGACGGTATTTGAAGATTTTCATCGGTTCACTGATTGCCGGTTTGGGATACAGTACGTTTATTATTCCGGCAAAACTTCTGGCAAGCGGGCTTAGCGGGATTGCGGTAATCGTGTATTATCTTGTCGACTTGCCTATCGGCGTGCAGCTCATTGTGTACAATATACCTATCGTGTATATTGCGTATAAAGTTTTTGGCAGATTATACGCCATTGATACTATCATCGGTACGGTGATGCTTTCCGTCGCTATCGATGCTACAAGTTTCATCGGCAATTACCATATTGTGGAAGACCCCATCTTAAATGCCGTTTTCGGCGGCGTGCTGGTGGGTATCGGTTGCGGTATCGTGTTTCGGGCAAATTCCAACGGCGGCGGCTTCGATGTGCTCGGCGCCGTTATCAAGAAGTATTATTCTCTCGATTTGGGAACGGTGGTATTCGGTTTCAATCTGATTATTATTCTGGTCGGTATCGTGCTGTTTAATGTTTCCATCGGTTTGTATACATTAATCAACATGTATATTGTGGGTGAGATTACCAATAAAGTCGTCGCCGGTTTCAACCGCAAGAAACTGGTAATCATCATGTCGCCGTTTTCGGAGCTTATCGGCTGGACGATTATGCAGCATCTCGGTCGTGGCGTAACGTTTCTGCACGGCGAAGGCGCATACAGCCATAAGGAGCAGAAAGTGATTTTTGCCGTTGTGAGTCTGACGCAGGTAAGCAGGGTGAAACTCATAGCCAATGCTATCGACCCTACGGCCTTCATGATTATCACGGATACATCGGAAGTCGCCGGCCGCGGCTTTACGATAAAAATGCCGGAGCATCCGAATGAGGATATGAATATACAAAAAACAAAAGGATTATAGGTTTGCCTTTATTAACCTAAATTTGCATTGGGAAAAGGATAGATATTAGGTGGCCGAAAAATTAAAATTGTACGGATTTAATAATCTGACGAAATCTTTAAGTTTCAATATTTATGATGTCTGTTATGCTAAGACACCGCGCGAACAGCATGATTATATAAAGTATATAGACCAGCAGTACAATTCTGAGCGATTGACGAAAATTTTAACGAACGTAGCAGAAATGATAGGAGCCCGCGTGCTTAATGTTTCCAGTCAGGATTATGACCCGCAAGGCGCCAGCGTAACTATTCTTCTGGCTGATGAAAATATGCGTCCCTGCAAAAATGACAGTGAAACGGAAAAGGCGGAAATTATTTTGGCGCATCTTGATAAAAGTCATATCACGGTGCATACGTATCCGGAATATCATCCGGAAACGAGTATTGCCACGTTCAGAGTTGATATCGACGTGTCCACCTGCGGTGAAATAACGCCGCTCAGCACGCTTGATTATCTGATAGGCAAATTCGACTCGGATATTATAACAATGGACTACCGTGTGCGCGGCTTTACGCGCGATGTGCGCGGACGGAAACTGTTTATGGACCATAAAATCACGTCCATTCAGGATTATATTATGCCGGATACGCTGCTGAAATATGATGCCGTGGATATTAATGTATATCAGGCCAATCTGTTCCATACGCGAATGCTGATAAAGGAACTTGATTTAAGCAATTATCTGTTCAATACGGATATTTATGAAATACCGCCGAAAACACGTTTAATTATAAACAATCGTCTGCGCCAGGAAATGATAGAAATTTTCAGCGGCAGCAATGTTTTCTAATAAATATGAGGGTTGGTGATATTATTGGATAGACAAGCACAAAAACGCATGCCTGTACTGGAGGCTTTGGAAAAATTCAAAAAGATGAGGGTCGTTCCGTTCGATGTTCCCGGACATAAACGGGGACGGGGCAACAAGGCTCTTTTGAATTTTCTGGGTGAGAAGTGTTTATCCGTAGATGTAAATTCAATGAAACCGCTTGACAATCTGTGTCATCCCGTATCCGTGATAAAAGAGGCGGAGGAGCTGGCAGCGGAAGCTTTCGGCGCTCAGCATGCTTTTTTCATGGTCGGCGGCACGACGTCGGCAGTCCAGACTATGATTTTGACGGCCTGCAAGCGCGGCGATAAAATCATCCTGCCGCGCAATGTGCACAGAAGCGCCATAAATGCCATGATACTTTGCGGCGCTGTGCCTGTATATATAAATCCGCAAATGGATAAACAGCTCGGCATATCGCTCGGTATGTCGGTCGAAGATGTGAAAAAAGCGATACGGGAAAATCCCGATGCAAAGGCCGTTTTGGTCAATAATCCGACGTATTACGGCATATGCTCCAATTTGAAGGAAATAATTAAGGTGGCGCATGAGCATAATATGCTCGTACTGGCCGACGAAGCGCACGGTACGCATTTTTATTTCAATCACCGGCTGCCGCAGGCGGCAATTCATGCCGGAGCCGATATGGCGGCCGTAAGCATGCACAAGTCGGGCGGCTCGCTCACGCAGAGCTCCTTTCTGCTGATTGGGCCGAACGTTAAAGCGGGATACGTTCATCAGATTATCAATCTGACTCAGACGACGAGCGGCTCGTATCTTTTGATGTCGAGCCTTGATATTTCCCGTTCCAATCTCGCCGTGCACGGTGCGGAAATTTTCGATTTCGTAATTGATTTGGTCGATTATGCGCGCCAGGAAATCAATAATATCGGCGATTACTATGCGTATGCCGACGAAAAAATCAACGGCGACAGCGTGTACGATTTCGATATTACGAAGCTTGCCATATACACGCTGCCAATCGGTCTTGCCGGTATTGAAGTGTATGACCTGCTGCGCGACGAGTACGATATTCAGGCGGAATTCGGTGATATCGGCAATCTCTTGGCTTATGTATCGGTTGGCGACAGAGCGAAGGATATCGAACGGCTCGTGAGTGCGCTGGCGGAAATACGCCGCAATTACAAAAAGGACCATAAGGGCATGCTCGAGGCAGAATACATCAGCCCGAAAGTAATCTGCGCGCCGCAGGATGCTTTTTACGGCGATAAAGAGTCTTTGCCGCTCGACGACAGCTGCGGACGAGTGTGCAGCGAATTTGTCATGTGCTATCCGCCGGGTATCCCGATTTTGGCGCCGGGCGAGCTCATAACGCCGGAGATATTGGAATACATTCATTATGCCAAAGACAAGGGCTGCTCGATGACCGGCCCTGAAGACATGGAAATTAAACGATTGAACGTTATTAAGGAGTGATTGATAAGTGGATTTGTGGTTCAGTGAATTTCATACACCGTATGTTAAATTTTCCATACAGATAGATAAACAGCTTCACAGCGAACAGACTGAATTTCAGCGCATAGATATTCTGGAGTCCAAAGAATTCGGCCGCATGATGGTCTTGGACGGCTATGTCATGCTGACGGAAAAAGATGAATTCATTTATCATGAAATGATTGTGCATGTGCCGATGGCGGTTCATCCCAATGCAAAGCGCATACTCATTATCGGCGGCGGCGACGGCGGCGCGGTGCGTGAACTAGTGCGCTATAAAAATGTAGAATCGGTTGATTTGGTGGAAATCGACGAGCGCGTCGTGGATATTTCCCGCCGGTTTCTGCCGCAGACTGCCTGCGGTTTTGATGACCCGAGAATACATCTGTTTTTTGAGGACGGGCTGAAATTTATCCGCCACTGTGAAAACGAATACGATTTGATAATCGTCGACTCGACCGACCCGTTCGGTCCGGGTGAAGGATTGTTCACCAAGGAATTTTACGGCAACTGCTATAAAGCGCTGAAAGAGGACGGCATCATGGTAAATCAGCATGAGAGCCCGTTTTACGATGAAGACGCATTCGCCATGCAGAGAGCGCACCAGCGCATTGTTAAATCATTCCCGATAAGCAGAGTATATCAGGCACATATCCCGACCTATCCTTCGGGCCACTGGCTGTTCGGCTTTGCTTCCAAAAAATATCATCCGACGCTCGATTTCAATCCGGCGAAATGGAATGAGCTGAACATAAAGACGCGCTATTATAATGCCAATCTGCACAATGCGTCGTTCGCCCTGCCAAATTATGTAGAGGAGTTAATGGAAGATGTTGAAGAAAAACGTTGAGACCTTTTTAGGCTGCGACAAAGATTTTGCCGAAGCGAAGATAGTTTTATTCGGAGCACCGTTTGACTCCACTACGTCGTATCGTCCCGGCACACGCTTTGCCAGCCGCACCATGCGCGCGGAAAGCTACGGACTTGAGACGTACAGCCCGTATCTTGACCTTGATTTGGAAGACGCTTTCGTTTTTGATGGCGGCGATTTGGAACTGCCGTTCGGCAGTGTGGAAAATGCGCTTGAAGATATTGAAGAGTTCACGCAGAAAATCATCGACTGCGATAAAATTCCGCTGATGATTGGCGGCGAACATCTCGTAACGCTCGGCGCTGTCCGTGCTGTGGCGGCAAAATATCCCGATTTGCATATCGTTCATTTTGATGCCCATGCTGATTTGCGCGACGATTATCTCGGCGCAAAATTATCTCATGCTACGGTATTGCACCGCGTCTGGGATATTGTCGGCGATGACAGGATTTTTCAGTTCGGCATTCGAAGCGGCGATAGAGCGGAATTTGCCTGGGGCAAAAATCATGTGAAAACGCAGCGCTTCAATTTTGATAATCTGGCAGAAACGGTTCAGGCGCTGAAAGGCAAACCGGTATATTTCACCGTCGACCTTGATGTGCTTGACGCTGCCGTATTCCCGGGAACGGGTACGCCGGAAGCAGGCGGAGTGTCCTTTGACGAACTCCGCCGCGCCATGAAGCTGGTGGCGGAAAACTGCCAAATCGTCGGCTCGGATATGGTGGAACTTTCGCCGCCGTACGACCAGAGCGGCATATCCACGGCAACGGCTTTAAAATTACTGCGTGAATATCTGCTTGTTTTAGATTATAATATAGATAGGAAATAAATTTACAAGGGGGAATTACCTAAAATGGGAAAAGCTCTAATTATCGGCTGCGGTGGTGTAGCCAGCGTTACAATTCACAAATGCTGTCAGAACAGCGATGTATTTGAAGAAATCTGCATTGCCAGCCGCACGAAAAGCAAATGCGACGCCTTGAAGGAAAAACTCAGCGGCGGCAAGACGAAAATCACTACGGCTCAGGTTGATGCTGACGATGTAAATCAGCTCATCAATCTAATCAACGAAGTGAAACCGGATGTAGTAATCAATCTGGCGCTTCCGTATCAGGACTTAACTATCATGGACGCGTGTTTGGCAACGAAAGTTCATTATCTCGATACGGCAAACTACGAACCGCTCGATACGGCGAAATTTGAATATAAATGGCAGTGGGCATACCGCGAACGCTTTGAAAAAGCAGGCATCACGGCCGTTCTCGGCTGCGGCTTCGACCCGGGCGTTACGGGCGTATTCTCCGCTTATGCCTTAAAACATGAATTCGATGAAATAAATTATATTGATATCCTCGACTGCAACGCCGGCGACCACGGATATCCGTTCGCTACGAACTTCAATCCGGAAATCAATATCCGTGAAGTTTCCGCTAACGGCAGCTACTGGGAAGACGGCCACTGGGTGGAAACGAAACCGATGGAAATAAAACGTGTCTACAACTTCCCGGAAGTCGGCGAAAAAGACATGTATTTATTACATCATGAAGAACTGGAATCGCTCGGCATCAATATTCCGGGCATTAAACGCATCCGCTTCTTCATGACATTCGGTCAGAGCTACCTCACGCATTTGAAATGCCTTGAAAATGTCGGCATGACTTCCATCGAACCGATTGAATTCGAAGGCAAGAAAATCGTGCCGCTGCAATTCCTCAAAGCCGTTCTGCCGGACCCGGCAAGCCTCGGCCCGCGCACTGTCGGCAAAACGAATATCGGCTGCATTTTCCAGGGCAAAAAAGACGGCAAGGACAAAGTGTACTATCTGTACAATGTATGCGACCACCAGGAATGCTACAAAGAAGTCGGCTCGCAGGCTGTTTCCTACACGACGGGCGTTCCGGCAATGATTGGCGCAATGCTGATTATGAACGGCCAGTGGCGCAAACCGGGTGTGTACAACGTAGAAGAATTCGACCCGGATCCGTTTATGGATGCGCTCAATAAATGGGGACTTCCGTGGAAAGAAAGCTTTAACCCTGATTTAGTAGAATAATTAAATCTATTGAGTTAACAATAATATTTAGCCTGTAGCCAGCAGTATAATACCTTATATTGCTTTAGGCATTAATTGGCACGATAGATATTAAACAAATAAAGACAAGAAAGCAGACATATTTCCGTATGTCTGCTTTTTTTTATTACTGCCAGCACAAAAAAGCAGATTTATTTCCATATGCTGGAAATGATTTAATCTATGACATAAATCTAAATTTTGATACAATTTAATCAAGTTAAGGGAAGCATAAAAATAGCTAATAAAATATTTGACATGTTGATTTAAATATGGAATAATTTGGACATGGAAAAATATAAAAAGATAAAAGAAGATGATTCTTTATGCTGAAAGCTTATAAAATAGAAATTAAACCGACTAAAGACCAAATTATCAAAATTCATCAAATAATAGGCGTATGCAGATTTATATATAACTTTTACATTGCTCATAATAAAGAGATTTATGAAAGTAACGGTGAATTTGTATCAGGGATATCTTTTTCCAAATGGATTAATAACGAATTTATCCCTAATAACAAAGAATATATATGGATAAAGAAAGTATCATCAAAAGCTGTTAAGCAATCCATTATGAATGCAGATAAAGCTTTTAAACGATTTTTCAATAAAAAAACGGGTTTTCCTAAATTCAAGAAGAAAAATAAATCTGATGTAGGCATTTATTTTCCTAGAAATCATAAGACTGATTTCACGTTGGAAAGGCATAGAATAAAAGTACCTACAATCGGTTTTGTAAGATTGAAAGAATACGGATATATTCCACTGTATTCCATAATAAAAAGTGCTACTATAACTAAAAAATGCGATAGATATTATATTGCAATTTTAGTTGATGAAAAGCTTAAACCGAATACGAAACCGTATACGGAAGGTATAGGCGTTGATTTAGGTGTAAAATCATTTGCAACCGTATCAAACGGCAGAGTATTTGCCAATATCAATAAAACTGTTTGCATTAAAAGAATAGAAAAATCTTTATGCAGACAGCAAAGACGGCTTTCAAGGAAATATGAAAGTCTAAAATCAAGAAAAAATAAAGAGAGAGAAGCTACTAGACAAAATATCCGAAAACAGTTGTTAAAAGTGCAGAAACTTCATGTCAGACTTTGCAACATCAGAACGGATTATGTAAATAAAGTTATTAGTGAGCTGGTAAAAACCAAGCCTGCGTTCATTAATATCGAAGATTTAAACGTATCCGGAATGATGAAAAACAGACATTTGTCAAAAGCTATTGCTCAGCAAAAGCTTTATGAATTCAGAGAAAAACTCATAAAAAAATGTCATCAAAATGATATTGAAGTCAGATTATCCGACAGATTTTACGCCAGTAGTAAAAAATGTCATCACTGCGGATTTATAAAGAAGGATTTGAAACTTTCCGATAGAGAATTTATATGTCCGAATTGTAAAACGTCGATAGACAGAGATTTGAATGCTGCAATAAATTTAAGGGATAACAAGATATATAAAATCGCTTAAAAGCAGATTTATATAAGTACTGATGGCTAGTCAGGAATTTACGACTGTGGACTGTACAGGAACTTATGAGTAGCTTAGGCGAAAATATACAGGTTGAAGCAGTAATATTCTTGAGATTGGGTAAATTTGACCATATTTCAAGTAGCAGTTCATAGATGATAAAGATTAAAATTGAATTTGTATATACTATATGGTATAATCATGACAAAACGATAATGTTTAAATTAACATAAAAAGCCAAACAAGAAACGTTTGGCTTTTTTTATAAGTTATTTATTAAATTTTAAGGAAGTGAACTGATGAACAGATTGGATATTTTAAAAAATGTGAATACACCGAGCTACGTTGTAGATGAACGCAAACTGCGGGAAAATCTGGAAGTTCTGCAAGCGGTGCAGGACAAAACCGGCTGTCATATTCTGCTGGCGCAGAAAGCCTTTTCCATGTTTTATTTTTATCCTATGATTGGCAGATATATTTCCGGCGCTACGGCGAGCGGTATTTTTGAGGCGAAGCTGGCGCATGAATTTATGCCGGGTAAG
This sequence comes from Megamonas hypermegale, assembly GCA_002314325.1. Taxonomy (GTDB): domain Bacteria; phylum Bacillota; class Negativicutes; order Selenomonadales; family Selenomonadaceae; genus Megamonas; species Megamonas hypermegale_A. The sequence continues at coordinate 9,851 of DCFC01000045.1, forward strand.
GAAAATCACGTATTTTCTCCGGCGTATAAGGAAAAGGATTTTGCCGAAATCGTGCAGATTTGCGACCATATTATTTTTAATTCGTTTTCCCAGTGGAAAAAATATAGAGATATCGCATTGAAAGCAGGTGTGGAATGCGGCATCCGCATAAATCCGCAGTGCTCCACGCAGGAAGGCCATGCAATTTATGACCCGTGCGCTCCAGGTTCGCGGCTAGGCGTTACGCTCGACAATTTTGAGCCGGACAATCTCGACGGTCTTGCCGGACTGCATTTTCACACGCTTTGCGAACAGAACTCCGATGATTTGAAGACGACGCTGCAAGCTGTTGACGCCAAATTCGGCAAATATCTGGCGCAGATGAAGTGGCTCAATTTCGGCGGCGGTCATCATATTACACGTGAGGATTACGATATCGACCTGCTTGTAAACTGCATTAATTATATGAAGAACAAATATGATTTGGAAATCTATCTCGAACCGGGCGAAGCAGTGGCTCTTAATGCGGGCTGGCTGGTCAGCGAAGTGCTGGAAATCATCGACAACGATATGCAGATTGCCATTTTGGATACATCCGCCGCCTGCCATATGCCGGACGTGCTGGAAATGCCGTACCGTCCGAATGTAATCGGTGCCGGGAAGCCGAATGAAAAGCCGTATAGGTACCATTTCGGCGGGCCGACCTGCCTTGCCGGCGATATTATAGGTGATTATTCCTTCGACAGACCGCTCAAAGTCGGCGATAAAGTCATATTCTGCGATATGGCGATTTATTCCATGGTGAAAAATAATACATTCAACGGCATGCCGCTGCCGGATATCGCCGTTCTGCATGAAGACGATACGGTGGAAGTCGTAAAAACCTTCGGCTATGAAGATTTTAAAATGCGATTGTCGTAGTTGTTCATTTTTTTTTTGAAAGGTCAAAAAGCTTAATGGTTTGGTGCAATGTAATTGCACCAGGTACTTTTTCTTTGTTGAGCAAAGAAAAAGTACCCAAAAGAAACTCTTGAATTCGTAGTCCATAAGAGATTTTCACTTTAA
>DCFC01000008.1 GCA_002314325.1 Megamonas hypermegale
TAGCGAAATGTTGTGTCAACAGCTCAAATTGAGTTCCTGCTGAAAATAGAAGGCACGAGCCAAATTCCAAACGTTTCGAGCCGGTGTACCACCTGTTTTTTAGAAGAACTATGAAGGCTTGCCCAGTGCAGCGTAAGCGAAACGTTAAAAGGTTTTTTCTTTTTGGTTCGTTTTTCTTTTGACCTTTCAAAAGAAAAATGAACTATAAATAGTACTTTATAATGAGGTAATTTTAAAACACTGCCTGTATCGTTCATACATAATCATCGCTCCGGCTGTTGCCACGTTGAGCGACTCGGCACTGCCCGTCATTGGGATGTATATTTTGTTCGTTGAATTATTAAGCAGTTCAGCGGAAACGCCGTTGGCCTCATTGCCCAGAATAATACCACAGCCGCAGGTGAAATCCGTATTCCAGACGATTTTTGCCTGCCGGTCGAGTGCGGCGGCATACAATTTCAAATCGTGCTTATGGCAAAACGACAGTAAATCAACTTCATTTACTTTTACAGCGAACGGCAGACTGAACAGCGACCCCATAGCGGAGCGCACGACTTTCGGCGAAAAAACGTCGGCCGTTCCGTTCAGACAGATGATGGCAGCTGCGCCGAGTGCATCGGCTGTGCGGATGAGCGTGCCGATATTGCCGGGGTCCTGTAACCGGTCCAAAATCAGTAGGCAGCTTTTCGGCAATATCGTCAAATCGTTTAAAGAGCAGTCGTTTTTCTGCACGACAAGCATTAAGCCTTGCGGCGATTTTGTATCACTTATTTTACTGAAAATATTTTCCGATACTTCATAAATGGAGCAAGTCAAGCTGGCTAAAAATTTTTGCGCGCGTTCGTTCTGCACAATCTCCGGCGTGCAAAAGCACATGTCGATTTTTGCACCGGCGTTTGCGGCTGTTTCGGCATTACGGAGCCCTTCCAGCAGGAACAGATTGTATTTGTCCCTGTATTTTTTCTGCTGCAGGCTGACGGCCAGTTTTATTTTCGGATTGGCTGTACTGTTTATCTGTTCCATTATTTTTCCAGTTCCTCCAGCCCGTTAATACTTTCATTGCTGCCGACAACGATAGCGATATCGTTTTCCATCAGGATTTCCGTCGGCAGCGGCGAGATAATCAGGTTGTCGTGGCGTTTAATAGCTACGACGTTAAGACCGTATTTGGCGCGAATGTTCGACTCACGCAGCGTCTTGTTGCGCAATAGCTTCGGTATGGCAATTTCCACGATGCTGAATTTCGGCGACAGCTCGATATAATCCATGATGTTGGTGGAAGCCAGGTTATAGGCAACGCGCCGCGCCATGTCGCGTTCCGGTGCGACGACGCGGTTGGCGCCGATTTTTTCCAGCACTTTTATCTGTAAAACGGTGCGGGCGATGGCGACGATGTACGGCACGCCGATTTCCTTCAGCTGAAGCGTCGTCATGATATTGGCTTCCGTATCTTTGCCGATAGCGACGATGACGACGTCGAAATTTAAAATTCCAAGCGAACGCAGCGCGTCTTCATCGGTGCTGTCAGCCTGTACGACGTGCGTTACTTCGTGGCTGAACTCCTGCACTCGTTCCATGTCCTTGTCGATGGCAAGCACGTCATAGCCCATTTCATAGAGGGCTTTGGCAATATTTCTGCCAAATCTGCCTAGACCGATGACGGCGAACTGGCGTTCATTTTGCGCAGATAATTTCACAAATAACACTCCCTATTTTAACGATAATTCTTTCAGTGCAAATTTGATGATTTCCTCCGTGGTGGAGATGCCAGTGCATTTTTTGAGCACGGCGCTGATTTCCGCTTTCGTATAACCAAGAGCCGTCAAGGCTTCACCGGCTTCGGCGAATTTATCGGTTGAAATATCCTCCGGCGGCATGTCGATGAGGACAGGCTCATCCGGCATAATGGCTTCTACGTTCAGGTCGGCGAGTTTGTCCTTCAGTTCCAAAACGATGCGTTCCGCCGTTTTTTTGCCGATACCTGGAGCATTTGTCAACAGTGAAGCCTGCTTGTTCTGGATTGCCCAGATTAATTTTTCGCAGGGAAGCGCCGACAATAGACCCATTCCCGCTTTTGGCCCGATTTTCGATACGGAAATCAGTTTGCAGAATAAATTGTATTCCGTCTGATTGAGAAAACCGTATAAGAGCATGGCATCTTCGCGCACGCTGAGATACGTATATAATTTTACTTCCTGATTTAAACTTAAACGGCTGCGGGCAGGCGCAGTGATGAAAACGCGGTAACCGACGCCGTTTACATCGACGAAGCAGAAATCAACGGCCAAAAAAGTAATTTTGCCGTGTAAATATCCTATCATTGTATTTCTTCCTTAATATATTATAATTTATTGCGCCAGGTTAGGCTGTTCATGCAGTGCGTGGTGCAGATGGCAACGGCGAGCGCGTCGGCGACGTCGTCCGGTTTGGGCGGCTCGGGCAGATGCAGTATCTTCGTCACCATATAGATAATCTGCTCTTTGGAAGCTCTGCCGTAGCCGACTACGGACTGTTTTATTTGGAGCGGTGTGCGTTCCACCAGTTCGATGCCGTTCTGCGCTGCCGTCAAGAGCACGATGCCGCGCGCCTGTCCGACCGGAATGGCCGTCGTTACGTTGCGGTTGAAAAAAAGCTGTTCCACGCCCATAACATCCGGTTTGTATTTTTGGATAATTTCCGTAAGCTCCGCATGAATTTTGAGCAGTCTGTCCTGCGGCCGCATTTTCGGGCTGGTGAGTATCGCTCCGTATTCTACGGCTTTCAGACGGCTGCCCTGCATATCCACCAGACCGTAACCGCAGATAGCCGTTCCCGGGTCAATTCCTAAAGCAAGCATAATATCTCCTTTTATTTTTAAAATAATATGTACATTATAGCATAAAAAAAACGAAAAGACAGTTACACTGTATTATAATCATAATTATAATTGTATAACTGCCTTTTGCCGCTTAATAAACTTTTATGCGATTGTCCAGCGGTTCGAAATATTTTTCACCCGGTTGTTGTTCGATTGAGCCGAACGGCATTTGCGCCACGAGTTTCCATGTATCCGGCACGTTGAACATTTCCTGCATCTTTTCGTCGATGAGCGGATTGTAGTGCTGCAGATTGGCACCGATACCGTTATCGGCCAGTGCGCTCCAGACGGCAAACTGCACCATGCCGCCGGCCTGCATTGACCAGACGGAGAAATTTTCCGCATACATGGCGTATGTTTCTTTTAATTCGTTTACAACTTCCTGGTCTTCGTAATATAAAATCGTGCCTATACCGGAGGCGAATTTGTCGATTTTGGCCTGTGCCGCCGCAAAAACCTCTTCTTTTTTTGCCAGATGTTCCTTCAATACGGCTTTGACATTCTGCCAGATTTGCTGATGTTTTTCGCCGAATGCCACTATTATATTCGTCGTCGGCATGTTGAATGCGCTTGGCGTGTGTTTTACGCATTCGCTAATAACGGTTGCAATCTGCTCTTTCGATAAAGCGACATTGTCGCCGAGCTGGTAAATACTGCGCCGCTTAATCATTGCCTGCATAAAATCCTGTTTCATTTTATCACCTCATATTATATATATATTATATAATATAAAATAAATGATAAAACGCAGCTGAAAACTGCGCTTTATCAAAATATATTATTCTTCGTCGATTTCGTAATTGGAATATACATTCTGAACATCATCGTGTTCTTCGAGCATATCCATCAAAGTCTGCATTTTTTCAGCATCTTTGCCTTCCAGTTTAACGGTAGTATCAGGTATCATGGTGATTTCCGATTCAACTGTTTCGATTTTATTGTCTTCCAGTGCCTGAGCGATTGCGTCGAAATCTTCCGGAGCAGCAGAGATTTCAAAAGAGTCATCATTTGCTTTGAAATCTTCCGCACCGGCATCAAGAGCAATCATCATTAAGCTTTCTTCATCATCGAACGTTTCCTTATCAACAACGAAAATCGCTTTTTTATGGAACATCCAGCTGACGCAGCCCGTTTCGCCGAGGTTTCCGCCGTATTTGGAGAATAAGTGACGGATGTCTGCTGCCGTACGGTTGCGGTTATCCGTCATAATGTCGAGCATAACGGCACTGCCGGCAGGTCCGTAACCTTCATATACGAGTTCTTCGTAATTGCTGCCGTCGGAAGCGCCGAGACCCTTCTGGATGGCACGGTTGATATTGTCTTTCGGAATATTATTTGATTTAGCCTTGCTTAAAGCTAATTTAAGACGCATATTGCCTGTAGGGTCAGCACCGCCCATGCGTACTGCTACAGTGATTTCGCGGCCGATTTTCGTGGTCATTTTAGCGCGGATAGCATCATTTGCGCCTTTTTTTCGTTTAATATTGGCCCATTTAGAATGTCCTGACATCTATAAATGCACTCCTTAATTATTAATCTAAAAACTTTATGTACTGTATAAAGTCATAAAATGAGTATAGCACACAAAATCCTTTATTGGCAATAATTTTGACAGATATTATCTTTGTAGAAGTTCTGTACAAAATCCATAAATTGCCGGATATGCTCCTGCAAAATATAGTCCCTGCGATAGGCAAAATACAGATTGCGCCGTGTAGAATAGTGGGGCAGTTTGAATACCAGCAGTTTATCCCGTTCATTATCTTCAATCGCTTTGGCCGAAATGAAGGAAATCCCCAGTCCGCCTGCCACCAGTTTTTTTATCGACTCCTGGTCATTAAGACGGGCGATTACCTGCAATTTGCGTTCATCAATATTCATTTTGTCAAAATACGTTTCGATGGATTTTTTGCTGCCGCTGCCCTGTTCCCGCAGGATGACCGGTTCAGTGAAAATAATATCCTTTAAATTTAAATTCTGTTGCAAATGGGAAAAACGTTCTTCGCGGGGCGTTATCATCACCATTTCATCCGTGTAAAACGGCAGAAAGGAAATGATGTTTTCCTGCTGTTTCATGCCGACCATGCCGAGCGAGAAACTGCCGTTTAATAAGCCGTTGATTATATTTTCGCTGTCATTTTGATGAATGTGAAATTTTATGTCTGGTCTATGGCGGCGGAAACTAGGCAGTATTTCCGGCAGAATATAGTCAGCCGGTATCGTTGAAGCGCCGAGCCGAATTATTTTCTGATTTTCCTGCGCCCAGCGCTGAATTAAATTGTCTTTCAGCGCGAACATCTGACAGGCGCATTCATATAACTGCCTGCCGTGCGGCGTTATTTCAATGCTTTTGGTGGTGCGGACAATCAGACGGGAGTTGAGTTCCTCCTCCAATAGGCGGATATGCGTGCTGATTGTCGGTTGGGAGATATACAGTTTTTCTGCCGCTTTGGAGAAACTTCTGTATTCCACGACGGCCATTAACGATTGTAGTTGTCTGAGTTCCATTTAGCGTTCCTTTGTTAAAATTTCCAGTGCATTTACCGCCGCCTCAATATCTTCCCGCGTATTCCACCAGCCGAATGAAAAGCGGATTGTGCCTTGCGGATAAGTGCCGAGCGTTTTATGCGCTGATGGTGCGCAGTGCAGACCGACACGGGTCATAATGCCAAATTTGTCATCCAGCTCGTAGGCAAGCTGTGCTATTTCCCGATTTTTTACTTGAATGGAAACAACGCCCGTCCGCTGAGAAATGTCCCGTCTACCCGCGATGAGGATATTTTCATTATTAAGGGAAGCTATGCCATCCAGAAAATACTGCGTCAGCATCAATTCATGCTGTTTGACAGCGGAGCAGGTTGTCTGTTTCAGCCAGTTCAGACCGGCGTTGAGTCCGATAATTCCCGGCAGGTTCATTGTACCTGCTTCAAATCTGTCCGGCATGAAATGCGGGATTTCTTCCATATGGCTGATACTGCCCGTGCCGCCGGAAATCAGCGGCTCAATTTTTTCTATCATATCTTCATGCAGTATAAAGCCGCCGATACCCTGCGGGCCGAGCAATCCTTTATGACCGGTGAAGGCGAGCGCGTCAATGTGCATTTTCTGCATATCAATCGGCCAAACGCCCGCTGTCTGCGCCGTATCCGCCACGAATTTCAGGTTATGCTCTTGGCAGAAATGTCCCACTTTTTCGATTGGCAGGACCGTGCCGCAGACATTGCTAGCATGAGTCATGACGACAAGCCGGGTATTTGGCTGTAGATATTTTGCCAAATCATTTACATCGAGTGTTCCGTTATGACTGCACGGCACGCGCGTAAAGGAAATATTTTTTTGCCGCAGCTGAACGAGCGGGCGCATTACGGCGTTGTGTTCCATTGAAGATACGAGTAGATGGTCGCCTGGATGGAGAAATCCTTTCAGAATGATATTCAGACTTTCCGTTATGTTTTTTGTGAAAATAACATTTTTGCAATCGGGAGCGTTGAACAAATCAGTCAGATTTTGGCGTGTTTCGTAGACCAGCTCTTCCGTGCGGTAAGCGTTGTCGTAACCGCCGCGCGAAACATTACTGCCGACCTGTGTCATATAATGATATACAGCCTCTGCCACTTCCTTCGGTTTGGGAAATGTTGTGCTGGCATTATCCAGATAGATTTTACGCATGAAATCACATCCTAATTAAATTTCTATTTATCGATTTCTTTGTTTTTAAAGAAATCGAATTAAAGAAAGTGCCGGTTCAGCACAATATAACATAAAAAGAATTAATTTCTTAATTTATCTTCATATTGCGCCGGGCAATTTTTCTTTGCTGGCACAAAGAAAAGTTGCCGAAAATTCACCTTACGGCATAAGATATCTCTAAGTGCTAAAGCACCAAGAGATATTTTAAAAGTGCTTTAGTTCGTAGCCCATAAGAGATTTTCTTTTTAATAGCTAAAGCTACTGTGAAAATACTCTAAATGTGGAATGAAGCTTGAGATGACTAGCGGAATAAAGTATCAACAGCTCAAATTGAGTTCCTGCTGAAAATAGAAGGCACGAGCCAAATTCTAAATGTTTCGAGCCGTTGTACTGACTATAGTCATAGAAGAGCTGCGAAGGCTCGCCCAGTGCAGCGATAGCGAAACGTTAAA
>DCFC01000054.1:0-21814 GCA_002314325.1 Megamonas hypermegale
TTATATAAATAATTCTATGTAAAATACTGCGATTTCTGGTGTGATTACTATTGGATTTGTTTGATATCTATTTGTTATTGTGATTTTTGACTTAAATTTTATAGCTTTATAATAGCACGAGCTTAAATTTTTATCAACTCCTGGCGAAAATTTTAAGAAAAAATTTTTTTAGTACGTTTTTAGTACGCTTTTTCTCTATAAATGAAGGGCAGAAAATTCATCTCGATAAGTAAAATATATTCACTATTTTACAAATTTTATACAGAGAAAGGAATGAATTTTATGTCGGTCTACAAATACGAGAAAAGAAATTCATGGTATGCAAGCTTTTACTACACGGATTGGACAGGCAAGCGCAAAAAGAAGAAAAAAGAGGGCTTTGCCAGCAAGAAAGAGGCGCAGGCATTCGAGCACGACTTTCTGGAAAAAATAGCCGGACAATGCACGATACGGTTTAATTTGCTGGTAGAAGCATATCTTGAAGATTGCAAAAAGCGGATAAAAAATTCCACGTATACGACAAAGAACACCATTATTCAAAAGCACTTACTGCCGTTTTTTGCCGCTGCGCGCGTCAATGAAATCACTTCCTCAACCATTCGGCAATGGCAGATATGGATGCTGCAAAAACACACGGACAAAACGACACAGTATCTGCATTACGTCAATATTCAATTATCCTGCATATTCAACTTTGCCCGAAAATACTACGGCTTGGCTGTAAATCCGGTGAAGCAGTGCAATACGTTGGGCAATACGAAAACGCGGGAGAAATATTTCTGGACTTTGGCGGAATTCAATAGTTTTATAGAAAAAGTAGATAAAAAAGACTCATTTTATATACTTTTTAATCTACTGTTCTGGACGGGAATGCGCCGCGGCGAACTGCTGGCACTGCGCCCGATGGATTTTGATTTTCTCCAGAAGCAGGTTATCATCCGCCGCAATCTCATATTCGTAAAAAATAAACCGCAGATGAATTCGCCGAAAACAAAAACGAGCCGGCGCACTATAAGCGTGCCGCAATTTTTAGTGGATATGGTGCAAACATATATAATGAAGGAAAAAATACGCGATGACCAATTATTATTCTGCTGCATGCCGTACCATATTACAAAGAAAATAAAAGACTACAGCAAAAAAGCCGGTATACGCCCCATCAGAATACACGATTTCCGTCATTCACACGCTTCACTGCTGATAGAGCAGGGGTATTCGCCGATGATTATCGCCGAGCGGCTGGGGCATAAGGACATAAGCACGACATTGAAAGTTTATGCACATTTATACCCTGATAAACAGAAAAAACTGGCGGAGTCTTTGAACAGTTTATATCAAAAAATAAAAAAATAGTACGCTTTTAGTACGCTTTTTGGCAATAAATCCTTTATTCATAAGGCTTTATTGCCATTTTTTAATTATTTATATAAGATAATCAATAAAAAGCGGTAATGTTGATAAGTCAACATCATCGCTTTTTTCTTTTGGCAAAAGACGGCAAAAAGCTTAAAATCTCATTGCAAATTTTACAGTTATAGTATAATATTGATGTAGTATTTACACGGATTTTACAGTATTGAGATTGTTAAGGTTAAAGTTTGTTGGGAAAGGAAGTTTACATTGTTTAATAAGGGGTCATTGTTAAAGATAACCAATTATTTGCAAAGAATTTGTGATGAGCATTTCAAGTTTATGATTACGCTGTTTATAATCAACAGCCTGACGACGGCATGGTCGCTGTTTGATGAGGAAAAAGCCGACGTTGCCATCGGATATATTTTTTCGGTATGGCTCGGTTCGCTGCTTATCGCCTGCCTGATTGACCTTCTGCCGAAACGGTTTCTGCAGAAAATTGTCAAAGCGGTGATTATCATACCAGCGGGACTGATTTTCATCGGCGAGTTTTTCACTATGTACCGCTACAAGGCGTTAATCGGCACGGGCATTATCAATTCCGCACTGGAAACGAATATGCGCGAAGCGACGGAATTTCTCACAATGTACGTCGGTCTTTCCGGCTTTTTGTCGGTCGCGGCGGCTGTCGCTGTGGGAATTGCTCTGTATAAATTAAATCCTTTGAAAAAAATTCACGTTACGAGCCGCACGAAGCGCAAGGCTGTAAGCGCGCTGGCTGTGGTAAGTATTTTTTATACGATTAGAATGTTCACCGTCTACACCGATTTCATGTGGGAGGATGAAGTCCTGCCGATACAGCGCGTGTACGCTTCCACGTCCGTAGCGGTGCGCAATATGCAGGCCTACCATGATTTGTCCTCGCAGGTCAACAGCAATGTCGTCCTGACGGAGAATAACAGCAAGATTAAAAATATCGTATTCATTCTGGGCGAGTCGACAAACCGCAATCATATGCACCTGTACGGCTACTATCTGCCGAATACGCCGAACCTCGACGCACTCAACGCTAAAGGCGAGCTGGGCGTATTCACCGACTGTATCAGCCCTCACTCCACGACAATCGCCGTGCTCAGCAAGCTGTTCACGTTCTGCGATTACGAATCTGATAAGGAATGGTTTCACTATAATAATCTAATCGACGTGATGAACGCCGCAGGCTACAAGACGCATTGGCTTTCCAATCAGGAAACGTCCGGCATCTGGGGCAATGTGGCGCAGATTTATGCGGCGCACAGCGATGTCAGCGCATTCACCCGTATCCGCGATTCGCGCGAGGATTACGGTATTGAAGACGGCGAGCTGTTCCCGCTGATTGATGATGCCATCGCACACAGAAGCGATGACAGAAACTTTTACGTAATTCATCTGATGGGCGGCCACGGTCTGTATTACAACCGCTTCCCGTACAGCTTCAGCAAATTCTCCAAAGACGATATCCAGCTGCCGATAACGGACGGCAAGAAGGAAATCGTGGCGCAGTACGATAATGCGCTTTACTATAATGATTATATTGTAAGCAGCATCATCGACAAGTTCCGCGACAGCGAAACGCTCGTCATCTATGTGCCGGACCACGGTGAAGCCGTATACGATGAAGGCGAGGATATGTCCGGTCATATCGAGGAAAATCCGACGCATCATATGATTGAAATCCCGGTCATCATGTGGGCTTCCGATAAGTTCAAGGCGAAATATCCGGAAAAATGGGCGCAGATTAAAAATTCCGTAGACCGTCCGTACATGACGGATGATATGATTCATACCGTTATGGATTTGGCGGACATCAAGACGGCTGAGTTCAATCCGGCGAAAAGTATTGTAAATGATAATTTCGATGCCAGCCGCGTGCGCATGTTTGACGGCATGAACTATGATACGGAAATTAAAGATAAAAGATAATAAATAAGCAACATGAGCGCAATCATGATTTAATTTTATTTCATGACTGCGCTCTTTTTTTATTTATTTTGCGTCTTTGCCAGAAGTATACTGCATGAAGATAAAATTCCAGTCGGTAACCGGCAGTATAATACTTTATATTCATTCGACGTTGACACTTAACCTCATTAAATATAAAGTATTATACTGCTTTGAAAAATCAACTGGCACAATAAGCTTAAAACATCATTTTTTACATTTATTTTGCAGATTTTTGCCTGCTTTTTACAAACGGCGGCGCTTCTTTACAATTTTTTTGTGTACATATTACAAAATCCCGGTAGAGTGGACACGGGAAAATTGGTTAAATATATATTGTTGAATTCAGTTATTATTTAATCCGTTATGCTGGTAAAAAAGAGCCTTTAAGCCAGCAGTATAATAGTTTATATTCGTTCGATGTTGTCACTTAACCTCACTAAATATAAACTATTATACTGCTTTGAGAAATCAACCAGCACAATAGGTATTTATCCGTAAAATAAAAGAAGAGGTTGAAAAGATGCTTGAACTGAAAAAAATACGCAAGTCTTATGATAACGTAGAAGTTTTGAAAAACATTGATTTGACAATCGAAAAGGGTGAAATCGTGTCCATTCTCGGCCCGTCCGGCTGCGGCAAGACGACGCTGTTGAACCTGATTTTGGGTCTTACGAATGTAACGGGCGGCCATATTGTCTTTGACGGCGAGGATATCACGCATATGCCGATGGAAAAACGCGGTTTCAATATCGTATTCCAGGATTATGCACTGTTCCCGAACTTAAACGTTTATGAAAATATCGTTTACGGGCTGAAAAACAAACCGAATATCTCCACGCCGCAGGAAGTGCAGGATTTAATCAATCTGCTCGGTCTCGGCGAACATTTGAACAAAAATATCGAAGAACTGTCCGGCGGTCAGAAACAGAGAACGGCGCTTGCCAGAACGCTCGTCATGAAGCCGCGTATTCTGCTCCTCGACGAACCGCTATCGGCGCTCGACGGTGTCATTAAAGAGTCAATTAAGCAGAAAATTAAACAGATTGCCCGCGATTTCAAACTCACGACAATCATCGTTACGCATGACCCGGAAGAAGCACTGACGCTTTCCGATAAGGTTTTAATCGTAAATAAAGGCACAATCGCTCAGTTCGGCAGACCGGAAGAAATCATCAAGAAACCGGCTGATGATTTTGTGCGCAAATTTATCTTAAAACAGCTGGAAATCAAGCGCAACAATATTATGGAACTGTTCTGGGACGGCAATGCTTCTGCCGCTGAAAATTATCTTCAGGTGGGTTGATGATGAGTACATTACTTAAAGGACGAGAATTAAAAGCTATTTTTATAGCTGTTTTAGCTATATTCGCTGCATTTTTAGCCCTGCCGTTCGTGGAAATCATCTATCAGGCGTTTTCCACCGGCGGCGGCTTCGGTTTTGACCATTTCGCCACAATGCTCAGTGAACGCAATTTCGCAACGGCGTTCGGCAACAGTATCACAATCGCCTCCGTCAGTGCGCTTATCAGCACTATTTTGGCTTTTATCCTTGCCTACACTATTCATTACACGAATTTGAACGGCAAATTGAAAAAAGCCATTCAGGTTCTGGCACTGGCGCCGATGTTTCTGCCGACGATTACATACGGTTTCGCCATTATCTATTCGCTGGGCAAACAGGGCTTTCTAACAAAAAATCTCGGTATCAATATTGATATCTACGGTTTTAACGGCCTTTTAATCGGCTATCTGATTTATACGCTGCCGATTGCTTTCCTGCTCATCTTCAATGCTATGAAATATATCGACAAGAAATTCATGATTGTATCGAAAGTTATGGGCGACAGCAATCTGAAAACATTTTTGCAGACGATAATCCGTCCGCTGCTCGGCACGATGGCGGCATCGTTTGTGCAGTGTTTCTTTCTGTGCTTCACTGATTACGGTATTCCGGCTTCCGTCGGCGGTCAGTATCAGGTGATTGCAACCGTATTGTACGAACAGATGATGGGCAGTATTCCGGATTTCAACCGCGGCGCCGTTGTCGCTATCGTAATGCTTCTGCCTTCCATCATCAGTATTGCTCTTTTATGCTATCTGCAAAAATACAATGTACGCTACAGCAAAATTTCGCAGATTGAACTCAAAGTCAATAAACTGCGCGACGCTTTCTGGGGCGCATTGTCCGCGATAATCCTCGTCATGGTTCTGTCCATGTTCATCGTAATCTTCCTCATGCCGTTCATTCAGGAATGGCCGTACCGCATGGCGTTCACGACGGAGCACATCTCCTCCATTCTCAGCGACTCCGCCATCATCGACGTTTATCTGAACTCGCTGTTTGTTGCGGCGCTGACGGCCGTTATCGGTCTGTTCGTTTCCTACGGCGCGGCGCTGATTACGGCGCGAAGCTCGCTGGCGGGCAGCAGCAAATTCACGGTGAATTCCATCGCCCTCATCACAAACACCATTCCGGGCATGGTAATCGGTATCGCCTATCTCATGCTCTTTTCCGGCAGCACGCTGCAAAATACGTTTGCGCTTATCATCATCTGCAACGTCGTGCATTTCTTCTCCACACCGTATCTGATGCTGAAAAGCTCACTGGAAAAACTCAACAAATCATGGGAAAATACGGCGCTTTTAATGGGCGACAGCTGGTTTAAAACGCTGCGCCGCATTATCACTCCGAATATAAAAACAACGATACTGGAAGTTCTCGGTTATTATTTCGTAAACGCTATGGTAACAATCAGCGCCGTCATCTTCATCGCCGGTGCGCAGACTATGGTCATCACGGCGAAAATCAAGGAACTGCAGTATTTCGGCAAATTCAATGAAATTTTCGTACTGTCCATCCTCATCTTGCTGACGAACCTCGTCGTTAAGGGGCTTTTGGGACTGCTGGCGAAAAAACGAGTAACGGTTAAAAAAGAAAATAACAATAAAATCACAAAAACTAAAGGGGAATTAGCAGTATGAAAAAGAGAAAAATTTTAACGGCATTAATGGCCGGTGCGGCGCTGTGCGCTTCCATGCTGTTCGGCGGCTGCGGCGGCTCCGACAGTGCGTCCACTTCCAGCGACGACGGCAAAGTTGTCATTTATTCCAACGCTGACGACGAAGCAGTCGACGCGATGAAAAAAGCACTCGACAACAACGGTTTCAAAGACAAATACATCATGCAGACATTCGGTACGTCCGAGCTCGGCGGCAAGCTGATGCTTGAAGGCAAAAATATCGAAGCCGATGTTGTAACGATGAGCACGTTCTATCTCGACAGTGCGCAGGAAAAAAATAAAATGTTCGCTGATTTAACTTTCGACTACAAACCGCTCGGCGAAAAAGTAAGCTTCTATGCACCGATTACTTCGCAGGAAGGTACAATCATCGTAAATACGGAAAAAATGAAAGAAGCCAACCTGCCGATGCCTGCTTCCTTAAAAGATTTGGCCAACCCGATTTACAAAGACCAGATTTCCGTAACGGACGTGAAGGCATCCTCGACGGCTTGGCTCTTAATTCAGGGTCTTGTAAGCTCCTATGGTGAAGAAGAAGCAAAACAGATTTTAGCAGGTATCTATAAAAATGCCGGCCCGCATATCGAAAACTCCGGTTCCGCACCGCTGAAAAAAGTACGCGCCGGTGAAGTGGCAATCGGTTTCGGTCTCCGTCAGCAGGCTGTAGCTGACAAACAGGAAGGTCTGCCTATCGACTATGTAGACCCGGCGGAAGGCAACTTCTCCTTGCAGGAAGCAGCTGCCGTTATTGATAAGGGCGACAAAACGAAAGCAGATGCTGCCAAAATGGTTGAATGCATCATTAAAAACGGCAGAGCTGACCTCTTGAAGTCCTACCCGAACCCGATTTACGAAGGTGAAACTTCCGACTCCGTGTTCAAATCCGCCAATCCGAAAACTTTCGCTGAAAAATTAAGCGTTGACTTACTCAAAAAACATCAGGAACTGTCTGAAGCTGCCAAACAGATTGCTTCCGGCAACTGATAATTGCTTTGTAAACAATATGTTGTGCCAGTAAAACATCGAGCCTTCATGACAGCGGTATAATAGTTTATATTCGTTCGATGTTGTCACTTAACTTCACTAAATATAAACTATTATACCGCTTTGGCAATCAAGCAGCACAACAGGTTAAATAAAAAAGGTCTAGACAATATCTCCATCATATTGCCATAGGCCTCTTTTTAAGGATTAAAGATAATTTTATTTAAGTTTAAGAGGAGAATTTGCATGAAAAACTACAAATTACTGACACCGGGTCCGCTCACTACGACTGATACGGTCAAACAGCAGATGATGTTCGACCACTGCACATGGGACGACGATTATAAGAAAATCACGCTGGAAATCATCGACGAATTATTAAATCTCGCTCATGTCGATAAAGAAAAATACACGGCTGTATTAATGCAGGGCAGCGGCACATTCGGCGTGGAAGCGGTGCTCACTTCCGTAATCGGCAAAGACGACTGCCTGTTAATCTGCGCCAACGGCGCTTACGGCAAACGCATGGCTGAAATCGCCAAATACGCCGGTATCGACTATCATCTCTATCTGGAAAACTACGACAAAGTTCCGTCTGCACAGAAAGTTGAAGAACTTTTACAGGAATATCCAGAAATCACGCACGTTTCCATGGTGCACAGCGAAACGACCTCCGGTATCCTGAACGATATCGCTTCCGTCGCTAAAGTCGTAAAAGCGCAGGGTAAGACGTTCATTGTTGATGCTATGTCCAGCTTCGGCGGCGTGGATATCGAAGTGGAAAAACTCGGTATTGATTTCATCATCAGCAGCGCCAACAAATGTATTCAGGGCGTGCCGGGCTTCTCCTTCATCATCTGCGACCGTGAAAAACTGCTCGCAAGCCGCGGCAAAGCGAGAAGTCTGTCGCTCGATATTCTCGCACAGTGGGAAACGATGAGCAAGGACGGCAAATGGCGCTTCACTTCCCCGACGCACGTTGTTCTCGCTTTTGCTCAGGCGCTCAAAGAACTGAAAGCTGAAGGCGGCATCCCTGCGCGCCATAAACGCTACTGCGAAAACAACCGCATTCTCATCGAAGAAATGGCTAAACTCGGCATTAAACCATATATCAGCGGCACATATCAGGGACCGATTATCACGACGTTCTTCTATCCGGAAAACGCTGATTTCTCCTTCGGCGAAATGTATCAGTACATCAAAGACAGAGGCTACGCCATCTATCCGGGCAAAGTAACGGACGCTGACACTTTCCGCATCGGCAATATCGGCGAAATCTATCCGGAAGATATGTATAAACTGGCGCAAATCATGACTGATTTCTTAAACAGAAAAAAATAACAACCGATATATATTGTGCTGGCAAAACATCCAGCCATATCAGCAGAATAATACTTTATATTCGTTCGATGTTGTCACTTAACCTCACTAAATATAAAATATTATCCTGCTTGAAAAATTAATAAACACAATAATTAACAGATTGGGGTATAAATAAATGAAATACGAAGGAATTATTTTCGATTGGGCAGGCACTACGGTGGATTACGGCTGCATGGCACCGGTTAAGGCATTTGACGAAGCATTTCGGGCATACGGTATCGAACCGACAATGGAAGAAATCAGAAAACCGATGGGTATGCTGAAAATCGACCATGTTCGCACTATGCTCGGCATGGAGCGCATCAATAAATTATGGCAGGAAAAATACGGCCGTGCCTGGACGGAAGATGACGTAAAAGCTATTTACGAACTCAGCGAAAAGAAAATCTTTGAAGTTCTCGATAAATACACGGATATTAAACCGCACGTTCTGGAAACAATCATCGAAATCCGTAAAAAAGGCCTCAAAATCGGCTCTACCACCGGCTACACCAGCGACATGATGGAAATCGTAACGGACAGAGCCAAACAGCAGGGCTACACGCCGGATTTCTGGATTAGCCCGGATAAAGTAAACAGCAAAGGCCGTCCGTATCCGTACATGATTTTCCGCAATATGGAAGCACTAAATTTCGCTGATGTGCGCAAAGTGCTGAAAGTCGGCGATACGGTAGCCGATATCAAAGAAGGCTTGAACGCCGGCATGGAAACGGTCGGCATTATCGAAGGCAGCTCCATCATGGGTCTTACACAGGATGAATACGAAGCACTGCCGGAAATGGAACGCGAAAAAATCGACTTCAAAGTCGTTTCCACATATCAGGATGCCGGCGCTACCTATATTATCAGAGATATCCGTGCTCTCTTAGATTTATTAAGATAATACACTCACGCAAAAAAGGCTTGAAACCGTAAATGATTTCAAGCCTTTTTTCTTTTCCGTATATCCTTATTTATAACCGTTAGCGACGATATCCACTTTGCCCGTATCAGGATGGAAAATCAATCCGTGCACCGGAATGGTTTCCGCAATGAGCGGATTTTTGCGGATTTTATCCACAGCGTCCTGCACATTTTCGACCGGATGATGGAAATTATCCACCCAGTGAATGAGTTCATCTTTTACATTGTCAATGGCGCTCTGTTCTATGCCCATATCGAGCATGGCTTTTATCAGTTCGTCCGAGGTGGCATGAGCCATGCCGCACTCATGATGACCTATGACCATGATTTCCTTTACGCCAAGTTCGTAAATGCAGACGAGCAGACTGCGGATAATATCGCTAAAATCGCTTGTAATACTGTTGCCTGCCGTTTTAATGATTTTGGCTTCGCCGCGGCCGATACCCAGTGCAGGTTCAAGAAAATCGACCAGACGGGTATCCATGCAGGTAATGATTGCCAGCTGGCGTTGCGGCAGTTTACTTATGCCTATAAAATCCGCCGGCAGATGAGATACGAATTTTTCATTGGCCTGCGTTACTTCATCCAGTAATGTCATAATAGTCTCCTTTGATATCAGCCGATAGTGATTGTATAATCAGCTTCAAATTTTTCATTTGCACGCAGGTCAATGATACCTTCTTTTACGGAAATTTCGCGTTTCTGCGTGCTGTCGGCAAGACCGTACCACGGTTCAATACAGATGAACGGCGCATTGGACGGTTTCGTCCAGATACCGAGATACGGAAAACCTTTGAAATTCACTTTTACGAAATGATTATTGGCAGGATTTCTAAATTTTACTTCTTCAGAAAACAGATTTTTAAATACGAGTGCGTCTTCTAAAAACAGATTGTGATTTAAACGCAGAACTTTGCCATAAACGAGATTTACAGGGATAACGCGTCCGTCGAATAAACCGGCGGAATTTAAACGATGTGAAGACAGCGGACTTTGTTCCGTCTGCTCAAATTCGATTTCATGTTCATCGAATTTTCCTTCATTGCCGATTGGGCAATTGAAGGCAGGATGAGCACCGATGGAGAAGAACATTTCCTTGCGGTCATCAAGATTGTAAACTTTCCATGCCACTTTTACGGTAAAATGTTCTATGGTATAGATTATCTGCAGTCTGAATTTGAAAGGATAATTTTTTAATGTATCCTCTGTATAGGAAAGTTCGTATGTTAAACTGCTGTCCGTCTGTTCAATCAGAGTAAAGTCCATATCACGGGCAAAGCCGTGTCCCGTCATGTTGTAAACGGAGCCGTCATATTCGTATTGTCCGTTTTTAAGTTTGCCTACAAATGGGAACAGTACCGGAGCATGTCTCTGCCAGTATCTGGCATCAGCCTGCCAAATGTATTCATCGCCTGTTTCTTTCAGGACGAGACTGTGGATTTCGGCACCGTGAGTGTCTACACTGAGACGGATGACGTCATTTTCTAAAGTAGTCAACATATAAAACACCTCTTATTATTATCTATTGTGCTAGTTGATTTTCTAAAGCAGTATAATAGTTTATATTTAGTAAAGTTAAATGATAACAGGTAGCGGATATAAACTATTATACTGCTGGCTATAGGCTCAATGCTTTACCAGCACAAGTTATATTTACAGTAAATCATTCATGCGGCTTACCGGCTCGGTCAAATCGAGATGACCGCCCAGGATATCAAGCGGCTGACCTTCCAATGTGAACCGGACCGCTTTTATTTCCGGAAATTCCGTTAATGTATCGACGATTGACCCGACGAGCATGATTTCACCCGTAGAACCGCCGGTGAAATTCGTCTGAAACTCCTTGCTGAAGTCGACAGTCGCCGTATCATCTTTCACCGTTACATTTAAAACTTTTGCGCCCTTCGGCATAATGCCGATGCCTTCCGCTTCATTGGCAGGTCCTGCAATCAGCGCATTTACCGCCTGTGCATATTTATCGCTGCTGTCTGTAATCTGTCTTTTAGCGGCGATTAGTTTTTCCGCATTGGCATCAGGGAAATAAACAGTAATTTCCGTCTGTGTCTTAGCGGCGCTTACCGTTTTATCCTCGTTTGGCGCTGCGGCCATTTCCGTCTGCGCCGTTTCACTCGGCTTTTGCGCTCTGTCGCCGGTGGAAGCATTCTGATTGTCGCAGCCGGCAACCATGAGTAAAATGATGATGGAAAGAATAGTTAGTAGACATCTGATTGGTTTCATATAGACTCACTTCCTAAATATGACTAAATATATTAGCTGTTGAAATATTCGCTGATACCGCGGGCAATGGCCTCAGCAAACTGTTTCTGCCACTGCGGGTCGCTGAGCATTGCCTCTTCATTGTAGTTGGTGATGAATGCCGTTTCAACGAGAACGGCCGGCATGGCGGAGCGTTTCAGAACGTAGAAATTGGCGGTTGAAGCGCCGCGGTCGCGCAGTTTGCTTGTATTTACCATTTCGTTTTGAATAGCGGCGGCGAGCCGTCTACCGTTATAGCTGCCGGCATAGTAGAACGTTTCCGTGCCGTTAGCGGCTGAACTGGAAAAAGCATTGCAGTGAATGCTGACGAATATATCCGAGTTCACGTTGTTGCCGACATTGACACGCGCCTGGAGTTCATTTGCCGCCGAAGCGTTCGGTCCGTATACGTCCGTATCGCCGGTGCGCGTCATCACTACGTTCGCCCCGTTCCATGTCAGAATATCCGCCAGATTTTGCGAAATGGCAAGCGTGGCTTCCTTTTCCGTATAACCGCTCGGCCCGATTGCTCCCGTATCGGAGCCGCCGTGTCCCGGGTCGATAGTAATCGTTTTGCCGCTCAAATCGCCAATATCTATATTGTTGCCGTTATCTTTCACTTTTTTCAGAGCAGCACCGGCAAAAGTGATATCAATGGCGATACCGTCCGTTTTATGCGTATCGTCTTTTTCCAAAGCGTAAATACGATAGCTGCTCTTTATTAATTCGCCTTTTGTATACAATTTTCCTTGTATATAATCATTATCCATCTCCTGCAGAAAAATTTTTCTGCCGATTTCACCGTCGAGATTTTCCTGACGCGGAATGGAGGATATTCGAGCATCCTTCATTCGGAAAATCAGCTGGCTTGGATTGTTCGGGTTGATGTTAGCGGAAAACTCCTCTACCGGGCGATTGGTGGCGATTTCCACATGCAGGTACTGCACGCCGTGCTCAGTGCTTTCCACCGTATAGGAGACATTTTTTATCGTGGCTGTCTTGGCGAAGGAAATGCCCGGGACAGCCAGCAGCATTACCATTAATGAAAATATAAACAGTTTTTTCAGCAAAAAGGACACCTCTATTTTTTCAGTGAATTCAACAGACTGGCTACTTCTTCCTTAGCTTTCTGCGTAGCCTCGTCATCGTATTTTATATTGATAGTAACATAATCGCCTTCTTTTAAATTTTTATCCAGCAGTCGGCGCGGAAAATTTATTTTTATCTCCTCGTCGCCTGCAAGCAGTACGGCTTTGTCTTCTTCAAAGCGGTCAATTACGGCGTAAATCATAATTTATTTCTCCTTTTGTATGGTGTAGTTGTCGCTGCCGTCAGTCAGAATGGTGACAGTCCCGTCTTTGTCGGTGCGGTAAACGTTCATATCGTATTTTTTATAACGGTCGAGCGTCTGCTTGTGCGGATGGCCGTATTCATTGTCTGCCGCCAGCGAAATAATGACATCTTTCGCCTTCACGGCTTTTAAGTAGCTGTCGCTGGAAGAAGTGCGGCTGCCGTGGTGCGGTGATTTCAAAACGTCGCTTTGCAGCTCATTGCCGTAACTTTTCGTCATGTTCTGCTCGGCTTCGCGCTCACTATCGCCGGTGAACAGCATCGTAAAATCGTTGTAGCGGAGCTGACCAACGAGAGAATTATTGTTTAAATCATCATCGCTTTGCAGCATTTTTTCCGTCGGGCTGAACACCTTGAACGATACACCGCCGCCGAAATCAACACTGTCGCCCGCTTTTAACTGATGATAGGCGATATTTTGCTGTTTGATGTTCTTCAAATACGTCTGATACGTTTTCGTCGTCGTCGTATCGCCGTTGTCATATACTTCCTTAACTTTGAAATTCTTGAAAACGGCATATGCCCCGCCGATATGGTCGGCGTGCGGATGAGTTATTATCAGTTTGTCAATAGTCTTGATATCGCGCTCTTTCAGCAGTTTTACGAGCCGGTCGCGCTCATCGATATCGCCCGTGTCAATCATGACGATTTCATCTTTCGTATAGATAAGACTGGCATCGCCCTGCCCGATATCGAGCACTTCGATTTTGACCTCACCGCCGGACGTGGCAGCGGTTTTATCCGCCGCATCGTTTTTGGCACAGCCGGCGCAGACCATTGTTAAAATTATCAACATTAATAAAAAAATTTTTTTCATGCTAGCATCCTTTCTTATTTAGCAAAAAATTTTCAGCTTGAATAGGAAAAAGTGTCCCTAATGCAAATTCTGTTTATGATAGGGACACTATAATTTTGTTAGTATTATATAAAATTTTTTATGTATAGACAATTTTAAAATTTAACTAATCCTAAACTAATCATCAATGCCTTGTTCACTTCCTGCATGTGGTGTTTGTCTAGCGTGGTTACCTTTTTACTGAGACGGGACTTGTCTATCGTTCGCAGCTGTTCAACGAGAACCATAGAGTCTCTTTCCAGATTACAGGATTTTGCAGGCAGGTCAACGTGTGTGGGCATATGTGTTTTTCCTAATTTAGCCGTGATAGCCGCCACGATAATCGTAGGGCTGTATTTGTTGCCAATATCGTTCTGCACAATCAGAACGGGACGCAGACCGCCTTGTTCCGAGCCGATTACAGGACTTAGATTGGCATAATAAATGTCGCCACGCTTTACAATATCATTTCTTTTCAGCAGAATTACCATCGCAAGAAATTTATTTTCATAAATTTGCGCTCTTGCAGCCGGTTTCCAACTCCTTGTCTTTAAATAATAAGATAATTAACGCGACTTTGTAATCATCAATGAACATATGTCTATTATAACATATATTTTACTTTTTTTTATACTTATTTGAGAGACAAATTAGCAGTTATATTTTTATATTTGTTGTGCTAGTTAATTTCTCAAAGCAGTATAATAGTTTATATTTGTTCGATGTTGCCACTTAACCTCACTAAATATAAACTATTATACTGCCGGCTAAAGGCTCGATGTTTTACTAGCACAATGGGTATTTTTTATAACTGCTTTTAGCATTTGTCAATCTGGCGGCGGGCCTGCGGCAAAGCGGCGAGAATATCTCCGGCGATAAGACCGGCCTGTCCGTTTTGAGCAGCGAGGTCTCCGGCAAGTCCGTGCAGATATACGCCGATTGGAGCAGCCATATTGCCGGCGAGTTTTTCCGCGACAAGCCCGGCAATCGTTCCGGCGAGGACATCACCGCTGCCGGCTGTCGCCATTCCGGCATTGCCCGTTGTCGTTACAAAAATATTTCCGTCTGGATAGGCGATAAGCGTCTTTTCGCTTTTAAGCACGAATACGGCGTTAAAATATTCAGCTGCTTTGCGGACGATTTCCCAGAGGTTCTGTTTCAAATCGTCGATGGAAATATGCAGCAGCGTCGCCATTTCACCGAAATGCGGTGTCAGTATCGGCGTCTGCTTGATGTTTTTCAGTTCATCCGGCGCCTGACTGAAAGCGAAAATACCGTCGGCATCGATGACGAGCGGTTTGTCGACGGAAACGGCAAAATCGCGCACCAGCTTGCATGTCGCTTCATTTCTGCCGAGCCCCGGACCGATTAGGACGGTATCGTAACTGTCCGCCATTTTCTGCAAGACGGACAGAGCACTGTCGCCCAAAATACCCGGCTTGATTTCCGGCAATGGCTGCGTCATAACTTCCGTCAGTTTACCGGCAAAAATATCGTAGAGGCTTTCCGCCGAAGCAAGTGTGGAAATACCGGCGCCAATGCGCAGTACGGCGCTGCTCGACAGCGCAGCGGCTCCCGTAAGCCCGAGTGAGCCGGCAACGGTAAGCACCTTGCCGCAGCTGCCTTTATAAGCATCGCGCGGCCGTTTGTTCAGATGATTTTCGACAAAATCACAATCGACAGCTTCCTGTTTTATCGTATCCTGACTGAGCAGACTGTACGGCAGACCGATGGAATTTACAACGATTTTGCCGGTGTAGTTGCAGCCGGGATACATGATTAAACCGATTTTCGGCAGACCGAGCGTCAAAGTGATGTCGGCTTTGACGGCGACGGGATTTACCGCACCTGTATCGGCATTTACGCCGCTCGGCATATCGACGGATAAAATCGGACGGTTGCAGGAATTTAAAATGGAAATACATTTAACCATGTTTTCGCGCAGTTCGCCATGAATACCCGTGCCGAGCAATGCGTCGATAACGCAGTCGGAAAAAGTCAGGGATATCTGCAGTCTGTTCCAGTCTCTTTCCGTCGTAATCTGATATATTTCCGCCTGCATATTCATTAAAATATCGTAGTTTATTTTGGCGGAAGGCGTAAAATGCTCCGTATTGCCGATGATGAAAATTTTTACTTTGGCATGGCCGTTGAGCAGATGGCGGGCAGCTGCAAAACCGTCGCCGCCGTTATTGCCGCAGCCTGTGATAATACAGAACGTTTTTCCTACGCTGCCGCCGCAGAGTTTCACGGCTTCAGCCGCCGTTTCGCGTCCGGCGTTTTCCATCAGCACTATTTCCGGAATACCGTAAACGTTGATGGCGTCGGAGTCAATTTGCCGCATTTGTGCGGCGGAAGATATTTTCAAGATTTATCCCTCCAATATAGCCTGTGCTATAGCATAATCTTTCGAGTGGCTCAGTGATATGAATATATTGTAGATTTTGCGCTTGGTGGCGCTGTAGGCGAAATAGCCGTACAGTTTCACATGCGGTGCTCCGGCCTCGTCGACGACTATCTCGATATCCTGCCATGTGCCGCCGCGCATTCCCGTGCCGAAAGCTTTGACTACGGCTTCTTTGGCGGCAAATCTGGCGGCATACGAAGACGCGCGCATTATGTTGCGGCCGTTGCAGTAGGACTGTTCCTGCGCCGTGAAAATGCGGTCGAGGAATTTCTCATTATCCAGCGATTGGCGTATGCGCTTGATTTCTACAATATCGACACCTGTTCCTTTTATCATGTAATCACCCTTAATTTTATTTTAATGCTTCCTGCAAAGTCCGGGCATTTTTCTGCATGGCTTCGATATAAGCGTCGGCATCGTCCGCGCCGGTAACGACAGGGTCGAGCGTATAGATTTTAGCTCCCGTTTCGTTGGCGATGGCTTCAGCCGCCGTGGAAGAATACTGCGGTTCGGCAAAGAGCGCCTTTGTCGGCATATCCTTTACCTGATTTATGATATCGGTAAGCTCGCTCGGCGAAGGTGATGTTCCCGGTTCGCGTTCGATGACACCGACGATTTCCAGATTGAATTCCTGTGCAAAATAAGGGAAAGCTTCATGGAACGTAACGATTTTCCGCTGCGGCAGCGGGTCGATAACCGCGTGCATCTCGTCTTTCAGCTGCTGCAGGCGCGCAATGTACTCGTCGGCGTTTTTATGATACTGCTCCGCGTGCTGCGGGTCAGCTTTGCTCAGCTCTTCCGCTATCGTCTGCACCTGCGTTATGCTGTTGGATACGCTCACCCATACGTGCGCATTTTCGCCATGCTCATCAACGAGCAGCGGAATATTTGCCGACGAATCAATGACATACAGCTGTTTCTGTTCATTGATAATATCATCGAGAAACGCTTCCATACCAGCGCCGTTGGCGACGAATACATCGGCGTTTTCCAGTTTTTTCATGTCAGCAGGCGTCATCTGGTAATCATGCAGACAGCCCGTTTGCGGCTTAGTCATATTTTCTACAACGACACCGTCAATTCCTTTGGTAACGTTTATAGTTTCAATATAAATCGGATAAAAAGATGTTACGATTTTAAATTCGCCGTTTTTTTCGGTGTTACCAGCATTATCCGATGCCGTTTTATTGCCGCCGCAGCCGGAAAACAGAGCCGTAAGCAGCAGACAAAGCAGTATAGACAGTATTTTCTTCAAATTTATTCTCCTCTTAATACATTTAAATCACATTAAAAAGATTGACACTCCCATGTCTAAAGACAGGGGATTCTTAAGAAGTTCGACCACAGTCAGTCGATTTTTATTCTTAAAGGGCTTGCCAACAGCCCTCTACACAGTTCCTCATATTTGAAGTTCTGCTTACTTAGTTATCGGGCATATATCCTCATAGCTAAAGCTAGAGGATATATGCCCGAATTCGATAAAATCTCCAATAGATATTTTTTTATTGAAATTATATTTTTATCTGGGAAGCGGCGTTAAGCGTTGCACGCGCCTGGGTCATGATATTTTCGATAATGTCCTTAACCGGTTCTTCTTTTTGCAGCAGAGTCAGCGTCTGACCAGCCTGAACCATGCCGTTTACCACGTCGCCGTCAACAGCAGCCAGTCTGTTCGTACCGGTAGCCATGCGCAGCAGTTCTTCCTTCGGTGTTTTGCCTTCGTTTTCCTTCTGAACGAAATCGAGCGAGAATTTATTCTTAACACCGCGAACGGCGCCGCCCAGTGTAAGACCGGTAACAATTGTATCGGTATCAATAGCTTCGATGAGTTTTGCCTTCATATTCGGATGAACGCCACATTCTTCAGCTACGAGGAAGCGCGTACCCATCTGAACACCGCCCGCACCCATCAAGAGAGCAGCGGCAAGACCGCGTCCGTCGGCGAAACCGCCCGCCATTACGACCGGAATATTGTCAATAACAGGCAATACCTGTTCCATCAATGCCATCGTCGTGAGTACGCCGATATGACCGCCTGCTTCCATGCCTTCCGCCACCATTGCATCAGCACCGGCTGCGGCTACACGTTTTGCCAGTTTCACATTCGGAATTACCGGAATAATTTTTATACCTGCTTCTTTCAGTTTCGGGAAATACGGTACAGGATTGCCCGCGCCGAGCGTAACGAAAGCCGGTTTTTCTTCGCAGATAACGTCGATGATTTCTTCCTTATTCGGTGCCATAAGCATAACATTCACACCGAACGGCTTATCCGTGAGCTGCTGTGCTTTTCTTATTTCTTCGCGCACATATTCAGTCGTTCTGCCGCCGCAGGAGATAATCCCCGCACCGCCGGCGTTGGAAACGGCAGCAGCCAGTTTGGCATCGGAAACCCAAGCCATGCCGCCTTGAATAATCGGATATTTTATACCAAGAACTTCAGTAATGTATTTTGCCATGCAAAAATCCTCCTAAATATTTAAAAGTAGATATTACTATTATACCACGCATATAACGATTATTATATCATATTTATCATAGTCAGTAGTTATGAATTTTTAATAAGCAACAATTTTTCCCGCCGCGACATTTTTTTAATTTGCGCTTCCCGTTTCTGCGCCGCCTGCTTAGTGGAAAATATTTCGTAATAAAGCAGCTTGACCGGCAGACGCCCGCGCGTATAACGGGCACCCCTGCCGGCATTGTGCGTTTTTATCCGTTTAGCCAAATCATTTGTCCAGCCGGTATAAAGTGTATCATCACTGCACTTTAATATATAAGTGTAGCAATCCATTATTCATTTGCGTTGTTTGCTTCAATGGTAATTTTATTGATAACTACGTCTTCAACCGGTCTGTCCATGAAATCCGTCTGTACATGGCCGATTTTTTCCACAACATCCATGCCTTCGATGACTTTGCCGAATACGGCATGATGACCGTCGAGCCACGGTGTCTGGTCAAGCGTGATGAAGAACTGCGAACCGCCCGTATTCGGACCGGCATTAGCCATGGACAGGATACCGGCGCTGTCGTGTCTTAAATCTTTGTGGAATTCATCTTTAATAGTGTAGCCAGGACCGCCCGTACCGTTGCCGTTCGGGTCGCCGCCCTGAATCATGAAGCCGTCGATTACACGGTGGAAAATCAGGCCGTCATAAAAATTATGCTGGGCAAGTTCGATAAAATTGGCTGTGGTAATAGGAGCTTTATCCTCGAACAGTTCGATAGTAAAAGTTCCCATATTGGTGTCAAATACTGCTACGCGATTTTGGTTCATTGATTGAACTTCCTTTCCGTTTATGTTTAGTTGTTTTTCTGCCAAAGAGCAGTTGGTAAAATTTATCAGCCCGAAAAGAGCTGTCAGCAAGCAGAGAAATAAAATTTTCTTCATAAAATAATACCCCGTTTCAACGTTTTATAATATGCGTATCTCCGGCAAAGCGCGGACTCCAGACGGAAATTTCATCTTTGTGCGGAAAATCATCCGGCACTTGCCAGATTTTGTGGCTGACATTGTGCATGGTGATGAGATTTTTCACCTTTGTATGCGCGGCAAATTCACGCGCGCCGATATCCCAGAATTCCTCCAGACGGCTGTCCACCGGGAAAAAAGCAATATCGGTCTGCAGATTTTCCATAAGCTTGAGCTGCTTTTTAAAACCGTTGCGGGCAAAAGCGATATTTTCCGCCGTGTCGCCTTTCCAATGCCACCAATTGAAATCACCGGCATGGAAAATCCG
The DNA here is from genome assembly GCA_002314325.1 of Megamonas hypermegale. Classification (GTDB taxonomy): domain Bacteria; phylum Bacillota; class Negativicutes; order Selenomonadales; family Selenomonadaceae; genus Megamonas; species Megamonas hypermegale_A. The sequence continues at coordinate 20,217 of DCFC01000054.1, forward strand.
CCAGCCGTCCTTTTCAATGTAAAAACAGATACCCTCGTCCGTCGAACTGAACGATTTTACGAGTATGCCATTGTCCTCATACGTTGTGTACTCGTCGAGAATGACCGTTTTGTTTTCCGGCGGCAGCGCCTTTTTTATATCATAACTGAGAAAATAGCGCGTCGTTTTGCCGCTGAATTTGGCAATCTGCGGATTGTAATGGTCAAAATGAGCATGCGAGGCGAAAAAATATACTTCACGTTTATTTTCGATTGCTGGTAAAACAAGATTATGTTCATCCAGATAATAATCGAAAATCATCGCCCAGTTATCCGTTTCCAGAATGAAACCGCTGTTGAATAAATATGTTATTTTTGCTGTGTCGTTCATTTTCTATCTCCTTGTCTACATTAGTATTTTGGCAAATTTTACAAATAGTGTCAATACCTATGGATGTTTAGTTAAATTTTTAGTACAAGTATAGCGTGATTTTTATTTTTTGGTTATAATGAATAATGATAACTTTTGACGTACTCCCCAGTTAGGGGATTCTGGGATACTGACGAACCTTGCTATCAAATGACAGTCTTATGAGATCTCTCCTCAATGGACAACGCCCTGCCCATATTTATCGTTTAACGAGAGTAGAACATTCTCTCTCCTTCTTTCTTTATATTTATAGCGGCATTTAAATCTCTGTCGTGGTGTTTGCCGCATTTTGGACAAGTCCACTGCCTTATTCTCAGATCTTTGAGTTCTTTGTTTTGGTAGTCGCAATTACTGCACAGCTGACTTGACGGAAAGAATTTTCCTACTTCAATAACGATGGAACCTGTCTTTTCTGCTTCATATTTCAATTTGTTTACAAAGTCGGCAAAACCTAAATCTGATATTTTTCTACCGAAGCGTTTCTGCATAGCTTTTAAATTCAAGTTTTCGATAGAGATTAAAGCGTATTTTTGGGCTAGATACTGTGCCGTTTTCCAATGAAAATCACGACGCATATTTGTTACTTTTTTATGCAGTCTTGCTAAATTCAGTCTAGCTTTTTGACGATTGTTGGAAGATTTCTGTTTACGGGATAAATTGCGATTAGCTTTAGCGATTAGTTTTGCATTTCGTTTAAAAAACAGCGGAGAAATAATATTTTTCCGTTCTGAACCTGTGAGAAATTTCTTCAGACCGAAGTCGAAACCGACGCTTTCACCTGTTCTTGTTAAGACTTCATTTTCATTTGTTTCACAGGAAAAATACAAATAAATATCGCCTAAAGCATCACGCTTTATGGTTACTGTTTTTACTTTTCCGTCGATATCCCGTGATTTAAAATACCGGTATTTCTGATTGGCTATTCTAATAATGTTTCCGTCATACAGTTTCCAACCTGACGTTTTCAAAGTATACGATTTATACTTGCGTACTTTCTTAAATGACGGCGGGGCTGAACGGATATTATGCTTCTGATTTCTGAAAAACAGCTTGTAGGCGCGGTCTATACGCTCAGTTATATTCTGCACCGCCTGTGAGCCAATTTCATTAAGATAGCTGAACTTTGTTAGTTTTTTCAGTTTAGTCAAGTGTCCCTGCAAAGTAAATTTGTGCAATGATTTTTTAAATAA
>DCFC01000054.1:21827-45936 GCA_002314325.1 Megamonas hypermegale
AGTGCAATGCAGTGATTATAAATAAGACCTGCTGCGTTAATCTGTCTATGAAGTTTTCTGTTTTGTTTGGAATTGTACAGCTTAAAGCAATAGGTTTTCATTTATCTCACCGCCTTACATTATTCATAATTTTATGATACCATATAGCTATATAAAGCTAAATAGTCCGACTTCAATTGCTTACACAAATTCGTCGGACGTGCCTTATATCCTCAGTGCTAAAGCACGGGGCTTTACGGCACATTTGATAAACATACTATAAATTAAAGTTGGGAGTTTTTGCTTATGTTCAGATTTTTAACAGCCGGAGAATCGCACGGACAATGCCTGACAGCCATTGTCGAAGGAATACCTGCCGGTCTTAAAATAAATCTCGATGAAATGAATATGCAGATGGCGCGCCGCCAGAAAGGCTACGGCCGCGGCGGACGCATGGCGATTGAAACGGATAAGGTCGATATCCTGTCCGGCGTGCGTTTCGGCGAAACGATGGGCGACCCTGTTACGCTGCGCGTTGTCAATAAAGACTGGGAAAACTGGACGGACCGAATGTCTGTCATGGGTACGCCGACCTGGGGCAAAGTCACGGCGGCGCGTCCCGGTCATGCTGATTATGTAGGCGTGAAAAAATACGACCGCACGGATATCCGCGATATTCTGGAACGCTCCAGCGCCAGAGAAACGGCTGCACGAGTGGCAGCGGGAGCTTTGGCCCGCCAATTCCTCGCAGCGTGCAGCATTAAAATCGTCTCGCAGGTGATAAATATCGGCGGCGTAAAAGCCGACACATCAAACACTGATTACAAAACGCTTGCGCCGAATGACAGCGATTTAAACTGCAACGATGCACAGGCGGAAGCCAAAATGCGTGCGGCAATCCGCGACGCAGGACAGGCGGGCGATACGCTCGGCGGCGTGTTTGAAGTTGTCGTGCAGAACATGCCTATCGGTGTAGGCAGTCATATTCAGTGGGACAAACGCCTCGACATGCAGCTTGCCGGTGCCATGATGTCCATTCAGGCGATAAAAGGCGTAGAAATCGGCGATGGCTTCGGCTATGCGGAAAAACCGGGCAGCCAGCTGCACGATGAAATGTTCTATGATGAAACGAAAAATGTTTACCGTAAGACAAACCACGCCGGCGGCATTGAAGGCGGCATGAGCAACGGTGAGCCGATAATCGTCCGTGCCTGCATGAAACCGATACCGACACTGATGACGCCGCTTCATTCGGTAGACATTGAAAGTAAGCAGGAAGTTCTCGCCTGCAAGGAACGCAGTGATGTATGCGCCGTTCAGGCGGCTTCTGTAGTCGGCGAAGCAATGGTGGCGCTTACAATCGCCAAAGCCGTGCTGGAAACGTTCGGCGGCAGCTGCATGACGGATTTGCTCCATAATATTGAAGCGTATACGAAACGAATTAAGGGATGAATATGAAATCGAATATTGTGCTTATCGGCTTTATGGGGTCGGGCAAGTCGATTACTGGAAAGCTTCTGGCTTATAAACTGGGTTACAGTTTTGTCGATACGGATAATGAAATCGAGAAGATTTACAAACAGAAAATAAAGGATATCTTCGCCAGCGAGGGTGAAGCCGTGTTCCGCGCGCGGGAAACGGAAACGATAAAAAAAATAGCCGCCAGAAATCATCAGGTGATTTCCACCGGCGGCGGCGTGGCGACGAAAGAGGAAGACATGAAGATACTGCGCGACAATGCCATCGTCATATCGCTGGCTGCATTGCCGCACACTATTTTAAAACGTACCGGTAATGATAAGCGGCCGCTTCTGGCAAAAAAAACGAAAGAAGAACGGCTGAAAACAATTGTGGAACTCATGGCTAAGCGCGCCAAATTCTATAAAAATGCCGATTTAATCGTAAAGACGGACAATACGACTCCATTACAGAACGTGGAAATAATTTTAAAATATTTAAAGGGTGTGAGATAATTGCGCACTGTAAAAGTTGATTTAGGTGATAAATCGTATGATATTATCATCGGACATAATTTAAAACAGCAGATAATTGATTTTGTGCAAAGCAGAAAATTTTCCCGCAAGGCTCTTTTGATTACGGATACGAATATCGAGCCGCTGTACGGCGCAAAAATACAGTCTGTTTTGAACGAAGCAGGACTTGATGTAAAAATTGCTGTAATTCCGGCGGGCGAACAGTCGAAATCGCTCTCCTGCGCCGAAACGCTGTACACACAGGCTATCGAGCACGGGCTGGACAGAAAATCGCCGATTATCGCTCTCGGCGGCGGTGTAGTCGGTGATTTGGCAGGATTTATCGCAGCGACATTTATGCGCGGCGTGCCGTTCATTCAGATGCCGACGAGTCTTCTGGCGCAGGTGGATTCCAGCGTCGGCGGCAAAGTGGCGGTAAACCATGCGCTCGGCAAGAATTTAATCGGCGCATTTTATCAACCGCAGGCCGTATTTATGGATTTGGACATGATGCAGAGCCTGCCGCAGCGGGAAATCGCCACCGGGCTCGGCGAAGTGGTGAAATACGGTTATATTTATGACAAAGATTTTTATCAGTATCTGCTGGACCATAAAGACGAAATTCTGCACCTGCAATCGGAAGCAATCAGCCATGTAATCGCGCGTTCCTGCGAAATAAAAGCAGATGTTGTTTCGCAGGATGAAAAAGAAGCGGGACTTCGGGCAATTTTGAATTTCGGACATACGCTGGCACATGCTATTGAAAAGGAAACGCAGTATAAAAAGTACAATCACGGCGAAGCCGTAGCCATCGGCATGGTCGGCGCGGCCAAAATCAGTGCCAAACTCGGCATGATTGACGAAAAAATCGTCACCGATATGGAAAAGCTGCTTGAACTGTTAAATCTGCCGCAAAAAGCGCAAGGTTGCACAGCGGAAAAAATCTATGCCGATATTTTCCACGACAAAAAAACAGTCAACGGCACAGTGAACTGGGTGCTGCTGCAAGATATCGGTAAAGTATGTATCACGAAAGACGTACCGGAAACAGTCGTTAAAGAGGCGATTGCAGAAATTCTGGCTTAAAAATATTGCTAAATAAAAACTACACTTATGAAGTTATAAAAAGTATAACTTTCGTAAGTGCAGTTTTATAAACGGTTTGAGAACATACTGATAAACAGAGATGTTGATTTTTCGTTAGATTAAAAGTATCATTAGATGTATTTAAATTGGACGAAAATAAGGAAAAATGCCAGGAAAAAGCAAAGATTAAAAGTATCATTAAATATAAAAAACGAACTAAAAGACCTTATCTTTATGATAAGGTCTTTTTATACGTATTTACATTATACGTATTTTATGTTATATTGTTTTTTGAGGAGGGATTAAATGAACTTCAAACAAATGGAGAAAATCATTTTATCCGCTGGATGGAAGTTTAAAGATGCGCAAGGTTCACATTATCATTATGTACATGATGATAGACCGGGTAAAGTAACTATTCCCAATCATGGGAAAAAGACTTATCTCTTCGTGTCGTAAATTCCATACTCAGACAGGCTGGGTTGAAATAACCCGGCTTTCTCCTCTAAAAAATAAGTTTAAAGAGGTGTTGTTTATGTTAAGTATATATCCTGCTATTTTTTATGAAGAAAAAGAAGGCGGTTATTCTGTTATTTTTCCGGATTTAAATCATCTTGCTACATGCGGCGATACTTTAAATGAGGCAATGGCTATGGCAGTGGATTGTTTAGCGGGTTATATCTATTCGGAGGAGCTTGACGGTAATACGGTTCCGGCACCAACGCCTATGGATAAAATTGATATTCATTGTGAAGATGACGCTGATAGTGATTATGTCAAAGCTTTTGTAAATATGGTATCAGTTGATGTAAAGGAGTATGCTCGTACACATTTTACTAAATCCGTGAAAAAAACATTGACAATTCCTAAATGGCTTAATGATGAAGCTGAACGCCGTAAAATAAACTTTTCTAAAGTTTTACGTACAGCGTTATTGAATGAAATTAAAGTATAAGTTTTATTCTATATTTTCAAAGATGTACTCTTGGTTCAACAGCAAAATTATCGCAAACTTTGTACAAGCTGTAGCATGTGTCACTCGCGGGCGAGGCGACATCAAAAAAATTAACCAGCAGTATAACAGTTTATATTCGTTCGATGTTGTCACTTAACCTNNAATATAAACTATTATACTACTTTAGGTAATCAACTAGCACAATAGGTCACAGTTGGTAAAAAACACTAAAAACCTTGCTAAATAAACGGTTTGAGAATATACTGATAAACAGAAATGTTAATTTTTCGTTAGATTAAAAGTATCATTAGATGAATTTGAATTATTTTACGGCGTAGGTATACATGTGGTGCAACACCGATTAAAAGTATCATTAGATGAATTTGAATACATTTTGTTCATCTCTCCTTAGCTAAACAGTCTATGATTAAAAGTATCATTAGATGAATTTGAATGAACACCTTACAAAACGTTTTGCACTTACCATATCACGATTAAAAGTATCATTAGATGAATTTGAATTTTGATTAGAAAAGCTGCTAAACTTAGTCAATCTAAGATTAAAAGTATCATTAGATGAATTTGAATAATGTAAAAAACGAGCCAAAATAAAAAGGTTATCTCCCATCAATTCGGGAGATAACCTTTTTGTATATCTTGGCTTATTTATCGAAGATGTTTCTCAAAGCCTGTTTGTTTACGTCACGGTTCAGCTGTGCGAGGTAAGTCGTCAGTTTAATGTGTTTCGGACATACTTCTACGCAGTTCTGGCTGTTGCCGCAGCTAGTGATGCCGCCTTTTTCCATAAGGGCATTAAGACGTTTTTCTTTGTCGAATTTGCCGTACGGATGAAGGTTGAACAGATAAGCTTGTACAGTCGGAGCAGGGCCGATGAAGTCGGACTGAGGTCCAACGTTAGGGCAAGCTTCGAGGCAGCAGCCGCAAGTCATGCAGTGAGAGATTTCGTATGCAGTAGCAGCAGTGTACGGGTTCTGAATAGGAGCTTCACGGTTTTCCCAGCTGCCGTCAACATTAATCCAGCCCTGAATACGTTTGAGGCTTTCAAACATAACAGTACGGTCGATTAAGAGGTCGCGGATTACAGGGAAAGTACGAGCCGGAGCAATGCGGATTGGCTGCGGCATTTTATCGATAAGAGCTGCGCAAGCCTGACGAGCGCGGCCGTTGATAACCATCATGCAGGCACCGCAAACTTTTTCCAGACAGTTGCATTCCCAAACTACAGGAGTAGTTTTTTTGCCGTCTTTTGTTACAGGATTTTTCTGGATTTCCATTAAAGCAGCAACGACGTTGAGCGCCGGGCGATAAGGAATTTCAAATTCTTCAGTGTATGGTTTACTAGTAGGACTGTCCTGACGTTCAATAATGAGATGAACAGTTTTTTTAGTATCTGCCATTATTTTTTGCCTCCTTTAGTGATATCATAACGACGTGGACGAGGTTTTACTAAGGAGTGATCGAAATCAATGTATTCGATAATCGGTTCACAAGTTTCAGGATTGATGTGAACAAGAGTTGTCTTTAAGAAATGTTCGTCATCACGGTTAGGATATTCTTCTTTGAAGTGAGCGCCGCGGCTTTCATTACGCATGAGGGCTGCTTTGCAGATTGCCATAGCGTAGATAATCATGTTGCGGAGCTGACGTACAAACATTGCTTCCTGGTTTGCCCAGCGGCCTTTATCTGTAAGACCGATATGATCCCATTTCTTGAGGATTTTCTTGATTTCTTCATAGCAGAATTCCAGGTTTTTATTGATACGTTCAACGAAGCAGTAACGCAGCATCAAATCGGATAATTCTTTATGCAGCATATGAGCGTTTACGTCGCCGTCCATGCTCATGATTTTTTCGAATTCGTCAACAGTTGCCTGTTTAGCAGCAGCCAGTTCAGCTTCAGTCAATGCGTCGCCGTTGTCTTCAGCAAGAACTTTGCCTTCGATTTCCCAAACACTGTCGCCGTTTGCCCAGCTGATAGCTTCCGGACCGGAAACTGTACCGGAGTGAGCAGCGGAAAGGAGGGAGTTAGCGCCGAGACGGTTAGCACCGTGATACTGATAGTCGCATTCGCCGGAAGCGAACAGACCAGGAATATTCGTTCTATGTTTGCGGTCTACCCAGATACCACCCATGGAATAGTGAATGGAAGGGAAAATCTGCATTGGAACTTTACGCGGGTCATCGCCTACGAATTCTTCGTAAATTTCCATGATACCGGCGAGTTTGCGGTTTAAGTAATCAGCATCTATATGGGAAAGGTCGAGGTATACGCGGTTTTCGCCGTTAATGCCCAGACCCATATGAACGCATACTTTGTAGATTTCGCGGGCTGCGATATCACGCGGTACGAGGTTGCCGTAAGCCGGATATTTTTCTTCGAGGAAATACCAAGGTTTGCCGTCTTTGTAAGTCCATACACGGCCGCCTTCACCGCGGGCTGCTTCGGACATTAAGCGGTTTTTATCTTCGCCCGGGATAGCTGTCGGGTGAATCTGAATGAATTCAACGTTACCGAGGTAAGCACCTTCCTGATAAACATCGGAAACAGCGGAGCCGTTGCAGATAGTGGAAGCTGTGCATTTACCGTAAATCATACCAGGACCGCCTGTTGCGAGGATTACAGCGTCAGCAGGGAAAGCCTGAATTTCCATGGAGTTCATGTTCTGAGCTGTGATACCGCGGCAAACGCCCTGTTTGTTTCTGATGATATGAACGAATTCCCAGAATTCGTATTTTTTAACTTTTCCTTTTACTTCGAGTTTACGAACCTGTTCATCGAGAGCATAAAGGAGCTGCTGGCCTGTTGTAGCACCGGCGAAGCAGGTACGTTTGTGTTTTGCACCGCCGAAGTTGCGAAGGTCGAGGTTACCTTCCGGTGTACGAGTGAACGGAACGCCCATGCGGTCGAACATTTTGATGAGTTTCGGAGCGTTTTCACACATGCCTTTAACAGCGAGCTGGTCAGCTAAGAAGTCGCCGCCGTAAATTGTATCGTCGATATGGTCCCAAATAGTATCGTGTTCACCTTTGGAGTCCATGCAAGCGTTAATACCACCCTGTGCGCAGAGGGAGTGAGAACGTTTTACCGGGCAATAAGAGAATAAATCTACAATACCGCCGGATTCACAAATTTTAATCGTAGCCATAAGACCGGATAAACCGCCGCCGACAACGATGATTTTTTTGGTAGATTTCACGTGAGTCTCTCCTTATATCTAAAATTAAAGATTAAAACCAATACATTGCCATGGAAGCAAGTACTATAAGCGATAATACTACCCATAAAAGCATGAAAATGCGGGAGCAGAATGTCTGAATACGAGGACCTTTTGCAATACCCCAGGTCATGGCAAATGTAGTAAGACCGTTGCAGAAATGGAATGCAGTTGCAATCATAGCGATAAGGTAAGCAGCCCAGATAATCGGATTGGACAGATAAGCCTGCATCAGTTCGAAGGAAATCGGAGTGCCGCCGCCTTTTACCATAATGCGGAGATAAACAACATGCCAGATTAAGAATACAAAGATAATAACAGCCGTTATTCTTTGCAGGAAGAAGTTCCAGTTGCGGGCATAGCCGTAACCGCTTGTAGCATTGTTTTTAGCTTGCATTAAAATATAAAGACCATACAAGCCGTGGAAGAGAAACGGAATTAAGATAAAGCAGATTTCAAGCGGCAGCATAATAGCGTGCGGAATAGCAGCCAAATGACCTACTGCCGTATTGAATACTTCCGGTCCGCCCAATACAGTGGCGTTTGTAAAAATGTGTTCGAGTAAGAATAAACCTACAGGAACGATACCGCAGAGAGAGTGAAGTCTGCGAACGTAAAATGTTGTGTGAATCATCCTTGAACCTCCTGTACATTTTAATTTTCATAGGGAAAATTTACACACTTACGACATGCTGAAAAGCTTCTATTTGAATTCGTTAAAATAAAAATAGCAATCCCCGGGTGCCTCACGGTTGACAAAATAAACTGAGCCCCTCTCCAAAAAAAGGAGCTCAGGATTTTGTTTAATTATTTAATTTGGTCGATATCGAATTTGCGATAAGGAGCCTGACCGATTTCGTAGAAGTTGTTTCCTTCGGAGTCGATTACAACGATTGCAGGGAAATCTTCAACCGTGAGAGCAGCGAGTGCTTCAGGTCCGAGTTCAGGATAAGCGATTACTTCGTATTTTTTCACGCATTTGGAGATGAGGGCAGCAGCACCGCCGACAGCAGCAAAGTAAGTAACGCCGTTTTTCTTCATGGAGTCAACAACTGCTTTGTCGCGGGAGCCTTTACCAATCATGCCTTTAATGCCCTGTTCGAGCATTGTCGGAGTATAAGCGTCCATACGACCGGATGTAGTAGGTCCGCACGAGCCAATCGGATTACCAGGTTTTGCAGGAGTCGGTCCGAGGTAATAAACGATTTGGTTATGCCAATCGATAGGAAGTTTTTCTCCGCGAGCGAGAGCTTCTGTCATAACTTTATGAGCAGCATCGCGCGCGCTGTAGATAACGCCGCTGATGAGAACGCTGTCGCCTGCTCTTAATTTACGAGACTGTTCTTCAGTCAAAGGTGTGGTAATGCGAATTTTTTCAGCCATTTAAATGTACCTCCCGAATAATTATAATACACGTTTAGAATGACGGCATGCGTGGCAGCAGATAGTTACTGCAACAGGAAGGCCGGCGATATGAGTCGGACCCCATTCGATGTTTACAGCCAGAGCACTTGTAGTACCGCCGAGCTGCGGGCCGATACCTGTCTGATTGATCATTTCTAAAAGTTCTTCTTCTAATTTTGCATATTCAGGATGTGCGTTGCGGACGTTGGTTGGACGAAGCAAAGCTTTTTTGGACATAACAGCAGCGCGGTCCATAGTTCCGCCGATACCGATACCGATAACCATAGGCGGGCAAGGATTGCAGCTTGCATGAAGGATGATGTCCATAACAGCTTTTTTAACACCTTTAACACCGTCTGCCGGTACGAGCATTTTAAGACCGGATTTGTTTTCGCTGCCGAAACCTTTCGGTTCAACCTGGATAGTCAGTTTGTCACCCGGAACAACTTCCGTGTAGATAACAGCCGGAGTATTGTTGCCGGTGTTTTTGCGGTTAAAGAGCGGTTCTTCAACAACGGATTTACGAAGATATCCTTCCGTATAGCCTTTAGCTACACCGGCATTGATAGCATCGTTTAAGTTGCCGCCTTCAATGTGAACGTCCTGACCGAGTTCAACGAACACGATAGTCATGCCTGTATCTTGGCAGATAGGTCTGTCTTCCGCCTTAGCGATTTTGGCATTTTCGATAATCTGGTCGAGCACGTCTCGGCCTACCGGAGACTGTTCGCTGAGTCTGCCTCTTTCGAGAGCCGCGAAAACGTCTCCTGGTAAATAGTAGGCAGCTTCTTTACACATCTGCGCTACTTCTTGGGTAATTGTTTCTGCTTGGATTGTACGCACCATAACCCCTCCAATAGATTAATTTTTATTCATTGTTTAATTGTGTATATTAAACTTCCTAAGTATTATAGGCAATCCCCGTTTATGAACGGACGGTTGAGGACACAGTTTGTAAAAACTTTTTAGCAAATTTTGATATATTTATATTTGCTGAGAGATTGTCCAGTCTCAAAATTAAGCACCGCAACTGAACAATATGCAAAATACCATTCAGTTTGCGGGACATTATCGTTACAATTTTGCGGAATAAAAAATATCCCTGTGTAAAGAAAATTTTAGCATATTTTTAAGTGCGTTTCAACACTAAAAAAGCCGTAAAGCCTTAATATTATTAAAGTTGAAGCCTATTCACTTTTATGAATAAAATATATTTATAGAAGAAAACCATTCAATACTCCATTTATATTATCCGCTTAAACTATAAAGATGATAAATACAAATAGAATATTATTATGCAGATTTATGTTGTCTATAAACAATTTTTATTTTATAAATCCGTTGTGCCGATCAATTTTTTTAGCAGTATGATACTTTATATTTAGTGAGGTTAAGTGCCAACATCGAACGAATATAAAGTATCATACTGCTGATATAATTTCGATGTCTTGCCAGCACAACAGATTATTTTATAAATATGCGTTTAATGCGAATTTGTCCGTTTTCGATTGTTGCCGTCATAAACGACGGGAAAAGACCGTCGCGCGGCTCGGATACGCTGCCGGGATTTACGAACAGTCTGTTGCCGATAGTTTTTTTCAGCCCGACATGACTGTGTCCGTAGATGATTAAATCGGCATTCACATCTTCCGCCTGCTCATTCAGATATTCAAGGCCCGTCTTGACATTATAGGCATGACCGTGCGTCATAAAAATACGGATGCCGCCGATATCTACCAGTATGCTGTCCGGTCCGTCCGCAGTCCAGTCGACATTTCCGGCAACAGCATATACTTTTTTCCCGGAAACTTTTTCCAAATACTGGGCATCCTCAATACTGTCGCCGGCATGAAACCAGACGTCGACATCGTCAGCCAGACAGACGGCATCGTCAATGGCGTCCAAATTGTAATGACTGTCGCTCATAATTCCCAGTTTCATTTTAAATAGCCTCGCAGTAGATTTTCCATATTTCGCAGTGCTGCACCGCGGTGACTGACGGCATTTTTTTCCGCCAGTGTAATTTGCGCCATTGTTTTGTCAAGCTGCGGCAGATAAAAATACGGGTCATAGCCGAAGCCGCCGTCGCCTTTGGCAAAGTTGCGGATTTGGCCGGTGCATCTGCCCTCGCATTCCAAAACAGAGCCGTCCGTATCGACGAACGCCAGAGCGCAGACGTAATGAGCTCTTGACGAGGTAACATCTTTTTTAGCGAGCTCATCCACCATTTTGCGATTGTTGGCGGCATCGTCGGCATGGTAACCGGCAAAGCGGGCGGAATAAATACCCGGCGCGCCGTCCAGTACGTCGATTTCAAGGCCCGAGTCGTCGGCAAGGCAGGCACAGTTCGTTTCTTTAGCATAAAAAGAAGCTTTTTTCAACGCATTTTCCGCAAAAGTCGTGCCGTCTTCCACAGCATCCGGCAAAGCGCCGAATTCGCTCAACGAATGAAGTTCTACATCTAAATCTTTAAAGGCCGATATCATTTCTCTGACTTTGCCCTGATTTTTCGTTGCAACAATAATTTTTTTCATCAGTATTAAGGAATCCTTCCTATCTTCCAAACTAAATCATTACCTAAAATATCCTTTTGATAAGAAATAAGCTCATCAATACCTTTTTCAGCAAAGGCAAGCATCTGAGAAAACTGCTTGTGCGTGAACGGATGTTTTTCGCCCGTTCCCTGAATTTCCACAAATTCGCCGCTGCCCGTCATTACAATATTCATATCGGCAACGGCGGAGGAGTCCTCTTCGTAGCATAAATCCAGTATCGGTTCATTGTCTTTGGACAGACCGACGCTCACTGCTGCCAAAAAATCCTTGAGCGGAAACGGTTTTTTCGGGTCGTAAATCGTTTCAAGCGCCAAAGTAAGCGCGATAAATGCGCCGGTGATGGAAGCGGTGCGCGTACCGCCATCCGCCTGGATTACATCACAGTCAATCGTAACGGTCCGTTCGCCGAGCGCCTTGAAATCCATGACAGAGCGCAGACAGCGGCCGATAAGACGCTGGATTTCCTGTGTTCTGCCGTTCTGGCGGCCGCGGGCCGCTTCACGCGGTGAACGGGTAAGCGTGGCTGAAGGTAAAAGCGAATATTCAGCGTTAAGCCAGCCAATGCCGCTGCCGCGCAGAAACGGCGGTACTCCGTCTGTAAGCGTGGCGGCGCAGATTACTTTCGTATTGCCCGTTTCGATGAGCACGGAACCGGCAGGATACTTTTGAAAGTATTTTGTTATTTTAAAGCGACGCATCTGGTCGGCTTCGCGTCTGTCAATTCTGGTCATATATCTAAAATCTCTCCAATTATCGTAAACTGTCAAGATATCCCTGCAAAATAAATACGGCTGCCATTTTGTCGATTACCTTCTTGCGTTTGGCGCGGCTGATATCCGCTTCCAGCAGGTAGCGGTCGGCGGCGACGGTGGACAGCCTTTCATCCCAGAAGATGATTTCGGCTTCAGGAATATCCTCTTTTAATTTAGCGGCGAACACTTTGACGATTTCGCAGCGTTCACCAACGGTGCCGTTCATATTTTTCGGCAGACCGACTACGAATTTAGTCGTTTCAAATTGACGGCTGAGTTCTTTTATGCGGCCTAAATCGTTTTTGTAGGATTTGCGGCGGATTGTCTCTACGCCTTGCGCCGTAAACAGAAGTTCGTCGCTTACGGCGACGCCTACAGTGCGGTCGCCCACGTCGAGGGACATTATGCGCATGGATTATTCTGTTCCCTTCTTGATATTTTCATTATTTTCCAGATAGAAACGCACGAGTTCCTCCAAAAGTTCATCGCGTCCCAGCCGGCGGATTTCATTGCGGGCATTTCTGTTGCTGGTAATGTACGCCGGGTCATCGGACAGAAGATAGCCAACGAGCTGATTTATCGGACTGTAGCCCTTCTCGAGCATAGCACGGCAGGAAAGACAGAGTGCTTTTGCTGCTTTATCGTCATCTGCGCCAAAATTAAACATCATGGTTTCATCTTTAATATTGGACATCGTAATCACCTCTGAAAAAATTTATTTCTAATATAATTTATTCGTTGTGCTAGTTGATTTTTCAAAGCAGTATAATAATTTAAATGACAACATCGAACGCATATAAACTATTATACTGCCGGCTACAGGCACGATGTTTCACTAGCACAACGAATAAATTATAAATTGGAGCAGTCAAACGTTATTAGAATACTTTAACTGCATGTCTTAATTATAACAAAAGTTTCAGTGTAAAGACAGCTAAATATTACACTGCAACAACTCCGCCAAAATAAAAGGAGGCGCAAAGCCTCCTCTGTTATTTGATTTGGTTTTTGATGATTTCGTGAGCTTTGTCGAATGCCTGCGGCAGATTTTCCGGCTGTTTGCCGCCTGCCTGAGCCATGTCCGGACGACCGCCGCCGTTACCTCCGGCAGCCTGCGCCACTTCTTTGACGATTTTGCCGGCGTGGATACCGCGCGATACGGCATCTTTGTTGGCTTTTACGACGAAGTTTACTTTGTCGCCGAGTACGGCGCCGAGTACGACAACGCCCGGTTTTTCAAATTTGTTGCAGATGAGGTCGGCACTGTTTCTAAGCTCATCCATATTTGAAGCCTGAATTTTGCCGACGATTACGTTTACGCCGTTGTATTCTTCCAGACCCATCAGGAGTTTCTGGGAGTCGGCTTTGGCGCGTTCAGCCTGAACTTTGGCAAGTTCCTGTTTCATTTCTTTATTTTCAGCGAGCAGACTGCTGATTTTATCCAAAACGTTGGCTTCCGTCGTTTTCAAGGCGGAAACTGTCTGCGCTAAAAGCTGCGCTTTTTCGTTCATGTAGCTGACAGCCGCTTTACCGGTGAGTGCTTCAATACGTCTTACACCGGCAGCAACGCCCGTTTCGCTGACGATTTTGAATACGCCGATTTGACCGACGTTCTTAACGTGGCTGCCGCCGCAGAGTTCCATGCTGAAGCCCGGAACGTTTACGACGCGGACGATATCGCCGTATTTTTCGCCGAACAGAGCCATAGCGCCTTTCGCTTTAGCTTCATCCTGCTTCATAAGCGAAATTTCCACATTCTGTCCCGTCATGATTTCCGCATTGACCATGTCTTCGACTTCCTTGAGCTGCTCAGCGGAAATCGGTTCAAAGCTGGAGAAGTCAAAACGCAGATGCTCAGCGTTGACGAAAGAACCAGCCTGATTAATATGGTCGCCGACAACACGTTTCAAAGCCGCCTGCAGCAGATGGGTAGCCGTATGGTTGCGCGCGGAAGCGAGTTTGTTTTCCATATCGACAGTGATTTCCACCGCATCGCTTGTGTGCAGACTGCCTTCCGTTACATGAACAATATTATACACGGTGCCGTCCGGCAGTTTTTTCGTGTCGATGACAACGGCGCTGCCCATAGCTGATTTTAATGCGCCGATATCGCCTTCCTGTCCGCCGCCTTCAGCGTAGAACGGCGTTACGTCCAAAATTACACCGGCTTCGTCGCCGTCTTCCAGACTATCGGTGATTTGAGCGTTTTTCCAGATGCAGGCGATTTTTGCCTGACGGGCATTTTCGTCAATTTTCAGTTCGCCGATATTGCTGTCGCGCAAATCAGGAATATCCATGCGCTTGTTTTCACCGCGGGCGTTGCGGGCGCGGGTGCGCTGCTCGTCCATAGCTTTGTCGAACGCTTCTTTGTCGAGCGTCATATTGTTTTCATGCAGGATTTCATCGGTAAGTTCCCAAGGGAAACCGTACGTATCGTATAATTTAAAGCCGACTTCGCCGTCAAGAACGGTTTTATTTTCAGCTTTCAATTTAGCAATTTCTTCATTTAAAAGTTCCATACCCTGATTTAAAGTTGTAGCGAAACGTTCTTCTTCCAGAGTGATGACTTTTTTAATGTAGTCTTTGCGGTTCGTGAGTTCATCATAAACGCCGCTGTAAATTTCAGCAACAACATCTACGGCACCAGCAAGGAATTTCTTCTGAATACCAAGCATGCGCGCATGGCGAACGGCACGGCGCAACAGACGGCGCAGTACGTAGCCGCGTCCTTCGTTGGAAGGCAGAATACCGTCCATAACCATGAAGGAAATGCTTCTTGCGTGGTCGGCGATAACTTTTAAGGAAATATCCGTTTCCTTATCCTTGCCATATTCAACACCGGCAACACTGCTTGCATATTCAATAATAGGGAACATTAAATCCGTTTCGAAGTTGGACGGTTTGTTCTGCATTACGGAAGCCAGTCGTTCCAGACCGCAGCCCGTATCGATGTTTTTATGCGTGAGCGGATTGTATTTGCCGTCTTCCGTGCGGTCAAACTGCGTGAATACGAGGTTCCAGATTTCGAGGAAACGGTCGCAGTCGCAGCCTACGCCGCAGGTCGGCGAGCCGCAGCCGCGTTCTTCACCGAGGTCAATGAAGATTTCCGAGTCAGGACCGCACGGACCGCTGCCGATTTCCCAGAAATTATCTTCCAGTTTTACGATGTGGTCAGGATTGATATCTGTTTCAGTTGTCCAGATTTTATATGCTTCATCATCATCAGGATAAATGGTCGCCCAGAGTTTATCTTTCGGCAGTTCCATTTCTTCTGTCAAAAACTGCCATGCCCAGCGGATGGCATCGTATTTGAAATAATCGCCGAAGGAGAAATTGCCGAGCATTTCAAAATACGTATGATGACGGGCAGT
The DNA here is from genome assembly GCA_002314325.1 of Megamonas hypermegale. GTDB lineage: Bacteria > Bacillota > Negativicutes > Selenomonadales > Selenomonadaceae > Megamonas > Megamonas hypermegale_A. The sequence continues at coordinate 37,138 of DCFC01000054.1, forward strand.
GCGGCCGACATTTTCAATATCGCCCGTACGGACGCAGCGCTGGCTCGTCGTAATGCGTGTGCACGGCGGCTTCATTTTGCCGGTGAAATAAGCTTTAAACGGAGCCATGCCGGCGCCTATCATCAAAAGGCTCGGGTCATTGTCCGGAATTAAGGATGCGCTCGGAAGTTCTAAGTGTCCATTTTTCACGAAAAAGTCAAGATATTTTCTGCGGATTTCTTTACCGCTCATATACTTCAAACTAATCAACCTCCAAATTTCTATGATTGCAATACATACATATTATTATCCAAGTGATACGGTGAGGAAATATGTATATAAAAATGAAAAAAACTTATCTAATTATAGCTTAACTGACAGGTCAAAGTCAATGAAATAAAGGCTGTATACAGGATTAAAGCCGTTTTGACCCAAATCTTCGCGCAAAGGTCGGCGAAGTATTTATATCCATTTTAGTCTGCAAAGCAGTGTTTAAAATCGCAGTATTTTCATTAGGCAGGGATATGATATTTATTTCCTGCATGATTTTAAGACAGGTCTTTAAAGCATATTCCGATATATTTATATTGTAGAATTGTTTTAAGGCGCTATTTACGGCGGATACCGCTACAGCCCCATTAGCATTTTGCAGTGTCAGACGGCGCATTGCCAAATAAACTTTGCCGACAGTATCGTAGGACGGATATTTTTCGAGAAATATCGGCGCATCGCCGCTTAGATTAATATCGATGAGCTTGAACTGAATGTAGTCTTTATCGTTCCAGTGGTTGATTTCCGGCTGAAAAACGATATCGACATATTTGTAGGCAATCTGCTCGGCATACTGCGCCATGTTCCAGCCGATTGCCGTAAACCGCTGGCCGCTGTATTCAAAGACAAAGCGCAGATGCGTATTTTCGCGCCCGATTGTTTTGCACTGGCTTACGTAAAGGTGCTGGCAAACGAATTGCGGTTTCGTGTTGCCCATGCCAAATGGTTCCAAAAGTGAAAGTTCATGGATTAAATCCAAAGTGATGTCCTGCGGATAGACGACAGCTTCTATTTTGCAGACCGGCGTTAAAATATCCTCCGGCACGTTTTTTTCAGCATAATCTTTGATATGCGCGGTGAAAGCGGCGATTTTTGCCGCTTCGATGGTAAAGCCCGCTGCCATGGAATGACCGCCGTAGACGACAAAATCGTTTGCGCAGAAATCGAGTGCGTTTTTCATATGAAAACCTTCGATACTGCGACACGAAGCCTTGCCGATACCGTCATTGACGGCGATAATGATGATGGGACGGTAATATTTTTCCTGCAGACGGGAAGCGGCGATGCCGATTACGCCTTCATGCCAGTTTTCACCGACGACGATGATGATTTTGTCCTGACCTGTTTGCGCTTTTTCCACCATAGCGACGGCCTGATTGAAGATATCCTCGACGATATCCTGCCGTTTTTTATTTTCCGCGTCGAGATAGCGGCTTTTTTCAGCGGCAACAGCTTTATCATCCGTCAGCAGAAGTTCGACAGCGTTGCTGGCGTGTGTAAGGCGACCGGCAGCGTTTAATCGCGGGGCTACGCCAAAGCCGATATGACCTGTATTCACCGTATCCGTTTCGTAGTTGCATATTTTTAAAAGCTCCTGCATGCCGAGATTGCGGATATTATTCAGACCTTTTTGGACGAAACGGCGGTTTTCATCAATCAAAGGCACAATATCGGCGACCGTTCCGAGTGCCACAATATCGAGATACTGCTCCAGCTCAGCAGGGTCTTTGTGCAAAGTCTGATACAATGCCTGACACAGTTTGAAAGCGACACCGACACCGCAGAGATTTTTGCACGGATACGGGCACTGCGCCTGATTGGGATTGACGATGGCGAGTGCTTCCGGCAGAGCTTCGCGCGGCAAGTGGTGGTCAGTGATGATGATGTCTATTTTATCCTTGGCGTAGGCGATTTCCTCAATGGCGGTGATACCGCAGTCGACCGTAACAATTAAATCGTAGCGCGGAATTAATTTATCAAGCGACGCCGTATGCAGCCCGTAGCCCTCGCTGTGGCGGTCGGGCAGATAATAATCGGCATTCATGCCGAGATTTTTCAGCACCGTAACGAGCAGCGCCGTCGAAGAAATGCCGTCGACATCGTAATCGCCGTATATGCAGATTTTTTCCTGCGCCGCCAGTGCTTTTGCCAGACGGGCGCATGCTTTGTCCATATCTTTAAGCAGAAAAGGGTCATGATAAGCCGTCTGCGCCGGATTTAAAAATTCTTTCGTTTCCTCCGGCGAAAAATTTTTTCGTGCTAAAATCTGCGCCAACAGCGGCGAAATGTGCAGCGCTTTCATTATTGCTTGCTGCTTTTTTTCATCAACAGGCAGAATTTCCCAGTATTTTTTCATAAAAAGCCTCCAATAAGTAAATTTTTTACATAAGATTTATATTGTTTTCATAAAAGAATGATATGATATACCGTACATTTGTTTTACAGTATAAATTGATTATGCTAAAATGTAAAATAAATTAAGCAATACTTATTGTGCTTGCAAAACAGCGAGCCTGTACAGCAGTATAATACTTTATATCCGCTCGATGTTGTCACTTAGCCTCACTAAATATAAAGTATTATACTGTTTTAAAAAATCAACTGCGCAATAAGTAGGCAATACATACTGAATTTAAATGCCAAAGGAGACAATTATTATGTCAGGAAAAAACATTCTTATTGTTACGGCTTCGATGGGGTCGGGACACAATAAAGCGGCTAATGCTGTTGCAGAGGCGATTAAAAGAAAATATCCTGCCAATAAAATAGATGTAGTCGATTTTATGTCGACGGAAACGGCATATTTCAACAGTCTGGTAAAAGATATTTATTTGAAAATGCTTGACCATACGCCGAGCGTCTATGAATTCTTCTATAAATTCACGGCGGACGCGGGCAAAGGAAGCATGCTGCAGACGGTGTTTGCTCATGCCATGAAAAAGGACATGAAGGAATTAATCAATAAGTATGCAGCTGATATGCTCATCTGCACGCATCCTTTTCCTGTGGCAGCGGCTTCGTACCTAAAGCAGACTGGCGGAATAAATATCCCGATAATCACGGTCGTCACTGATTTCTGCTTTCACCAGTTCTGGTTTTATAAGAATATAGATATCTATTTCGTAGCCAGTGAACAGCTGAAAAGCGATTTCGTGAAACAGGGACTGCCGGAGCAGAAAATTTTCGCTACGGGAATTCCTATCGGCTACAATTTCTCGCTGGAATACGACAAAAATGAACTGATGCATAAATTCAAACTGGACAAATCCAAACCGGTGGCACTGCTCATGGGCGGCGGTCTCGGTCTCGGCGGTGTGAAGGACGCCCTTCTTCAACTGGAGGAACTGAAAAACGAATTGCAGATTTTAGTCATAACGGGTGCAAATGTGTCGCTCTGGTCGGAACTCAATGAATATGCGCAGCATTCCAAGCATAAAATTGCGGTCTGGGGCTATTCGCACAATGTACAGGAACTGATGGCTGTTTCCACCTTTTTAATCAGCAAGCCCGGCGCATTGACGATAAGCGAGGCTCTAGCGATGGAACTGCCGATGATACTGCAAAATCCTATCCCCGGTCCGGAGGCGGACAATGCCAAGTTCGTATCGCAAAACGGTGCCGCCGTGTGGGTAAAACATCAAGACACACTCGGTGCGGCAATTCGGGAAATCCTGTCGGATACTACGATACTGCCGCGGCTCAGAAATAATGCGAAACGATTGAAAAAAGTCAGCGCCGCCGATAATATCGCCGATATTACCGCCGACATGCTAGGACTGGACTAAGTTTTCGGGTGAATGAAATGACAATATTGAGAAAAATAATCGAACGGTTTGTCATCTTGTCGTTTGTGCTGATAATAGCCTATCTCGGCTTTATCATTGTGAAACAGGAAGTTTACATGACGGAGCTGAACCAGGAAACGGTAGTAACGCAAAGCCGTCTGGACAAGGCCAAAAAGATAAATGACAAACTGAAACAGGAAAAGGCAAATCTGGAAAAAAGAGACTATATTGAAAAAGTGGCGCGGGAGGAATTGGGCATGACGAAACCGGGAGAAGTGCCGTATATTTCCAGCGAAAATAAATGATAAACTTATGTTGACACTAATTATTGAGCAAGGTTATAATAATAAAAGTCATAGTTATTTATCTTAAGGAGGACATAAAAACAGTATGTCAATCGAAGTGGGCAATATCCTAGAAGGTGTTGTAACCGGTATTACTAAATTTGGTGCATTCGTGGAATTACCTGGCGGCAAAGTCGGTTTGGTGCATATTTCAGAAGTGGCTGACGTTTACGTCAAAGACGTGAATGACTTTCTCAAAGAAAAAGACAAAGTGAAAGTAAAAGTGCTCAGCGTCGATGAACAGGGAAAAATCGGATTATCCATTAAACAGTTGCAGGAAAAGAAAAGCGAAGAAAAAAACGTACGCTCAGAACAAAGTGGCAATTATCATCGCCCGACTCCGCGCAAACAATTCAATAACGATTTTCGCAGAAACAACAACAGCGTATCTTTTGAAGATAAATTATCTAAGTTTTTAAAAGATAGTGATGAAAAACTTACGGATTTGCGCCGTAAAACAGATTCCAAACGCGGCGGCCGCGGCGGCGGTTCCCGTAAATACGAATAAAATAAAAAGCACTCTTTAAGCGATTAAGGAGTGCTTTTTGAGGTTAGACTTCTTTAGGGATTAATTAATAATGATAGAAAAAGTTGAAAAATTTTGTTTAGAGAACGATTTATTCAGCGCGCATGACCGTCTGGTCGTAGCCTGTTCCGGCGGACCGGATTCCATGGCGCTCGTCGATATACTGCGCCGCCTGCAGCATAAACATGATTTGCAACTGTATATAGCACATGCCGAACATGGTATCAGACAGGAAAGTTCGCTGGAAGATGCCCGCTATGTGCAAAATTACTGCCGAAAATACAATCTGCCGTTTTATCTGGAACATTTAAACGTGCCGGATTTTGCCCGAGAGCGGAAAATGTCTATGGAAACGGCGGCGCGAGTTCTGCGCTACCGCTTTTTGCGCAAAGTAAAGGATGCGACATGCTCGGCGAAAATAGCGACAGCTCATCATTTGAACGACCAGGCAGAAACATTCTTGCAGCATTTAATCCGCGGGGCAGGCAGTGCGGGGCTCAGCGGCATGCGTGCCGTAAACGGCGATATCGTACGGCCGTTTCTGTGCCTGTACCGGCGGGAAATAGAGGCGTACTGTGAAAAATACGATTTGCAGCCGCGCCTTGACGAAACAAATTTGAGCCTTGAATATGAACGCAATAAAATCCGGCTGGAACTTTTGCCGCTGCTGGAAAAATATAACAGCGGCATAGTGAAATCCATCTGCAACAGTGCTAAAATAATTGCTGAGCAGAATGATTATATTAATTTTTCGGCACAGAAAGTATATAATAATATCTGTAAACAAAGCGCCGACAGAAAGGTACACCTGGATGTATTGCAGGTTAAACAAGAGCATATTGCACTGCGAACGGCACTGTACAGGCTGATAATCAGAAATGTACAGGGAAATCTGGAAAATATCACGGCAAAGCATGTCGATAAAATCGACCGGTTCGTGCACAGCGGACACGCCGGGCTTATTTTACAGCTGCCGCAGTATCTGACGGCGGAATACGGCTACGGCGAAGTGATTTTTCAAAAAAATACCGCTGCAAATGCGCCTTCAGCTATTGAAAACGGCTACAATATAAAAATAGAGATGAACACAGCTGCCGTATTGCCGGGCGGCTGCATCATTGAAATGAAAAAAGTGGCAAAACCGTTTAAGATAACGGGGAATGCTCAGTGCTTTGTCGACGGCGACAAACTGTCGGGAGAAATTTTCGTGCGGACACGCCGCGCCGGTGATAAAATAATGCCGAAGGGCATGAACGGCACGAAAAAAGTCAAGGATATCTTTATCGACAGAAAAATTCCGGCAAAACTGCGCGACAGCGTGCCGCTTGTCTGCGACGGGCGCGGCATCATCTGGATAGCCGGTGTCCAGCAGGACAATTATTATGCGCTTAATAAAGACAGTAAAAATATAATATATTTAAGTATAAAAAATTTATAAATGGGTGGTTTTACGAATGAAAACAATGCAAGACGATATTCAATCCGTTCTGTATACGGAACAGCAGTTAAAAGAATGCGTGCAGAAAATCGCAGACGAGATTAATCGGGATTATCAAGGCAAAGAAATATACGCCATCGGCATTTTAAAGGGAGCAATGGTCTTCTACGCTGATTTGGTGCGCGCCATCAATGTGCCGGTAGCTTTTGACTTCATGGCGGCTTCCAGCTACGGCAAAAGCGCCAGCAGCAGCGGCGAAGTAAAAATCCTGAAGGATTTGGACTTCAGCATTGAAGGCAAAGACGTAATCGTCATTGAAGATATCGTGGATTCCGGTCTCACGCTGTCGTATCTGCTCCGTGTGCTCCAGTCCCGCCATCCGGCCAGCGTGAAACTGTGTGCACTCTTGAACAAACCGGAACGCCGCGAAGTCGACGTGAAAGTCGATTACGTGGGCTTTGACGTGCCGAACGAATTTCTGGTTGGCTACGGCCTTGATTATGCCAGCAAATACCGCAATCTGCCGTATATCGGCATTTTAAAACCGGAAGTCTACACGAAAAAGTAAAAGCATACTATTAAATAATACAGTTCTATGCTATAATTAAGAACTATAATTTGCAGATATTTGCTGTAAGGAGGCAATCGATTGAATAAATTTTTACGCAATGTAGGTTTTTATCTGCTGATTATCCTGATTGCTATCACCGTGATAGACCATTTTTCCATGGATACGACGGATAAGCAGGAGATAAACTACACAGAGTTTATAAAACAGGTAGACAGTCAAAATGTCTCGAAAGTTGTAATTCAAAACAATAACATCAGAGGAACGCTCAAGGACGGTACGGAATTTACAACGATAACGCCGGGCTTTCCTAACGGTGATGAAAATCTCGTGAAGAATTTACAGGCAAACGGCGTGGACATCAAAGCGGAAAATCCGCCGGAAACGCCGTGGTGGACGACGCTGTTTTCTTCATTATTACCTATGCTGCTGCTCATCGGCGTATGGTTCTTCATCATGCAGCAGTCGCAGGGCGGCGGCAGCCGTGTAATGAGCTTCGGCAAAAGCCGTGCCAAAATGATGGGCGACGGCAAAGTCAAAGTTACATTCAGCGACGTTGCCGGTGCGGATGAAGCGAAGCAAGAACTGGCGGAAGTCGTGGAATTTCTCAAGCATCCGAAAAAATTCAACGACCTCGGCGCAAGAATTCCGAAAGGCGTGCTCTTATTCGGCCCTCCGGGTACAGGCAAGACGCTTCTCGCTAAAGCCGTAGCTGGTGAAGCCGGTGTGCCGTTCTTCACTATCAGCGGTTCCGACTTCGTGGAAATGTTCGTCGGCGTCGGTGCTTCCCGCGTGCGCGATTTGTTTGAACAGGCGAAGAAAAACGCACCGTGCATCGTATTCATCGACGAAATCGACGCTGTCGGCCGTCAGCGCGGCGCCGGTCTCGGCGGCGGTCATGACGAACGCGAACAGACGCTCAATCAGCTGCTTGTAGAAATGGACGGTTTCGCGGCAAACGAAGGCATCATCATCATTGCTGCAACGAACAGACCGGATATTCTCGACCCGGCACTGCTGCGTCCGGGCCGTTTCGACCGACAGATTGTCGTGGACAGACCGGATGTGCGCGGCCGTGAAGCTATTTTAAAAGTTCACACGAAAGGCAAACCGGTCGATGATGATGTTGATTTGGACGTGCTCGCCCGCCGTACACCGGGCTTTACGGGAGCTGACCTCAGCAACCTCGTCAACGAAGCAGCGCTTTTATCGGCGCGCCGCAATAAAAAATCCATCTCCATGAATGCTCTGGAAGAATCCATCGAACGTGTAATCGCCGGACCGGAACGAAAATCGAAGGTCATCAGCGACAGGGAAAAACGTCTTACGGCTTATCACGAAGGCGGTCATGCGCTTGTCGGATTGCTCCTGCCGAACGCTGACCCTGTACACAAGGTAACGATTATTCCGCGCGGCAGAGCCGGCGGCTATACACTCATGCTGCCGAAAGAAGACCGTTCCTATGCGACGCGCGGCGAACTTCTGGACAGACTTAAAACCATGCTCGGCGGCCGTGTGGCGGAAGAAGTCGTGCTCAAAGAAATCAGCACAGGCGCTTCCAATGATATTCAGCAGGCATCGCGCCTCGTCCGCAGCATGATTACGCAGTACGGCATGAGCGACGTGCTCGGCCCTATCTCCTTCGGTGAAGGTCAGGACCACCAGGTATTCTTGGGACGCGATTTCAATAATCAGCGCAACTACAGTGAAGATATCGCTTGCGAAATCGATAAGGAAGTGCGCCGTTATATCGAAGAAGCGTATGAAGAATGCCGCCGTCTTATCGTGGAAAATATCGACAAACTGCATTTAATCGCGCAGGCTCTCATGGAAAGAGAAACACTTGAGGAAAAAGACCTGAAACAGATTATGGAAACAGGCTCTTTGGAAGGCATCTGCGATACGAAAGAAACGCAGATAGCAAAGGCGGTTGAAGAAGCAAAACCGGCTGAAAATCCGGAACCTGCTTCGACAGAAGATAAAGATATAAAAGTAAGCGATAAAGATATCGACTCAACATTAAATAAAGTATAAAATAAAGACACAGGCTTTTGTCTGTGTCTTTTTATGTTCATTTTTCTTTTGCGGTCAAAAGAAAAACGAACCAA
>DCFC01000033.1 GCA_002314325.1 Megamonas hypermegale
TTGGAAAATCAACTAGCACAATAAGTAATAATTATAACATTATTTTCGTTTATATATCTTTTTATTATAATTGGAATAAAAAAAGGATGTATGTTTCTATTGAAAATAATAAAAATTGTTTGGGATAAATCTGTACAATTTATAAAAAAGTCTATAATGAAAAAATAAAATACAGGAGGATTTTAATATGGAAAATGTATTGGTGGAAAGAAAAGCTAGACTGGGAATTATGACACTGAACCGTCCTAAGTGTTTGAATGCGATGAATGACGGACTGGTGGAGGATTTTCATGCGGCATTGACGGAACTGGAAAGTGATAATGCTATCCGCGTGATAATCTTGACGGGAGCAGGCAGGGCTTTTTGCGCCGGCGGTGATTTGAACTATCTGGAAAGTTTGACGGACGATTTGGAGCGTCAGAATTTTATTAGACGGGTAGGACAGATGACGCTGCGCATAAAAGAATGTGCTAAACCCGTTATTGCCATGGTAAACGGTGTAACGGCGGGAGCAGGTGTGAACTTGATGCTTGCCTGCGATATTGTGTGCAGCAGTGAAAATGCCAAATTCATTCAGAGTTTCGTCAATGTAGGACTGGTGCCGGATTGCGGCGGTATGTATCTGCTGAAAGAAACGGTGGGACTGCAAAAGGCGAAAGAGCTGATGTTCACGGCAGATGTGATAAGCGCGCAGGAAGCAGAAAAACTGCAGATGGTAATGCACGTATATACGCAGGAGGATTTAGTCATTGAAACGGAAAAGCTGGCGGATAAAATAGCCAAAGGTGCGCCGTTTGCCATCACTTACATGAAGAAAATGCTCAATAAATCGTATCATAATCTGGCGGAATTTCTTGATGAGGAAGCGCTTGTGCAGACTTTTTGTCTGGGTACGCAGGATTGCAGGGAAGGTATAAACGCTTTTAAGGAAAAAAGAGCACCGAAATTTACGGGAAAATAACTGATAGTTTTAATATGATTTTAATCTTGTCATGTTATAATGAAAAAAATGCTTCAGGAGGGATTGAAATGAAGTTAAAACGTATTTTTGCAAATTTAGCAGTGATGATACTGCTGCTCGTCGGTGTGGCCGGTGCACAGGAGCAGACGCAAGGCTACGCAGTGCAGGAAAATCAGATTAAGACGGAGTTTGTAGAAGGCAAATATCCTACAGTGGATGCAGACAATGTTCTGATTAAGTCGAGAATAAATTCGCAGATTGAAAAAATAGTCAATAAGTATATTGATTATACGGCAAAACAGAACAAGGATGGTTATCCGGTTACCGGTTTTGTGAGCTACGATATTAGAGCTAATAATGCCAATTTCTTCAGTTTGACGATTGATTGTTCCTCCATGCCGAAAGGTGCGGCTCATCCGAATACGTATACGTACGGATTGACTTTCGATAATGAGGGCAATGTGATAAGTTTTAATCAGTTTATAAAGGAAAATCAGGTATCGGGCAAAGATAAAGATTTGTATACGGTAAGTAATCTGACGAAAGAAGTTATGGCGCAGGTAGGCGACAGATTGTACAACAGTGATATCATACCGCTTGACATCACGGCTTTTCCGGAAGAGTTTTATATAGATGACGACGGCAATCTGCACGTACTGTTTCAGCGCTATGAAATAGCACCGTATGCAGCGGGGTTGATTGATGTGATTTTAAAATAAGAATGAAAAGACACTATTTATGCCATACAGGATAAATAGTGTCTTTTTGCGTTAAAATATAAGTGAAGAAGGAAGAAAAAATACATATGGTGCAGTGAATACGGCAAGGGAAATGGCCAGCTGTTTTTTCTGCTTGGCGGAAAGCGGTGCTTCTTTAAGGCAGAAGCGGCTGTTGAACCAGTAAATCAGATAAGCGGAGATAAATAGAGCAAATGTCGTGAAGGTGAAGGCGTAAATATTGGCAAATGCGTTGTAGTTTACTGCCATCATGTTATTATTCCACCACCAGTAAATCTGACTTTCCGGTGAAAATTTAATCAGGTTTACGGAGAACAGCAGCAGACAGCCGACAAAATCGGCGAGAAAGCCGCAGACCCATGTCCGCCAGATTACCGTTTTCAGTACGGTTTTGATATCGGCGATTTTGAGAAATTTCAGCGTAAGCCAAATGACGAGGCTGTCAATGATAAGATTGGCAGGCATTATAATGAGCCACATTGTCGGAAAAATCCATAACAGCCAGACGGGAAAAATCATATTGTACAGTTTCAAATAGAACACCTCATATTAAATTATCAGATTAAGTTGTTTTCTTGCAGAAAATCGCGGACGGTTTGATTGTATTCTTCAGGATAATCGGCAATTCCCTGCGCATGAATGGAATTTTTAAAGATGTGCATTTGCTTCGGTGCATGGCAGTTGTTGTATAAATCATACAGCGCGGCAGGCGGGATTAAAGTATCAGCGTCGCCGTGCAGGAATAAAATCGGAGCGGTGTCTTTCTGTACGGCTTTTTGCGGCGAAAGGTCGTCGAGCGTTGCTCCTGTATGCCAGTACATACAGATTTGCGAATATGCCCAGAGAACATCGAGAATTTTGGAATTTGTCGGAAGCTGCACCATGTTGTGCAGATGATTGTAGTACAGACTTTTTAAATCGCTGTAGGAACTGTCTTCTACATAAAAGTCGGCGCTGTGCGTCGAAAGGCCGCTGTGCAGGAGAGCAAAAGCACCGCCGAGCGAAACGCCGTGAATGCCGATTGTGTGCTGATTTTGCGAGCTGCGCAGATAGTCGCACCACAGGTCGATATCTTTTATTTCCGTCTGTCCCCAGGTGATGATGCCGTCGCTTTCGCCGTGACTGCGCAAATCAATCAGCAGAACATTGAAACCGAGCCGAGCGTACGTGTCGGTATAGATTATGCTCATGGAGCGGTTTTGATACAGACCGTGAATTAAAATAACGGTTTTGTTGGAATTGTTATTGATGAAAGTGCCGGTCATTGTCCGGTTATCGGCGGAGGGCAGCGTGATTTTCCGGGCATTGGGCAGTGTCTGCTCCAACTCGTTTATCTGTGATAAATCCTGCGAATGGTTGACGATGCCCGTGATGTTGATGTTTAATTTCGGGTCGCTCAGTTCCTGATAAATGATATTGCCGAGAATAAGACCGAGTGTATTGAATGTAATAATCGAGCCGATTAAAAGGCCGATGAGAAAAATAAAAAAGCGGGAAAGAAAAATTTTCAAAATATCACCACCAATGTTTAAATAACAACAAGAGTATATATTATTTCAGCGCAAAAATAAAATTAAAATTTTATTAGAAATCTGTGATAATTATTATCTATTAATACCATTTGTTGCATTTTAATAATTTTTAAATTATACTTAAAGTAAATATTTCATGATAAGGGAGGTTTTTACATGGACGTTATAACTCTATCGAGATTGCAGTTTGCTATTACTACAATCTATCATTTTCTATTTGTTCCTATTTCTCTTGGTTTGTCAATCTTCATTGCGATTATGCAGACAATGTATCTGAAAACGGATAATATTGTGTATAAACGTTTGGCGAAATTCATCGGGAAACTGTTTATTATTTCTTTTGCCATGGGTGTTGTAACCGGTATCGTGCAGGAATTTCATTTCGGTATGAACTGGTCGGAATACTCGCGCTTTATGGGCGATATTTTCGGTGCGCCGCTGGCACTTGAAGCATTGACGGCATTTTTCCTGGAGTCGGTATTTTTGGGTGTATGGATTTTCGGTGAAGGCCGTCTGTCCAAAAAATTGCATTGTTTGTCTATTTGGCTTGTAGCGTTTGGCAGTAATTTATCCGCTTTCTGGATTTTGGTGGCCAACTCCTTCATGCAAAATCCTGTCGGCTATGCTGTGCAGAACGGCAGAGCGGAAATGACGGATTTTCTGGCACTGGTGACTAATCCGTATGTTGTGGGGCAATATGCGCATACCGTTTTATCCGGTATCACTACGGCGGGCATAATCGTTGTAGCTGTGGGTGCATATAAACTGCTGCGCGGCGAGAACGTGGAAACGTTCAGAACCGGTATTAAAGCCGGCATTGTTTACGGTCTTGTAGGTTTGTTTCTCGTGATGGGCAGCGGCCATATGCAGGCGCAGTATATCGGTAAGAACGTGCCGATGAAGATGGCTTCGATGGAAGCTCTGTGGGAAACGGCCGACCCTGCTCCGTTTACGGTTGTTGCCAATATTGATACGGAAAACAAGGTAAATCATGATGCCATTGAAATACCGTATCTGCTTTCGGGCATGATATACAATGCACCGTCAGGCGAAGTCAAAGGTATTAATGAAATGCAGGCGCAGCTTGTACAGCAGTATGGTTATGATGACTACATTCCGAATGTGGTGCTGCTGTTCTGGAGTTTCAGAATTATGATTGCCTGCGGCGTGGCGATGGTTGGCGCGCTGCTTTTGGCCGGTTTTCTGCTGTATACGAAACGACTGGAAAACTGCCGCTGGTTTTTAAATATTCTCGTTCTGATTTTACCGCTACCGTTTATTGCTAATACATTCGGCTGGATTATCACGGAAGCCGGCCGTCAGCCGTGGATGGTTGTAGGTTTGCAGAAAGTTTCCGATGCCGTGTCGCAGAATATCACGACGACGGAAGTTATGATAACACTGGTCGGCTTTACGCTTATTTATGCGCTTTTAGCGATAGCGGCGCTGACGATTGCTGTTAAATCCGTACGCAAGGATGCCCATAAACTGGACGAAGGAGGCGAAGCATAATGGATTTACAAATTGTATGGTTTATTTTAGTAACTGTTTTGTTTGTAGGGTTCTTCTTTCTCGAAGGTTTTGATTACGGGGTCGGTACGATTTTGCCGTTTTTCGGCAAGGATGATACGGAGCGCCGTATGCTCATAAATACCATCGGGCCGGTATGGGACGGCAATGAAGTATGGATGATTACCGCGGGCGGTGCGATGTTTGCAGCGTTTCCGCACGTTTACGCAACAATGTTTTCCATGCTGTACATGGCGCTGTTTTTAATGCTTCTGGGTCTTATCGTGCGCGGCGTGGCGTTCGAATTCCGCAGCAAGCACGAATGTTCCATCTGGCGTAATCTGTGGGACTGGCTTATTTTCATCGGCAGTGCGCTTCCGGCATTTTTGTGGGGCGTTGCCGTTACGAATATGATGAAGGGTTTTGCCATCAACGGCGAAATGATTTACAAGGGCACGTTCTGGGATTTGTTGTCGCTGTATACGATTATCGGCGGTATAGCTTTCCTTTTGGTGTTCGCTTATCACGGAACGGTGTTTCTGACGCTTCGTCTTGCCGATACGGCTTTAATTGAACGGCTGCGCAAGGTTTCCGTCTGCGTCGGCGGCACGGCGGCGATTTTCTATGTACTCTGCATGGTTTTCACCGTTTTAAATACGGATATGTGGAACAATATTCTTTCGGCTATTTTTATGGTTTTGGCGGCTGCTGTATTCGTAATCTCCATTTTGCTGGTGTACAAATCCCGTCAGTACGTTAAAGGCTTCATCTGTTCTTCGCTGGCAATCGTATTTACGACGCTGTCCGTATTTACAGGTCTGTTCCCGCGCATTTTGATTTCCACTTTAAATCCTGACTGGAGCCTTACGATTTATAATGCGTCTTCAACGGAATACACTTTGCAGGTCATGACGATTGCGGCCGTATGTTTCGTGCCGATTGTACTCATATATCAGGGCTGGACATACTGGGTATTCAGAAAACGCGTTACGCGTAAGGATTTGGAATATTAATCATGCTGGATAAAAATATCGTAAAAGATATTCTTCCATATAAGAAAACGTTAATTTTAGTTATTCTTTCCAATATAATACAGGCAACTATGATTGTTTCTATTTCATACATCATAGCGTATTTAGCCGATAAATTGCTTTTTGGTGAACTTGGTCATAGTGCAGCAACTCCGTTTCTGGTGTTGCTGTTTTTCTTTTTTATTGTAAAAGCCGTTTTAAATTATATTAATCGTTTAAAAATGGAAGAAATATCGTTAAAGGTGCAAAGCAGACTTCGCTATGAACTGCTGAAAGCAATGGCGCAGGATTTTAAAGCGGTGGAGAAAAAACCGGAAGGGCAGTGGCTGGCGCTTGTTACGAAAGGCGTGGATAAACTCGATACGTATCTGACGGGATTTTTGCCGCAGCTGGGCATACTGCTGACTTTTCCGGCGGTGCTTTTAATATGTGCATTTATCAGTGACTGGATATCGGGACTGATTTTTTTTGTTACGGCGCCGCTCATTCCGTTTTTTATGGTCTTAATCGGGAAAATTGCCGATAAGGAGAATAAAAAACAGTGGCACTTGTTTCAGAAACTAACCGTCTTTATGACGGATTTACTGCCGGGACTTCTGGTGGTGAAGGCGTATAATCAGACGCAAAGACAGATTGAGCAGATGAGAGAGAACGGGGCGAAATTCAGCATGGCTACGCTGAAAGTATTGAAAATCGCGTTTCTTTCCGCTTTTATGCTGGAATTTATCGCGACAATCAGTATTGCCGTGATTGCCGTGAATATCGGTCTGCGTCTTTTGTACGGGCAGGCGGAGTTTCTGCCGGTGTTTTTCTGTCTTTTAATTGCGCCGCAGTTTTATCAGCCGTTCCGCCAGTTCGGGGCGGCGTTTCATGATGCGATGAACGGTATTACCGCCGCCAGTGAAATTTATGCTCTGGTGCAGGGGCAAGAAACGGCGGGTATAGAAAAAGAAACTGATTTCATCATGCAAAAACCGCCGCAAATAAGTTTTTATGATGTATCATATGCGTATGAAAAAAATAGGGCGGTGCTGAATAATTTAAGTTTCACGGTGGCGGCCGGCTCGCAGGTCGTGCTCACCGGTGTGAACGGAGCAGGTAAATCGACGATATTCAAACTGCTGTTGAAGCTGATTGAAGCGAAAAGCGGCAAAATCGTGATTGACGGTATGGATTTAGCCGTTATTTCCCGAAAAAAATGGCTGGATAATATCGGCTGGGTAGCGCAGGAGCCGTATGTTTTTCAGATGAGCCTGCGGGAAAATATCACTATGGGCAGACCGTGCGGTGAAGCTCGTCTGCGGGAAACGGCTCGGCTGGTAAATTTAGCGGATTTTATAAATATGCAGCCGTCCGGATACGACAGCATTGTCGGCGGCGGAATGCAGCTGAGTTCGGGGCAGAAAAGACGGCTGGGACTGGCGCGGGCACTGCTTTATGAGCCGAAATTATTACTGCTGGATGAGCCGCTGGAAAATCTGGATGCCCGCAATGAGGAAATAATTAAAGATGTGCTGGAAAAATTGAAGGGCAAAGTTACGGTGATGATAATTGCGCACCGCCGTCAGACGATTGAGGCGGCAGATAAAATAATCATGCTGGATAAAGGTAAAATCACGGAGTACAGCGGTATAGATGAGCTAAAAAATGCAAATTTGTATTATGCTGGGCTTTTTGAACGGTCGAAAGGTGGCTGCGGATATGATAAATGAATTGAAAATCGCATTGCGGCCGATGCTTACGGGATTGAGTGCAGCCGTTGTCGTGGGAACACTGGCGGGGCTCAGCTCCGTAAGTCTGATGGGACTGTCGGCATGGCTCATCGCTTCGGCGGCACTGCAGCCGCCGTTGTATGTTCTGTCGCTGGCGATTGTTGGCGTGCGCTTCTGCGGCATAATGCGGGCGGTACTGCGCTATCTGGAGCGGTATTTGTCGCATAAAGCGGCGTTTGCGCTGTTCACGAATTTCCGCACGAGTGTTTTGCAAAAAGTCATAGCGGCTTTGCCGTTTAAACGGCAGACCTCAAACGGCGATGCTTATACGATTATTGTGGAAGCGGTCGATAAAATCCGCGATGATTTTCTGCGGTTTTTCTTGCCGCCGTTTACGGCTTCGTTCTGCTGTTTGGCGGTGATGGTATGGGCGGATTTTTACAATGCGCTATTAGTAGGCATATTATTGGCGGCATGGCTTGTATTTATCGTCATAATGCCGCTTATAGTCTGGCAGTTTTACCGCCGGTATGAGAGAGTGCAGTCGTCACTGCCGCAGGAAGTGCTGGAATTTTATGAAGGCGGCAGAGAGATTTTTGCGTATAATTTCGGGGCAAAGAAGCTGAATAATGCAAAGCGGGCGATTGACGCATATCAGCGGCAGAGAAACGGTTATTTCCGGCTGAAAAGTAAAATCGAGCTGATATGTGAAATCTTGCTGGGTTTATTTACGATAGTGATTTTACAGACGGTAATCTGTCTGACACTGGAGCAGCAAATCAGCGCCGTTATGGCGATTGCCTTTTTGCTGACGATACAGTCCGTTCTGGAAATTTTGGCGGCTGTTCCGGCGCTTACAGAGTATCTGGACGAAGCCAAATCTTCGCTTATTGAACTTAGACAGTTCGTGAAAGAGCCGCAGGAGGGACAGCATGAAAGTTCTAACCGGTATAAAAAAACAAAAGCCGCATTGGAACTGAAAAATATAAGCTATGGTTATAAAGAACCGCTGTGCTGCGAAATGAGTTTTTCTCTGTATAAAGGCAGGCGCACGCTTTTAGTCGGCGGCAGCGGTTGCGGCAAATCGACGCTGTTTTATCTGCTGACAAGATTGATAGAGCCTATTTGCGGGGATATGTATTTAAAAGGGAAAAATTATCCGGCGTGGGATAAACAGGCGTGGCGGGCGCATTTTGCCGCGTCGTTTCAGGAGCACCATATATTTAATCTGTCCATACGGGATAATTTTAAAATGTTTTATCCCGATATAACGGATGAGGAAATCTATCAGGCGCTGGCGAAAGTACAGCTCACCGGTTTCGTGCAGCAATGCGGTCTGGATTACATGCTGGCGGCAGGCGGGATTAATTTGTCAGGCGGACAGAAGCACCGCATGCAGCTGGCAATAACGCTGGCGCGCCCTAAAGATATTATTCTGCTGGACGAGCCGACGGCGGGGCTGGATATCGTATCGGCGCATGAATTTTTAAAACAGCTTATGGCAGCGGATAAGGAAGCGGCGATGCTTGTAGCGTCGCACGATTTGAGCATTGCCGATTATTTTGATGATATCATCATCATGGGAGAGCGGAAGATAATCGAACAGGGAAACATAAAAGAGCTCATGAAAAATGAAAGTAGTCATCTGCATAAGATGATGAAATATAGTAATTTGATTTAACAAAGAAAGTGCTAGTTCGGCACAATATAAGATAAAGAGAATTAATTTCTTAATTTATACTTATATTGCGCCGGGCAATTTCTATTTATCGATTTCTTTGTTTTTAAAGAAATTGAATTAAAGAAAGTTCTGGTTCGGCACAATATAAGATAAAGAGATTTAATTTCCTAATTTATATTTATATTGCGCCGGGCAATTTTTCTTTGNNCCATAAGAGATTTTCACTTTAAAAATAAAATTTATTAGCTGTAACGTTCAAAAACTCGTTTCGCTCAAACATTTGAACTAAAAACACATCTAATAAATTTTATTTTTAATAGCTAAAGCTACCGTGAAAATGCTCTAACATGGATTAAAGTTTCAACATGAGTAGCAATTTACAGTGTCAACAGCTCAAATTTTAGTTCCTGCTGGAAATAAAAGGCACGAGCCAAATTCCAAGCGTTTCGAGCCTGTGTATCGTTTGTTTATAAAGAATGGTTGCGAAAGCTCGCCCAGTGCAGCGTTAGCGAAACGTTAAAAAAAGGTTTTTTCTTTTTGGTTCGTTTTTCTTTTGACCTTTCAAAAGAAAAATGAACGTAAAAATTTATCTTATATTGTGCCGAACAGGCACTTTCTTTATAATAAAAATATGACAATAATTCAGGGGAGTGTTTATATGTTAGGTATAGAGCGGCGCAGAAAGATAATGGAAAAACTGAATGAGCACAAAAAAGTCTATGTGCAGGATTTAAGCCAGCTGTTTGACGTTACGGATGAAACAATCCGCCGTGATTTGGAAAAGCTGGAACAGCAGAATTTAGTGAAGCGCTGTTACGGCGGAGCGGTAATCAATGACCATACAAGTCAGGATATATCGTTTTTCAAGCGTATTGGCATTAACAGCGTCGGTAAGAATTATATCGCCAAAAAAGCGGAATTTCTGATAAACGACGGCGATACTTTAATGGTGGATGCCAGTACGACATGTCTGGCGCTATTGCACCATTTGAAGCATAAAAAGAATTTAACGATAATAACAAATTCCATTCGGGTGATTAATGAATTCGTCAACAGCGATTTCAATATAATATCGACTGGCGGCAATCTGCGGTCGCATTCCTACGCGCTGACGGGAGCGGTGGCGTGCGACACGATACAGAAGTATTTTGTCGATACGGTGATTATCGGCTGTAAGGCACTTGATATAAAAAAAGGACTGATGGAGTCGAACGAGCCGGAAAGTATAATCAAGCGGCAGATGATAGAACAGGCGCAGAAATGTATTTTACTGGCCGACAGCAGCAAATTCGACAAGATAGCATTTACGCGAACGTGCGATTTGTCCCAGGTCGATTATATTGTAACGGATAAAGAACCGAACCCGGAATGGCTGGAATTTATAAAGAGCAACGATATAAAAATAATCTATTAAAAATAAAAAGACAGAACGTATCATTGATTGATAATGAGCGTTCTGTCTTTTTGTTGCTATTTTAGATTTATTCGAGGAAGAAAACCTGCTGCATTTTCGGCTGAGCGCCGGTTACAGGGTCCATTTCCATGACCATGACGTCTTTCATGTATTCGTTCCATTTATCCACGATTGGACTTTGCGCCTGATATTTTTCAGCATAGGCAACGCCTTTTTCGCATTCGAAATAGCCGAAAACTTCATTGCCGACGTTCCAAATCGTGTAGTTTTTTATACCGGCTTCTTTTAATACCTGTTTCATTTCCGGCCAGATATTGTCATGGCGTTTTTTGTATTCGGCGAGTTTGCCGTCTTTGATGATGGCTTTCCAAGCAAATCTTTCCATAATATTATCCCCTTTTAATTAAAGTTAAGAGGCTTGCACTGGAGCAAACCTCTTAATATATTTTTATGCCATTAGTAACAGATTTTATTTAACTTCGTGACCGTAGCGTTCGATTTCAATCTGTTTGAGCGTTTTGCCTTCCGTTTTCGGAGCGCCGATAACGCCGACAAGCCAGCTGATGAAAGCGAAGCCGCAGAGCATCATGGCTGCATATCTGAAGCCGAGCGTCGTCATGATAATCGGTACGCAGAAGCCCCATACAGCGGCTAAGATACGAGTGATGAAGAAGGTAAGACCTTGAGCTGTAGCTCTGTATTTTGTCGGGAACAGTTCGGAGCACCATAACTGGTAGAATGCCTGCTGACCGGAACCGTTGTTGACACCGGCGAAAATGGTGAACATGACGAGCATTTCCGGCGGAAGCGTCCAGACGAACCATGCTACGACATAAATACCGCCGATTACACCGTAGAGCAGACGGCGGCTGATTTTATCACCGAGCTGCATGAAGATGAAGAATGTGCCGACGAAGGAAATTACGAACGAACCTACACTCATGAGCTGGCTCATGCTGTTGGACAGATTGCCGACATGTTCGTAAATGTACGGCATGAAAAAGCCCCAGGTGCTGGCGCACAAATTCCAGATGGTATATACGCCACAGAGGAATAATACAGTTTTAAGGTTGATGCCGGTCAGAATTTCGCTGTAGGATACAGGTTTAACCTTGCCTTCGGCAATGAGTTTTTCTTCTGCTTCCTTAGCAGCTTTCCAGTCTTTTGATTCCGGCATTTTCAAACGCTGGTACCAAACCCAGGCGGCAACGACGATTAAGTGAGCAAAGACGATACGGTTGCCGATTAGGCCGTACTGGTTAATCCATGCTGAAATCAGTAAAACGACGGCAGGTCCGAGTGCCCAGGCAAACTGAGCACTGCCGCAATGCTTTGCTCTGTCTTTGGCCGGCGCTTCTTCGGCAATCAGTGTCCAGGAAGCGACGATATCGGCACCGACGCCGAGACCGACGATGATATAACCGCAGAGCAGCATTGGATAGTTCACGCCGAATACGATTAAGAGCATACCGATGATATAGATAAGCAGGTCATACGTATAA
Organism: Megamonas hypermegale; assembly: GCA_002314325.1. GTDB lineage: Bacteria > Bacillota > Negativicutes > Selenomonadales > Selenomonadaceae > Megamonas > Megamonas hypermegale_A. The sequence continues at coordinate 12,080 of DCFC01000033.1, forward strand.
ACGAATTTTCGACCGTATTTATCGCAGATACGTCCGCCGATTAATGCGCCGACTGCGGCCGAACCGGCGTTGGAGGACAGAGCGGCGAGCGCGCCCATTTGAAATCCGTCCATGCCCAGATAAGCCTGCCAGAGACTGAGACCTGCGGCACCGGCGACGATGGAACCGGCATCAATATAACTGGTCATAGCGGCAAGTATGGTTTTTTTCCAAGGTGATGGTTCTTGATATGTCATTATAAAAACCCCTTTTCCCTATATTAAAAATTAATTTCCGTAATAAAAAATTTTAAACAATTGCGTTTCGGTCCGGCGGCGGTATAATTCTGTTTTTATACCGCCCTGAACCGAAGGAGAATTTTAATCTAAGAAGTCTTCGTTAAGATTGATTTTGAAATCACGTGCCAAATCGCGGAAGTTCTGGTCGCTGATAGTCTGTTTTTTGCCGCCCATGGAGCGAACTTTTACACAGATTTCAGCCGCTTTTTCCGCCGTATCCATAAGGCCGAATGCTTCGTCGAAATCGTTGCCGGAGCAGAACATACCGTGATGAGCCCAGACAACGATATTGTATTTCTGCATTAATTTGCTCGTAGCTTTGGCGATTTCACTGCCGCCCGGCACCATCCAAGGAACGACGCCGATACCTTCCGGGAAGATAACAGGGTCTTCCGTTGCCATTTCCCAGAGTTCATGCGTAAATTCCTTATCATTGAGCGGCAATACGAAAGTAAGCGCGATGATATTCGTCGGATGAGCGTGATAGATTACGCGGTTGACGCCGTTTGTGAGTTCCTTTTTGATGCTGTGGTTCATTAAATGCGTCGGAAATTCGCTTGTCGGACGGTGACCTACGGTCAAGCCCCAGACAACGGCGTAATTTTCGCCTTTAGCATCAATTTTGGCAATGCCGATATTTTCTTCCAGTTTCAAGATGACATTGCGCATATAGCGGCCCGTTCCGGTAACGAGAAAGTATTCATTGGCGAGGTTCGGCACGCTTACGCCGATAGGAAGCCATTCTTTCGGCTGTGCCAGCTGGTCTTTTACAGCTTCGATTTCTTCGTCTTTAATGCGGTAGCTCAGATTGCCGCCGTTGCGTTCGTGCCAGCCTTTGCGGAAAGCATCGTCGGTTAAGCGGATAAACCCTTGGACAAATTCTGCATCTGTAACTAACATAAATTCCAATCCTTTCTTTTAAGACATATCAAGAATTATCGTTTTAATAATACATCTTTTTCGTAGTCTTTTATAACGTTAAACCAGTCTTTGCCGACAGGTACATTGTTGATTTCGCAGAAATGGTTCCAGATGTCGCCCAGCGGCAGCGTCTTGATTTCTTCAAGTGTAGCCAAAAGTTCAGTGAAGTTATGTTCATCCTGCATTTTCTTGAGCTGTGCATGCGGTTCGAGCAGTCCCAAAAGCAGTGCTTTCTGCATATTTCTCATGCCGATAACCCAGGCAGCGATGCGGTTGATGCTGGCGTCAAAGAAGTCAAGACCGATGAATACGCGGTCGAGAGCGTCGCAGCGGACAAGTTCTTTAGCCAGTTCCTGCAGTTCGTCGTCGAGTTTGATTACATGGTCGCTGTCCCAGCGTACAGGACGGCTTACATGGAGAGCAAGCTGGTCGTTGAACAGCAGCATGGAGGAGATTTTATCGGAAACGACTTCCGTCGGATGATAATGACCCGTATCGAGAAGGCACATCAGATTATTTTTAGCAGCATAGTTCATGTAGAATTCATGCGAACCTACCGTATAGGATTCAACACCGATACCGAAAACTTTGCCTTCGATGGAGTCAGCGATATTTTTCTTGTCGTATTTTACGGAGAAAATTTCATCAAGCGCTGCTTTCAAGCGGGCACGCGGTCCGATGCGGTCAGCCGGAACATCTTTCGTGCCGTCCGGTATCCAGATATTATCAAGAGCGGTGATACCGAGCTGTTCACCAAAGTAGTTGGCGATTTTACGGCAGGCTTTAGCATGGTCAATCCAGAACTGGCGGATATTCTTATCAGGATGGGATAACGTCATGTTGTCAACCATTTTAGGATGAGAGAAGAATGTCGGATTGAAATCAAGACCGATGCCTTCTTCTTTAGCAAAATCTACCCAAGCCTGGAAATGTTTCGGTTCGATTTTATCGCGGTCTACTTTTTCATCGGTGATACGGTAGGAAGCATGCAGGTTGAGTTTATGTTTGCCCGGAATTAAGGAGTAGGCTTTTTTGATATCAGCCATGAGCTGTTCCGGCGTGGTGGCTTTGCCTGGATAATTGCCCGTTGTAGCGATACCGCCTGTCAGGGAGTCGGAGTCGAAACCTAAAACGTCGTCGCCCTGCCAGCAGTGCATGGAAATTCTTACTTTACCGAGTTTTTCAAGGGCTTTGTCAACATCAACGCCGTATGCGGCGTATTTTTCTTTTGCTTCTTCAAATCTGGACATAGTATATTCCTCCTAAAAATTTAAATTTATTTATTAGTCGTTAGCGTATTCCCAAAAACGGCCTTCGATAATTTCTGTTTTATGCACATCAAAGGATTTGGCAATACATTTTCTAGCTTCAATTAAATCTGGGAATTCGTTGGCTTTGCGCATCTGGCAGACGATATTGCCGACAGCCGTTGCTTCAATCGGGCCGACGTAGATATCCTTGCCGGTGTATTTTGCCGTCAGGCGGTTTAAGAATACATCCTGACAGCCGCCGCCGATAATGTGAATGCGTTTATATTCCCGGCGTGTAACTTCTTCAATTTCCTTGACGACTTTGGCATAGTATTTTGCCAGACTGTTATAAATGCAGTAAAGAATTTCGCCTTCTGTCTGAGGGATTTCCTGGTCTGTTTTTTTGCAGTAGTCCTGTACAGCGGCAATCATGCTTTCAGGGGCTAAGAATGATTCGTCGTTTACATCGATAACAGAAGGGAAGTATTTGGCGATGTCCGCCAAAGTGAATAATTCATGGAAACTGTATTTATGGCGAAACTCTTTACGCACACACTGCATCATCCACATACCCATGATGTTTTTCAGATAACGGTAGCGGTAATGGTAGCCGCCTTCGTTTGTGAAATTGTGCTGGCGGCTCAGTTCCGTGCAGTCCGGTATCATGCGTTCGATACCCATGAGCGACCAGGTGCCGAAGCTTAAATAAATCGCGTTGTAATCATTTGTCGGAACGGCGAGCACCGCAGATGCCGTATCATGCGTCGGCGGCAGGATTACTTCCGTATTAAAGCCGACCGTTTTGGCTATTTCATCAGTCAATTTGCCTACCACTGTTTTTGGCATATAGATTTTGCCGAAGATTTCCGTAGGAATGCCGAGCATTTCCATCAGTTCATAATCCCAGTCCTGCGTGTTGGCATTAACAAGCTGTGTTGTTGTGGAATTTGTGTATTCGTTTTTGATTTGTCCTGTCAGCAGAAAATTGAGATATTCCGGTATCATCAGGAAATGTTTGGCGTTGTTGAGCATTTCCGGTTCTGTCTGTTTTATGGTGTATAATTGATAAATTGTGTTGAAAATCAGTTTCTGGATGCCGTTTCTGCTGTATAAATCCTTTTCGGAAATGATTTTATACACCTGTTCGTCCATGTTTTCCGTGCGTTTATCGCGGTAGGAAACACTGTCGCCGAGCATTTTGCCGTTTTTATCGAGCAGGACAAAGTCGACGCCCCATGTATCAATACCGATACTTGCCGGAATTCTGTTTAATTCTCGGCATTTTTTCAAACCGTTAATAATTTCTGAAAATAAACGGTCAATATCCCAGCATAAATGACCGTTCTTTTCTATCAATCCATTGGCGAAGCGGTAAATTTCCTCCAGGCGGATGGTACCGTTTTCCATCCAGCCTAAAATATGGCGGCCGCTGGAAGCGCCGATGTCGATAGCTAGATAATAATTCCTCTGTGTCACAATATATACACTCCTTTTGCTTAATTACTGTTGGAATGCTTTGATTTATCTTTATAAAACACATAATGCAACATTAATAAACAAAAGTCAATAATGAAATACGAAAAAAATCTTGTTTTTGCTGAATATAATACTATTTTAGATTAAAATATGTTTGAATTATGTTGGTTTTGCTTGCTTTGCCAGAAAATAGGGTATGAGAAAATTGTCTACAATATTAGAAATAAAATAATTTTAAAAAGTATTGCTTTATTTTTTTTGTTGATGTATAATGAAATTAGAAAACGTTTACTAATTTTTCATTTTATATATATTTATTCAATGATTAAGGAGGATTTAAAATGGCAATTTTGGTATGTGGCGGAGCAGGTTATATCGGCTCTCATATGGTTTATGAACTCATTAGTAATGGTGAAGATGTTGTAGTAATCGATAATCTGCAAACAGGTCATCGTGCTTCTGTGCATGAAAAAGCTAAATTCTATGAAGGCGATATCCGCAATGTGGCTGACCTTGATAAAGTGTTTACAGAAAATAAAATTGAAGCTGTAATTCATTTTGCTGCAAATTCTCTCGTTGGTGAAAGCATGCAGGTTCCGTTGAAATACTTCAATAATAATACTTGCGGTATGGAAACTCTGCTGGAAGCTATGGTTAAATACGATGTTAAGAAAATCGTATTCTCTTCTACAGCTGCAACTTACGGCGAACCGAAACGCGTGCCTATTCTGGAAACGGACGAAACAAATCCTACCAACCCATACGGCGAATCCAAACGTATGATGGAAAAAATGATGAAATGGGTGGATATGGCAAACGGCATTAAATATGTTTCCTTGCGTTATTTCAATGTAGCAGGCGCTATTGAAGACGGCCATATCGGTGAAGCACATACGACGGAAACTCACCTTATCCCGATTATTCTGCAGGTGCCGCTCGGCAAACGCGACCATATCACTGTATTCGGTACGGACTACCCTACTCCAGACGGAACGTGCATTCGCGACTATGTACATGTAATGGATTTGGCCGATGCTCATATGAAAGCGCTCAACTATCTGCGCGCAGGCAATGAAAGCAGCATTTTCAACCTCGGTACGGGCGAAGGCTTCTCTGTAAAAGAAATGATTGATGCGGCTGAAAAAGCTACGGGACAGAAAATCAAAGTCGAATACGGTCAGCGCCGTGCGGGCGACCCGGCTAGACTGATTGCTTCCAGTGAGAAAGCACAGAAAATACTCAACTGGCATCCGAAATATACGAGCATGGAAGATATCATTAAGACGGCTTGGACTTGGCATCAGGCTCATCCGAACGGATTTGAAGACTAATCACCATTTGAGTTGTATGTAAAAAGGGGTTATTTGATAATGGATATGAATTTTGAAATAAATCGTCTTTTGAATTTTGCCCTGCAGCAAGGACTTATTGCGGAAGAAGATAAATATTACAGTGCAAATTTACTGCTTGATTTGCTTCAGGTAGATGAATTTGAACCGGTTGAAATCAACGAAACCTTGCCGATAGCTCATGATATTTTGGAAAATATGCTCGATTATGCCGTAGAAAAAGGACTGTGCGAAGATACAGTAGTACAGCGTGATTTGTTCGATACGCGTATTATGAACTGCGTAATGCCGCGTCCTTCCGAAATAATTAAAAAGTTTAGAGCTATTTATGAAAAATCTCCGATACAGGCAACGGATTATTTCTATAAAACAAACATTGCTTCCAATTATATTCGCAAAGACCGTATTGACAAGAATATCATCTGGAAAGCAGCAACTGAATACGGTGATTTGGACGTTACTATCAATCTGTCCAAACCGGAAAAAGACCCGAGAGATATTGCCAAAGCCAAACTGGTGAAATCCTCGTCTTATCCGAAATGCCTGCTTTGCCGTGAAAATGAAGGCTATGCAGGTCATGCCAACCATCCGGCACGTCAGACCATCCGCTTAATCCCGATGGATTTTGAAGGTCATCAGTGGTTCATGCAGTATTCACCGTATACGTACTATAATGAACACTGCATTCTGCTTAACAGCCAGCACGTACCGATGAAAATCTGCCGTGCAACGTTTGAAAATCTCTTGAACTTTGTTGATTATCTGCCGCATTATTTCTTAGGTTCCAATGCAGATTTACCGATTGTCGGCGGTTCCATTCTGTCGCATGACCATTATCAGGGCGGTCATTATACATTTGCTATGGAAAAAGCACCGGTGGAAGAAACGTATACGATTAAAGGTTTTGAAAATGTTTGTGTAGGCAGAGTAAAATGGCCGATGTCCGTAATCCGTGCAGCCAGCTCCAATAAACAAGATTTAATCGATTTTGCCGTACATGTTCTGGATGCATGGAGAGGTTATTCGGATGCGTCTGTAGATATTCTGGCAGAAAGCGACGGACAGCCGCATAATACGATTACGCCGATTGCCCGTATTCGCGACGGCAAATATGAACTTGACCTCGTTTTGCGCAACAACCGTACGACGGAAGAATATCCGCTCGGTATTTTCCATCCGCATGATGAAGTGCATCATATTAAAAAAGAAAATATCGGCTTGATTGAAGTTATGGGTCTTGCTGTGTTGCCAGCCCGCCTGAAAGACGAATTGGCCAAAGTGAAAGATTACTTCATTGCCGGAAAAGAAGATATCAGCGATGATGAACAGGTAGCAAAACATGCTGACTGGTATAAACAGCTGCGTGAAAAATATCAGGATATCAAAGCGGATGAAGTTGAAGACATGCTTAAATTTGAAGTCGGTAAAATCTTCATGGTAGTACTTTTACATGCCGGTGTATTCAAACGCAATATTCAGGGTATTGAAGCATTCAACAAATTCGTTAAGACTTTGTAATTTCGCAGAGAAAAAATCTGGAATAAAGTATATGCCATCTATAGTGATTTATAGATGGCGTATATTTGACTTAAAATAAACTGAAAATAATGAAATAAAATAACTGTAGCTATATTGGTTAAAAATGATTATAATGGCTAGTATGTGCCGTTGATACATCACCATTCGATGATTTAAACGAAGCAGTATATTTTGGAGAGATATTTAAAGCAAGGATTTGAGGAAAATGAAATCAACAACGATAATTGATGTGGCAAAAAAGGCTCAGGTTTCGGTGGCTACAGTTTCGCGCGTAGTAAATGGAAATTATCCGGTAAAAGACTCTACACGCCGCAAGGTTCTCGAAGCAATCAGGGATTTAAAGTATATACCGAACATTCAGGCTCGGGAACTGAATACGCAGCGTTCTTCGATAATAGGTATAATTGTACCCAGTCTGTTCAATACTTTCTTTGCAGAAGTAGTAAACGGTATTGAAAGTTTTACGGCAAGCAGCGGCTATTCTCTGCTGCTCACTTACACAAAGGATAATCCTATCAGTGAAAAAAGATGTATGAATGAACTTTTGATGCGCAATGTTTCAGGCATAATCAATATCAGTCCGAATACGGAAAAAGTGGCCAGTGATTTTTTTGACCAGATAGCAGAGCGTATGCCGATGGTATTTATAAATTCATACGTCAAAAGACCGGCAATTTCATATGTGAACAATGACGAGCAGATAGGTACGAAAATAGCATTGGAATATCTGATTTCTCTGGGGCATAAAAATATCTGCTTTATTCGCGGGGACAGAAGCGACTCGTATGAATTTAAGCAGAATGCCTATGAAGAAATAATGAAGAAAATGCACAATTTTAGGGAAGACTATATTTTAAATATCGGTGCAGGCAACAGTATAGAAACTGTGGAATTGACGGCGGAGAAAGTTGTCGAGACCTTGCAAGAAAAGAAAGAGATTACGGCGATATTCAGCTGCAATGATTTGATGGGCATCGGGGCGGTAAACGGCTGTCACCGTCTGGGTATTAAAGTGCCGCAGGATATGTCCGTAATGGGTTTTGATAATATTTTGCTCAGTAATTTCATAGAACCGAAACTTACGACAATGGACCAGAACATGATGACTTTAGGCTGGACGGCTGCCAGTCTGCTCATGGAAAAAATTGCCAACGAAAATAAGACGAGCCGTCAGGTCGTATTGCAGAATACACTCGTTTTGCGCGATACTACGGCAGCATGTCGGCATGTTGAATAGAATAAAATTTATACAAAGGAAGTAAATAAAATGACAGTAACGAAAAGTGATTTTGGTGTAACTTCGAAAGGCGAACAGGTTTACAAATTTAAACTGGAAAACAGCAAAGGCGAATACGTAAATATCATTAATTACGGCTGCATAATTCAGGCAGTCGTTGTTGAAGGCAAAGACGGAAATCTGCATGATGTCGTTTTGGGCTACGATGATTTGGCTGGATATGAAAACGGCAATTTCTTCTACGGCGCATTTATCGGCCGTTGCGGCAACCGTATCGCTGACGGTAAATTTGCCTTAAACGGCAAAGAGTATCAGCTGGAAGTTAATAACGGACCGAACCATTTGCACGGCGGCAGTGAAGGCTTCAATACGAAAGTGTACAGCGATTTTACGATTGGTGAAAACAGCGTATCGCTTCGCCGCACTTCGCCGGACGGTGAAGCAAATTATCCGGGCAATCTCGATGTTGAAGTTACGTACAGCTTTGATGATGATGCCTGCCTGAGAATTGATTATAAGGCAAAAACTGATGCGGACACGGTCGTTAATCTGACTAACCACAGTTATTTCAATCTGGATGGCGAAGGTGAAGGCACTGTTTACGACCAGATTTTGAAACTTAACTGTCCGGCAATGGTGCCGATTAATGAAAATTTAATTCCTACAGGTGAAATCCGTACAATCGAAAAGGGCGATGTGTTTGATTTCAGCGAAGGCAAGAAAATCGGTCAGGATATCGAAAAAGCAGATAAACAGCTGGAAATTGCAGCAGGCTACGACCATACGGTACTTTTGCCAAAACATGAAGGTCTGTACACTTTTGCCGAAGCAAAATCGGAAAAGACGGGTATCGTACTGAAAGCGGCAACGACGATGCCGGGAGCACAGTTCTATTCCGCCAACTTCCTGGAAGGAAAACCGGGCAAAAAAGGTCATATTTATGTAAGACGCGGTGCTTTCTGTCTGGAAACACAGTATGTTCCGAATGCTGTAAACTGTGATAAATTTGACTCTCCAGTGCTTAAAGCCGGTCAGGAAACGCATACGACAACAACATATACTTTCAGTAAATAAAATAAAGCGGCACGCGATTTTTTCGGTGCCGTTTTTTGTGTTTAATTTTTCTGCGGTTTTTCATAAATTATCTGTAGGCTGTTATAGTAGGCCGATTGTTTGCGAAATGTGTTCGGTGTAGTGCCTTTCAACAGTTTGAAGACTTTGCAGAAATAGTCGCTGTCATTGAACCCGACTTCTGCAGCGATTTTTTTTACGGTGAAATCCGGCTTGTTTATCAATAATTTACAGGCGACGGATATTCGCATCTGCTGAAGGTATTTCATGGGTGAAATGCCGAACTGTTTATGAAATTTTTTGCACAGATGATATTTGGAATAGCCCGTTTCGTCGGCAAGCATATCGATATTTAATGTGCTTTTCCGGTAATTATGCTTGATATACTGTTTGGCAATATCTATTTTAGCGGAATTTTCAGCGGAATAGGCAAGGCTGTAATTCAGTAAATCCATCCAGAAATTATAGGCAAGTTTTGTATTCAGAAATAACGAATTCAGTGTATTATTGAGGGCGTGTTCATAAAATGACGATATCTGCTGTATCAGTTCAGTTTCTTTTTCCAAGTAGATAACAGGACCCAGTCTATTGTGAATTTTGCAGAGCAGGGGCAGGGTTTCGGCGGAAAATTCCAGATATATGAATTTCCAGCGGGAGGAGTTTTGCGGCAGATAGTAGTGTGAATTGCCGGGAATGTTAATAAGAAAAGCTTTGCCTTTAGATACGGTGTATGTGGAGTTGTTTACCGTCAATGCGCCCTGGCCGCTGATACAGTATTGAAGCAGACAGTGTTTATCGCGCCGGTGAAGGTTGTGCCATGAATAAGCGTGGTCAGTAATATCTTGCAGACCGATACCTACTAAAGTTATCAAGGGCAAGTCGGAAAAGAATTGGTATTTTATAGCGGTATAAGGATAATCTTTCAGCATAAAAAGTCCACCTTTCGCTTAAGAAAATTTGAAAATGCGGATTAAAATAACAATATTTTACAGTAAAGAACGGATTATTATCATTTTAATGCAGGTGCAGATAAACTACAATAATAATGGAAACAAAATATAAGGAGTGGTTTTCATGCTGGAGATAAAATACGATGAAAAACAACAATTATTTATGCTGTCAAACGGGAGTATCAGCTATATTTTAGGTATTGAAAAAAATCGTTATTTAAGACATGCTTATTTCGGTAAATATATAAAATCGTACAACGGCAGCAATGCACCGTTATTTTATGACAGAGGTTTCTGTTCTAATCCTGTAGAAAGCGACAGAACGTTTTCACTGGATACGCTTTTGGCAGAGTATCCGGATTTCAATCAGGGCGATTTCAGAAATCCGGCATATATAATTCAAACGAAAGACGGCAAACGTGTCAGCCGTTTCTATTACAGAGGTTTTTCCATTATTGACGGAAAGGAAAAATTGGCGGGACTACCGTCCGTATATGCAGAAAATACAGATGAAGCTAAAACGCTGCGCATTGTATTGAAGGATACAATAATGCAGGCTAGTATTTATTTGTATTATACGATTTTGGCCAAATACGATGTCGTTTGCCGCCATGCAGAAATTGTAAATCAGGGCGAAGCTGATATTTATATTGACCGTTTAATGAGTTTCAGCCTTGATTTTGCCGGTGGTGATTATGATGTAATGACGCTGTCGGGTGCTCATTTGAATGAAAAGAACATAAACCGCCGGGCTCTATGTAGCGACAGTATCGTTATGGAAAGCATACGGGGAACGAGCAGTCCGCAGGCGACGCCGTTTGTCGCTCTTATGGAAAAGGACGCAAATGAGGACAGAGGAAATGTCTGGGCAGCGAATTTTATTTACAGCGGTGATTTTCAGGCAAGTGTACAGGTAGGGCAGTATAAAACGACCCGTATGCAAATCGGCATGAATTCAACGACGTTTGGCTGGCATTTGTCGAGCGGGGAAAAATTCGTTTCGCCGGAGAGTGTGCTGGTCTACAGTGATAAAGGGCTGAACGGCATGTCGCAGATTTTTCACGGTTTATACAGACATCAGCTTTGCCGCGGAAAATATAAGGAAGCACTGCGTCCCGTTTTGTTAAACAGCTGGGAAGCATATCAGTTTGATGTTGACGAGGCAAAATGTCTGAACTTGGCACGGCAGGCTAAAGAATTGGGGATTGAACTTTTTGTTCTGGATGACGGCTGGTTTAAAAACCGCTGTACAGATACACAAGGTCTGGGCGACTGGCTGGAGGATAGGGAAAAATTCCCGCACGGTTTGAAATCTTTGGCGGAGAAACTTAATAATGAAGGGATTGCTTTCGGTATCTGGTTTGAACCGGAAATGGTGTCGGCCGGAAGTGAACTGTATAGAAATCATCCGGATTGGATAATCAGAAGTCAGAATTACAAACCGATACTGAGCCGTTACCAATACGTGCTGGATTTGTCAAATCCTCAAGTGTGCCAATATGTTATTGACAGACTGTCTGATATTTTGCACAGTGTAAATGTTTCGTATGTAAAATGGGATATGAACAGGCATTTGACCGATTTAGGTTCAGCGTATTTAGACGATAAGCAGCAGAAGGAATTGTCGCATAGATATGTGCTTGGTCTGTATTATATTATGGAAACTTTGACGCAGAATTTTCCGAATGTGTTGTTTGAAAGCTGTTCAAGCGGCGGTGGCAGATATGATGCGGGAATGCTGCATTACATGCCGCAGACCTGGGCGAGTGATAACACGGATGCTGTTTGCCGATTGAAAATACAGTACGGTACGAGTATGCTGTTTCCGCCGATTACGATGGGCTCGCATGTGTCAATCGTACCAAATCATCAGGTAGGTCGAATTACTTCGCTGAACATGCGCTTTGCCGTAGCAATGGCAGGCAATTTAGGTTACGAACTGGATTTAAACAAACTTGATGAGGCGGAAAAGGCTGAAATAAAACGGCAGATAAGCTGGTATAAAAATATTAGAGAGATTACGCAGAAGGGAACTTTTTACAGAATGGAAAATCCTTTTGAAAGGAATACGGTCAGCTGGTGCTTTGTATCGGAGGATGAAACGAAAATCGTATGCTGCTATTATCAGATTTTAGCAGAACCGATATATACAAATCCCGTTTTGAAATTGAAAGGTTTGAAGGAAAATGCACTGTACCGATTAAATGGGCAGGATAAAATCTTCAGCGGAAGCGAACTTATGTATGCGGGCTTGACCGTGCCGAAAATAGAAGGTGATTTTTACAGTGAAATTTATATTTTGCAACGGATATAAAATTTCTATTTATCGAGTTCTTTGCTTTCTAAAGAACTTGAATTAAAGAAACTACCGTTTGGCATAATATATGTTAAAGATAAACATTTAGTAATTTATTTCTATATTATGCCAGGCAATTTTTCTTTGCTGGCACAAA
>DCFC01000031.1 GCA_002314325.1 Megamonas hypermegale
AAAATTGCCCGGCGCAATATAGAGAGAAATTAATAATTAAATCTTTTTTCTTATATTGCGCCGAACCAGTACTTTTAAAGATAAAGAAAATTGAAATTTACTTTGTTATGCGTTATAATAAAAGCGATAGTAAATTGTTTTTCGTTTGCCAAACGTGCTGATTACGTGTAAAGACAGTTAGTCTTTGAAAACAAAAAAAGCTAAGATTAAGTATCTAAACTTAATCTTAGCTTTTTTGTTTTTCTATTTAATTTTCAGCAGCGCGTTTAGCCATTTTGCGTCTGTCGGAAAATCTTCTGAATGTTACCCAAAGCGGGCTGGCGATGAATATGGATGTATAAGCGCCGCAGAAGAAACCGATGAGCATGGCAAAGGCGAAGTCTTTCGTTGTATCTCCGCCGAAGAAATACAGTGCGAACGTTGCGAATAAAACGGTACATACCGTATAAATGGAACGGGTCATTGTCTGGAAAATGCTGACATTAACAAGTTCGACGATATCGCCATTTTTGCGGAAATGCAGTTTGAGATTTTCACGGATACGGTCGAAAATAACGATGGTATCGTTGATGGAATAACCGATAATCGTAAGCAGTGCCGCGATGAACGAGGAGTCAACCTGTCTTTGTGTCAGGGCAAAAGCGCCGAGCACGATTATGACGTTGTGCACAAGTCCCAGTACGGCGGCAATACCGAATTTGAACTCAAAGCGGTATGATACGTAAGCGATGATGAGGAGCCACGAAATAATGGTGGCGTAAATCGCATTCATGATAAGCTCCGTACCCATTGTCGCGCCGACTTTTTCTTCGCGCAGTACCTGATAGTTGCCGAGTTTGTCGGAGAGAGCAGCCATTACGTCTTTACGTTCCTGTTCCTCCAGGTCGATTGTACGTATCATAACGTTTTGCGCTTCAGTGGAGGAACTGGATTCGCCGGAGAGCTGAATAGTGCTGTTGCTTAAGTTGTATTCGTTTAAAACGCCGCGGATATCATTGATATTTACGGCTTTTTCAAATCTCAAATCCATGATGGTACCGCCGGTGAAGTCGATACCCATATTGAAACCGCGTGTCACCATAAAAAACAGGCTGGCAATTATAAGAAGGGAAGATATTGCGTACCAGACTTTGCGTCTGCCGATAATATCGAATTTTACTGTCATTTTGCTGCACCGTCCTTTACTTTATGGCTTAAGGAGACGCCGTAAATGCGCGGGTCTGTAAATAATTTGGCGGCAATTAAGTGTTTGAGCATGAACTGCGTCAGGGTGATTGCCGTGAACATACTGATGACAACCCCAAGTCCCAAAGTAATGGCAAAGCCGCGGATAGGGCCTGTACCGAAGAAGAACAGTACGGCAGCGGCGATAATCGTCGTGAGGTTGGAGTCGAAAATCGTCGTGAAGGCGCGTTTAAAGCCTGCATCCATAGCCATGCGCAGTGTCTTGCCATTGCGCACTTCTTCTTTGAAATGTTCAAAGATAAGTACGTTGGCATCGACCGCCATACCGATGGAGAGAATAATACCCGCGACACCCGGCAGTGTGAGCGTAGCGTCCAGAAGTTTCAGCACGAATAATAAGATTATTACATATGCCATTAAACTGAGGTCGGCGATTAAACCGGATGCGCGGTAGAACAGCAGCATGAATACGAAGATGGCACCGACACCCACAGCAAAAGCAAATACGCTTTTATCCTTACTGTCCTGACCGAGTGTAGGGCCGACGGTGCGTGTTTCGATGATGTCCACTTTTACCGGCAGAGCACCGGAACGCAGCAGAACAGCGAGATTATGCGCTTCTTCCAACGTGCGGGAACCGGTGATAACGGCTTTGCCGCCGGTAATCGGTTCGTTTACGCGCGGGTCGGTTAAGACTTCACCGTCGAGCAGAATGGCGATGGTGCGGCCAACATTGGCGGATGTCAAATCGGCGAATTTTTGTGCGCCCTCTTCGGTGAATTCAATAGCGACTTCGTGCTGATTGTTTTGCGTTGTCTGTTCGCGTGCGTCTTTCAGGTCCGTACCGGACAGAACAGTGTTGCCTTCTTCATCTTTGAATTCGAGCATGGCTGTTTTGCCGAGAACGGCAATAGCCTTATCCGGGTCTTTAATGCCCGGCAGTTCGATGATAATGCGGCGTTCGCCTTCGCGCTGAATAATAGGTTCAGTAAGACCAAGTTCGTTGACGCGCTTTTCCATGATTTTTACTACACGGTTCATCGCATCGTCATTAACGGCTGCTTCCGGCGTATCCACGCCTTCCAAAACGACGTGAGTACCGCCCTGAAGGTCGAGACCCTGCCTGATGGAGCCGGCAAGCGGTGCGATAAACGCAGCAAAAACGCCTACAATGACAATAATCGTTGCCACTAATTTCAATAAAGCATTTTGTTTCAACGTTTATGTTCCTTTCTGTTGATTAACCTGTTGTACCAGTCAATATATTATTGACCTGTTGTGCTAGTTGATTTTTTTTAAGTAGTATAATAGTTTATATTTNNGAACGAATATAAACTATTATACTACTGGCTATAGGCTAGATGTTTTACTAGCACAACAGGTAGTATTGCTGTTTTACCGGCACAATAAGTTTTGATTAAGTATATTTTTTAAGAAAATCCAGGCTGCATTTTTCCGTGAAAACGGCATGCACTTTCGCATCATGCTCATCTTTGGTCACTTCGTCGGCTAATTGACAGTCATATACGGCTGCCGCCAGATAGGCGTTGACTGTTTGAGCGAGAAAACGGTCGTAAAAACCGCCGCCCATACCGAGACGGTAGCCACGTCTGTCAAAGCCGACGCCGGGAACGAGCACGAAGTCGATATCGCGCGGATTGACAATGCGCAGTTTCGTTTCATCGACGGATAAAATGCCGTATGCACCTGCGACCAGCTCCTCAAATGAGGAAATTTCCGCAGCCTGCATAATGCCGCCTTTTTTGTCAGTAATATAAGGCAGGCAAACACGTTTACCTGCCTTTAAAGCATCAACAATCAATTCTTTCGTCTGCACTTCGTCCGGCATGGCCGCAAAGAGAAAACACATCCGCGCTTTTTTATAGGCTGCGCAGTTTATGATTTTTTCTTTGATTTCGGCCGAATATGCCTGACGCTCGGACGCTGTGAGAGCGCGCCGCTGTGCTAAAAAGAATTTACGCTGCAGTTTTTTATTTTTTGTTAGCTGGGTTTGCATCGGTTTTTTCCTGTGTCAAATCTCTGGCAATGGCAGAGCTGCTGATTTTGATTTCAACGTTGTCAGCGATTTTAATGCGGATGAAATCGGATTTTTCCAGGTCGATATAGGTGATTTCGCCGTGAATACCGCCGATTGTCAGCACGCGATGACCGACTTTCAGGTTGCTCATCATGTTATTGCGCTGTTTCTGCTGTTTTTTCTGCGGTCTCCAGAGCAGAAAATAGAAAATAACTACCATTAAAACAATCGGACCATAGGAATACAAATTTGCCATCATTGAATCACTCATAAAATAATTCTCCTCTAATTAAAAAAATAGTTTTAGCTATAGTATAGCATAAGATACGTTTTTCGGGCGGTAAAATTTTACAATTTTACTCAGATTTTGCATTGAACGAGAAATTGGCCGTGAAGCGGCGGTAAAATTCAGGGAAGCTGTCGTTTAAGATGGCTTCGCGCATTTTCTGCATGAACTTAATGAGGAAATGCAGATTGTGGATTGTCAGAAGATGCAGGCCGAAAATTTCGTTTACGCGCACGAGGTGGCGGATATAGGCACGGGAATAGTTGCGGCAGGCATAGCAGTCGCAGTTTTCGTCAATCGGGCGGAAATCGTGTTCATACTGGGCGTTTTTCATGACAAGACGTCCGTTCCAGGTCATGGCTGTGCCGTTTCTGGCAACGCGCGTCGGATATACGCAGTCGAACATGTCGATGCCGCGCATGACTCCTTCCGCCAGACAGTCCGGCGTGCCGACGCCCATAAGATAGCGGGCCTTGTTTTTCGGCAGATGTTCAAGCGTGATGTCGAGCATATCATACATCAGCTCTTTCGGTTCACCGACACTGAGACCGCCGACGGCGTAGCCCGGAAAATCCATATCGACGAGGCGGTTGGCGCATTCGATGCGCAAATCCTTATACATGCCGCCCTGCACGATACCGAACATTCCCTGTTTTTCACTCGTCATGGTGTCTTTGCAGCGCTGTGCCCAGCGCAGTGTCAGTTCCATGGACTCACGCGTGTATTTGAAATCGGCAGGATACGGCACGCATTCGTCAAAAGCCATGATGATGTCAGCGCCTAAATCCATCTGCGTTTTTGTAGCGATTTCCGGCGACAGGAATTTTTTCGAGCCGTCGATATGGGAACGGAACGTAACGCCTTCTTCGGTGATTTTGCGCAGGTCGCCGAGACTGAATACCTGAAATCCGCCGCTGTCAGTCAGTATGGCTCTGTCCCAGTTCATGAACTTGTGCAGGCCGCCGGCTTCTTTGACGAGAGCGGCGCCCGGGCGCAGAAACAGATGATACGTATTGCTTAAAATAATGCCGGCGCCCATTTCTTTCAGTTCTTCCGGCGCCATCGTCTTAACGGTCGCCTGCGTGCCGACCGGCATGAAAATCGGCGTATCAAAGCTGCCGTGCGGCGTATGGATACGGCCGGCGCGGGCATGCGTATGCGGACATTCCTTGATTAATTCATAAGTAATAGCTGGTTTCAAAATATCCTTCCCTTCAATAATAATTTAACAGTAATTGCGAATTGTTAGTAAGACATTGTGCTTATAGCCAGCAGTATAATACTTTATATTCGTTTGATGTTAGCACTTAACCTCACTAAATATAAATTATTATACTGCTTTAAGATATAAACTAATATAACAGATTAATAATTTATTCGATAAACATGGCATCGCCGAAGCTGAAAAAGCGGTATTTTTCACGCACGGCCTCTTCATAGGCGGAAAGAACAAATTCTCTGCCGGCAAAGGCGCTTATCAGCATGATTAATGTGGATTTCGGCAGATGAAAATTCGTGACGATGGCGTCGACGATTTTGAATTTATAGCCCGGATAGATGAAAATACCCGTTTCCGCGGCAGTCGGCGCGATAGTGCCGTCATCAGCGGCGGCTGATTCCAGTGTGCGGATGGAAGTTGTGCCCACGGCGATGACGCGGCCGCCGTTTTTCTTTGTATTGTTGATGATGTCGGCGGCTTCTTTTTCGATATGGTAGAATTCTTTGTGCATTACGTGGTCTTCAATATTGTCGACGTTCACGGGACGGAAAGTGCCAAGCCCTACATGGAGTGTAACGAAAGCGAGATTTACGCCCATAGCTTTTATTTCCTCCAAAAGTTCTTGTGTAAAATGTAGTCCGGCAGTCGGTGCGGCGGCGGAGCCGTTTTCGCGGGCGTAAACTGTCTGATAGCGGTTTTTGTCTGCCAGTTTTTCGTGAATGTACGGCGGCAGCGGCGTTTCGCCGAGACGGTCGAGAATTTCCTCGAAAATGCCGTCGAATTTGAATTCCACAATGCGGCCACCGAAATCGGTATGGCCGACAACTTCGCAGGCAAGTTCATCGCCGAATTCGATGATGTTGCCGATTTGCGCTTTTTTGCCCGGTTTGACGAGTGTTTCCCAGCAGTTGCCTTCGGTGCGGCGCAGCAGGAAAACTTCCACTTTGCCGCCTGTTTTGGCGCGGTGGCCGATGAGGCGCGCCGGGATTACCTTTGTATCGTTAAAGACGAGCGTATCACCTTTTTTCAGATACTGTTTCAAATCGTAGAAATGTTTATGACTGATTGATTTGGCTTCGCGGTTTAAGACCATTAAACGGGAATGGTCGCGCTTCTGGCACGGCGTCTGCGCAATCAGCTCTTCCGGAAGATTGTAATCAAAATCACTGAGTAGCATTTTATTATCTCCTTAATAAATGGATTTTATGGATACATCACTGTAATAGTGCTGTAAAATCTGTTTGTAATTTCTGCCGTCGTCGGCAAGCGATTTAGCACCCCACTGGGACATGCCGAGACGGTGGCCGAGCCCTTTGCCGTTAATCTGCAGTACGGTTTTATCGGGCTTTGATATTTTCAATTTTTTGCTGTCTTTCAGTTTCTTTTTATCCTGAATGAGCGATAAACTGAAATTGTTGCTTTTGAGCCCGAGCAGACTGCGCAGCTGCGTTCCCGTGAGTTCCAGCGTTTTCTTGTTGGAGCCGGTGAATTTTATGACTTTAGTTTTGGAATTTTTCTTGACGCCCTGCGGGAAATTCGTCGTATCGATTTCTTTGATTGTACCGATATTGGTATATTGGCGTGCAAGTGTTTTGCTGAGGTCGTCTATCTTTATCTGCGTCGACCAGTCGGTGTACGGTGATTGTTCCGTACTGTCGTCGACGCTTCTAAGATACGGGACGGTAACGCTCCAGACATCCTCGCTGTTTTCGGTGAAGCCGCCGGAGGCCGCATGAAATACGGCGCAGATTGGCTCATTGGCATAGGTGATGATTTGTCCTCTCGTCGCTTTGATGGCACTGTCTGTGGCGGACGTTTCGGAGGCGATGCCGCCGTAAGTCTGGCAGTCGGTCGTGGCGCAGACGTCAAAGCCTTCTTTGGCATGTTTTTTGTCTTCTTTGTCATACAGAGCGAAAGTGCGGGCGGCTACAGCCTGTGCTTTCAGTGCTTCCTTCGGCCAGCTGTAGGGCATTTCCTCTGCTACCACGCCGCGCAGATAATCCTCGAGCGGCAGTCGGTTGATGACGGTAAGCCCCGCTCTGTGCGGCTGAATGATGAGTGCGCCGCGATAGTGCTTGTTGTTGACGACGACAGGCGCATTGTTTTTTACGGCTACGATTAAAGTAGTCGTTTCCTTGCCTTTTTTGTCAATGTAGACTTTGCGCTCACTTTGGCGCACGGTGACATTTTTGGATTTATCGTATTTGTAGTTTTTGTTATTGTCGATATCCTTTATGACAAAATCGTTTTCAGCGGAAATGGTTACCATTTCCTGTCCCTGAAGCAGACCGACACGGATGTATTCCTGCTTTTGCGGGGCGGCTGCTGCACCGGTTACGATAAAAAAACAGCAGCAAAGATTTATGCAGATGATTTTCAGTAATTTGTTCATGGTTATTTTCCTCGACGACGTTTCGATTTGACCGGCTGAGCCGTATTTTGGGCGGAGAATTTACTGCCGCAGTAGAAAAATAAGCAGAGCGCCGCTGTGAAAGCGACGATGCTCGTTGTCTGAGCGGAAGTGAACGACAAGAATACAGGCTGGGCATAATCGCCGCGCAGAAATTCCAGACCGAAACGGACGGCGCTGTAGAGCATTATATACAGCGAAAAAGCCTGCCCTTTGGCATGCGGAAAAGCGCGGAAAATGAGCAGCAGAGCGAAGATGACGAAATCGAGCTGCCCCTCCCAGACTTCAGCCGGCCAGAGCGGCTGGTCGCCGTACGTGCGGTAGGCAAGCGTCGTAACGGGATAGATGATACCGAAACTGCTGCCGGTCGGCGCTCCGAAAGCGTCGCCGTTTAAAAGATTGGCGCAGCGGCCGATAGCCTGACCGAGAATAATGGCGGGAGCGACGATGTCTGCCATAGCCAGCACGTCGATTTTATGGCGGCGGGCGTAGATGATGCCGGCGATGACACCGAATACGATACCGCCCTGAATGGCCATGCCGCCCTGCCATACGTAGAATATTTCATCCAGATGGTTGCCGTAATAGGCAAAATCGAAGAAGAACACGTCCCAGAGCCTTGCGCCGATTATACCGGAAATGCCGCAGCAGATGCCCAGGTTTACGATATGGTCGTGCCATCTGCCGTCCTGCTTGGCCAGAAAATAGGCGACGCCCGTTGCCAGTATGATGCTCAATGACAGAACGAGTCCGTAGGAACGGACGGGAAAATCGCCGATAAAAAATAAATATTGGTGCATTCAGACCACCTCGGTATTTACACATTTTGCTAAATCCGTAATCCACATGATTTCGGCATCTTCGCCGTCTTCATAGTAGCCGCGCCTTCTGCCCGCCGACTTAAAGCCGAGCGACTCGTAAAGATGCAGGGCGCTCATATTGCTGGGGCGCACTTCCAGTGTCATAGCCTCTGCTCCTTTTTGCAGGGCAATCTGCATTATTTTGTGCATCATGCGCCGGCCGACGCCGCAGTTGCGGTACTCGGGCAATACGGCGACATTTGTAATCTGCGCTTCGCCGAACAAAATCCATGCGCCGACGTAGCCGATGACTTTTTCTCTGTCAAGGGCGAGCAGATAATACGTTTTGTCGCTGGAAGCTTCTTCCCAGAATGCCTGGCGCGACCACGGCAGAGCAAAGCACGCCTTCTCCACTATTTCCACAGCAGCGGCGTCTTCGGGCAGCATTTGGCGAAAATTCAAATTCATGCCATGTCCTCCGCTTTAGCCTGAGCATGGCGTTTTTCCCAGAGCACTTCCGCTTCGGAGCGGCGGATATAGACCGGTTCCAAATTCATGATATTGGCAAATTCCCCGCGCGCAAATTTCGGCAGGGCGGCCATGGCTACATTGGCGGCACGCGGCATACACAGATGCGGCATGCCGAGCGATACATTTTTATAGGAAGCGATGATATCGGCCTTTTTCTGCGCGATATCGCCGACGAATACGACCGGTTTGTCAAGTTTGGAGCAAAAATCCACCGCTTCGGTGAAATTCATGACGCAGACGGATTTTTTCTCGTCAAAGTCCTTGCCGTTATATTCGTACAGAGCAAGATAGGCGTTGCCTTTCTGCGCGTCGAGCGTGCTGGCAATGTAAATGCCCGGCACAGGATAATGGTATGCCATCGCTTCGAGCGACGATACGGCGACAACAGGGATATCGAGTGCATAAGACATCATTTTGGCGCTGGCAAGACCGATGCGCAGTCCCGTGAACGAGCCGGGTCCGATGCTTACGGCGATGCCCGTCAAATCCTTTTTATCCATATGGGCGATATGCAGCACTTCCTTGATATGGCCGAGCAGAACCTGCGACTGCGGCAGTTTCAGCTGCATTAAAACTTCGGCAATCAGTCTGTCTTCGGCGGCGATGGCAGCGCCTGACACCATAGTGGAAGTATCTATAGCTAAAATTGGCATATTTTTTTCAACTCCTCGTATAAGTCCTGATATTTTGCGCCGTGCAGGGTAACGGTGATTTCGCGCTGATTGTCGGCGGCGGTGCGTTCTATTTGGAAATGAATGTAATCCTCCGGCATACAGTCCGTAAATCTGTCCGGCCACTCGATGAGCACGGTTTCATTTTCAACGTCAGTGTATTCATAAAAGCCGATTTCGTATAAATCGTCCTCATTTTCCAGGCGGTACAAATCGAAATGGTAAATACGCCTGTCACCTTCATAGATGTTCATCAGATTGAATGTCGGACTGGTAACGGGCTCTTTTACGTGCAAAGCGGCGCAAAATCCCTGCGTGAATAGTGTTTTGCCCGCGCCCAAATCACCTTCCAGGCAGATTATGAGATTATCTTTTATCAGTTGAGCTGTTTTTTCACCGAGAGCGCGTGTCTGCTCCGGTGAATTGGTGATTAGTTTAAACATGATTTTATCCTCATTATTTTAATATTTTTCCTTGAAATCATCAACAATGCAAAGCGAAGCGCCGGTATGGCGGGCGGCCTCGACGCCGACGGCGGAGTCTTCAAAGATGAGCGTGTTTTCCGGTTTTACCTTGAAATAATTCATCGCCTTGAAAAAGCCTTCCGGGTCAGGCTTGCCGCACTTTACATCATCAATGGTGAAAATAGCTTCAAATAAATCGTAGCGGTTGAAATGCTTCAGAATATCCTTCGAGTTATGCGAACCGCTCGTTACGACGCATGTATGGTAAGTCGGGCGCAGTACCTCGATAATATTGAAAAGATGTGTATTTTCCTGCGCGTAGTGCAGATTTTTTTCATAGAGCGTTTTTTTCAAATCGTGAATTTCTTCAAACCGCTCGGCAGGTACGCCCATGAGCGGCAGAAAGCCGCGGTACGTCGGTCCCCAACAGCGTTTGACGTAAAAATCGTAATCGAAATTTACCGGCAGACCGGCAAGCTCCAGTGCCTCGCGGTAGGCATGGTAATTTACACGGCGCGTGTCGAACAGCGTTCCGTCCAAGTCGCAGATGACAAGTTTTTCTTTATCCATAAAAATCCCCTTAAATATCTTAAATACTATGCTATTGTATCACATCTCATGATACTTGTCTGTCAGCAATAAAAAAAGACTATTTATACGTAAACAGTCTTTTAATATTAAGCCAGGACTATGTATTTGTTCAAATATTTTTTTCAAACATCTTCGCCAGCATTTTTTCGATTACTTTTACGCTGCTGTCCAAAATGGCTGTATCTTCATCCGATAAATTGGTAATCCGTTCCATGAATTTGCTTTTTGTCTGGCGGCGCATATCCGCTAGAAGTTTTTCACCTTTGGCGCTGACCGATATCCGGATATAGCGGCGGTCGTTTTCCATATTCTGTTTGTCGACCAGTTCTTTTTTTACCAGTCTGTCGATGATGAGGCTCATCTGCTGTTTGGAAATGGATAGATACTGCGCCGTTTTTGTAATTGTCGTCGGTCCGTTGTCGCTGAGAAAATACAAAACGATGCAGTCGTTTACCGGCAGAGGGTTCGATGTGTTTTTCCAGATTTTATGATTGTAGGTCATCATTAAATCGAACAATTCAAAGTAGATATCGGATATTTTCTGTGTATTATCTGTCATTAGAAGACTCCCTTTTATTTTATGAAAATATTAATGAAAGTTATAATAAATAATAAAGATTAAAACAAGATTAAAAAATTCTTAGAAGCAGTTAAAAATCTTGACTTTTCAATAAATATACTATACTATAGAACACGATAATAGTAAATAGTTGTGAACTATCAGCTGTAATAAAATATTGGCTGATTAAAAAGCTGTGCTACCTTAAATTAGCACAGCTTTTGGAATTTATCAAAGGAGGTTATAGGATTTGGCAACACCGCAGAACAAAAAAAATGTGGTTCTTGCTATTGTGGCTGTAGTGGTGGTCGCTATCATAGGTTATGTGGTTTATTCTAAAATGACGGCTGGTACCGGCACGCAGCAGGCCGGCGGCCCGACTGCCGTAAAAGCAATGCAAGTAATTCAGAAAGATACACCGCTCAATTACGAATATGCAGGTGATATCAAAAGCACGAATGAAGTAAAGATAACTTCGCGTGTTTCCGGAACTATTGTGGAAAAATATATTACAGGTGGCCAGTTTGTACAGGCGGGACAGCCGCTGTACAAAGTTGACAGCAAACAGTATGAAAGTGCGCTTTTATCCGCACAGGCAAATCTGGCTCAGGCTCAGGCAAGCTATCAGAATGCTTTAGCTACGCTCCAGAATGCGCAGACGGATAACAGCCGTTATCAGACACTGCTGGCGCAAAACGCTATTTCCGAACAGCAGGCGACAACACAGCAGTCGCAGGTAGAAGCTCTCACGGCATCGCTCAATGCACAGCAGGCGATAATCGACTCCAATGCGGCGCTTGTTAAAAAAGCGCAGGAAGATTTGGATGATACAGTCGTTTATGCACCGACTTCCGGCAAACTCGATATCAATGATGTCGATGTCGGAACGTATGCTCAGGCAGGAAGCACCGTACTTGTAACGATGGGCTCCGTTGACCAGGTATACGCTCAGTTCAATGTCAGTGAAGACGAATATCTGAAACTGTCGTCGTTCTTCAACAGCGATACGGGCAATGTAAGCATTACTCTGAGCGACGGCACGGAGTATCCGATTACAGGCCGCCTCGTACAGGTGGACCGTTCGCTCACGACGAATACGGGTACACTCGCCATCAACGCACTGTTTGACAATCCGGACGGACTTTTACTGCCGGGTATGTTTGCACGTGTAAAAGTTGAAGGCAACGTTGTTCCGAATGCTATTTTAATCCCGCAGCGTGCCGTACAGCAGGTACTCGAAAAGACTTTCGTAATGGTTGTGGGTGAAGACGGCAAATCCGTTACGAAACCGATAACCGTAGGCGACAAAGTCGGTAGCTTCTGGGTTGTAACAGACGGTCTCAGTGCAAATGATACAGTTATTGTAGAAGGCTTGACTCGCCTTCAGGAAGGTATTCCGCTTAATGTAACAATGGTGACTCCTGAAGATTTAGGTTTGACTTTTTAATCAGGAGGTGCTGTAATTGTCAAGATTTTTTATAAATCGACCGATATTCGCTATCGTAGTATCGCTCATTATCGTAATTTTAGGTACTTTGGCGGCGTTCAGCCTGCCGGTAGCGCAGTATCCGCAAATTTCACCGCCGACCATCCGTGTAGGTACGACATATACCGGTGCCAATTCCGATACCGTTAACGAAACGGTGGCACAGGTAATCGAACAGCAGGTAAACGGTGTTGAAGGCATGGACTATATGAGCTCCACGTCTTCCAATGACGGCCGTTACAGTCTGTCCGTCGTATTCAAGCTCGGTACGGACGGCGATATGGACTCGGTAAAGGTGCAGAACTATGCTTCGACAGCCGAACCGAGCCTGCCGTCGGAAGTTCAGGCATATGGTGTTACGACGCGTAAAGCTTCGACCGATATGGCGATGGTCGTATCGCTCACTTCGCCAAATGGCACATATGATGATGTATTCCTCAAAAACTATGCCGATATTTATCTCGTAGATAAAATGAAACGTGTTCCGGGCGTCGGCGACCTCAACGTATTCGGTGCCGACTATGCAATGCGTCTGTGGATTAATCCAGACAAACTGGCTGAGCTCGGCCTTACCGTAGCTGACGTTATCGCAGCTGTGGAAGAACAGAACGTTCAGGCTCCTGCCGGTACAATCGGTCAGATGCCTGCGCCTGCCGACCAGGAATTCCAGTATACTGGTAAAATACAGGGCCGTCTCGTAACGCCGGAAGAATTCGGCAATATCATCATCCGTTCCGATAATAATGCCGGTTCATTCGTCCGTGTAAAAGACGTGGCGCGCATTGAAACGGGCGCTCGCACGAACAATATCATAGCGGCGCACAATAACAGAAACTCCGTCGGTTTCGGTGTACAGCTGACAAATGATGCCAATGCCGTAGAAACGGTAGCCGAAGTAAGACAGGTTCTGGAAGAAGCAGCACCTGATTTCCCGCCGGATTTGGAATATGAAGTCGTTATAGACAGTACCGACTATATTAATGAATCCATCAACGAAGTTATGCATACATTTGTAGAAGCACTGCTTCTCGTTATGCTCATTGTTTATATTTTCCTACAAAGCTGGCGTGCAACACTCATTCCGATGCTTGCCGTTCCGGTATCGCTCATCGGTACGTTCGCCGCTTTCATTGTACTTGACTTCTCGATTAACACATTGACCTTGTTCGGTATGGTGCTTGCCATCGGGCTCGTTGTCGATGATGCTATCGTTGTTATCGAAAACGTTGAACGCCATATGGCGGAAGACGGGCTCAATCCGAAAGAAGCGACAAGCCGCGCCATGGACGAAGTTCAAGGTCCAGTTGTCGCCATCGCTCTTGTACTGGCTTCCGTATTCGTACCGGTAGCCGGCCTCAGCGGCATGACGGGTGTGCTCTATCGTCAGTTCGCACTCACTATTGCCATATCCATGGGTCTTTCCGCGTTCGTTGCGCTTACACTTACACCGGCGCTCTGTGCTACGCTTTTAAAACCGCATACGGCGACGGAAAATACGACGAGTAAAATCGGTTCGTTTTTCATCCGTTTCAATCAGTTCATGAACTGGATGACGCGCGGTTATGTAAAAGGCGTAGCCAAACTTATCGGTAAAGCTAAATTATGCGTAGCGGCACTCATTGTCATTGTGGCATTGATGGGTCTGTTGTTTAAAGTGCTGCCGACGACATTCATTCCGGAAGAAGACCAGGGCTTTTATATCGGTTCCGTAACAATGCCGGAAGGTACATCGCTGAACCGCACCAATGAAGTTATGCGCGATTTGTCCGAACAGCTGCAGCAGGTACCGGGCGTAAGCCAGGTAATGGGTATTTCTGGTTATGATATCCTGTCAAGCGGTGCAAAATCGAGTGCGGCGACGTTCTTCGTAGGGCTTGACCCGTGGAGCGAACGTACGACGGACGATTTGAGCATTAATGCGCAGATTGCCAATGTATTCAAGACGGCTGCAAATTATCCGCAGGCTTCCATTATCGCGATGAACCCGCCATCTCTGCCGGGTCTCGGCGCGACGAGCGGTTTCAATATGCAGTTGCAGGATATGAGCGGTCATACGAATGAAGAGCTCGATACGATTGCTAAGGAAATCGTGGCCAAGGCAAATCAAAAT
Source organism: Megamonas hypermegale (assembly GCA_002314325.1). Classification (GTDB taxonomy): domain Bacteria; phylum Bacillota; class Negativicutes; order Selenomonadales; family Selenomonadaceae; genus Megamonas; species Megamonas hypermegale_A. The sequence continues at coordinate 14,351 of DCFC01000031.1, forward strand.
CCGGCTCTGCAGGGTGTATATACCACTTACAGTGTAACTTCGCCGGTTTATGAATTTGATGTAGACCGCGAAAAAGTTAAAAATCTCGGCCTCAATATTTCCGACGTGTTCACGGCAATGCAGGTGAACTTCGGCGGATTTGAAATCAACGATTTCAACCAGTTCGGCCGTTCTTACAAAGTAGTTATGCAGGCGGAAAGCAACTTCCGTGATGAAGCCGATACGACACGTTTCATCTATATCAGAGGTGCTAACGGTCAGATGGTGCCGCTCAATACGGTATTAAAACCGAAACTCAATTCCGGTCCTGCCATCATCTCCCGCTTCAACGCCAGCAAGAGTATAACAATTCAGGGTAGTCCGGGCGCTGGTTACAGCTCCGGTCAGGCAATGGATGCCATCGAACAGATAGCTAGAGAAACAGCACCGACAGGCTTTAACGTTGACTGGTCCGGTCAGAGCCGTGAAGAAAAAACGGCGACAAGCTCCACTGGTCAGGTTATGCTGCTCGCCTTCGTGTTCGTATTCCTGTGCCTTGCCGCTCTGTACGAAAGTTGGAGCGTACCGTACGCTGTAATTCTGACCGTGCCGACTGGTATTTTTGGTGCACTGCTCTCAGCGTACATTCTTAATCTGCAAATCAGTATTTACATGCAGATTGGTATGATCGTTGTTATGGGTCTTGCCGCAAAGAATGCAATTTTGATTGTCGAATTTGCGAAAATCCGTGTAGATACGGGGATGCCGCTGCTCAAGGCAACGCTTGAAGCTGCCAAATTGCGTCTGCGCCCTATCATCATGACCTCGCTTGCCTTCATCATCGGCTGTCTGCCGCTGGCGCTGGCAACAGGCGCCGGTGCAGCTGCCCGTAACAATATGGGTATCGCCGTTGTCGGCGGTATGATTGTCGCTACATGTATCGGTGTATTCTTAATTCCGGTTATGTATCTCGTTGTAATGAAGATTACTTCCGTGATTACAGGCGGCAAACAGAAACCGAAAGCAAATCCGGATAAATTTATGTAATGTAAATAAATTAATGGCATAAGATAGAAGAAATTTCTTCTATCTTATGTTATAATTGGATAAAGAAAAAAGTGAATTGAACAAATTCACTGAGTTTAAGGAGACCTGCTTATGATGAAAAGAATGATACTGTCCTTAATGTGTGTATTTACTATGTTTTTTGCTTTTTCCGCGAATTCGGCATTCGCAACCGACGGCTATTTCTACACGAGCGAACGCTTCGGCTACACGATAAAATGCCCGCAGGAACCGATTGCCGTGATGGATTTGAGCATATTCTCGCCGCAGGAAAAAGGCGATATCCTCGTATTTGAAAACGACGGCTACAATCTTACGAAATACTGGGTAGTATCGCCGGATGCTTTTGCCAACGATACCTTCCCTGACCTCGATAAAATCAGCAAAGAAGATGCCCAAAATTTATTTGCACATTTAATGGTGGAACGCGATTATGAAACGGTAAGTCTTGTACCGGTAAACGGACATAATGCTATTTACGCCGTTACGGCTAAAACCATTCAAATCGACAGCGATAAAGACGGTAAAATCGACCAGACAATCGAAGCCCCGCAGCAGAGTATCGAAACATATCTCAAAGGGCAGAAAACAAATTACTGCATAGTTTTGACTTCCAAAAAAGCATTGACGCAGGACGATATCAACGCATATCAGTATGGTCTTCTGTCGTTCAGAGAAAATTAAAATAAAGCCGGATTAATTCCGGTTTTTATTTTGCATTCTATTGACTTTTTGACCTATTAATATATAATAGTAAGTGGCAATTAGCACTCTTTTATTTTGAGTGCTAATTATTTTGGCAAAATTTTTGAGAGGTGTACAGTAGATGGCTAAAGAAACACATCAATTTCAAGCTGAAACGAAAAAATTACTCGATTTAATGATACATTCAATTTACACGAACCGCGAAATCTTTCTGCGCGAACTGATTTCCAACGCATCCGATGCGATTGACAAAATTCATTTTGAAGCGCTTACGAACAAAGACCTGCTCGAAGGCGACGATAAATATGAAATTTTCCTCGTTCCGGATGAAAAAACGCACACATTGACGATTTCCGATAACGGGCTCGGCATGAACAAGGAAGATTTGATGAACAATCTCGGCACGATTGCGCAGTCCGGTACGAAAGCATTTTTGGAAAAATTACAGGAAGCCAAAGAAGGCACTGAAACAGGCAAGGATTTAATCGGTCAGTTCGGTGTCGGCTTCTATTCCGCTTTCATGGTGGCTGAAAAAATTACCGTCGTTTCCCGCAAAGCAGGCGAAACGCAGGGCTATAAATGGGAATCCACTGCTGATGGCTCCTATACGATTGAAGAATGCGACAAGGAAAAACGCGGTACGAGTATTACGCTTACACTCCTGCCGGAATTTTATGGCGACAAGGCGGAAGAAAACTTCACCGACACGTATAAACTGCAATCGCTCGTGAAAAAATATTCTGATTACGTCCGCTACCCGATTAAAATGAATTTCGTAGTGGAAGAACAGCCGAAAGATGCCGACGGCAAACCGATTGAAGGCGCAGGCACGATTAAACGCAACGAAATCCGCACGCTCAATTCCATGCAGCCGCTCTGGGCAAAAAATAAATCCGACATCAAGCCGGAAGAATATGATGAATTTTATCAGAACCTGTTCCACGATTGGGAAAAACCGATGGAAGTTATGCACAATAAAGTTGAAGGCACGATAGAATATACATCGCTTCTGTTCTTCCCGCAGCACGCGCCGTACAATCTGTATCACAGCGATTATGAACCGGGATTGCAGCTGTATTCGCGCCATGTATTCATCATGGACAAATGTAAAGACTTACTGCCGGAATATCTGCGTTTTGTCAAAGGTCTTGTGGATTCGCCGGATTTCTCGCTCAATATTTCCCGTGAATTGTTGCAGCAGAGCCGTGAACTTAAATTAATCGGCAAAAACCTCGAAAAGAGTATTTTGCGTCAGCTGGGTACTATGCTTAAAAAAGACCGCGATAAATATGAAAAATTCTGGGCGCAGTACGGCAAATCTCTGAAAATCGGTATTTACGGCAGCGCATACACCGGCGGCGACACGGTTGATAAATTAAAAGACCTGTTGCTGTTTACGACTTCCAAAGAAGATAAACTTATCACGCTGAAAGAATACGTAGAACGTATGCCGGAAAGTCAGAAGAAAATCTACTATGCAACAGGTAAGGACCGCGCCGCAATAGAAAGCCTGCCGCAGATGGAACTTCTGCGCGACAAAGGCATTGAAGTATTGTACTTCCTTGACAATATTGACGAATTTGCCGTAGAAGTTATGCGCGAATACGACAGCAAACCGTTTCATTCCATCAGCCGCGGCGATTTGGACCTCGATGATGTGGAATCGCAGGAAGTTAAAAAGGAAACGGAAAATATCGCCAAAACGAATGAAGATTTAATCAAGGATATTAAAGAAACGCTCGGCGATAAAGTGGCTGACGTAAAAATCAGCAGCCGTTTGAAATCCAGCGCCGTTTGCCTTGTAGCCGACGAAATGGGCCCAAGCTTTGCGATGGAACAGGTATTCGCCGATACGAACAATCCGATGTTCAAAGCAAAACGCATTCTGGAAATCAATCCGAAACACGATTTATTCGCCCGTCTGCAAAAAATTCACGAAGCAGGCAAAGATGATGCTCAGTTTAAAGATTACTGCAATCTTTTATATGCACAGGCACTGCTCATCGAAGGCATTATGCCGGATGACCCGGCAGCTGTTGCCAACAAGATAGCACAGCTCATGGCAAAATAATAGAAAGAATTAAGCCGACAGATTTTCTGCCGGCTTTTTTCTGCCTGAATATAGATGATGTTACAAAAATGCCCGATTTTGTAACATGACACATATTTTCGAGCGACCATTTTACAAAAACGGGCATTTTTGTAAAATGGTTTATCAAAATTGTTTTATATCTTTGCCATAATGCTCGATTAAGGCTGTTTCTATCTTTTGAAATTCGGGGATGTATTTCGTTATGATTTCCTGAACCATTGTTTGTGCCTGTTGGCTGTCATAGATATGGGTTATCGTATTACGAGCCTTCAGCATACTGAGCCAGACATCTTCATCAATAAAATCATAGCATTTATACGCTGCTTTAATAATTTCCCGCGGTGAACCAGTAGAATAAGAAGAAATACCTTCATAAGCCAGAAGCTCTTTAAATAATTTCCAGCTTAAATCAAATTGTATGCCGAATTTATAACATATTCCGCTGATAATAAACTCATTGGATAGATTTTCATTGGAGGCATTAGACAAAATATTTAAGTGGTGAGAGAATTTGTTATATTTTTGCATGAATTATTTATCCAAAATATATTTTTCAATACCGTAGGCTACGCCGTCTTCAAATACAGACGGAACAATCACTTTGGCGGCAGTGCGCGCTTTTACGCTGCCGTTGGCCATTGCCATGCCGAAGCCGATTTCCGACAGGATTTCCACATCATTATCGCCGTCGCCGAAAAAGAAGCTGTCTTTTTTGTCTATATGAAGCTGCTCTAAAACTTTCAGTGCACCGGTGGCTTTAGAATTGGATTTGGCATAAACTTCCACGTGGCAGTAATTATGGTTCATATCCTCAACGTATGTTATATCCTGCGGCAGACTGTCAATGACATATTGTCTGTCAGCGTGCGTCGGTGAGTCGATTTCCATTTTGTATATATCGATATCGTCCAGATTGAAATCAAGGCATAACTGTTTTTCACCGATGCCGTATTTTGCCAGACGGCTGATTAAATAAGTGAATTTTTTATTTACGTAGGCATCGCGTTCGCCCTGCAATGTATATTCCATATGATGGTTTTCGCAAGTTTTACAGATATTGTATACAAAATCCTTATTAAGCGGAGCACGGTAAATGATTTTGTCGTGAAAATAAATAACAGCGCCGTTTAAGAGTACATAGCCATCAAAACCGAAGTTGCGGATTTTTTCATCGAGAAAGGCATACGAGCGGCCGCTGGCGATGAATACATAATGTCCCTGCGATTGCAGCTTGCGGATAGTTTCAGCCACTTTCGGCCTTATATAGCGATAATCGGGATGCGTTCCTTCGATTAATGTTCCGTCTATATCAAAAAATACTGCTTTCATCTAAGCTAAAACCTCTTTTCATGTATATTTGCGTGATTGGTTATAATATTATATCATAACATTAAGAGAAGTACTGAGATTTTAAATGAAAAATTTATGTGAATTATGTCTGTTGTATTAGTAAAACATCGAGCCTTTAAGTCAGCAGTATAATAGTTTATATTCGCTGCCTGTTGTCACTTAACCTCACTAAATATANNATTATACTGCTTTAGGAAATCAATTAACATAACAGGTTCTTTATATATTTACGAAGGAGAAATTATTATTTATAAAGAAGATTTTTTGATAAAACAGCGTATGGAGCTAGTAGATGGAAAGATTTTTATGATGCTACCGAGACCGAAAATCAGTCATGCCAGGGTATATGGCAGGATTTATTGCAATTTCGCCAATTATTTTAAAGGAAAAAAGTGCGAGGTATTTGGCGGTAATATGGATGTATTTCTTGATGAAAAAAACAAATTTGTGCCGGATGTTATGATAGTCTGCAATCCAGAGATAATCAAAGAAGACGGCATACACGGCGCGCCGGATTTGGTGGTAGAGGTATTGTCTTTCGGTATTGCCGGCAGGGACAGAGGCAAGAAGAAAGATGCTTATGAAAAAGCAGGCGTTAAAGAATACTGGATTGTCGATACTATTCGAAAATCGGTAGAAGTATATTTGAATGAAAACAATCATTTTTATTTAGACAATGTGTATGAATACATGACAGATGAAGAAATTGCAGAAAATGCCGCATTGCCGGATAATGACGTGAATAAAGTTATTGTCAATAATGAAATAAAAGTATCCATATGTGAAGGGTTAGTGATAAATTTAAAAGATATTTTCAATAAGATTTAGTGAAGATTAAATAATATAGGAGTATATATTAATATCATCTGAAGATATTAACAGAGAAATGAGCAAGATGTAAATGAATAATGATAAAATACTGCTTAATACGTATACATTGCGTTCAAAGGATTTTCCTTTAGTGGAATTTTCTTTGTATAATACGAAAACGACCGGTTTAGGCTTAACCGTTAATAAATACGAAATAGAGATAAATAAAATTTTCGCGGAAAATAAAGCGTTATTTCCTAAATTTTTTTCACAGGGTATAAATAAGGATAATCTGTTAATCTGGATAAAAAAACGCAAAGCGCCGAAAAACAGGCGTTTTGTCGATAAAATACTGGCTTCGATTGAAGATGACGATAACCCCGTAAAATACGTTGATGTTTCCCATGCGCTGTCCCTAAATGATGCGTACTGGATAACGAATAATCTGACTGACGATAAATGGCAGGATTTCAATCTGTATCATCATCCGTTTGATGAAATACTATCGTATGTTGCTTTTACCGGGTACAGTCATAAAATTTCCGGCGTGATAACTTCACCGGAAGTTACGTCCAACGGTGCACAGAAAAAATGCTGGTCGAACAGAAAGAACGGAATTTATCTGCTGAAAGGCGATGACTTTTTAGTTAGGGAAGATGGACGTTCTCAGGTTATGAGTGAATATTATGCTGCCCAAGTGGCAAAAGCACTTGGTTTTGCGCATATTGACTATGATTTGGAAGAGTTTGAGCATAAACATTCGCATAAAAAAGAACTTGTATGTATTTGCCGCTTGTTTACAGATGAAAATATCGGTTTTGCAGATGCCTACACGTATTTTAAAGTGCAGGGCATAGATGTTGATAGACTGGATTCAGCTGATATTGCGGTGCAGGATAAACTGTCAAAAGCATATGGAGAGAAAGAATATGCCGATTTAATGCTGTTTGACAGTATCATTGCCAATCAGGACAGACATTATGGAAACTTCGGCTATCTGGTGGATAACAATACGGGAGAATTTCTAAGACCAGCGCCGATTTTCGACAACGGCTTATCGCTTCTTTGTATGGGAGCGCAGCAGGATATAATTAATTTCAAAGAATATGCAAAAGAAATAAGTTGCAAATATCTGCCGCTGGATACACAGGCAAAATGGTTCGTACAGAAACGCCATTTGCCGAAGCTGAAAAAACTTCTGCATTTTAAATTTCAAAAACATCCTAGACATAATATAAAAGATGAAACATTGGTATATCTAAGCAGATTTATTCAGTGGCGGGCTAAAAAAGCGATAGAGTTGTATTATGAAAAAGTATAATTAAAGATAGTTTCTAAACATAAAAAATAGTATATCTTTAAATATGGGGAGTTAGAAATGGTAAATAAGATAATTGCCTCACAGTAGATAAAAGAGACTGAGTTAATAAACTCAGTCTCTTTTGATTTAAAGATCAGTAAAATAAGTAGATAGTTCTTGTATACTTTTTGGAAAAGAGACACCAGATTCTTTCATTATTTTTTCATATACAGGATTAATAGGATGTTGACTAAAATTTGAAAGACTTATAGGATGTATTTTATGATTACCGAATATGTCAGCATACATTAAGCCGGTAGAACGATAACTTATAACAAAAGAAATATTAGTTTCTATGTTATACAGTAATTCTACAGGTACATTGGTATTATAAATTTTTAAATGAGGAAAGTGTTTTTTGAAAAATAATATTTTATTAGGATTATCTTCGGGATGAGGTTTATATAAAATTTCTATATTGTTGTTTGTTAGATTTAAAATATTGTTTAAGCAAGTTAATTCATCATTAATAGAAATTATTTTTTGTTCTACTAAAGGTTGGCTTAAATAGAGAATACTTTTGTTTTTTATTTGAGGAATAAGTAGCTGTTGCTGTTTAATATCGTTTAAAGCTGCATTAATAGAATGCTTAGGAATTTCGATAGTTTTTGGTGAATATCTTTTTATGATATTAGGTTTATATAAAAAATCAGCAATAGCAGATTGGCTGTTACCTATAGCTGTAGTATTAAATGAAATATTTCCGTTAATATTATATAGATATTTGTATAAATTTAATTTTATTTTATGATATAAAGCCATAGATGTTTTTCTGGAAATGTTTTTATTATAATAAGAGTATAGACCATCTTCAAATCGATAAAATTTATTGAAGTTTATTGTTGCTATAAAAAGTTGATTTTTAGGATCTTTATCATTGCCTACAAAAACATTGTTGATATTTAAAGAGGTAATTTCTTTATTAACTAATTGAACTTGTTTTGTATAAGATTTATTTTTATTTATGTGCGATAAGAAATTAATATAAGGAAAAACAGCTTTATAACCGCAATTAATACTTGACATATAAGATAAAACAGGGCTGTTTTTCCAGTTATTATAACCTGTAGGATGAATTAATACTAAATAATTATTATCGCTGGAAAAATAGGCTCTACTTAAAATGAATGCGGTTAATAAATGAAAAAAATTATTGACAATGAAAAGATTATTCATATATACCCCCTTTTTTTTATTGGGTATAGTTACTATTAATTAGATACTTGATATATAATTTCAGTAATAGTTTTAGGAAAAGATACATTAGCCTGTTGCATGATTTCTTTATAAGTTGGATAAATCGGTGTTTGAAAGATATCAGACAGACTGATTGCTTTGATTTGTTTATTGGAAAACTTATCTACATTCATTAAAGCTGAGGATTGGTAACTGATAACAGCTTTTAATTTTGGATTGTCTACAAACAAAAGTTCCGCCGGTTCAATACCTTCGTATATTTTTAATTGTTTAAGGTTGTTTTTATAATAAGTAAGTTTATCAGGATTGTCATGCGGATGAGGTTTGTAATAGAGAATAGCATTTTCACCAAGAGAGGCTGTTATTTTTTTTAAACAGTCAGCTTCTTCTTTCAGTGAAAATTTACCCATTTCCACCATTGGCTGGCTTAGGTATAAGATACTGTCCTGCTTAAATTGTTTCGGAAGCAGATTTTTATTTTTTAAATCAGCTATGGCTTCATGTATCGTGGATACGGTTATTTCTCTAACATCAGGAGATTTTCTTCGCAAAAGATTAGGATTGTACATATAGTCAGCCAATCCCGCCGGATTTTCGCCTTCTGCTTCTGTGTTGATATACATATTGCCGTGTAAGTGAGAAATAGATTTTAATAAATAGGCTTGAAGTTTATGAAAAAAAACTTTACTTTTTTTTCGACGGCGATTTTCATTAAAGTAAGAATACATACCATCTTCAAAACGATAAAATTTATTTTTACCGACAGCCATAACAAAAAACTGGTCGCATATAGACATATCTACAGCTATAAATACATTATCTACATTCAATGATTTTATGTTATCAGTTACATATTGTACTTGCTGTTTATAACTTTCGGTTTTGTTTTTACTAGATAGCCAGTTTAATAATAAAAATACATTATTGTAACCACATTTTTCAGACGAAATATAATTTATTAATTTGTTTTGTTTCCATGTTTCATAATTAGGTGGTCGCATTATGACTAAAAAATTAGTATCATTTTTAAAGATGCTATGAGATAAAATAAATGATGTTAATAAATGATATATTGAATTTACAACAAAAATATTTTTCATGATAAATCCTCAATTTATATTTTGCTTTTTAGTTTGTAGAAACAGTATTTTAGATACCAGTATAAACCTTGCAGATACTTTCCATATAAAATAGAAGAACGCCCCATCATTTTCATAGTTTTATAAGTAGTAGGTTTTGTAAGTGGAACATCTTTCCATAATGAATCTCTAGCAACAGCAAGAAATTTTTCTTTTAATGGATGAAGACACCATTCGGTCCATGGTTTATATCTGCCTACATAATGAACAAAAACAACATCATCAGGAATAGTAGAAGATTTATGCTTCATATTAAGAAGATAATCATATTTTTTATCGAGATATAAACATTTGCCGTCTAAGGCGATATTTAAAGCATCCTGGTCAAGCCAATCAAACTTGCCTAAATTATTAAAAGATAATTTTATAGCTTTATCAGAGATTTTATTGTCATTCCATTTTTTTACATCTATAAACATAAATCCTGCATTAAAGTATTTGTTATTTTTTATATGCAATTTTTTTATTTGTCTGTAGCGGACATATTTTAAGTCATTTACAACAGCTGCAATGTTATCTTTAAAATCCAATTGCATTAATTCATCTAAATTACCGAAACATTGGACATCAGCATCAATATATATATATTTGTCTACAATGTTATCTAAAACTTGTGGCATTATAAATCTATTATAAGTAGCTTTAGCAAAATGCTTAGTGTAAGGTAATTTATCAAATATAGTCGAATTTATTAAATAAATTATGATAGTAGTATTTGTTGTTTCAGCAAATGTTTTTAATAGTTTTTGCGATGCTTCATCTATATAATCAGAAAAAACATGAAAAACGATAGGTGCATTAGGATTATTTTGAACAATGGATGTCATAGATACACCTAAAGGATGAACAAAATTATTATCTATACCGTAGGCAATATTGATAGCATTACTATATATTATTTTTAAGGCTTTATTTAATATGAGTTTCTTTTTTATTATTTTAGTTGTTTTCAAATGAAGTTCCCCTTATGTTAAAAAATATCTACTAAAAATACGTAATAAGATAATGAATATGATGCTGATATATAGATATATTATATTTTTATAACTATATATTTTAATGGTATTACAAAAATACTTCATTGAAGTTAGGTATTTTAAGTATATAGATAAAATGAAAAAATATATTGTAATAACATTAAGCATAGCAAAGTTATAATCAGATAAACCTCGTATTAAAAGGTTTATGGTTAATAATAACATACCTAAGCATATTATATTATTAGTGATGAAATAATTTTTTAGTAATAAATATATTAAAGTTATAAAGAAATATATATAAGCTAAACCACCAATAACACCACTTTCTACTAAAAACATTATAAAATCATTATGAGCATGAGACATAACTAAATTATTACCTATTTTTACAGCACCATCATGTTGTAAATTTTGTTTTGATTCTGCAGATAAATAACTATTAGATAACATAACTTCTTGAAAATTATTTAAACCTATACCCCAATAATTATTATTTAAAAATATGTTAAAGCCATCTCTTAGATAATAATAATGACCTCGTGTAGAAACATTATTATAGTTAAACAAAGTGTTTATTCTATCATTAATGTTGCTATTAAAAGAGTATAAAGTTATTATACTAATAATTATTGTTATAAAAATAGCAAATTTATTTTTCCATGATTTAATTAAAAGAAAATTTAATATTATAAAATCTATAATTATAATAAACCAAGCCATTCTAGTAGCATTAAAAATTAAAGTTAGTAATGATATAATCAAAGCGGAAAATAAAATTAATGTATAGATAGATTTGAATTTGGATTTTATAAGGAGAGATAATATTAGTGGTATGTGTAATAAAAGCATACCTGCTAGAGTAATTACTTGATTATTAAATCCACCAACTCTAGTATAATTAAAATGAAAATAATTATATATTGCAAAAATATCATTAGATAGGAAGCCTATTAAAAGAAATATAAATAATGTACAGATTTTTGCTTTCCCGTTTATATATAATAAAATTGTAAAAAAAGGAATAAGTGTTTTTAAGAAACTTTCATAAGTTAATATAGAATTACAAAAATTAATGCTAAAAAATAAACTAAAAAACAAACTTATAAAAAATATAAAAATAGGAAATAGATATTTTTTATAAAATATCCAGTTGATTTTTATTTGTTTATTTTTTAACAATTGAATTAATCCTAGAAAAAATGCTATTCTAATAAAAGTATTAGCAATGCTTTCGTTAAAAAAATAAGTTAAACTAAATAAAATACTTAATATATATATTAATGTTTCAAGTGAAATTATCTGCATTATTTTTAAATGTATCATTTTCCTTTTATTTTCTCCATAATATATTTTAAATAAAATATTAAAGCTTGTTTGTATTGTTTTTCTTTATAAGCTAATATACTAGCTTTTTTATATTCTTTATGCTTCTTTTTTTTATAATGTCTAATAGTTAGATGATTACCTCCTAGTTCTTTTAACCATCCCCACCAACTTGAAATTTTATATAATTCAAAAATATTTGGATTACTTTTATATGCCATTAATGCTATAGTTTGATCATCATCAGCAAAACCGCAATCAGTTAAACTTATAACAGCTCTCCTACAAAGTTTGTGATAAATTGGCCATAAAGATTTAGGACCGATAACAGCGTTGCCAGCGATATAAGTATCCATATTTTTTATTATATCAAAAATAGGTTTATTTATACCAATTTCATCTATTAGAAATAAATACATTTTATTTTTAAAATTATACTGCCATAAAAAATTAAACTCCTCAGAATAAGGGTAATCTCCTTTACCATTGTATCCAAAACCAAAATCTATCCAAGCTGCAAAATCTGTTACTAAATTATTTTCTATGGCATTTGTTACAAAAAAAGATTTTAAGTATGTGATATAATTATATTTTGCATTCCAAGACTCAGGATTTTGGGGATGTTTTCTAAAAGATTTGAAGATATTTGAAGACATTACATCTTTAATTTTCGTATAGATATTTTTATCACATGAGTAAATATCATCAATCACAATTAAAGTAGTTCTATTTTCTAATCCATATAGTTTTCTAATATCTAAAATTTCTTTTTTAAATTTTGTTTCTGTATAGATTACCATTTTATTTTTTATTCTAGCCCAAAATTTAAAGTTATTTATATATTGATGATTATTTCTGGTCCATTTTTGCCAATCTTCTCTACCTATATCAAAAAAAGCTGTAACAATAGTTATATTATCCATAATATACCTCAATTATTAATTAAGTTATTAATTAAATATAAATAATTTTTATACATAAGTTCTAAGCGGAAATTTTTATATAAAAATAATGTAGCGTTTTTAATAAAATGTTCTTTTAAATTAGTATCATTTTTTATTTTTATAATAGCCTGTGATAAATCTAATATATCATTATCTTTTACTAATAAACCGTTATTATTATTGATAATAACTTCATTAACACCAGCTACATTAGTTCCTATTACGGGTGTATTTGCAGCCATGGCTTCACATAATACTAAACCGAAACCTTCATAGTGGGTGGCAAGTACAAATAAATCCGTTTTAACGATTAAATCTGTAAATTTGCCTTCCATGATTTTAATATGTTTTTCTAAATCATGTTCTTGAATGTATTTTTGACATTTTGCTTTTGTTTTGCCTGTACCCATTAGTAATAGGCGGATATTTTCCTGTTTTTCTTTTATCAGATATTCAACAGCTTTAATAAGCGTCATTTGGTCTTTCTGTTTACTGAAGCGGGCGACCATGCCGACAGTGAAAATATCATGCGGTTCTTTCGGCAGGTTGAATTTTTCTATATCAATACCATTGTAAATTACCTGCACTTTTGTTTTGTCAATGCCTTGTTTAATTAGGTGATTAGCAACGCCTTGAGAAACGCAGATATATTTATCAGTGTATTTATCTAGTTTTTGTGTAAGATATCGTCTAAATGGTGTATATTTTTCTGTGTTGTGTTCTACGTGGATTAGTTTTATTTTTAATCCAGAATAGGCAAGTGCCAATTTTGTCCAGATATGGGTGCTGTATCCGTGAACCAGGATTAAATCCGGTTTAGTATCGCGGATGAATTTTCCTAAGGAAATAATGTAATCTAAAGTGCATCGGTCTTTTATAACAATAATACCTTTTAAATCCGTATTGTTGTATTTACGGAAAATGTCGATTACTTCATATCCTTGTGTTTTGAGATAGTTACTGATATCTATAGCGATATTCAGTGAACCAGACGGATTTCCCGAAACAATACTCAATATTTTCTTCAAGATTTGTCCTCCAATAATTGATACAGTTTGTTTAAAATATTGTTTACTGAAAAATTTTGCGTGATTATTTTGCAATTATAGATATTAGTCGGTGCCCAGCTATCTAAATGTTCTTGAGTTGATATATAAAATAGGCAGATTGTAGGAGTACCAACAGCTAGACCTAAGTGCATGGTGCCTGTATCTACACTGATTAGTGCTTCACATTTTGTTAAAACAGCACCGAGTTCACTGATACTGGTTTTATCCACCATATTTACAAATTCGGTGCAATGGTGTGTATAAAGTTCGTTGATGTAATCTCTGGATGGTTGACCCGCCCCAAGCAAAACGGGTATTTTTCCCTGTTGGTTCAGTGCATGAATTAGTTCAATACAAGTTTGAACGGGCATATCTTTTTCTTTTTTCTTAGAAACGGTGCATATACCGATTAAATGGTCAGTGGTACTGAGAAGTTTAGGAAGGTTTTCATATGCTTTTTGCGGCGGTATGAATTTCATTGGCAGTTCAGTAAATTTTTGTTTAGTGTATTGTTCCAGTAGGATACAGTTTTTGTTTTGAACTTTGACTTCTCCATGATAATCTATATTTTTAGGATTATCAAGTAAGATGTTTAATATACTTTTGTTTTCGGCATAGATTTTTTTTGCACCGAACAATTTGGCAAGGATAATGCCGCGTTCGTTTCCGTAAATGACAAATGCTGCATCAAAGCCGGCAGAAAATCTTTTTTTGTATTTTTTGTAAAATTTCCAAGCACCTTTTAAACCGTGATGTATGCCTTTTTTATCATACGGAATGACTTCATCAACGCCGGCAGAATATTGTGCTACTTCATAGAATGGTTTATTGACGATAAATGTTATTTTTGAATCTGGGTATAACAATTTGATATTTTGACATAGAGGATTGGTTAATAAAGTATCACCAAAAAAAGAAGTGTTTATAACTAAAAAGTGTTTCATGTATTCGGCCTCATTTATTTATATATTCATTGTACAGATGTTCTAATTCATCCATCATTTTGTCGCAGGACAATCTTTTTTTGATGTCTGTTTCAGCAGCTGTTGCCATTTGATTGTATAGATTTTTGTCTTTATACAAAAGAAGCAGTTTTTGAAAGAATGCTTCTTCATTTTTATAATCTACAACAAAGCCTGTTTTATTATTTTGAACTACTTCAGGACAACCGCCTATATTATATGTTATGCCGGGCTTGCCCATGGCCATTCCCTCGGCGAGAGCAAGACCAAACGTTTCAAAATATGATGGAAGGACGATGACATCGCTGGCGGCTACATATTTGGCAACGTCAAGCTGATGGCCGACACAATGTATCTGTCGTTCGAGTTGATAATCTTTTATCATAGATTTTAATTTATGCAAGCTTTTTCCCTTGCCGATAACTATTAGATGCCAATTATTTGCTTCAGTATGATTTTTTAATATATTTAGCATATCTAAATGGCCTTTATTAGTCAAATTTTTTATTCTGGCGACTAAAGATAATACAAATGCGTCTTGCGGTATATTTAATTGCTGGCGAATGATTGAACCGTCTATTTGGTTATTGAATTTATCTTTGTTGATACCTGTATAGATAGTAATCAGTTTATTTTTATTAAAACCTTTTTGCAAGCAGTCATTTTGCAGAAATTTGCTTACGCAGATTATTTTATCACAGTCATTTAATATAAACTCTTTATGATTATTGTTTAAAACGCCGTGAGCTGTGAATATAACAGGTATATCTTTATACCGTTGTTTGAATTTGAGAGCAGTAATGCCGGCAGCTGCCGAATTGGCGTGAATTAAGTTTATGTTATATTTTTTTATGATATGTTTCAGCATAAAAGCGGATAATGAGGTGGAAAATCTTATAGGCAGCCAAAAATTCGGTATCCCTTTCTGTGATAATTTATCGGCAAGCATTCCGCCGCCGGAGGCAGTATATACAGTATATCCTCTTTGCTGCAGATTTTCAGCAACCATAGCGGTATATGTTTCTGCTCCGCCTATATTTAAACGGGGAACAATCAGTAAAATATTTTTCATACGGATAATAATTTGTTTCCTTTCAAATTCCGAATAAGATATAATACTATTATAATATAACTGAGGAGCAAATAACAGAAGGAGAAATAGATGGTTAGTTTAGTAATTTTTTTGGTTGCAGCTTTGCTGGTAGTTATGTATATAAAATTCAGAAATTATGTGCCGATTTTGATGTATCACCGTATTGCAGATGTGCCGGGCGATAGGAATTCGCTTCCGGCGGAGAAATTTGAAGAGCAGCTTCGGTTTTTGGCGCAAAATGGTTATACGGCGATTACGCCAGATATGTTGTATGCGTATTATACCAAGCAGGAAAAGCTGCCGCGAAAGAGTGTGCTGTTGACTTTTGATGACGGCTACCATGATAATTATATGGAAGCTCTGCCGCTTTTGCAAAAGTATAACATGACGGCCGTTGTCTTTCCGATTTATAACTGGATAGGGAAAAAGAACCAATGGGAAAATTTCGGCAAACAGGAAACGACGACGATGACGGAGGATGAACTCCGATTATGGCTGAAAGCCGGAATGGATGTACAGGTGCATACGCTTAACCATCCGTTTTTGACTGAATGCAAAGATGAGCAGCTTACAGATGAGCTTGTCAAATCCAAACAGCAGTTTGAGCAGTTGCTGAAAAGACCAATGGAGTATCTTTGTTATCCGTATGGTTTTTTTGATAAGCGGGTTATTGATGAAGTGCGCAAAGCCGGTTATAAAATGGCATTTGCGATTTTTGACAACGTGCCGCTTTGGCAGATAAATTTATTTGCTTTGCCGCGCATTCCCGTTCCTTCGCATCAGAAGATGTGGGAGTTTAAGCTGAAAGTGAGTTCAATTCATGTGATTTTCATTGCTATGCGCAAGTGGGAACGTGATTTTAAAAAGTTGAAAAGAAAAATGTTTAAATAAAAAGACTGGCCATGAAGCAGTATCGTATTTTTTGCTTCATAGCCGGTTCTTTTTTTATATTGATTTTTTATAACAAGGTTTTTTGCAGATTTTTTACTTCATCAATGCTTAATTCTGTATCTTCTGCAATCTCGTTGATATCATAACCTCTTTTTAACATTCGTAAAGCAATTTTATTTGCTTTGCTTTGTTCCCCGATTTTAATGCCTTCATTTCGATTGTAGAGCATTGTGGAGTTATAATCCCTAATGGCTTTTTCTTGTAGTTCATATTCACGGCGTTTAATTTCATCTTGAGAAAACATCATTTCATAGTTAAGAGCTTCTTTAATAGCAGGATTTGTCATGGCGATAATTCTCCTTTCTTCATCTGTACATTTAGATGAAAAATATGCTATCCAGGTATCAGCCTTTTTAAGTTTCTTTATGTCGCTGATTTTGAATTTCTTCAGTTCGATAAAGTGCATTTCCAAATCATTTATTAGAATTGAATAGTCGATATCATCTCTTATATGATGGGAACTGTGATATCTGTCGTGGGAAAAATAGTTAAAGTTCAACAAACTTATGGAAATGGTCTGTTTTAATTCGCTGTAGTGATGCCCTTTCGGCAATTGATAAGCATACAGTCTTGACCAGTAAAAAAGTGCCCGTTTAGAATATGCTTCTTGTTTGGCAATCTGAACTTCAATATTTATGATAGAACCGTCATTAAGTTTTGCCACGATATCAAGTTCTGGCGCTTTGCCTTCTTCATAATCTGGCAGGCTTTGTTTGTCTAAAAAATTTATATCTGTAAAATAGTTGTTTTCGTTTTTGTCTAAGATATCATTTAAGAAATTAAGTGTCAGGTTTTTACGATTGATATCGCCAAGTAAACTTTTGAAAAACACATCATTCAGTCTATTTATATCTTTTATTTTTTCCATAATGAAATACCTCCAAATAAATTATAACACAAAAATAGTGAAGTTAACGCAGGATAGAAGTTAACTTCACCATGATATATTGTTATGAAAATAGGTTAAAACATTTTGAAATAATTTATGCGGATATAGTATTTACTGAAGCTGATTTTGTGGCAGATACACAGTAGAGCGATGTAGGCGAGCAGTTCGCTGCACTCTTCCAGATTTTGACTGTATGTATCCAGATAATCGATAAGGCCTCTGTCAAATACGCATTGACTTAAAAGGCTCATGATAACGAATAAAATCGTTTCAATAAGCGGTACATTCCAGCGAATGCCCTTAGTTTCTGATTGGTAGTAAAAATAGCCGATAAGCGCCAGGGCGATTAAAACGAGCAGAGTGATTAAAGGATATAATATGTCAAAATACCAAAGCTGCTGAACCTTGATGAAAATTTCTTCGCCGCTAGCGTCCGTGCCGACAGGATAGAACACTCTGCCCCAGCTCAGTTCGCGCATAGCCATCAAAAGAAAGATGATGCTGAATGCGATATAGAATTTGATGCTGTCGTAAAGCTCTGTAAACAGCGTTTTGCCCAGCGCCAGAATAAAACCGGCGAGCAGGACGACGACTTCCAGATTTTCCAGAAAATGATTTTCGAAGCTGAATTCTCTCGGCATAAAAAATGAAACTATGAGCAAAATAACGGATAGTCCCAGTAGGGCGGCTGTTGACAGTGTGAATTTTTTAGAAAAAGTTAACATAGAAATTCCTTCTTGTAGTAGTTTTGAAGCGCCAGTTGTGAGTAAAGCAGATGAGCGAGCAGTATGCAATAGCTTCGGTTGCTTCTTCCAACAGTTGGCTGTAAGGCGTAAGTAGTGAGATAAGGCTTTTTTCAAAAACCATCTGGCTTATCATCATTAAAAGTGCGAAAAATATTAGATAAAGTATCGGGATATCCAGTATGATGCTTTTCTGCCTGCAATCAAAACAGCATTTGATGATTAAGGCCAGTGCAATAATAGCGACTATTGCCACGACAGGATAAACGACGGGACCGTACCAGATGTTATGGATACTCATATAGATTTCTTCGCCGTTATTTCTAAAGCCGATAGGATAAAAAACACGGCCCCAGCTCAATTCGCGGGCTATCATTATCAGATAGAGAAGGGAGCAGCCGTAGTAAAAGTGTTTGAATTTAGTCAGATTTTTGGCTTTAAAAATGACGCTTACAAAACCGACAAATAGAACAACAACTTCCAGATTTTCCAGAAAATGATTTTCAAAGCTGCATTCTACAGGTAGCACAAAGCATAGCGGTATTAAAATAAGCGATGCCAGAAGAAAATATTTGGTGGTGAATAGATGTTTATTGAAATTTATCATAAAAATCACCTCGCTTCCTTATTCAGATAAATTTCAGATTTCTATTATATAATAAAAAATGGTTAATAGTTTATTTTTTTATTTTTCAAAGCTGGATTTTTCCGGCAGGATTTTTTCAAAGGCAGCGTTTAGTTGTTTCTGCATCGGTTCAAAATCGACGTTTTCATTATCATTTATACAGATTATCGGTATTTGCTGATTTTCAATAATGGAGAACAATCCCTCATTTTGTACAACACCGTTGTAGACCTCATAAACTCTGCCTTTTTTATGTCTGCCTATAGGATAGAAATCACCTTTGGCAAGCTGCCAGTAACGGAATAACCAGTGGTTGAGGTCGTAGCGGGTGCGGAATTTGTGCGTGCATGTTTCGTTGAGTTCGTCAAATTCATTATTCCACAAATCTTCATAGGTGCTTTTCAGGAAGGAAAACGGCAAATGATTATTGGAAAGGCATTTGAAATGATGTTCGCCCATCAAAATCAGATTGCGGAGAGCATTCCAGCCGTAAGCAGGATTTACCCATTTGGAGAAATTCTTTTTGACTTGTTCCTTTTTGTCGAAATGACTGTTTAGAATGACGATATCGTTGAATTTGGTAAATTGAACGGTGTCATATTTTTCCGTTACGCTGAGTGTGCTGGATATGACAAAATCGGTAGGCAGGAATTTTTCGCAGTTAAAGAAAAATGTTTTTTCCACCGGTTGCAAGAGAAACATGTCGTCGCAGAAATAAACAAACCGATCCGCCAGGCCTTTTATCCTGTGAATGTTAATTTCAATAGGACGGGCATTGAAAGTCGGCAGATATTCAGACGGGATAAAATCGGCGTGTCTGGCAATGTCGAGTTTGGGATTGTCGGTATTGAGCCATTTGGGAATATGCCCGTAGGTGACGAAATGGATTTTATTGACCCACGGAGCAAATTTTTCCACGGCGCGGAACCAATATTGCATATTTTCCCAGTCGCGATAACGAACTTTGCGGTTGTCGGCGTAACTTTTGGAGGAATATTTGGCCTTTTCCGCCTGCCAGACTGGGTCGTTGCCGTCAACCCACGTTACGACGAAATCAATAGGATAATCTTTCATAAAATAACAACTCCACTATTAAATTTTATATATTTTATTAATAAAACTGTAATATAAGGATTAATGTTTATTTCTTATTTACAGTTTTATTATTTTCAGGTAAATTTCAGATTTGCTATTTATGATATAAATGGGGTTTGTTAGCATTAACAGAAATAAACAAAAATACATTAATCCTTTTAAAGGAATTAATGTATTTTTGTTTATTTTTGATAATAATCTTTATACCATATACAAAACGATTTTAATCCATCTCGTAATGAGGTATTTGGTTTAAAATTAAAATCTTTGATAAGTTCATCAATATCGGCAAAGGTGATTTCAACATCGCCCAGTTGCATCGGAACTAATTTTTTATGAGCATCAAAATCGTAATCTTCCGGTAACAGACCCACATTTATCAATTCTTGTTGTAAAATATCGACGAAATCTAATAGATTTTCAGGATTGTTATTGCCTATATTATAAATTTTATATCGAACATTATTTTCATCATTAATCGGTATTTTTTGCGTAACCTTTATAATGCCCTCAACAATATCGTCGATATAGGTGAAATCTCTTTTGCAATTTCCATAGTTAAAAATCTGAATATCTTCGCCGTTGACTAATTTTTTTGTAAAACTGAAATAAGCCATATCAGGTCTGCCAGCTGGACCGTAAACGGTGAAAAATCTTAAACCAGTTGTTGGAATATCAAATAATTTAGCATAAGTATATGCCATTAACTCATCGGATTTTTTGGTAGCGGCATAAAGTGACACGGGTTTATCTGTTTTATCATCTGTTGAATACGGAATTTTCTTATTTAGACCGTATATGCTGGAACTTGAAGCGAAAACGAAGTGTTTTACAGGATAATGACGGCAGGCTTCCAATATGTTAAAAAAACCAATGATATTCGATTCTATATATACATCGGGATTTACAATACTGTATCTTACACCGGCCTGAGCGGCTAAATTGATTACTATATCGGGATGATATTTTTCAAAAAGATTGAAGATGATATCTTTTTCTTTAATATCCTCCTGAATAAAGATAAAATTGGAGTGTTTAAGCAATTCGTTTAAACGCTCTTTTTTTAAATTTACGTCATAATAATCATTTAAGTTATCAATACCAACAATTTTTATATCATTTATATTTGATAAAAGTTTTTTTGCTAAATTAGAGCCGATAAATCCGGCAACACCGGTGATAAGTACTACTTTGTTGTTTAAATCTAAATAAAAATTCTTCATATATATTCCTTCTTTTGTTTTCATTACTTTTCAAAACTTGATTTATCTGGAAGAATTTTATTAAAGGCCTGTTTTAAACGTTTTTCCATTGGTTCGAAATCAATATTTTCATTGTCATTAATACATATCATAGGCATAGTTTGATTTTCAATTATATTGAATAATTCTTGGTTTTGCGCTACTCCATTATATACTTCATAAACTTTTCCTTTTACATGTCGTCCGATTGGTGAAAAATCTCCTTTTGCCAATTGCCAATAACGTACTAACCATTGGTTTACATCTAATCTAGTACGAAATTTATGTTGACAAGTTTCATTTAATTCATCAAATTCGTTGCTCCATAAATCTTCAAAGGTGCTTTTTAAATAAGAAAAAGCTAAATGATTATTAGAGAAACATTTGAAATGATGTTCTCCCATTAAGATTAAATTTCTAAGTGCGTCCCAACCATATGCAAGATTTATCCATTTTTTGAAATTTTTTTTGACTTGTTCTTTTTTGTCAAAATGACTGTTTAGGATAACGATATTATTAAATTTGGCAAATTGGACAGTATCCGATTTATCAGTAACGCTTAAAGTACTGGCAATAGCAAAATCTGTAGGTAAACCGTCTTTAAAGAATAATTCTTTAGATACCGGTTTTAATAAAAACATATCGTCGTTAAAGTAAACAAACCGTTCAGCTAATCCTTTTATTCTGTGCAGATTTAATTCTATAGGACGAACACTGAATGTCGGCAGATATTCATGCGGGATAAATTCCGTGTGTTTTGCTATATGAAGTTTAGGGTTTTCTGTATTAAGCCATTTTGGCAGATGACCATACGTTACAAAGTGGATTTTATTGACCCACGGAGCAAATTTTTCCACGGCGCGGAACCAGTACTGCATATTATCCCAGTCGCGATAACGAATATTTCTGCTGTCCTCATTTTTGTGTGGTGAATACTTGGCTTTTTCTGCCTGCCAGACAGGGTCGTTGCCGTCAACCCATGTTACGACGAAATCAATAGGATAATTTTCATTTTTCATGTTTAAACATCTCGATTTTCAGTATTTTTTCTAAGACTTGTTCGGGTTTTATAGCAGATAAGCAGTCGATATTTTTGCGGCAGGTGCGTTTCCAGCAGCCGTCGCAGTCATGACCTGCTAAAATGACGTTGTGCATCTGTCTGTACGGTCCGTTGCGGACAGGGTCGGTCGGGCCCATAAGCATGATGGCGGGAATATTAAGCGCCGCGGCTAAATGGAGATTTCCTGTGTCGCCGCCGACGACAGCTTGGGATTTTTTGAGCAAGGCGGCCGTCTGCATGAGCGAAGTTTTTCCTACCAGATTTACGATATTTTTGGCGTTAGAGTTTTGCATTATTTCGGCGGCTTTGTGCTCGTCATTTTTGCCGAAGCCGATTAAAACGCTTGAAAGATTGTGTTTTGCCAGTAAATCGCTTAATCGGGCAAAGTTTTTTGTCGGCCAGCATTTGTTGACCCAGTTGGTGCCGACGGCAAATGCGATGAATTTTGCCGTTTTATCTATATTGCGGCTTTGCAGCAATGTATTTACGTACTCGGTTTCTTCAGCCGTATTTTCCAGCGGGAAGATGATATTATCCGTATTACAGCCGAGAATTTTAACCGTATCCAGATATCTGTCAACGATATGGCCGCTGTGATGGCTGCCTTTTATAGGTTTGCTGATTAGATTGCTGCCTTCGCGCATATCGATGTAGCCGATTTTGCGTTTGGCGTTGGCGGTCAGTACGACGGCGAGGCTTTTGAACAGTCCCTGCAAGTCTATGGAAATATCGTATCGCCTTTGATGAAGCTGTTTGTAAAGCGGCTTGAAATTTTCGCGAAAGCCCTTTATGGTTTTAAAGGCTTTTTTTTGAAACAGGATGACTTCATCGACGCAGGGATTGTGTTTTACTATTTCATAGGCGGTTGGCTCGACTACCCAGGTTATATGAGCGTCGGGAAATTTCCGGCGCAGTGCATAGGAGACGGGCAGTGCGTGAATGACGTCGCCGATGGCGCTGAGTTTTACAATTAGGATATTCATTTTGAACCTCAGATTTAATTGCTTCAAAAGAAAAATCTCCATGAAAAATTCGCATAAATTTCATGGAGATTTTTCTGTATTTGATTTTAGCAGTATTTTGCAAATTAGTAAATAGTTATTTACTAATGCTCTGTCTATTATTTTTGCAGGAACTGGGCAACTTTGCGCATGGCGATTTCAGCAGCGTCAATCGTTTTTACGATATCGTCATCGCTGTGCGCACCGGACATGAACAGTGTTTCAAACTGGGACGGCGCCAGATAAATTCCCTGACTGAGCATTTCCATGAACCATACGCCGAAGGCTTCCTGATTGGAGGAGGCGGAGGTTTCATAGTCGTAAACATCGTTTTCGTTGAAGAAAATGCCGAACATGGAGCCGGCCTGGTGAATCTGCACTTTGACACCGGCGTCTTTGGCGGCTTTCGTTATGCCCTGCAGTAAGTGTTTTGTCTTAATGGTGAGCTCGCGCGTGTAGTCGGCTTTGCCCCACTGCGGGTCGGCGGAGATGATGTTTAAAGTGGCAAGACCGGCCGTCATGGCGAGCGGATTGCCGCTTAATGTGCCTGCCTGATATACAGGCCCGATTGGCGAGACGCAGTCCATAATTTCGCGTTTGCCGCCGTATGCTGCAACAGGCAGACCGCCGCCGATGATTTTGCCCAGACACGTCATGTCAGGCGTGATGCCGTAAGCTGCCTGCGCGCCGTTTAAGGCTACTCGGAAGCCGCACATTACTTCGTCGAAAATAAGTACAGTGCCGTGTTTTTGTGTTTCTTCACGCAGGGTGGATAAGAAACTCTGTTTCGGCAGAACAAGACCCATATTACCGGCCACCGGTTCGACGATTACAGCGGCGATTTCGTCGCCCTGTTCATCCATCAGCTTTTTAAATGCTTCAATATCGTTATACGGAATGGTCAGTGTGTCTTTGGCAGTGCCTGCCGTTACGCCCGGGCTGTCCGGCTGGCCGAAGGTAGCGGCGCCGGAACCGGCTTTGACGAGCAGGCTGTCGGCATGACCGTGATAGCAGCCGATGAATTTGACGATTTTATCGCGTCCCGTATAACCGCGGGCTACGCGCAGTGCGCTCATGGTAGCTTCCGTGCCGGAATTAACCATGCGGATTTTTTCGATGGACGGCATGAGCTCCATTACTTTTTTGGCGAGCTGGCTTTCAAGCAGCGTCGGTGCGCCGTAACTTGTGCCGCGTTCGGTTGCTTCCTGAATGGCTTTTACCACGTCTGGATGGGCATGGCCGACAATCATCGGACCCCACGAACCGACGTAATCAATGTATTCATTGCCGTCGATATCGTAGATTTTACTGCCTTTGGCATGGTCGATGAACGGCGGGTCGCAGGCAACGCGCGCAAAAGAGCGAACAGGGCTGTTCACGCCGCCCGGCATTAAAGTTTTTGCTTCCGCAAAAGCAGCGGAGGATTTTTTGAGGTTAAGCATATTTTCAACTCCGTTTTATTTGAATTTGAATATTTTTTTTCGTTGTAGTATAATATAAATTAAAGAAGAGTTATAAACTGATGTTTCCCAGCGTCAGCCCTCTTCTGAATTGTTTTGTTATTGAAGAAGAGGCTGTCCGTTTGGAACGGCTTCTTTTTTATTTGTTAATCAAAATAAGCCAGCATGGTAAATATCATGGTGATGACGTTGATTATCAGAGATAATAATTCATACATAGACATTTGACCACCTCCCTAAGGGAGAGCCGACCATCGAGTTTATAACATCTTCCGAGAAATTATTATAACATAAAATAAAAGCTATAACAAAGCGAGAGATGATTTCGCTTGTTATAGCTTTTTTGTTTAAATCAGTTTATTTCGTTTAGTTTTCTTCTTTGAGCCATTTGGCTACGTCAATAGCATGGTAGGTGATGATGATATCGGCACCGGCGCGTTTCATGCTGGTGAGCGTTTCAAGCACGATGCGTTTTTCATCAATCCAGCCGTTTTGAGCTGCTGCTTTGACCATAGCGTATTCGCCGCTGACATTGTAAACGGCAACAGGACGATTGATTTTGTCGCGAACCTGACGGACGATATCGAGATAGCACAGAGCCGGTTTTATCATGATGAAATCGGCACCTTCGGCAAGGTCGAGCTCAACTTCTTTCATGGCTTCGCGGCTGTTGGCAGGGTCCATCTGATAGCCGCGTCTGTCGCCGAACTGCGGTGCGGAGTCGGCTGCATCGCGGAATGGTCCGTAGTAGCCGGAAGCGTATTTTACGGCGTAGGACATAATGGAAACGTTTTTAAAACCGGCTTCATCGAGTGCTTCGCGGATTACGGCAATGCGTCCGTCCATCATATCGGAAGGAGCGATGATATCGGCGCCGCTTTGTGCCTGACTTACAGCTACTTTGGCTAGCAGTTTGAGCGTAGCGTCGTTGTCCACTTCATGGCCGCAGAGCTGACCACAGTGTCCGTGCGTTGTGTATTGGCAGAGACACACGTCACCGACGATGACAATCTGCGGAACGGCTTCTTTGATGGCACGCATGGCACGCTGAACGGGACTGTTCAAATCCCAGGCACTGGAGCCGATTTCGTCTTTGTATTCCGGCAGGCCGAATACTTCAATGGCAGGAATGCCGAGAGCATAAACTTCTTTTGCCACTTCCACGGCTTTGTCGACGGAAAGATGGTATACGTCCGGCATACTCGGGATAGGTTCTTTGACATTTTCACCGGCAACGACAAAAATCGGATAGATTAAATCTTTTACGGATAAGGAATTTTCACGGACCATGTCGCGGATAGCGGCGCTTTGGCGCAGACGGCGCGGTCTTAAAGTATTGAGTTTCATTAATGTCACCCTCTAAAATTTTTGATTTTATCTACTAAGCCGTCAATAGTGTAGATATCAGCTTCAATATCGACATCAAGTCCTTTTTGTTTACACGTTTGAGCTGTAATCGGACCGATGGCGGCTTTTTTTACGTTGTTTAATAATGCAGTTTCATTATCAATCAGTTTTAAAAGATTTTCCACGGTGGAAGAGCTGGTAAATGTTACCATGTCTATCCGGCCGCTTTGCAGTAATTTTTTGATTTGGGCTTTATTCGTATCCGCCATTTTCGTACAGTATGTTTCTGCAACATCGACAGTCGCTCCCATTCGGCGCAGTCCTCGCGGCAGAGCTTCGCGCGCTTTTTGCGCCCGCGGAATTAATACTTTCGTACCCGGCGTGATATCTTCTTTTAAAACGTCCAGGATGCCTTCGGCTTTAAACATGGTCGGCACTTTGTCGGCAATGATGCCGTAGTTTTTCAGTTTAGCGGCAGTCGATGTGCCGATGGCGGCGATTTTGGCGCGGGAAAGTGCGCGTACATCGAGGTTCTTTTCGTTTAAGCGGGCAAAAAATCTTTCTACGCCGTTCGTGCTGGTGAAGATAATCCAGTCGTATTCACGGATTTTGGCGATAGCACTGTCCAAACTGGTAAAATCGTCATCCGGCGGAGCAATTTTGATTGCCGGAGCTTCAATGCAGTTGGCGCCGAGTTCTTCCAATTTTTCTGTGAGGCGGGAAGCCTGTTCTCTGGCGCGTGTGATGAGAATGTTTTTGCCGAACAGCGGTTTGTTGTCAAACCATTGGATTGTCGAGCGCAGGTTTACGACATTGCCGACAATGAAAACAGCCGGCGGTTTCAGATTGTGTTTAATTACATCTTCTGCGGCCTTGCCCACCGTAGTGATGAGGACTTCCTGCTCGGCTTTTGTGCCCCAGCGGACGAGCGCTGCCGGTGTATCGGCGCTTCTGCCGTATTTTATGAGCTGACCGGTTATATGCGGCAGATTGCCTACGCCCATCAGGAAAACGAGCGTATCAACGGCTGTGGACAGTTTTTCCCAGTTGATGTCGGATTTGCCTTTTGTCGGGTCTTCATGCCCCGTGATTACGGCAAACGATACGGCAACCTTGCGGTTGGTAACGGGAATACCGGCATAGGCGGGAGCTGCTATGGCGGAAGTCACACCCGGTACGATTTCAAAATTTACGCCGTTTTGCTTCAGGACTTCGGCTTCTTCGCCGCCGCGTCCGAATACGAACGGGTCGCCGCCTTTTAAGCGGACAACGCATTTGCCCTCCTTCGCTTTGTCGGCGATGAGTTGGCTGATGTCTTCCTGGCGCATGGCGTGATTGCCCGCCTTTTTGCCTACATAAATATATTCAATGTTTTCCGGTGCAAAGGCAAGCAGTCTTTTGTCGGCGAGATAATCGCAGATTACGACATCGGCTTTTTCCAGACACTGTTTGCCCTTCAGGGTAATCAGGCGATAATCCCCCGGTCCTGCTCCGACCAGATAAACCATTCCATTCATTTATAAAAACCTCCAAATTTTGCAAGCGTTATTTTTCACAGCAAAGAC
This sequence comes from Megamonas hypermegale, assembly GCA_002314325.1. GTDB lineage: Bacteria > Bacillota > Negativicutes > Selenomonadales > Selenomonadaceae > Megamonas > Megamonas hypermegale_A. The sequence continues at coordinate 42,376 of DCFC01000031.1, forward strand.
CGAGACTCTGCATGATGGCAAGGCCGCCGTTTTGCAGAATTGTTTCGGCTAAGTTTCGGCCGAGTTTGGCGGCGTCTTCGCGTTTGCCGCTCAGGGTGTCGCGGATTAAAGTTTTGCCGTCGATTGAACCGATAACGGCTTCAACGGTCAGCATATTGTTTTCGCCAACATGGGCATAAACGCCGACAGGAACCTGGCAGCCGCCTTCGACGCTGGCGAGAAAAGCGCGTTCCGCCGCCGCTGCATCGGCTGTTTTATCGTCGTGCAGAAAAGCGAGCATCTGTCTGATTTCACAGTCATCTTCTCTCGTTTCCACAGCAAGCGCACCCTGACCGACGGCCGGCAGACAGATTTGCGGCGGGATGATTTGCGTTATTCGGTCGCCGAAACCGAGCCGTTTTAAACCGGCAACAGCCAGTACGATGGCGTCGAAATGTTCTTCATCCAGTTTGCGCAGACGTGTATTGACATTGCCGCGCAGGCTGCAGATATTTAAATCAGGACGGGCGTGCAGGAGCTGTGCTTTGCGGCGCAGACTGGACGTGCCGACTTTAGCGCCATGCGGCAGATTACCAAGTGTTTTATACATAGGGCTGACGAGTGCATCGCCGCAGTCGAAACGCTGGGTAATGGCGGTAAGAGCCAGTCCTTGCGGCAGTGCTGTAGGCATGTCCTTTAAGCTGTGCACGGCAAGGTCGATTTTGCCTTCCAGCATGGCGCTTTCCAATTCCTTAGTGAATAATCCCTTGCCGCCGATTTTGGCAAGCGGCACATCGAGAATTTTGTCGCCTTTCGTCGTGATGTGCATGAGCTTTACGGTTAAATCGGGATACTGTCCGCGCAGGCAGTCTGCTATATATTCAGCCTGCCATAGAGCCAGTTTGCTGCTGCGTGTACCGATAGTAATTTTTTTACGCATTATTGTTCACTCTCTTTTAATACTTCTAGTTTGAATAATTTCGTTATGGCGTCAATATAATATTTTTCGTCGGCGGTACCGGCGGAACTGTTTATAATTGTCATCGGTTCGCGCAGAATTTTGCGGACAATCATCTGAGACATATGGCGGATAATGCGGTATTCGTTTTCGTCAATATCCGGAAGTTTCGTCATGGCGCGTTTCACTTCGCGGCGGCGTATGCGTTCCGCTTTATTGGAAAGGCGCGCCATTATCGGCTGGCAGGATAAATACTGAAACCGTTCCAGTATGGAGGTGACTTCTTCATCGACGATTTTCTGTGCCTGAAATGCTTCGTATTCGCGTTCTTTAATATTGTCTTCCACAACAGCTTCCAAATCGTCGATATTGTAAAGTTCCACGCCTTTTATTTCGGCAACGTCAGGGTCGACATCACGCGGTACGGCGATATCGATGATGACGAGCGGTCTGTTCTGGCGGCGCGACATGAAAAGCTGCGTTTCCCATGGTTTGACGACATAATGCGGTGCACCGGTGGACGTTACGACGATATCCACGTCGTCAGCTTTGCGCATGGCTTCACGGAAACCGACAGCCTGTCCGCCGAACTGAGCAGCGAGAGCTTGCGCCTTATCGAAATGGCGGTTGGCAACGTAGATTTTCTGTATGCCCTTGCCCATCAAATTGCGTGCGGTGAGCTCCGCCATCTGTCCCGCTCCGTAAATGAGCGCATTGCTTTTTTCCAACGTGCCGAATATTTTCAGCGCCAGCTGTACGGCGGCGTAACTTACGGATACGGCGTTAAAGGCGATTTTCGTTTCCGTACGCACGCGTTTGCCGGTCGTTATGGCACGGTGAAACAATGTATTTAAAATCGTATTGGTTGCTCCCGCCTGCCGGGCGATGGCGTAGGCTTTTTTCACCTGACTGAGTATCTGCCCTTCTCCGACAATCAGGGAGTCGAGGCTGGAAGCAACGGAAAACAGGTGCTCTATACATTTTTTATCGGTGTAATAATAAAAATATTCATCTTTAGCATCATTGCAGCCGGACAGAGCAAAGAAAAAATCCTTGACGGAAGATAGATTTTCGGCGGCGTTATCCACTACGGCATAAATCTCGCTGCGGTTGCAGGTGGATAAAACGACGGCTTCGCAAATGCCCTCGTAATCCTCCAGATGATGCAGCCCCTGCTGGATATTGTCGGCAGAAATTGCAAATCTTTCCCGTACCTGCACCGATACAGTCTTATGATTGAGGCCTAAAACTATTAATTGCATTTTTTATAGCGCCCTCCGCTTCATCGTATTTTTTTTGCTGAACGAGCAGCATGACTTCATCGCTTAAAGCACTGCGCCAGAATATTTCCCGGTCATTACTTGTCGGCAGCTTGGCGATGGCTTCGTTTCTAAGTATGGATAATCTGTCAAGCCATAAGGCGTAAGTATCGTCGAATTCCTTTTCCATGCGGCAGCGAAGATAGCGGGACAGTGCAGGCGATTTGCCGTTGGTGGAAAAAGTCACCAGAAGGTCGCCGCGTCTGATTTTCGCTGGCAGGGCAAAATCGCACAGCGGCAGTTTGTCTACAACGTTGATTAAAATACGGGCTTTGTGAGCGTCTGCCCAAATCTGCTTGCTGGCGTTTTCTTCGCCGACAGCGCAAATGGCAAGCTCAAATCCGTCCAAATCGCCCGTTTCGTAATATTTTTCTTTCCATATAATTAAGTTGTTTTGAACCATATTTGTTAATTCATTCACAAGCATTGGTGAAATGACGGTAACTTTGGCTTTAGCCTCTAGCAATCCTTCGACTTTGCGCAAAGCTACATGGCCTCCGCCGATTACGACGCAGGGTTTATCATCTAAAATCAAATTAACAGGATACACGTACACACCTCTTTAAAAATGAACTCAATTCATTTTTTTATTATAACGCAATAAATATACTCTATCAACACTCTAAGTCAATATTATATAAGATGAGGGAAAATGACACAATTAAAACTTGTTTCTATTGATTAATGCGTGTTTTTCCCATACAATAAAAAAGAGAATTTTATTTTGTGAGTTAAAGGGAGATTTTTTATGAAGAGCATTATTTTTGACGTTGACGGAACATTGTGGGATTCCACCGATGTGGTGGCGGACAGCTGGAATGCGGCTATTCGCGATACTGTAGGTATAGAGGCCAATCTTGACGGCGACAGACTGAAACAGCTGTTTGGCAAGACGATGGACGAAATCGGACTTGCCATGCTGCCGATGCTGGATAAGCCGAAACGGGACGAAGTGTGTCTTGTATGCTATAAATATGAAGATGAATATCTGCTCAATAATTCCGGCGTATTTTATGACGGCGTAAAGGAAACGATTGATGAATTAGCTAAGCACTATGATTTGTATATAGCCAGCAACTGTCAGACGGGTTATATCGAAACAACTATGCGTTACGGCGGATTTGCCGATAAGATAAAAGATTTCATCTGCTTTGACGATACGAAACTGCCAAAGGGCGAGAATATTAAAATCCTGATGGAACGCAATAATATAAATGCAGATGAAGCTGTATACGTAGGCGATATTCAGGGCGATTTTGAAGCCAGCAAAGTGGCAGGTATTCCGATGATTTACGCAAGCTATGGTTTTGGTAAAGTGGAAAATCCTGATTATACAATTAAAGATATACGAGAATTGCCAAATTTAATAGAGAAAATATGAGTTCATTTTTCTTTTGAAAGGTCAAAAGAAAAACGAACCAAAAAGAAAAAACTTTTTTAACGTTTCGCTACCGCTGCACTGGGCGAGCCTTCGCAACTTTTCTAAAAAAGCAGTCAGTACATCGGCTCGAAACATTTGAATTCGGCTTGTGCTTTCCGTTTTCAGCAGGAACTAAAATTTGAGCTGTTGACACTGTAATTCGTTATTTATGCTGGACCTTTAATCCATGTTAGAGATTTTCACGGTAGCTTTAGCTATTAAAAAGAAAAAGATTTAGATATGTTTTTAGTTTAAATGTTTGAGCGNNNCAAAGAAAAATTGCCCGGCGCAATATGAGAATAAATTAAGAAATAGTTATCTTTAACGTATATTGTGCCGAACTGGCACTTTCTTTGATTCGAGTTCTTTAGCAAGTAAAGAACTTGATAATTAAAAAGAAAAAAGGAACTGTCGCTAAAATAATATGCGACAGTTCCTTTTTTATAAAAGCAAATCTTTGATAACAAAGAAATACAGCGGAAATATAATCAGCAAAAAAATAATCGTCGTGGAAATAAATGAAGATATGGCGATATTGACATTCAACTTATAAATACTGCATGCCAGTACGGCATTGATGGCTGTCGGCGCGGAAAAGGCGATAATCATGCTGCCGATTAAAACGGGGTCGTCGAACAGGCGCGTTACGACAAAGTAGGCGATAAGCGGCAGGACGATGAATTTGACGATGGCGATATCCGCCGTCTTGCGCAGAAAATATTTGGCTTTGTCGAATTTGGTGATATAGCCGACCGGAAACAGCCCTGCCCATGCGCCAATATGCACGAGTGAATTGAAAATATCGTAGCAGATTTGCGGTTTGGGAATATCGTTGAGTGCCAGAATAAAACCGATAATCATGGCCAGGACAGGCAGCTGATTTAAATTGAACAGCAGCGCCCGTATGCTGATTTGGGCCTTGTGCTTGCGAATGCGGCTGACGGCCTTATTATGATAATAATTGGCAAGCGGGAAACAAAAACAAAGTGTGAATAATGTTTGGAACATGGCTACAATCTGCAAATAGGCAAATCCTTGAATACCGTAGACGATGAAGGCGCACAGCCCCGACAACGTGCCGATGTTGGACAGCATGGAAGCCATCATGTAAGCGCCGCGGTCATTGAGATTTTTATAGCTGGAAGCAAACGTGAATTTGGCGATGAGTCCGGGAAAGACGCAGGCGAGTATGCCGAAGATAGGCAGCCATAATAAATCCCACGAGATTTTCAATGTCCAGAAACTCAAAAAAGATAAAATCGATACGATAATGCGGATATTTATCTTGATGAGTTTATTACAGAATTTATCAGTTATTACGTTGTAACGGCGACAAAGATAGCCGACGGCCAGCGGGGCTATTAAGTCGGTGAAAACAAAAAGGAAACGAAGTTGTGCCTCGTCCAAAAATTATCCCTCCTAAAATAGAATATAGACCAGAGTTTGCTGGTCTATACATAAATCAATATTCATATTCGTAAAGATTGTTATCGCTCGGTACGTCATTGTCCGAAGTATCGGAAATGCTGTAATCGGCGTCGCTGCTGCTAGAAGTCGATGACGAGGAAGTATTTACTGTCGAAGATGACGTGGATGTATTGACGGAATTATCCACATAAGTGGTTTCAGAATTGCTTGTATTCGTTTCTTCAACCGGTGTGCTTTCTTTTACTTCCGGCGTGTTGACGCGCAGATTGTCTTTCAGATTGGTCTGAATGGCATAGATGGTTGTTTCTTCCTTCGTCTGAATATATGCTTCCGTACCGGCAGGCAAATCGACATCTTTACCCTGAACGAAGATACCGCCGACAATGCCGATTGGGCCTAAAAGAGCGATACCGGCTACGCTGGCACCGGCTGCATAGGCGAGATTTTTAATTTCCATTTTGGCTTTATCGCCGAGAAATGTTTTGAGTGTCGTACCGTCAAAGGACTGAATTTGCTGGAAATCAACGTCAATTTCGCCGTTTCGGCCGAAATTCTGTGCTCCTTTTACTTTTGTTACGACGCCTTCACCGGGAGAACCGGCGGCAACGATTAATTTGCCGTTGTAGATAATATCCTCAGCTGCTTGGAATTTTACGATATCGCCGGCTTTTGTCGTTTCGCTGTTGAGCGGCGTAACGAGTTTTATCTTTATTAAGGTGTCAGCCGGAATGGAAGTGGAGACAAGCGGCGTTTTAGCGTCGGAATTGCCGTAGGCAAGCAGCGCTAAATCGTTCATGCGTTTTTGCAATGTGCCGGAAGCTGCTTTGCCGTAGAGCGTAGTTTCCAGCGCCGTTATTCTGTCTGTTATGGAATTTATGGAAACGTGGCCGCTTAAAAACCATTCAATACCGTTCATCTGCGTTATGGCAGACGGACGAATGCTGTTGTCAAACATCGTAGAATACAAAGTATTGATACGGTCGCTGATTGCCGTATTGGTACCGGAGGTTTTGCCGTAGAAATCATTTTCCAGCCGGCTGATACGCGAAAGCAGTGCGCCGGTCTGTCCCTGTCCGTATACGGACTGTTCAACAACTTGCAATTTGGACTGCAGTGTGGAGGCATCCGGTATGGTGTACGTTACGGATGGCTGCGTTGTGTTCGTGCTGTTCAGCGTTTCCGCAAAGGCGAGCGGACTTGACGTGATGAGCAGAGAAACGCACAAGCCGGTGGAAATAACTTTTTTTAAAGACATACTAACCCTCTTTTCTGTTTTATTTTAAGTTTATTGTTTACTGTGATGATGTTATTTTATCACATATAGATATGAATGAATATCAGATTTTGCACAGCTGCATTTGGCGGTTGACGAAATATACGGGTTTTAAGCCGAACTGTGCGGCAAAATCGGCCGCTTCGCGCAGCTTGAAGCCGACGTTTTCACTCTTATGGGCATCGGAGCCGAGCGAGATGTATTTTCCGCCGAGCGCGGCATATCGTTCATATAATTTTAATAATGGTTGTATATTATTAGTATTGTCAAATCTTCGCGTATTGAGCTCCGGAACAATGCCTTTATCGATGACTGCTTGCCAGACGATATCGACGGCGTCGCCGAATTCGTCGAGTGTAATATCAGGCGGTGTGTAAGGCGCGTAGCGGCAGATGTAGTCGATATGGCCTAAGATATTGGCAAAATCGTGCTGGGCGATGAGCTTTGCCATAGCAGTGAGATAGTTCAGATAAACGGTCTGTTTATCTTCATTGTAGCAGGATTTATAATATAAATCGTCGCCGTTTAAAAGATGAACGGAACAGATAATCTGGTCGAACGGTGCTTTTTCAATAAAGCGTCTGCTCGCCTCAAGCGTATGTTCCTGCATGCCTACTTCCACGCCGAGATATAATCGGTCGCTGCGGTAGGATGCGTATTCGTCCATGTATTTTATAGGGTCGAATTCGAAAATATCGTCGCCGGGATAATCAAAATCGAGATGTTCCGTCACAATAAGACCGATATTGAGTTTCTGCGCGGCAAGAGCAGCGTCTTTCAAAAGCATATCGGAGTCGGCGGAGAATTTTGTATGAAGATGAGTGTCGAAAAGCATGGTATCACCTTACTTTTGCAATGCGAGCGACAGAGCTTTTGCCAGCTGGTCAGGGCAGGAAGTTGATTTCATGCCACAGCGGATGCCGCTGCATTTATTGATTATGCTCTGCGCCGCTTCGTTTTCGACGAGGTGGCTGATGCCTTGCAGATTGCCGTTGCAGCCGCCGATAAATTCCAGATTGTGGATACGGTTCTGGTCGTCAAGGCTGAAGTTTATCTGCTGCGAGCAGGTTCCTGAAGTCGTATAAGAAAAGTTTTTCATAAAATATCACATTCCTTTTTTAGTTTACAATTATTATGATTATTATGTATTATAGGCTTATAATGCGCGGTTTGTAAATAAATTTCTTGCTATTTAAAGCAAAATACGGCAAACTATATAAGTATGCTAAGTTAATGATTAATCCATTGTGCTATTAAGACATCAAGCCTTTAGTCAGCAGTATAATAGTTTATATTCGCTCGATGCTGTCACTTAACCTCACTAAATATAAACTATTATACTGCTTTAGGAAATCTACTGGCACAACAGGTATGATTAAGAAACAGTTATAGAGGTGTAATAAATGAGAGTTGCAATGATTGGGACAGGATATGTCGGCCTTGTTACCGGCACTTGTTTTGCGGCTACAGGCAATAATGTTATTTGCGTAGATGTAGTGAAAGAAAAAATCGATAATTTGAATAAAGGCATTATCCCGATATTTGAGCCGGGACTGGATAAAATGGTCAAATCGGCGCAGGAAAGAGGTAATCTCAGTTTTACCACGGACATAAGAGAAGCGTTGCAAAAAAGCGATATCTGCTTTATCGCTGTCGGCACGCCGATGGGAGAGGACGGCAGCGCCGACTTGCAGTACGTTGTGAATGCGGCGCGCCAAATCGGCAAATATATGGTGCATGATATGTATATCGTGGATAAATCGACCGTTCCTGTGGGGACAGGCGACATGGTGCGCGAAGCAATTCAGGAAGAGTTGACAAAGCGCGGCAGCAGTCTGCATTTTGATGTTATTTCCAATCCGGAATTTTTGAAGGAAGGCAATGCCTGCCAGGATTTCATGCACCCGGACAGAGTTGTTATCGGTTCGGAAAATCAGAAATCCATCGAAGTCATGCAGGAGCTGTACGAACCGTTCATCCGTTCCAGCGAATTTTTCGTAACGATGGACATAAAAAGTGCCGAGCTTACGAAATATGCAGCCAATGCCATGCTCGCAACGAAAATTTCTTTTATTAATGAAATTGCCAACATCAGCGAAAAAGTCGGCGCCGACATCAATAAGGTAAGACGCGGCATCGCCAGCGATTCGCGTATCGGCTACAGTTTCTTAAATCCGGGCTGCGGCTACGGCGGTAGCTGTTTTCCGAAAGACGTGAAAGCGCTTATAAAGACGAGCCGTCAGTATGATTACGAACCGGAATTATTGTCTTCGGTGGAAAATGTGAATGCGCGGCAGAAAATGGTGCTGGTGCAGAAGATAATCTCTGTTTTTGGCGAAAATTTGCAGGATAAGACTTTTGCCGTATGGGGGCTGGCATTCAAGCCAGGAACGGACGATATGCGCGAAGCACCGGCAATACGTCTGATTGAAGAACTTACAGCGCGCGGTGCGCAGATAAGAGCCTACGACCCGCAGGCGATGAAAACGGCGGAGAATTTTTATTTGAAGGATGTCAAAAATATTGCGTATATAAAAAATAAATACGATGCGCTCAATGATGTCGATGCGCTGATTATCGTGACGGAATGGAAGGAATTTCAAAGCCCCGACTTCATGGAAATCAGTCAGCGTATGAAAGGCGATATCATTTTTGACGGCAGAAATATTTATAAAGCGAGAACGGTACGTAATTACAATTTAAAATATTATCAAATCGGTGTGCAGAAAAAATAAATATGCTAAAATAAAAGCAGCAGCTAATGGTAAAAATTAGCTGCTGCTTATTTTTGTTATTTAGGCGTATTGACGATTAAAGCGGTGAATTCGAGATTTTCTGTAGCGGAAGTATTTTCGATGCCGTGTCCTTCGCCGTCCGGGCAGAAAACAACATCGCCGGCTTTGACTTCGACCATATTGCCATTATCACTGTAAATACCGGTGCCTTTTGTGATATAATAAGCTTCACCGTTGCCGTGATGTTCATGGTAACCCAAAGAGCAGTTCGGTTCGAGCGTAACGTGAGCGAACATGCCGCACTGGTTCTGCAGCTGGTTCTGATTTAAAAGATGTTCGATGATGATATGGCCTTTGCCTCCGTTTGCTTTTTCCTTGCGGACGATTTCATGTTCCGATAAAATCATATTAAAGCCTCCTGTGCTATAATTATATACTAACAATATTTTAACATAAATTTTCGCATTAGCAGCTGATATTTTGTGAAAAAGAAAGGATTTTTATGATTGAGATTTTAAAATTCAGTGCAAGCTGGGTATTGCCGCCGGGAATATTCTTTTTGATGTTTCTGTTTCTGGCGTACTGCTGCCGAAAAAGACATCAGACGCGCATGGCGGTGGCGATAACATTTGTTACGCTGTTGTTTTATGCAGCTTCAACTTCATATGTGGGCGGAGCGTTAATTGGCTCGCTGGAAGATAAGTACGAGCCGCCGGAAAATCTGCCGAATGCGGATATAATCGTAGTATTAGGGGGCGGGGCGACAAGCGATACGAAGGATGTAGTCGGTACGGGAACGCTGTGCAGTATTCCGGCGAACAGACTGCTTACAGCCGTGCGATTGCAGAAAAAACTGGGCATACCGATACTCGTTTCTGGCGGTCAGATACATGAAGACAGCGGCAAGGAAGCGGATATTGCCCGGCGCATATTAAAAGAACTGGGCGTGTCGGAAGATATGATTTTGTTGGAGAATAAAAGTTTGAATACGACGCAGAATGCAGAATTCACTTTTAATCTAATGAAATCGCGCGGCTATCACGAACCGCTTATCGTAACGTCGGCTTTTCATATGGAAAGAGCGATGGAGAATTTCAAAAAACTCGGCGTAGAGGCAATTCCTTATCCATGCGATTATATGGTAAATAAAAATCAGGTATTTCACTACAATAAACTAGCACCGTCCTCACAGGCGCTTGAGTTTACGGCGATATATTTACAAGAAAATCTCCGTACATTTGTAACAAAATATATTGAGTGATGTTTTTCTTTGAAATTTAAAGAAAAACGAACTGAAGAAAGTGCCGGTTCGGCACAATATATGTTAAAGAGAATTATTTCTTAATTTATTCTTATATTGCGCCGGGCAATTTTTCTTTGCTGGCACAAAGAAAAGTTGCCGAAAATTCACCTTACGGCATAAGATATCTCTAAGTGCTAAAGCACCAAGAGCTATCTTAAAAGTGCCCTAGTTCGTGCACTGCTAAGAGATTTTTACTTTAAGAAAATAGTTTTTTATCTCTAACGTTTAAAAACTCGCTNNTCTCCAACGCAGACAAAAATTTAGCATGACCAGAAAAATGCAGGTTTACAACTCAAATTAAGTTTTAGCTGGAACCGAAGGCTCGAGCCAAATTCCAAATGTTTCGAGCCGTTGTATCGTTTGTATATACGCGAAAGCTGCGAAGGCTCGCCCAGTGCAGCGAAAGCGAAACGTTAAAAGGTCTTTTCTTTTTGGTTCGTTTTTCTTTTGACCTTTCAAAAGAAAAATGAATAAAATATCGTGAATGAGGTGATATTATGGTAAAAGATTTGACAACGGGAAGTCCTGCTAAATTAATTTTAATGTTCACCTTGCCCTTAATCATGGGGAATGTCTTTCAGCAGATGTATCTGCTCAGTGATACGCTGCTCGTCGGCCGTTTTTTAGGCGTAAGCGCGTTGGCGGCTGTCGGGTGCAGCGGCTGTCTGATGTTTCTTATGCTGGGGTTTGTATTCGGTTTTACGACAGGACTTACGATTTGCACGGGACAGCGTTTCGGGGCAAAGGATGCACAGGGAGTAAAAAACAGCGCCGCCGCTTGTACGGTGCTCAGTGCCGTTGTAGCTTTGATTACGACGGTAATCGGCGTGGCGATAGCGCGGCCGATGCTTGAACTGTTGCAGACGCCGCCGGAAGTGCTGGATATGGCGACCGTATTTTTGAGCATAATATTCATGGGAATATTCGCCACGATGATAAATAATACTTCCGCCAATTTAATCCGTTCATTGGGCAACAGCAAGACGCCGCTGTATTTTCTGATGGCAGGCTGTATTTTGAATATAATTCTGGAAGTTATGTTTATCGGCGTATTCAATTGGGGCATAAAAGGCGCCGCTTTCGCTACGGTGCTGGCGCAGCTCATTATCGGCTGTTGCTGTGTATATTATATTAAGAAGAAAATTCCGGAGCTGCATTTTAACTGGTCTGACTTAAAAATTTCCCGCTCGCTTGCCTGGCAGCATCTGCGCGTCGGTCTGCCGATGGGGTTTCAGTCGTCCATAATTGCTATCGGTGCGATTATCCTGCAGGTGCCGCTCAATAATCTGGGGGAAATAGCAGTTGCCGCTTATGCTGCGGCGCAGAAAATCGACATGATTGCAGTGATGCCGCTGATGTCGTTCGGCATGGCGATGGCCGCCTATACGGCGCAGAATTACGGTGCAGGCCGCATTGACAGGATAAAGAGCGGCGTGAATAAATGTATTTTGATGTCCGGCGGTTTCAGTATATTCATCGGGATTTTCAACATAATCATGGGACCGGAGCTGATACAGATTTTCGTGGGTGAAGGTCAGCAGCAGGTAGTCGATTACGGCCATTTATACTTAATAGTAAACGGTTCCTGTTATCTGATACTGTCGCTGCTGTTCATCTACCGCTTTACACTGCAGGGACTCGGTCAAAGCATCGTGCCGACATTTGCCGGCATAATGGAGCTTGTCATGCGTGCCGTGGCCGGATTGTTTCTGGTGGATATGTTCGGCTATATTGGGGCGTGCTGGGCAAATCCGATGGCCTGGTTCGGTTCGTTTTTACCGCTCATGATTACGTTTTATATAACGCGTAAATCGCTGCTGAAAAAATTTACGTCCGACAATGTTTTGAAAGCATGAAACGGATAGTATCAATGATATAGAAAATTTTTATAATTTTTTCTGTCAAATACAAAGGGAAAATAAATATCAACAGCGAACTATACTATTTATAAAATATTATTTTATTTTTTGTAGAGGTGGAGAATATGGAATTAAAATCGACGGCTTTTAAAGCTTATGACATTCGTGGTAAAGTACCAGAAGAAGTGAACGAAGAACTCGCTTACAGAATTGGTCGTGTATTTCCTACGCTGTTCAATGCAAAGAAAGTAGCTGTAGGTCATGATATAAGACTTTCCGGTCCTGCTATCCAGAGAGCTCTGGAACTTGGGCTTACTGAAATGGGCTGCGAAGTAATTGATATCGGCCAGTGCGGTACTGAAATGATTTATTTTGCAACTGCTCATCTCGGACTGGACGGCGGTATCATGATTACGGCCAGCCACAATCCGAAAGAATACAACGGTTTAAAACTTGTTAGAAAAGAAGCACGCCCGATAAGCTCCGATACGGGTCTTAAAGATATCGAAGAAAAAGTTATGGCAGGCGACCTCGGCACTCCGGCCGCTACTCCGGCGAAAGTTATCGAAGTTGACATCATGAAAGATTATGTAGAACATCTTCTGACTTATGTTGACACGAAAGAACTTAAACCGCTCAAAATCGTAGTAAACTCCGGTAACGGTGCGGCAGGCCCTGTTATTGATGAGCTGGAAAAAGTTTTACCGTTCAACTTCATTAAAGTTTATAATCAGCCGGACGGCAATTTCCCGAACGGCGTACCAAATCCTATTCTGCATGAAAACCGTGAAGCTACGGCAAAAGTTGTCCGCGAAGAAAAAGCAGACCTCGGCGTAGCATTCGACGGCGACTTTGACCGCTGCTTCATCTTCGATGAAAACGGCGATATGATTGAAGGCTACTATATCGTAGGCTTCCTGGCAAAAGCGTTCCTCAACAAAAATCCGGGCGCTAAAATCATCTATGACCCGCGCCTCATCTGGAACACGATTGAAATCGTGGAAGAAGCAGGCGGCACTCCGATTATGTGCAAGAGCGGCCATGCGTTCATTAAAGACCGTATGCGCAAAGAAGATGCCGTTTACGGCGGTGAAATGTCCGCGCACAACTATTTCAAAGACTTCTCCTTCTGCGACAGCGGTCAGATTACATGGCTTCTCGTTGCTGAACTTCTGTCCCAGTCCGGCACTACGATGTCCGCACTGATTAAAGAACGTATGGAACGTTATCCAATTAGCGGTGAAATCAACAGCACGGTTGCCGACCCGAAAGGCGTTATGGCTGCAATCGAAGAAAAATACGGTGCAACAGGCACAGTTACAAAAGTTGACGGTTTGAGCGTTGACTACGACGACTGGAGATTTAACCTGCGTATTTCCAATACTGAACCGGTTATCCGCCTTAATGTAGAAACACGCGGCGATAAAGCACTGCTTAAAGAAAAAACGGAAGAACTTCTGGCTGTTATCCGCGGCTAAGCATAAGTTTTGTAAAATTCATCAGTTGTATTATAATGAAACTATCTGAGGCTATTGGCTTTGGATAGTTTCATTTGATAAATAATAAGGGGGAAATTAAAAGATGAGTCTTAAATTAAAATCCGGCTTTACTTTTGATTACGATAATTTATTTGGTGAAGGCAAAGTTACGAAAGCAGATATTGAAGCTTTCGGCGATAAATTAAAAGAAGCGCATAAAGCTATGAACGTAATGCGCGAAACAGGTTATATCAAAGGCCATTTATCCAAAGACGGACAGCCGGAAAAAGTATGGTTCAGCCAATGCCCATACATTCAGGAAGGACCTTTAAATTCTCCTGAATCCATGAAACGCCTGCAGGATTTGCGCGACTCCGTAAAAAACCGTATTGATGTCGTTGTTTCCTTAGGTATCGGCGGTTCTTATCTCGGCAATAAAGTTTTGTTCGACGTACAGTGCGGTGAATTCTGGAACAGCAAATCGGCTGAAGAAAGAAACGGCTATCCGAAATTCTATTTCAGCGGCAACAATATCGACCCGCGCCGTACAAAAGATTTGATTGACCATATCAACTCCAGTGCGGAAATTACAAAATCCCACTATAAACGCAGCTACAAAGTAATGCTTATCGTAATTTCCAAATCCGGCGGTACGCTCGATACTATGTCCAACTTCATGGTTATCTACGATGCTTTGAAGAAAAATCCGGATATCGAAGTTGAAGTTGTAGCCGTAACAGACCCGAATACGGAAAAACCGACATTACTGAAACAGATGGCAATGGACCACAACTGGCCGCAGTTCTCCGTTCCGGACGGCGTAGGCGGACGCTTCACTGTATTCACGGACGTAGGACTTTCCACAGCTGCCTGCATTGGTTTTGATATTGATGAATTCCTGCACGGCGCAAGAGATATGGATGAAGCCTGCAAAAACGAAAACGTTTGGGAAAATCCGGCAATGCTCAATGCGGCGCTCAAATACATCGCTTCCGAAAAATACGGACGCAGTATTGAAGTTATGATGCCGTACGGCGATTATTATGAATCTTTGTCCATGTGGTACATCCAGCTTCTGGCTGAATCCTTAGGCAAACAGTTCAACAAAGAAGGCAAGGAAGTTTGCTACGGACGTACTCCTGTTGTAGCTCTCGGCACGCGCGACATGCACTCCCAGACACAGCAGCACCAGGAAGGCAGACTCGATAAAGTTGTTCAGTTCATTCGCATTGAAAACTGGGATGACGATTTAGTAATTCCTAACGTATTCCCGGATGCGAAAAAACTGGCTGATATCTCCGGCGTAACAATGGGCGATGCACTCGAAGTTGCACGTCAGTCCAACGCTGATGCGCTTGCTTCCAACAAACGCTTCAATGCACTGTTCAGCCTGCCGAAGATGAACGCTTACTATTTAGGCCAGCTCCTTTACATGCTCGCTATGTCCGTTGCATATGAAGGCGAATTTGCTGACGTTGACGCATTCGACCAGCCGGGTGTTGAAGCGTACAAACGCATTATGGGACCGAAATTACAGGAACTCAAAGCTAAAAAACAAGGCTGATAATTAAAACTGGATATAAAGAAAGAGGATACGAAAAGTATCCTCTTTTTCCGTTTATGGGGGTTTTTATTATAGTTAAGTATATGGAAAAGCTGAAAGCAAAATATGCCGCCTTTAAACATAAACGGCAGGCAGCGTATCTGATACTGGCGGTAATTTCAATGGCATTTATTTGTGTGTTGTTTGCCGAAGATACGGAGAAAGTGAAAGTGCTTGATGAAGTGCCGTTAAGTACAACGGATACGGCAAAGGCGGGAAAAGTCGTATATACGGTGAACAACGATTTTACCGAGCTGGGAAATCCGTTCAGTTTTGCGCACGAAAAAGAAAATGAACAGGTAAACGAACCGCTGCCAAAACAGACGGAAAATATTGCCGCAAATAAAACTATTGACCTAAAAGAACAGCCGCCGCTTAAACAAAATACCGCTCCGCAAAAGCAGGCGGCTGAAAATAAAAAAGTGGCTGTGAAAAAGTATAAGGTAAAAGCCGTTTTCGATATAAATCAGCATAAGTCGGCGCTGGTAAATGTAGACGGACAGGATGTGCGTGTAGAGGAAGGTACAGAGATAAACGGCGCGACGGTGGCGGCGATATCGCCAGACAGTGTAATTTTGCAGACAACGGAGGGAATGTCTATAAACTGCCCGCTTAATAATTTTTAGTGCGAAGAAACAGGGGTAAAAGTGAAATTTATTTATGTAATGATAATATGTGCCGTATTGAGTATGAACACGGCACAGGCAAATTCCATAGACGTAGCGGGAGCCGATATCCGGCAGGTGATGACGGCGATTGCCGCAGGAGGCAATCTGAATTTGGTGCTTGACGATACGGTAAAAGGCAGTGTGTCTGTAAAGCTTGCTGATTTACCGCCGCAGGAAATGATACGCATAATTGCTCAAAGCAACAATTATACATATGATGTGCGAAACGGAATTATCTATATAGGCCGCGACAGTAGCCAAAAGACACTGCAAAGCATAAGGATAAATTATCTCGATTTGGACAAAGCGGCGCAGATGGTGAATTTGCTGCTGGAAAAAGGCGTTTTGTCAAATAGTGATAAAAAGGACGGAAAAAAGGCGGATGATTTCAATCAGAAAGTAATAATTGACAAGGACGAAAATACGCTGACCTTTTATGCAACGAATGAGGAATATAATAAAGTGCGGGATTTTATCCGCCGAAATGATACGGCACCGCGGCAGGTATCGCTGGAAGCGAAAGTAACGGCGGTGCAAAACGATGCGGCGAAGGATTTGGGGATTACATGGGAATGGTCGAAATTTCCGCAGTCGCCGTCGCACGATATAACGTATGATACGATAACGCATACGACGCAGAACAGCGACGGCAGCTACAGCCAGACGACGGACTATCTGCCGGTCGACGAAGTGCAGCGCAACTGGAACGGCTCGGATTTGGTGCCGGGTGTAATCCGTTTCGGCAAAGGCCCGGAAGGTTATCCGTATGAGCTTTACTACGAGGCAAAGCTCAGCGCTTTAATCAGCGAAGGCAAAGCAAATATTCTGGCGCGGCCGAACATCATGACGGTGCAGGGTAATGAAGCAGTCATAAATATCGGCAGCGAAGTGCCGGTGCCGACGGTCGCCACGACGAATGCGACGACGACGACTTCGATTGAGTACCGCGAAGCCGGCATAATTCTAAAATGCACGCCGCGCGTCAATGAGGACGGTATAATCACGGTCAAGGTGCATACGGAAGTCAGTTCGCCGCTGTATGTGGAGGATATGAAGGCATACCGTTTTCAGAAGCGTTCCGCCGATACCATTGTACGGCTTAAAGACGGTGAAACGATGGTAATCGGCGGGCTTATCGGCAAGGATGAAGCGCGCCAGATGAGTAAAGTACCTTTCTTGGGCGATATACCGATATTGGGCAATCTGTTCAAGCATATTCAAAAATCGAAAACCGACTCGGAAATCATGATATTTCTGACGGCGAGAGAAGTGAAATAATAGAAAAGCAGACTGGGTTTTAAAATTCCCAGTCTGCTTTTTGCTATAAATTTTCAAGTACTTGTTGATAAATATCAATTATTTTAGTAGGAAGATATTTTATATTTTTAGGTTGTGAATGTTCTTCACTAAATTCGGAGAAAAGATTAAATTCTTCAATCTGATTGGGTAGAGATTTTTCAATTGGTTGATTTTCATTTAAAATATCTTCTAAAGTATATTCTGTTCGCTGGATTTTACGAATACCATATTTTATGGGAAGTACAGTCCATTCACTAAAAATAATCGGTTCATTTTTATTGTTTGTATATTTAAGGGCATCACCTTGAACGATATTAGCTCGAATAATAACTTTAGCACTGCGGATGATTTTGGAATTTATTTTAGCAGAGAATTTCTGCATAATATTTTTTCCGTAAGAAGAATGAAATTCATACAGCATATTCATTCTTAATTGGCGGCAATTATCCTCTAATAGCTCAATACCGTATAATGAAGTGAGTGCAATTAAAATGTTTTCTTCATATTCAGTAGCGGTTTCGCTTAAATTCAATGCTAACTGCATTTTGCGTCGTAATATTTCCAGAAGAAAAGCTCCTTCGCCTGCGGCTGGTTCTAAAAATGTAGCTGTTAAAGATTGCAGTTTTTCTTGAATTTCCGGTTGGTTCAGCATAAAGTCGACGATTTTTTGTGGCGTGAAAACTTCACCATGATTTTTTACACGTGCTTTAGATTTGATAAGCTGTTTTTCCATTAATCCATCGCCTGAACTTTCGTTTCGATAAAGTTGATTTCATCTTGAGATAAATCGTACTTTTTATATAACTGTAAATCTATTTCCTGAACAGATTTTGTCCAATCTATATCAGAGTTGGAAGTAAAGTCCTGCATAGGAACCATAGCCCAAGTAGCTTTAGGATTGTGTTGAGTTATTTTTAATATCCCTAATAAGACACGTGTAAATTTAGTCTTGATGTATTTCAAAACAGCCGTAGCTTCTGTTTGTGATTTGAGTTTTCCGATGCTGATAAAAGTCTGGGTGTTCCCTATTAAGGGTTTCCCTATTAAGGGTTTCCCTATTAAGGGTGTGCTGAGAACTTCTCCCAATGAGCCGCTGCCATTTGCTTCAGGCACGAATATTTTCCAGTCATAAAGATTGGTTTTGTTTTCAATATAATCTCTACGGATATATTTAAAAGAACGTTTCTTTTGTGCCAAACCATAAATTTGAATATAATCGTGTCCGTCATTAGGTTTTGTATCTAAGAAAATATCATCTAAATTATCAAATACATTTGTTTTTAAGTCATACATATGTCCTTTACTTAATTTATTTTTAGCATTAGGAAAATCAATGTGCATTTTTTCCGTAAAGCGATAACTTTCGGGAGCAAATATTATATCACTGAAAGTTTGAAAATCATATTTCATAACTTTATGCAAAATATCAGATAAGGATTGAAACGGAATAAAAATTCCAGCTGGAGCGTATTTATTTTTTATAGAAATAAATTTCTGAAGTTCATCACGTAAAGTTATAGCGATACCGCCTTTTATATCTGTTTGTGGAAAAATATTGGCACTATTCGGTTCATATTTAACGATTTTTAGATGTTCATCTTTTAGCATTTTTTCATTCCATGCTTTTGGTGTACTGCCTGCGTTAAATAAAAATCTTGCCGGTGTTATCAATGTAACCAAATCGGCTAGTTTATAGGATAAATCCATAAAGGAATGGTAAATTGGCGGAGCATATTTATCATTATCGCCTTTTGTTTCATCTTGATATGGCGGATTTCCTATCACCACGTCAAATTTCATATTGTTAAAAACTCCTTTTATTGTCTTTACTGTTTTTTTGATGTCTGTCTGTGCTTTTTTGGTAATGTCCTCGATAAATTCAATATTGGTAGCAAAATCGCGATAACCGGCTAATGTTCTTTGGGTAATGGCTTTTGCCATCGGTGTCTTGGCAATGACGAAAATATTTTCGCGTAGAATGCGTTTCCAAATAAAAAGCTGGTCTTCAAAATTAAATTTTCCGGCTGTTTCGTTATTCATTTTATTAAATTCTCGGTAATATAGAGATGAAGTTATATATAACGGATATAAGCCGGTTTTTGAATTAATTTCTAATATGTGAACATTATTATCGAATAATTTTGTGGTATATTCTGAATTAATCCAATGCGTTGCATTAATTCCTTCATTGGTATCATATTGATAATTTTCATCATAAAAAGATAACCCGCCCAAAGTTTCAGCTAAATGCAGATTGACTACTCGCCATGGTGTTAGGACTGTTTCCTTATCAGGATTGCGAAATGTAGAGAAAATGAGAGCGATTTCTTCTACTCGTTCCAGCGGGTCTAAATTATCAAGTTGTTTGACATGGCGGCGGATAATACGCCCTGCTTCCAGAAAGACTTCGGGGTCATAATATTTTATAAAATGCTTAAACAATTCTTTTGTTACGCCTTTTGGCATGAATTCTTTCCAGGAAATGTCATCTACAAGTGAAATAAATTTTTTAATATCGACATCTTCGGTAATTTTTATATCCATGCCGTATATCATCATAGGTATACGGATAGAAATTGAACGCAGAATAGATATCATGGTTTTGCGCTGCTTTTTCAGTTCCTTCATTTTGTCTAAAGCGGCTTGTTCTTCTTTTGTGCGTTCTTTTTTCTGTTTCTTTTCTGCTCGAATGGCAGTATCATATTCTTCATCGGATAATCCTTGATTGTTGATTGTAATCTTGATAGGTTTTTTTTCCGCTTTAGTAGTACCGACGATAGCTTTTAAATTGTTAAAATCGTTCAGGTCGACATTATCTAAAGTCAATAGTTCGTCATTATATAAAGAATCATCGTCAAATCCGCTACGTACCGCTTTTTCAGCATAAACACGCTTAATTTTGGTAAGTAGCGTATCTACATTGAATTTTTTCATGCCGTTGCCTTCCTGTCCGATGATTGGGAGAAAATTTAAAAGCTCTTGCATGTTTTCTTTTTGTTCGGTGGTAGTTCGTTTACCTACGCCGGTATTTAATTGTGAAGATTCAGCCATGACTGTTAAGGCACGATCTGGAGCAAAATCGAAAATATAACAATTTGTTTTCATGCCCATTTTTTCATCAGAATAGGGGGTTTGTGCTCTGAATGCCGCTTGCAGATATTGCATGGCACTATTTGTATTGGATAGAAAAACAACTCCTGTCCACTGTTTTATATTAACACCTGTTGTCAATTTGCGTACTGTTAAAGTAATAGTACGTGTCGAGCTAGGGTCATTGCCAATAGCATTGCGAACTCGTTGCAGGTCGTTTTCGTTTGTATCGATATTATCATTATCATCAACTATATTTATTACGGTATATTCAGTTCCGAATATTTTATGTTTATCCATTAATTC
This sequence comes from Megamonas hypermegale, assembly GCA_002314325.1. Lineage (GTDB taxonomy): Bacteria > Bacillota > Negativicutes > Selenomonadales > Selenomonadaceae > Megamonas > Megamonas hypermegale_A. Next base: position 63,094 of record DCFC01000031.1, read on the forward strand.
TTTTAGAGCTTTAGCAGATTTTCGACTGGGCATAATCCATAAAGTATGACGCAGTTGATTTCTAAATTCTTCTGTGGAAAATGGATAATTTGTTTTATCGTCCTGTGTAGTAATATTATCTAAAAATCTTGTAACTTCATTAGTATAAACAAATTTTCCTGTAGCGTCTGTTCGGAAAAACTCATTGAAATTGAAAGATTTATCATATATATCCTGAAAATTAGCATTTTTAAATTCACGACTTATATTGAAAGTAAACATATTGACTCTCGGTAAGCCTTCATAGGGATTTTCTTCTAATGGATGTTCTTTAGCCCAATTATATTTAGCTTTTTGTTCCATGACATAATCCCAAGTATATACTTGTTCTTCATCATATTGATTGAGTAGATTAAATGGAGTTCCTGATAATTCCAGTAGTTTTGTCTTTTCTTTTACAACACCGCTGATAACTTTTTGTGCTAAATCTGTTTGTGTTCCTTCATGAGCTTCGTCAATAATGACTAAATCCCAATTAATTTCAGCAATCAGTTCATTTTTAACGGAAACTTTGCCACCGAATACTTCTGAACCGCGTAAGTCTTGAATGCTGGCAAAATATATAAAAGGTTTATTCTGATTGTTTAAGTTTTCAAGACTTTCTCCTTGTGTTCGAGAAGCACAAAAATAACCTTCTTTATTTAGTCCGATTTTGTAAAAATCATCAAACCAGCCATCACTCACAACCGGTCGGTGCGTCATCAACAAAACATGTTTATATTTACTTTCTTTAATTAATTGTAAGGCTGTCAGAGTTTTGCCAAAACGCATTTTGGCATTCCATAGCATACGGTTCTTTGTTTTAAATACTTTTTTAGTTTTTTGTACAGCATCTTTTTGTTCTTGACGCAGATGTATTTCAGGTTTGACTTGTTCTGGTTTTTCAATAAAATACTGACCTTCTTTTACGGCTGTAATAGCTTTTTTGGCAGTATCCAAATCGGTTAAAAACCATTCTTTTCCAGATAGATGTTTAGGCTTTTTAATGCCAGAACGTTTCAGAATATCATGAACATCGTAATCTCTGAACCAGCGATTTGTCTTTTTGGAATAAGCCAGTTCTACCCATTCTAAAATAAACGGTACGCCGGAAGTAGTCATATAACTTTTTATACGTTTCTCAGCAATTTTTCGTAAGTCTTCACTATTAGGTCTGTTGTCTATTTCGAAATCATCAATAGTAGCGTCGCCGATTTTTTCTACTCCGTTGTAAATATTCCAATTACCACTTTCGTTATTTGCTGTTTGAATATAAATAATTTTTCTTTCCGCAGTCTGATATAATTTATGTTGATAAGTGATAGTGTTTTTCATAAAATTCACCGTCGTTTATAAAAAATTTGTTAAGTATTATTTTACTATAGAATAAATTTTTCGCCAAATATAATTAGAGCAAAATTGAATTTTAAAACTATGTTATAATTGATTTATGAAAACGAAAGGAGCTGATATTATGGATAATTTGGCATATATAGATGACAGCTCATTGAAAGAAAAGACGGAGATGATTGACGGCAGAATTTATATGATGTCGCCAAGACCGCGGGTTACTCATGCGCTCGCCTGTACCAATATTGTCAGAGAATTTGGCTTGCATTTGCGGGGTAAGATATGTACGGCTTTTTGTGATGGCGTGGATGTGTTTTTAGATGAAAAAAACCGCTTCGTGCCGGATGTCATGATTGTTTGCAATCCGGATATTATTAAGGAAGACGGTATTCACGGCGCGCCGGATTTGGTCGTTGAAGTTTTATCCGTAACGACAGCTAAAAATGATAAGGGCAGAAAAAAAGATATCTATGCGAAAGCGGGCGTTAAAGAATACTGGCTTGTCGATACGTGGAACAAATCGGTTGAAGTATATTACAATAAAAATGGCTGGCTCGTTTTGGACAATATATATTTTTATCTGACGGAAGAAGAAAGAAAAGAGAATGACCAGTTGCCGGATAATGACAAAGATAAGATAGAAGTATTCGATACGATTGAATTATCGGTTTGCGACAATTTTGCAGTGGAGCTTGAGTATATATTTGAAAAAATATAATAAAAAAAGAAGTCATGACATAACGTCTGACTTCTTTTTTTATCATCGCATATTGATGAATTGCAGGTCAATGCCGAAATCACCGGCTCTGAGTGTCTGAATGACGGCTTGCAGGTCGTCTTTTTTCGCGCCGGAAACGCGCACCTGGTCGCCCTGCATTTGAGTATTTACTTTCAGTTTCGTCGCTTTGATGGCGGCGATTATCGCTTTGGCTTTTTCTTTGGAAATGCCCTGTACAATATTGATATTTTGGCGGACGGTGCCTTTAGCGGCAGCTTCCACTTTGCCTGGGTCGAGGCAGCGCAGCGGAATACCTCTTTTAGCCATGCGGGCGCGCAGAATGTCGAGGATTGCGTTTAATTTGTAATCGTCTTCTGCTGCAATTTTAATAGATTTTTCATCAAGTTCAATGCTTGCCGTGCTGCCGCGGAAATCGTAGCGCTGGGAAATCTCTTTTTCCGTCTGGTTGACGGCGTTGCTCATTTCCTGCATATCCACCTGAGATACGATATCGAAAGAACTGTCTTTTGCCATGTATAATCAACTCCATTATTAATTTATTTTTAACGTTTGAAAAAGCGGAAAATCAGCCAGGCTACGACGCCTGCACCGAGAACGGTCAAAATCACCGGCAGGGCGACAAAGAAGAAAAAGCCGAGCACCGCAATGCCGCCGACAGCGATAAGCGCTTTGGTGAGCCAGCTGCCGGAAGAACTGCCGCCGAGGCGGACGTAGCGCACTTTCATACCGCCGGAACGGTATCCCTGCTGATAGCGCGATTGGTTTTGTCTATATTGATAGGAATTTTCTTTGCGGAAGTTGTTTTCGTCCTCAATGGTTACACCGCTGTAATTGCGGGCTTCACTGCTCGTCATCGTTTGTACGTCCTGTATATTTTGGCAATACGGACAGTTGCCGTTACTGTCTAATTCATGGTTACATCTAGCGCAGCGCATAAATTTCTCCTTTATATTAAAACCTAAAAAACAGCCTGTTGTGCTAATTGATTTTTCCAAGCAGTATAAACTATTATACTGCTGGCTTAAAGGCTCAATGTTTTACCAGCACAATGGATAAAAAACATCTTTAGTTTAGTATATTAGTCAAAAAGTCAATTGTCAAGCAAATACTGTACTGTTGGGAAAGAATTTTGAGAATACAGAATTTGCGAAGATGAATTGACAATTTTTACCGTTTTTTTACATAGAAGCGCATAAGTAAATCTTTGCCTGAATTTTTATTTTAGATTTTACATAAGCGTCATTGTAACTTTACATTGCTTTTGTATACTTAGACACAGAAATTAAACAAGAACTTAAATCTGGGGAGGATTTAAAATGAATTGGAAAAAATTGGCGTCTCTCGGCGTCGTAGCAATGATGTCTTTAAGTATTCTCGGTTGCGGAAGCGACAGCGCAAGCAACACTTCTTCTGGCGACAGCTCTTCCATCAGCGGCAGTGTAACGGGCTCCGGTTCTTCGGCGCTTTTACCGCTGGCTAAAGATGCAGCTGATAAATTTAAAGAACTTCATCCGGAAGTTTCTATCACATTGAACGGCGGCGGCTCTGGTACGGGCTTGAAACAGGTTGCTGACGGTTCCGTTGATATCGGTAACTCCGACGTGGCTGCCGATACGAAACTGGACAAAGCTGTAGCTGACGGTCTTGTTGACCACAAAGTCTGCGTTGTAACGATGGCTCCTGTCATCAACAAAGATATTGCAGCTCAGGTAAAATCTTTGACAAAACAGCAGTTGACTGATATCTTCACAGCTAAAGTAACAAACTGGAAAGAAGTCGGCGGTCCGGATGAACCAATCGTACTCGTAACTCGTCCGTCCACTTCCGGTACACGCGCATTATTCAAAGAATTTGCTTTAAACGGTGCGGAAGAAGCTTCCAACAAATCTCTGGAAACGGATGACTCCGGTACACTTCTGCAGAGCATTAAAGACAACAGAGGCGCTATCGGTTACGTAGCATTGTCCTATCTCGTAAATAACAAAGATGTTGCTACTGTTGCTGTTGACGGTGTAGAACCTACTTTGGAAAATACTTACAACGGTACGTATCCAATCTGGGGTTACGAACATATGTATACTAAAGGTGAACCTACTGGTGCTGTAAAAGCTTATCTCGACTTCATCATGTCTGATGAATATGGCAAAGCTATCGAAGCTCAGGGTTATGCTGTAACGAGTAAAATGCAGGTTCAAAGATAATCATTAAAAAATGAAAAAAGGCGGATTTTACTTTCGCCTTTTTTTTATTCGTGAATTTTGACGAAAGGGTGTTTTAATGGAAGCGACAAATACAGCAGCATACCGCCAAAATAATATCTGGCGCGGTATTATAACGGCGTGCGGTCTGCTGATGATTATTATAACGATCGCTATCGGTGCATTTCTGTGCTATAAAGGTATAGGAACGTTCACGATTTACGACCACAGTCTTACGGAATTTTTGTTTTCATCCGAATGGAAACCGGCTGATAATGCAACAGGCGGCGGCAGCGTCGGCGCAGCTGTATTTATTTTCGGTTCGATTGTAACCTGTTTTCTGGCACTTGTCATCGCTACGCCGTTTTCGCTGGCAAGCGCGATTTTCATGGTGGAAATATCGCCGGGTCTGGGCAGAAAGATTTTGCAGCCGGCGGTAGAAATTTTCGTAGGTATTCCGTCCGTTGTATATGGCTGGATTGGTCTTACGATTTTAGTACCGTTCATTAAGGATTTGTTCGATTTGCAGTTCGGTTTTTCCGTGCTGGCGGCCGGTATCGTACTTGCCGTGATGATTTATCCGACGATTACGAGCCTGTCGGCTGACGCCATCAGAAGCATCTCGAATTCTTCGCGTCAGGCTTCCTACGGCTTGGGTGCGACACGCTGGCAGACAATCAGCAAAGTCGTTATCCCGGCAGCAATCTCCGGCATTATGACGGCGATTGTGCTCGGTCTGGCCCGCGCCTTCGGTGAAGCTCTCGCTGTAGCGATGGTTATCGGTAAAATGAAAGCCTTCCCGGAATCAATATTATCACCGACAAGCAACCTCACGGCAGCGATTGCATCCGATATGGGCGGTGCGATGGAAGGCAGTGAGTACAATTTGGCGCTCTGGTCGATGGCACTTTTGCTGTTTATCATTTCATTGGCGTTTATTTTCATTATCCATTATATTTCAGCAAAATCGGCTGAAGCTCAGGGAGGCAAAAAATAATGACGACTGTACAAAGAGCCAAGATGATGGATAAATTCATGACCGGCGTATTTTATGTGGTTGCCGGTTTCTTCCTCCTATTATTATTGGCGTTTACTTTATATGTTTTAATAAAAGGTTTCGGCAACTTTACGCCGGATATGTTCTCGTTCTCGCGCAACGGTATCGGCAATCTGTTCTTCAATACGATTTATCTCGTATTTCTGGCACTGTTAATCAGCGTGCCGCTCGGTGTGGCGGCCGGTACGTATATGGCTGAATATGCCAAACCGGGCAAAATCACGAAATCCATCCGCATGTGTATTGAAACGCTGTCCTCGCTTCCGTCCATTGTAGTCGGGCTGTTTGGTTATCTCGTATTTATCGTTATGACGCATTCGCAGTGGAATTTGTTCGCCGGTGCGCTGGCCGTTTCCATTTTGAGTTTGCCGCTCATCACGACGGTAACGGAAGATGCGCTCAAATCTCTGCCGCCGGGATATAAAAGCGGCAGTCTCGGCATGGGTGCGACGCTTTGGCAGACAATTCGCCACGTAATGCTTCCGGCCTGCATGCCGCGCATTATGACGGGCGTTATCTTAGCAGCCGGACGCGGTTTCGGTGAAGCAGCAGCGCTTTTGTATACGGCCGGTATGAGTACCGATATCGTCTGGTCGAACTGGAACATCTTTTCGCCGACGTGTCCTTTAAATCCGTTCCGTCCGGGTGAAACATTGGCACTGAATATTTGGGCGTCGCGTACGGAAGCACTGGCTCCTAATGCGGCGGATATCGCCAATTTATCTTCAGCTATTTTGATGGTTATGGTATTTGCTTTCAGTTTAGGTGCCCGTTATCTGAGTAGTTATCTGGATAAAAAAGCAGGAGGAAAATAATAGATGACTGATTTTAAATTCGATGTAGAGAGCCTGGATTTATACTATGGTAATTTCAAGGCTTTAAAAGATATTACAATGCAGATTAGAAAAAATGAGATTACGGCATTAATCGGCCCGTCCGGCTGCGGTAAATCCACTTTTTTGAAAACGCTCAACCGCATGAATGACCTTGTGGAAGGCTGTAAGGTGGAAGGAACTATCAAGCTTGACGGAGAAGATATCTACAATGAGCTCGACCCGATTACACTGCGCCGCCGTGTCGGCATGGTATTCCAGCAGCCGAACCCGTTCCCGAAAAGCATTTATGACAATGTTGCCTACGGTCCGCGTATTCACGGCATCAGCAAGAAAAGTAAGCTTGATGAAATCGTGGAACGCAGTCTGCGCCAGGCAGCTATTTGGGATGAGTTGAAAGATCGTCTGAACAAATCGGCGCTCGGTCTTTCCGGCGGTCAGCAGCAGCGTCTGTGCATTGCCAGAACACTTGCCGTACAGCCGGATGTAATCTTGATGGACGAACCGACTTCAGCGCTCGACCCGATTTCCACCGGCAAAATTGAAGATTTGGCTCTGGAGCTGAAAAAGGATTATACAATCGTAATCGTAACGCACAATATGCAGCAGGCAAGCCGTATTTCGGACAAGACAGCATTCTTTCTGCTCGGCGATTTAATTGAATTCGGCGATACGAAGGAACTGTTCGCCAATCCGAAAAATCCGAAGACGGAAGAATACATTACAGGCCGTTTCGGCTGATGCAGTGGAGGAAAGTTAAATGCCAAGAGTTAATTATGTAAATGAATTGAATACGCTTATCAATGATGTGCGCGTTGTCGGCGCGCAGCTGGAAGAAACGATGGATAAGGTTATCCAGAATTTGGATGATAAAAATGCTGTTTTGGCAAAATCCATCCGCAAGGCGGATAAACAGTTCAACGAACGCGAACACAATATCATGGAAAAATGTCTGACGCTCGTGCTCACGCAGGCACCGGTGGCGACGGACTGGCGTGAAATCGCGTCTATCATGGAAATGGTCATAGATATTGAACGCATCGCCGACCATTGCAGTGACATTTCCAAATATACGGCGCTGTTGTCAGAGCTTTCGCCGGTGCAGATTCCCGATTATTTTTACTCCATGGTTGACGTTACGCGCGAAATGCTGCATAACAGCGTGATGTGCTTCAGCGAAAATGATGCCGAGCTGGCGAAAAAAATCATTGCGACCGATGATGTGGTGGATAATTATTTCTCCCGCTACCGTAAAGATATCGTGGAATTCATCAAGGCAAATCCGGAAAACACGGAGCAGTATATTAATTATTTACTGATTGCCAAATATATAGAACGCATTGCCGACCATACGACGAATATCGCGGAATGGGTTATCTATATAGCTAAAAGCGAACTGTCCATATAATACGCAGTGTATTTGCAGAAACATACAGCCTATAGCAGCAGTATAATAGTTTATATTCGTTCGATGTTGTCACTTAACCTCACTGAATATAAACTAATTATACTGCTTCGGAAAATCAACTGATAGAATGAGTATATAATATAAAAATAAGCACGATAAGAGAGAATACAGGCGAAAGCTGGATATTCTCTTTTTTTATACAAAAAGCCTATTGAGTTAATAGAAAAATAATAGCTATTAATAAATTTCAGTTGTGATATAATATTATTTGCAAAAGAACTTGAAAACTTTTAGAAGGGATTGAGAAAGATGAACAGTGTTTGTGTTTGCAAAACCACAAAGAAAATAGAAGAGATATTAAATGCCGTTACGCACGGCATCGGAACGGCGCTGGCAGTGGCGGGTCTTATTGCCATGCTGTATTACGGCTACGATAAGGGAGCGCTGCACATTACGAGCATAATCGTCTATGGCGTGTCGATGATACTGCTGTATCTGGCGTCGACGCTGTATCACAGTTTCAGTTTTTGCAGTCAGAAGGTGCAGTCGGTGTTTAAATGTATCGACCATTCGGCGATTTACGTTCTGATTGCCGGCAATTACACGCCGTTTGCACTGATTGCGCTCTACGGTACTTTAGGCTGGGCCGTATTCGGCGTAGTCTGGGGACTGGCGATTGCCGGTGTCGTGTTTCAGATATTTTTCTACAACCGTTTTCGTGTAATCGGCACGGTCTGCTATCTTGTCATGGGCTGGCTTGCCGTGACGATAGTGCAGCCGCTGCTTGATACGCTTTCGGTGGAAGCAATCTGGTGGCTCGTGGCGGGCGGTGTGCTCTACAGTATTGGCGCGGTGTTCTATCTCGTGCGCAAGATACCGTACAATCATGTCATCTGGCACGTATTCGTAATGCTGGGCAGCGCAGCGCATTTTATAACGATTTTTTATTATGTCTTGCCGCTTAAGGTATGATGAAGGTGATTTTTTAGTGAGTTGAAAAACTATACTTCGCTACTCATGCTGAATTTTCATCCATGTTAGAGATTTTCACGGTAGCTTTAGCTATTAAGAAAAAATTTTTTTAGCTCTGTTTTTAGTTCAAATGTTTGAGCGTAAGTGAGTTTTTGAACGTTAGAGATAAAAAAAATTTTTTCTTAAAGTGAAAATCTCTTATGGGCTACGAATTAAAAGGTTTTAAGATAGCTCTTAGTGCTTCAGCACTTAGAGATATCTTATGCCGTGAGGTGATTTTTCGGCAACTTTTCTTTGACTTCAAAGAAAAATTGCCTGGCACAATATAGATATAAATTAAGAAATACATCTCTTTAGCATATATTGTGCCAAATGGCAGTTGAATAATTGTTGAATAATAAAAGACCTTAGATATACTTCTAGGGTCTTTTATTTTAAAATTTTTAGAGGAAATTTTGCTGAGCGGAGCTAATATATTAGTAGTGAAATTTTTGACAGGAGGGATTATTATGTCGGAAGAAAAATGGATTATGAATGATGAGGAAATTGAACGGGAAGTTGAATCATTATGCCGCTGGGCGGCAGGGCGCGCCGGTGTGATTGTCGTGGCGCCGGTACTCGGACAGATTGCACTTGCCGCCAATGAAGTCTACCTGATTAAACGCATCGCCAATCTGTACGGCAAGGATTTTGACGAAACGGCAAGTTGTGCGTTCATCAGTGCGCTCGGCGGGACTTTCGTCGGTCAGAGTCTGGCGACGCTGCTGCCGTTTCCGCCGCTGCAGATACCAATCGGCATGGGCGTAACGTATGCTGTCGGCAAGGCGGCCAATGCCTGGATAAAGGACGGTATGCCGGATTTGAATGATTTTGCCGACAAATACAAGGATATTTTCAAGAATACGATTGAAGAAGCAAAATCAATGGTGGATATTTTCAAGAAAGACCCGAATAAGGATAAACCGCTCGGCGATGAAAATAAGGATTTTAAATTTTGATATTTGATTTAAAAGCAGAAAGGATTTTTATCTATGCGAAGTGCATTTGATATTATCGGGCCGATTATGATAGGTCCGTCCAGTTCGCATACGGCAGGAGCGGTGCGGCTCGGTCTTATGGCGAGAGCCATTCTGGCGGAAGAGGTGAAGTCGGCCGATATTAAGCTGCACGGCTCATTTGCGCAGACTTACAAGGGACACGGCACGGATAGAGCTTTAATCGCCGGTATTATGGGCTTTAAGCCGGATGATGAGCGCATACGCGATGCTTTGCAGCTTGCCACGAAAAATAATATAGAATATAATTTTACAAAGGTAAATCTGGAGGATGCGCATCCGAATACGGCGATTATAAATCTTACGGGTGTATCGGGGCGGACGGTAAGTTTGCAGGGCGCTTCCATCGGCGGCGGCAATATTCTCGTTTCGCACGTGAACGATTTTGAAGTGAATTTAAGCGGCAAATATCCGTCGCTTATCGTAGTGCACAGAGACAGACCGGGCGTTATAAACGGTGTAACGGCGGCGTTGGCGCTGTACAATATCAATATCGCCTATATGAAGGTTTCACGCAAGGAACGCGGCGCGCAGGCACTGATGAATATTGAGGTGGATAATCCTGTACCGGATGAGGCTATCGGCGTATGCAGCACGCTGTCCGGCGTGGAAAAAGTTTTGCGTATTGACGCGATTTAGTTGGAGTGAAAGTGATGATAAATTTTTCTTGTATGGAAGATTTGATGAGTCTGGCGGAGAGCAGCGGAAAATCCGTCGCTAATATTATCGTTGAATATGAGGCGGAGCATAGCCTGAAATCGGATATATCGGTAAAGAAGCATATGAGTGAGATATGGCAAGTGATGAAAGACTCCGCCGACAAAGGAGTTGCCAATACGCAAAAATCGGTCAGCGGCATGGTCGGCGGCGATGCCAAGAAATTATTCATGTATGAAAGCGGCTATTGCGGCAATTTTGTGCGCGATGCTGCCGCTTATGCCGTAGCAGTGGCAGAAACGAACGCCGTAATGGGCAAAATCGCCGCCTGTCCGACGGCAGGTTCCTGCGGTATCGTGCCGGGGGTGCTTCTAGCGGCGCAAAAGCATTACGGATACAGCGATGAGCGCATCGGTCAGGCATTGTTCACGGCGACGGGTATCGGTATGGTGATTGAAAACAACGCTATGATTGCAGGGGCGCAGGGCGGCTGTCAGGCGGAATGCGGTTCGGCGGCAGGTATGGCGGCGGGAGCTTTGGCTGATTTGGCAGGCGGCGATGTGCGCCAAATCGGCAATGCTGTGGCACTGGCCATAAAAAATCTGCTGGGGCTTGCCTGCGACCCGGTGGCGGGCCTCGTAGAAGTACCGTGCGTCAAGCGCAATGGCTTTGCGGCAACGGTGGCAGTAGTGGCGGCGGATATGTCGCTTGCCGGTATAAATTCCGTAATTCCGGTGGATGAAGTGATTGATGCCATGTACCGCATCGGTCGCATGCTGCCTGAAGCAATACGCGAAACAGCCCAAGGGGGATTGGCTACGACTTGCACAGGACTGAAATTAAAGAAAAAAATTTATAATGATTAACTCATTGTGCTAGTAAAACATCAAGCCTTTAGCCAGCAGTATAATAGTTTATATTCGCTGCCTGTTGGCACTTAACCTCACTAAATATAAACTATTATACTGCTTTTAAAAATCAATTAGCACAACAAGTAAACTACATAATAATATAATGAAGGAATTTGATATGTTAAAAAAATATATTTTATTTTTTATATGTATGTTAATATGTTTAACAAACTTTTCCGTAGGCTTTTGTGCAAATAAAAACGCAGAAGTTAATGATAAAATAAATCTCGTTTGGCAGCCGGTGGTGGATGAAGCAAATGACCTGTCGCAAATAGCAAAACTGCCGGGGGTTAATATTGTGTCGCCGTCGTGGTTTGTGATTGACAATGCCAACGGCCATATAAAAGACAATGGAGACTTTCTGTATGCGCGCGATTTGAAAAAGAAAGACTATAAAATATGGGCGCTCATAACGAATGATTTTAATCCGGAACTTACGCATAAATGGCTCAATGATGAAAAAGCAAAGGCGTATATAATCCGCCAAATGGTTTTTTATGCGCAGCGTTATCCGATTGACGGTTATAATTTCGATTTTGAAAATATCTATGACAGCGACAAAGACGCTCTGTCCCGTTTTGTAGAGGAAGCTACAGGCGAGCTGCATAAGCAGGGCATTACCGTTTCCATGGATATAACGGTGGCTTCCGATACGGCGAACTGGTCAAGCTGTTATGACCGCGCGGTTTTGGGCAAAACGGTCGATTACTTAGTGTTGATGGCGTATGATGAGCACGGCAGACTGTCAAAAACGGCCGGTTCGGTGGCGTCGATAAATTGGGTGGAAAACGGCGTGAAAAATCTCATAGCCCAGGTTCCGCCGGAGAAAGTAATTCTCGGCGTGCCGCTGTACATGCGCCTGTGGGAGGAAAGCTCCATCGGCAGAGTTACGGCTTCGACGCTTAGTATGGCTCAGGCGGATGAGCTGAAAAAAGCTAAAAAAGCAAAATCAATTTGGTTGCCGAATGAAGGGCAGTATTATTTTTCCTATAGAGAAAACGGCAAGACATATCATGTTTGGCAGGAAGAGGCAAAATCGCTGCAGCTGAAAGCGGCGCTCGTGCGCAAATACAATCTGGCGGGCATTGCTTCGTGGCGCAAAGGTTTTGAAACGCCCCGCATTTGGCAGGTGCTGGATAGAGAACTGAGAAGAAGGTGAGATTTTTTATGCCGAAGAGACTTTTAGGGGGTATATTTCTGACACTGGCGGCCAGTGTCTGGGGCGGCATGTTCGTTGCCGTAAAAATCGCTGTAGAGTATATACCGCCTATTCCTCTTGTCTGGATGCGTTATATAGTGGCGTTTATAGTGCTTGCCGCTGTCGTCGTTTACCAGCGGGAAAATTTGAAGATAGCGCGCAAGGATATTGCGCTATTGCTCAGTATCGGCGTCATCGGCCATACGATTTCCATCGTGACGCAGGAGTACGGCACGATGTTTTCCTCCGCGCAGATGGGCTCGGTCATAACCTCGGCGACGCCGGCATTCATGCTGATATTTGCCGCATGGCTCTTAAAAGAAAAAATGACGGTGCGCAAGATACTGTCGATAATTCTGGCGACAGTCGGGGTAATACTGATTGCCGGTGTGGACAGCATGGATATGAGCAAACAGCTCGGCGCGTTTTGCTCGACAGTTGCCGCGCTTACATGGGCGTTGATGTCCGTTATGCTGAAATTAATTCCGAGCCGTTATTCACCCTTGCAGATAAATTTTTATGCCGTGCTTACAGCCATTATTTGTTTGACACCGGTAAACCTGCCGACAGTGAGCGCTCTTCCCTGGGATAAAATCCTCCAGCCGGAAATAATCGGCTGCGTCGTCTATATGGGCGCGATTTCCACTTCGATTGCCTTTCTGCTCTGGAATAAAGGGCTGCTTTTGATGGAGGCGGGAGCGAGCGGACTGTTTTTCTTCTTTCAGCCGATAGTCGGGACATTTCTCGGCTGGCTCATTCTGGATGAACAGATAACGCTCAGTTTCTGGATAGGCAGTCTGCTGATTTTTATCGGCGTATTTTTAGTTACAGTCAGAAACGAATAAGATATTAATAAACAAGAAAACCACTACTTAAAAAAAGTAGTGGTTTTTTTTATGCCGTAAATATTTAGTTATGGATTTTTGCCTGTAATCTGCGTTATAGTTTTCGCGAAGTATCTCCTTTTACGAAAAATAATTTATTTTAGAGTTCCGTCATCGCCATATTGAGCTGTTTGCGTTTAAATGACATGGTGGGATGTACATAATAATTCAAAGTGATATTCACATTGCTGTGCCCTAAAATCTCGCTTAAAACCTTGATATCCACATTTTTTTCCACGCATCTGCCAGCGAATTTATGACGCAGCTGATGAAAATTTATAACGGGAATATTGTTTTTTTGCAAAAATTTTTTGAAGCGGTACTGTAAGGTGCGCGGGTCGAGAACTTTGCCGTCAATACCAAAAAGAAAATCATCCGTTTCCCGTTTTTGACAGATATGCGCAATACGTTCCACCAGAATATCCGGTATCGGTATGAAACGGCGCGAAGTGCTCGTTTTCGGTTCGCCTATTATCAGTCTGGTTTTCTTGCCGTTTACGGGATTGCTGATACGCTGTACTGTTTTCTGCACGGTCAGAATATTGTTGTCCAAATCAACGTCTTTTTTCTGCAAAGCGCATATTTCTCCAATCCGAAGCCCCATGTATCCGGCAATGGCAATCGCTGTCGTCGTGTCATTTTCTTCGCATCTTATCGCCTGACAGATAAGCTGCCAGTTTTCATCCGATAAAAACTTTTTTCTCAATGTGTTTTTTATTATACGAATATTTTTTGTAGGATTTAGGATGAAATATTTTCTTTCAGCGAAGGTAAAAATCATTTTTAAGATTGTCATTATATTGCGAACGGAAGTTACGGACAGCGGTTTTTCCTCGTTATGCGATTTTTGCGTCAGCAATTTATTGATGAATGTCTTGATTGCTGCTTCATCTATCATGTACAGTTTATTTTTGCCGAAAGCTGGCATGAGATATTTTCGCAGTACATAAGCGTATAAAGCGCAGGTGGATTCTTTCGTATAAACTCTGACTGAACTGAGCCACTGATAGCTTATATTCTGAAAAGTAGCCGTAGCCGCTGGTGAAATCGTGCCGTTAATCGTCTGGTCTTGCAGCATTTTCAACCGCATGGAGCATTCTTCGTAGGAATAGGCATAAACATATTTGTATACAATTTTGCCGTCGGCTTTTTTTCCTACTGCCAATCGCCCTTCAAAGCGTCCGTCTTTGCGTTTGTAAATATTTAATTTCATTTTGATTGCCTCCTGTAATTTGGTTATTTATTAATAATTGCCAATATTCTCCGTATAAATATTGTGTAAAACATTTAAGGAGAAGACTTGACAATAAAACAAATTATAGTAGAATAAAATCGTTAGGTTTCGTAAAAGGAGATA
>DCFC01000030.1 GCA_002314325.1 Megamonas hypermegale
AGGCTCTTATTACTTTAGTAATTAGAGCCTGTTATACCTTTAGGTGATTTTTGGTTCGTTTTTCTTTTGACCTTTCAAAAGAAAAATGAACAATAACCTAAAACTGTGTATCAGTAAATACGTCGTCCCAGAATGTGTAGATGAAAACGACAGCGATGAGAAAGAGTAAGAATATATCACCAAATTCCATATAAATCTTCCTTTTTATTTTTAATTATTTGTTATATTTTAAGATGAAAACTTTCAATGGTTTATACAGATTGTACAAAACGGCGGATTTCACGAAGATGAGTAGTGCTGATTTCACCAGCCGGAATGAATAGAAAGCCGCTGCGGCGTCGTGATACATTAGTGTCAGCCAGATGTTGTTGAGAATGCAGTCGACGAAAAGGAATACGCAGAAGTTCATTATACACAGCTTTTTGAGCGTGATTTCCCGCTTGTAGAGAAATCGACCGTAAATAAAAGCAGAAACTGCGGCGCTCATCGTAAAACCGGGGAAATAAAGTCCCGGCATGAACAGATTGCTGCCGATAATGTCGGCGAGCGCAGCCATGATAACCGTTTTTTTCGCGCCCCACATAGATGCGTAAATCGCTATGGGGATAAAGGCGAAATCAATCCGTATAAAAGTAGTCTGCACAGCGAATACATAGGTGAATAAAATGGTCAGCGCCATGAAAATACCGCTGTAGACAATATACATAAAAACACCTCCTAAAATTGGCGTTGCCACATAGTAGGAAGCGTTAGGAAGCATTTCCTGTATGCAGCAGCGGGATGCAATATCCGCACCGCAAGAAATTCTTTTCGTTCAGGCAGCAACTCCCCGTCTGCCGGACACTTAACGCGCGGATATTTACTCTGCTTGATAGCAATATTTTTATTATAATACCGCGGATTTATCTTGTCCAGCAGTGCTTTTTCTATTGTAAAAAGTGTATGATGTGTTATTATAAAATAACGGGAAAATTTTGGGAAGGAAAAGTGATATCAATGAAAAAAATTGTAGCTTTATGTTTATTTTTCTGTATGCTGATATTGCAGTCAGCAGTTTTTGCCGCGGAAAATACGGCAGCTAATGTAAATACCAATGCCAATGCCAATCTGTCGGCGGCCAATACAGTTAAACGCTGGATACTGATAAATATACCGGCGCGTTCGCTGCGTCTGTATGAAGATGATAAATGCGTCGCTATGTATCCTGTAGGTGTAGGCAAAATCGGCAGCAAGACACCGGCCGGTTTTTATAAAATCGTGGAAAAAGTCGTAAATCCGACGTGGGTTGACCCGGGCGACACGAGCGTCGTCATTGCGTCAGGGCCGGACAATCCGCTCGGTTTCCGCTGGCTCGGTATCGGCGGCAACTACGGTATTCACGGTACGAATAATCCAAGCTCCGTAGGGCATTACGTTTCCAACGGCTGTGTGCGCATGGTGGAAGCTGATGTGGAAAAAGTGTTTGATAAAGTCGATGTAGGCACGGAAGTTCAGATTATGTACAACCGCCTCGTCATTGACAAGACGCAGGACGGCCGCGTGGCTTATTATATTTATCCGGACGGTTACAAAATGCAGGAACTGACGGTCGATTTTGTAAAACAGGGGCTGGCCGGTTACGGTATAGCCGATTTCATCAGTGAGGAATACATTGCCAAATCCATTGAAGCGTCAAACGGTCTGCCGAATTTCGTCGCTGCTCCTGTAAATATTATGTACAATAATCAGAAATTGGCTTTTAAGGCGGTAAATTATAAAAATCAGATTTACGTACCGGTGCAGGAAATGGCAAAGACTTTGAATACGGCCGTGAAGATTGAAAACGGCAGTGCCGTTACGGCAAAAGGCAGTGCGCCGGTAGAATTGTTCAGCAAGAAACCGTACATTCATCTTACGGATATAAGCAATATTTTCCCTGTCGGCTTCAGTCTGAATAAAAATTATACGGTGGCAACATTGACAGCTATGCCTGCGGCTGGAACTGTAGAACCTGCCGACAGTGCGGCAAATAAAGCTGTAAAAGCTGATGAAAATGCAGCCGCAAAACCGCAGACGGACAAACAGACGGGCATTAATATTCCGCAGCGCGAAAACAGCATGAATGCGCAGAAGGAACTGTATAAATCCGCCGATAAGAAAATAGGTGAAGAAAAACAATCGATTGAGTTGGAAAAAACAGTATCAGATGATACGAAAACGGATAAAATAGAAATCGCAACGATAAAATAAAAAAATAAAAATAAAAAAAAGGAGGCTTTTATGAAGAAATTTATTATCATTGACGGCAGCAGTCTGATGTACAGAGCGTTTTTCGCTCTGCCGCTTTTGACTTCGTCGGAAGGAATTTATACGAACGCCATCATGGGTTTTTCCAATATGCTCGGCAAAATTCTGACTGACTATAAACCGGATTATATTGCTGTCGCCTTCGACAAGAGCCGCAAAACTTTCCGTACGGATATGTATGAGGAGTATAAGGGGCAGAGAGCAAAAACGCCGGACGAGCTCAAATCGCAGATACCGCTACTAAAAGAATTTCTGGCAGCACTCGGCATCGCTTTTATTGAAATAGATAATTACGAAGCGGACGATATAATCGGCACACTGGCGGAAAAATCGGCGGATGAGGACTGTGAAGCGCTGATTGTTACAGGCGATAAAGACGCGCTCCAGCTTATCGCGCCGCAGATAAAAGTCATGCTGACAAAGCGTGGCATTATGGATATGCAGGTTTTCGACGAGGAAACGTTCAAGGAAAAATACGCAGAGCTCGAGCCGCATAAGCTGATTGATATAAAAGCACTGATGGGGGACAGCTCCGATAATATTCCGGGCGTGCCGGGTATCGGTGAGAAAACGGCGCTGAAATTATTGACGCAGTTCGGCGATTTGGAAAATCTGCTCGCCAATATCGAAAACGTTTCCGGTAAAAAGCTGAAGGAAAAACTGGAGCAAAATCAGGATTTGGCGCGTCTGTCGTACAAACTGGCAACGATTTGCTGCGACGTGGCCGTCGATTTCGTGCCAGAAAAATATAAACCGGCACCGGATATCATGAAATTGCAGTTATTCTGCGATAAATACGAATTGAAAACGGTGTTCAGCCGCATGAAGAAAATTCTGGCGGCTGAGTTTAAAACGGATTTGCAGCCGGAGCTTACACTTGATTTCGCGCCAAGTGTACTGCCGGATTATCAGCTTTTAAATGCGGAAAATATAGCGGAATTTAAACAAGCCGCTCAAGCGGAAAAAGAAATATCGCTTCTCGTGCAGACGGAAGGAAAAGTTCCGCGTGTCGGTATAAAACTGATGGTTGCAAGCGTCGGCGGGAAAATCGGCTTGATAAAAGAAGATTTTTCGCTGCTTGATGATGTGATGGCGGCTGAAGATATAGCAAAAAATGTGTATGATGTGAAATCATGCTACCATGCAGGGCTGAATTTGCGCGGAAAAGTCAATGACGTGCTCTTGATGGCGTATCTTCTCGAACCAGCGAAGCGCAGCTATGAGATGAATGTAATACGCCAGATTGCCGCTGTCGAGGAAACAATGGATTATGAGCAGTTGAAGGGCGAAGACGTATTTGTCTATGATGTGCAGAATTTAAATGAAGTAAGTGCGAATTTGCAGGCAAAATTGAAAGACATGCAGATGGACAAATTGTATCAGGAAATTGAACTGCCGCTGGCAAAGATGCTCGCTGATATGGAAAATGCCGGTATATATATTAATGAAGCAAAACTCGATGCGATGAATGTGCAGATGAATGATGAACTGCACGTACTGGAGCAGAGTATCTATGAACTTGCCGGTGAAATTTTCAATATAAATTCGCCGAAACAGCTCGGAGAGATTTTATTTGTGAAACTGGGTCTGCCTGCATTGAAGAAAACGAAAACGGGCTTTTCCACCAATGCGGAAGTATTGGAAAATCTGATTTACGCGCACCCGATAATCGCGAAGATACTCGATTACCGTCTGCTCAACAAATTAAAGACGACGTATCTTGACGGCTTGAAGGCGCTCATAAATCCCGATACGAAACGCATTCATACGAGCTTTAATCAGACCGTTACGGAAACGGGACGGCTCAGCAGTTCCGAGCCGAATTTGCAAAATATCCCGGTACGCACGGCGGAAGGCAAGAAAATCCGCAGTCTGTTCGAGCCGGGCGAAGGATACGACCAGATTTTGTCGGCTGATTATTCGCAGATTGAACTCAGGATTATGGCGCATATGTCGGAGGATAAGCATTTTCTGGAAGCGTTCCGCCAAAATCAGGATATTCATCAGGCAACGGCGGCGCAGGTGTTTCATGTGCCGATTGAAGAAGTTACGCCGCAGATGCGCAGCCGCGCCAAAGCTGTCAACTTCGGCATTATTTACGGTATCAGCGCTTTCGGTCTGGCGAAAAATCTGCATATTTCGCCGAAAGAAGCCGGTGAATATATCGACAACTATCTGAAAGAGTGCAGCGGCGTGAAGAATTTCATGGAGAAAATCGTGCAGGAAGCGCATGAAAAGGGCTATGTAACGACGCTGTTCGGCCGCCGCCGTTATCTGCCGGCGATAAAAAGCAGCAATTTCACGCAGCGTTCGCTGGCGGAGCGCATGGCAATGAACACGCCTATTCAGGGCACGGCGGCGGATATCATTAAAATCGCCATGAACAGGGCAAGCGAAGCTATCAAGGCGGCAGGGCTGAAAAGCAGAATTCTGCTGCAGGTGCACGATGAGCTGGTGCTGGAAGTCGTAAACGAAGAAATCGAACAGGTTTCGGACATTCTGCGCTGTGCCATGCAGAATACGATAGAGCTGAAAGTGCCGCTGACGATTGATATAAATTACGGAGAAAATTGGGCGGAAGCGAAATAAAGGCGGGTGATTGTATGCCGGAAATGCCGGAAGTGGAAAATATCGTTCGGGGCATTAGACCGTTTATAGAAACGAAAAAAATCACGGATATAGAAATCATTAAAAGCGATATAGTCAAATATCCGTCTGTAGAGCAGTATGTGCAGAGAATAAAAAACAGCCGCATTAATGCCGTGAAAAGGCGCGGCAAGTACATTATTCTGGAACTTGATAATGGTATAGCGGCCGTAATTCATCTGCGCATGACGGGAAAACTTCTGTATACGCGGCAAAATCAGCCGATTGATAAATACGCCTGCGTGATATTTACGCTGGAAGATAAAAATAAGCTCGTATATGCTGATATGCGCAGACTCGGCACGCTGGATGCCGTAACCAAACAAGAAATGCCGCGGCTGAAAGGGCTGTACAGCCTGGGAGCGGAGCCGCTGACGGCGGATTTCTCGGTCGATTATCTGCAAAAAATTCTGCGTGGCGGTAAGGGAAGAATAAAATCATTTCTGCTCAATCAGAAGAATGTGGCGGGACTTGGCAATATTTACGTGGACGAAGCACTGTTTCTAAGCAGAATAAATCCGCTGCGAACAGCAGGTTCGTTAAGCATGGCGGAGATAAAAGCACTGCATGAAGCGGTAAATCAGGTTATCGGCGCAGGCATAAAAGACGGCGGGACGACTTTCCGCGATTACCGCAACGGACTGGGCGGCAAAGGAACGCATCAGGACCATCTGTATGTTTACAGCCGCAAGGGCGAGTCGTGCAGAGTTTGCGGCGCGCCGATTGAAAAAACGGTGGTCGGCGGCAGAGGCACATATTACTGCCCTTGCTGCCAGCGGCCAAACAGTGAGGAGGAAAATAGATGACGAGAATAATCGGTTTAACGGGCGGAATTGCCTGCGGCAAAAGTACGGTCAGTGCTTATTTACAGCAGCGCGGTGCCGTGATTATTGACGGCGACAAAATCGCGCGGGAACTTTCCGAGCCGCATAGAGCAATCTGGCAGGCGTACGTAAATCATTTCGGCACGAAAATTCTAAACGATGATAACAGCCTGAACCGCCGTCTTATCGGTCAGATTGTGTTTACCGACGAGAAAGAGAAAAACTGGATGAACAGCACCATGCACCCGCTGATAAAAGAAGCCATCATGAATAAAATTGAAATATGTCGCCAAAATAAAATGGCAGTGGTTGTTTTGGATATACCGCTTCTGTACGAAGCGGGCTGGGATAAATTCGCCGATGAAGTCTGGGTGGTGAAAATCAGCCGACAGCTTCAGATTGAACGCATTCAAGAGCGCGATAAACTGACGCGGCAGGAAGCTGAAAGCAGGATAGATGCACAGATGTCGCTGGAGGAAAAGGCGAAAAGAGCAGACGTAGTGATTGACAGCAGCGCTGCGCCGGAAATTACGCTTGCCAAAGTGGCACGCATTTGCGCGGAAAGAAATTTAAACTTATAAATTTTAGAGGATAAAAATGGCATACTGGATTGAACAGAAGGCCGATTGTCAGTCAAGGGCAAGGCAGAAGACAAAAATGGGCTTTTGGAAAAAATTTTGTATATGTATAGTGATATTGGCGGGGATAGGATACGGTATCTGGCATGATGAGGATTTTCAGCGGAAATATATGTATCCGTATCCGTACAGACAGTTTATCGAATATTATGCTGACCGCTATCAGATGGATGAATGCCTGATTGCCGGTGTGGCGCTGGCGGAGAGCAAATTCGAGCCGACGGCGCAGTCGGTGCACGGAGCGCAGGGAATTATGCAGATTATGCCGGAAACGGCGGCATGGATAGCGTATCAGATAGAGGATGACGATTTTTCCGCAGCTGAAATGTACGAGCCGGAGAAAAACATAAAATACGGCACATGGTATCTGGCGTCGCTCAATGAAGAATTTTTCGGCAATAAGGTTCTGATGCTGGCGGCGTATAACGCCGGCCGCGGCAATGTGCATGAATGGATGGAAAAATACGGCTGGGACGAAAATTTCAGCGATTATAAACAGATACCGTTCCCGGAAACGCGGGAATATGTGCAAAAAGTTTTAAAGTATGAACGAAAATATAAAAAGCTATACAAATAAAGTTCTAGTTTATGTTCATTTTTCTTTGGTGCAAAGAAAAATGAACCAAAAATCACCTAAAGGTATAACAGGCTCTAATTACTAAAGTAATAAGAGCCTATAAAAACACCTTTTAACGTTTCGCTTACGCTGCACTGGGCGAGCCTTCGTGGCTTTCGTATATAATCATACGGTACAACGGTTCGAAACGTTTGGAATTTGGCTTGTGCCTTTTGGTTCCAGCAGAAATTAAAATTTGAGCTGTTGGCACTGTAATTT
>DCFC01000024.1:0-35073 GCA_002314325.1 Megamonas hypermegale
CAGAAGCATGACGGTCAAATAAGTGATTTGCAGGCAACAGATCAAAAGCATGACGGACAGATAAGCGACCTTCAGGCAACAGATCAAAAGCATGATGGTCAGATAAGTAACTTACAAGTAGAAGATCAGATACTTCATCGTAAAACAGGTGATTTAAATTATGGTTCAAATAATTATGTAACAAACGGTGAAGATTTAACAACTTCTGTTGGTAAATTGGATAATGCCGTTGGAACATTAAACAATCGTGTAGATAATTTGAACCAGCGTGTTGACAGTATGGACGGTCGTATTGATAAAGTCGGTGCAAACGCGGCAGCACTCGCGGCTCTTCATCCGCTTGATTTCGATCCGGATGATAAATTGAGCTTCGCAGCAGGCTACGGTAACTATGCAGGTGAAAACGCCGTTGCAGTCGGTGCGTTCTATCAGCCGAATGAAGATACGATGTTCAGCGTGGGCGGTACGTTTGGCAATGATGAAAACATGGTCAATGCCGGTGTAAGCTTCAAACTCGGTCAGAAGAGCAATGTATCCCGCAGCCGTGTATCCATGGCGAAGGAACTCGTTTCTCTCCGTGATGAAGTGGCACAGCTCAAGGCACTCATGGCTCATGCAGGTATTCTCCCGTCGAACGGTCAGCTTGATACAAGCGATATGTTCCCGGATGTTCCGGAAAATCACTGGGCATATGAATACATTCATGAACTTGCCAAACTCGGTATCGTGGATGGATATCCGGATGGCAACTTTGAAGGCGACCGCATGATGACTCGCTATGAAATGGCAGCAATCGTATATCGCGCAATGCAGAAAGGCGTGAATGTCGACAGCAGAATGCTCTCCGAATTCGAACCGGAATTAAAATTAATCCGTGTCGATGTAGTAGCTCGTGATGATGACGGCAATCCGACGATTGAACGTGTTCGCGTAAACGACGATACGACTCAAGCTTAATTTAATATGACACAAAAATAAGCGGCAGATTTAATCTGTCGCTTATTTTTTTCGTTTAATAAAATAAACAGCACAGAAAACAGAGCATTTTTTGCAAACTTTTTCACCATTTTAGCCAAGTCTTTTTGTTTGTTATCAATTATAATGTAATCAATTTGATGAATACAACATTTATGGAGGAATGGAAAGTGCCTACTGTAATGACAAAATATAGATATAACGACAATAACTACTTAGTTTATAATACAAATCTTCTGCAAGAAGGTTTTTCCGCTTACCAACTACAGCAGCTGGCTTATGATATCGAAGCCGACTACATCATTATTTTCAACGGCGGAAAAGTTTCTTTCTATAATATTCAGGGCGATGAAGTTTCGGCTGATACAGATATGAAGGAAATTGCTCTGTATCATCAGACGAAAAATGCTGCTATCGCCATCACGCGCCAAATCGAAGTGCGTTTCACTAATTCGTATATCAGTCGCATTACAAATAGCGATATCATGCAGTCGTATACAGCTTAATAAATGAATTACAAGACGGATAGATTTCCCGATGGATTTCTATCCGTTTTTTATTAGATTTTGTTTAGGAAAAGATTAAGATTTGATTATAATTTAGCGTAAAAGTGGCGAAATACCCTATTCGTTCGGTATAATAGAGATAAGCAGGATTTTTCAGGTAACAGTTAGAATTTATCTATATATTAATGAAGGAGATTTTATTATGTTTACGATAATTACCATAATAGTGATGTTGTTTTTTGTCGCAGCATTCGCCGGTTTTGTGACAGGGCTGAATGTATTGGAGGAATTTTTGCCGCTGATTGCTATCGCTGTCGGTGCAGGCGCGGTTTCCTACATGGTGTTCAAGCCGAAAAACAAACAGTTGAAGCTTGATTTGGACGACAGCGACAATAATAAAATGCTGGAGGAGAGCTTTCAGAATGCTTTAGAGGATTACAACTATATCAAGGGCTCTGTAAAATATATTAAGGACCCGCAGCTGAAGCGTCTGGTGCAGTCCATGCAGAAAACGGCGTGGAATATCTTGACCTATCTGCAAAAACATCCGGAAAAAATTCCTACGGCAAGACGGTTTATTGATTATTATCAGGATTCGGCGGCGGGGTTGCTTGAAAAATACATTGAGATAGATAATACACAGCTGGCCACGGAGAATGTACAGGATATCAAGGAACGCACGAAAGAAACGCTCTACGGGCTAAACAACGCGTATACGGAGCAGTTTGAGAAGATTATCAACGAGCAGCTGTTAAATATGGATGCGGAAATGAAAGTGATGAAGCAGTCGCTCAAGGCTGACGGCTACAGTACGGAAAAACCGGCTGAACAGGATGCAGTAAAACAGGGCGTAAAGCCGAGTATGGAAAACTTGAATTCGTACTGCGGCAGGCGCAAGGGCCGCCATAATTTCAATTTCCAGCAGTTAAAGCAGCGCATGGCGAACGTGCCGCAGCATTTGTACGACAATGACAGTAATTACGTTTTAAAGCGCAAACTGACGGCCGGAGCGCTCGGCATCTTTTTCGGCAGTTTCGGCGCGCATAAATTTTATCTGGGCAAAACGTTCTGGGGCGCGTTGTATTTATTGTTTTGCTGGACGGGAGTGCCGTTTATCGTCGGTCTGGTGGAAGGCGTGCGCTATATATTCATGAGTCAGGATGATTTTTTTGATAAATATATAGAGAAATAGAGGTTGATTAATATGGCAGATATAAATTTGGACGATTTACTCAAAGCGAAGGAACGTGAATTCAATACGCAGACGACGCAGATACAGCCGGTAGAGCCGCAGACAGAGATTGCCAAGGTTACGCAGCAGACGGAGATGATTTCACCGGAGGACCGCAGACGCATTGATGAGATAAAAAATGCGATTGATTTGACCAATTCGCAGGCTTCCGTGCAGTACGGCGTGAATGCGCAGCGCAATATCGCGGAATTTTCCGATACGATTTTGAACAATATCCGCAGTAAGGACAGTGGTTATGTGGGCGATTTGCTCAGCAATCTCGTCGTTAAAGTCAAGGGCTTTGAAGTCGACAGCAATGACAAGGGCAGTTTCATCAAAAAAATTCCGATTATCGGCTCGATTGTCAGCAGCGCCAAGAATATGATGGCGGAATACGATAAATTATCGGTGCAGGTGGATAAAATTCAGGCGGAGCTGGACAAGGCGCGTATGCTCATGCTCAAGGATATCGTGATGTTCGATACGATGTACGACAAAAACGTAGAGTATTTCAAGGAATTGCAGCTGTACATCAAAGCCGGTGAGGAAAAAATCGTGGAATTGCAGACGCAGACCATTCCGAAGCTGCGCATGCAGGCGGCCAACTCGCAAAATCAGATGGCTGTCCAGCTCGTCAGTGATTTTGAAAATGCCGTAAGCCGGTTTGAAAAAAAGGTGCATGATTTAAAACTGAGCAAGACGATTGCTATTCAGACGGCGCCGCAAATCCGTTTAATTCAAAATAACGACAAGGTGCTTGTCGATAAAGTGCAAAGCGCCATCTTCAACACCATTCCGCTCTGGAAAAGCCAGATTGTCATCGCGCTCGGTCTTTCCCGCCAGCAGAAAGTCCTGCAGATGCAGCGGGAAATCACCAACACGACGAATGAACTATTGCGGCGCAATGCAGAAATGCTCAAGCAGAGCACGCTGGAAACGGCGCGGGAGACGGAACGCGGCATTGTCGATATCGAAACGGTGAAGAAAGTCAATGACGATTTAATCAGTACGATTGAGGAAACGATTAAAATCCAGCAGGAAGGCCGCCAGAAGCGCAAGGCAGCCGAAGCGCAGCTCGTTCAGATTGAAGACCGTCTGAAACAGACTTTGCTGGCACACAGATAAATTTTATTAATTGTACATTTTCAGTAATATTCATGCTTTTTTGATGGATATTTGCATGGTAAAGTTGTATAATATAAACTGATACTAACTTATAGTGTTATTAATACCGTTAATATGCTATATAGTATAAGAAACTTAGATAATCTAAGTAAAGGGGATTTATGTATGATTATTAAGCCAAGAGTAAAAGATTTTATATGTTTAACTTCTCATCCGGAAGGCTGCAAAGAAAATGTCCGCCGCCAAATCGAATACGTAAAAAGTCAGCCGAAGGTTGATGTAGCTAAACGTGTATTGGTAATCGGCGCATCCACTGGTTACGGATTAGCTTCCCGCATTTGCGCGGCCTTCGGTAGCGGCGCTTCCACTATCGGTATAATCTTCGATAAACCGGCGCACGGTAAACGCACGGCCACTGCCGGCTGGTACAATACGGCGGCATTTGAAGAATTTGCCAAAGCCGACGGACTTTATGCCAAAACAATCAACGGCGATGCTTTTTCGCAGGAAATCAAAGCCAAAACGATTGAGCTCATCAAAGAAGACCTCGGTCAGATTGATATGGTGGTGTATTCTCTCGCCGCACCGCGCCGCACTACGGCTGACGGAACGATGTATTCTTCCGTGCTCAAAACCGTTGATGAACCGTTTACAGCCAAAACTCTTAACTTAAAAACCAATGAAGTTACCGAAGCAACGCTTCCGCCTGCAACGCCGGAGGAAGTTGAAGCAACCGTCAAAGTCATGGGCGGTGAAGACTGGGCAGACTGGATGCACGCTTTAAAAGATGCCGGTGTACTCGCACCGAATGCGCTGAGCATTGCTTATTCCTACATCGGTTCCAAGATTACTTATCCAATATATTATGAAGGCACAATCGGCGCCGCTAAACAGCATCTGTACAAAACGGCTGAAAATCTCCGCCAGGAAGGCTTTAACGCCGTTATTTCCGTAAATAAGGCGCTCGTTACGCAGTCCAGCTCCGCCATTCCAATCGTACCGTTGTACGTTGCCGTTATGTACCGCGTAATGAAGGATAAAAACGTGCATGAAGGTACGATAGAACAGATGTCCCGCCTCTGGCACGATTATCTGTCGCAGGCAAATCCGGTCAAAGATGATGAAGGCCGCATCCGCATTGACAATTACGAAATGTCCGATGACGTACAGGAAACAATCTTCAAATACTGGGATGTTGTAAACAATGACAATTTAAAACAATATGCCGATGTGGACGGATACTGGAACGATTTCTACAATTTATTCGGCTTCGGCTTCGATAACGTAGATTATGACGCAGATGTAAATCCGGAAGTTGAAATTGACTTAGTAAAATGATTAAAAAACGGAACTATGTTTATCTTTAATGTAGTTCCGTTTTTTTGCATATGAAATTCCTATATAAAGGAGAGGATTTAATGACATTAGAACAGCAGTTTCTTTCGACTGAGGGGCGTATCAACCGCAAAATATTTATTTTGTATCTTATCGCTTTTTGCCTGCTCATGCTGGTACTAGCCGTACCGATGTTTTTCATCAATTTCGGCAATGATAATTTTGCTGTAGAAATTATTTCCACAGCGATATCCGCAATAGTTGAGCTTGCCATGCTGCCGGGATTTTTTCTGAGCGTCAAGCGGCTGCACGATTTGAACAAATCGGCCGTATTCATCGTGTTGTATCTCGTGCCGCTTGTCAATATAATTTTTCTATTGTATCTAATCTATTTTAAGGGGACAAAAGGTGAAAACAGATACGGACATAATCCGCTTAATCCTGATTATGAAAATAATTTTGCTGTGATTTCAAATGCTAAAAACGGTCATTTTGAGCAAAAATATTTCTCCACAACAGGACGCTTGAACCGTAAGCCGTTTATCCACTATCTGCTCGTTTTATTAATATGCTCTGTCATTTGCATATCGAGTTTTGTTTTATTTTTTTATTCACTCGAAGCGGCTCATGCAGCGGAACCTGTTTTATTCATAGGAGTTCTTGCTGTTTTGTTTCTGTATTTAATAATTAGTTTGCCGCTGCGCTTTCTGCTTATCCGCCGCCTGCATGATTTGAACCTGTCCGGCTGGTGGATTGCTCTGGGCACGATTTTGCCGCTCGGCTATATGGCGATGGCTGTCTGCCTAATGTTCAGCAAAGGCACACAGGGCGAAAACCGCTACGGCGCAGACCCTCTCGATACCTTATAAAAATAAAAAGACTGCCGTAATTTACAGCAGTCTTTTTTGCTACATATTATGAATGAAGCGGGAAATCGGTTTGTAGACAAACCAGGTAATTATGGCATTTATACCGGCTTTAATCAGATTGAACGGAATGATTGCCGGCAGTAGAAGCTCGATGACTTTTTCCATCGGTGCGCCCAGAAACAGCGGCGTAAATATCAGATTACAGAATACCATGACTATCGTCATCGCCGCAGCGCCGCAGACGAGTGCCACGCAGGCTGCCGTTTTGGTGCGCGTGCGCTGATAAATCGTTCCGGCGACGAGTACGAAACTGCCTGTTGCCAGTATGTGCATCAGTATGCCGATAGGCCCGCCATCGCCGCTGATGAACAGCCCCTGCAAAACGGATACGAGCACGGTCAAAATCAAGCCGCCGCTTGTTCCGAATAAAAATGTCCCGATTAATATCGGCACGTCCGCCGGGTCGTATTTCATAAAAGGCACTGCCGGCAAAATCGGAAAGTTGATGAGCATTATCAGTACAAGCGACAGAGCCGTCAGCATTCCCATGCCGGTCAAAGTGCGCGTCTTATTTGTAAGCATATTAATTCTCCTATTTGTAATTGTAAAAATTCTATCTTCCATAATAATACATGGCGGCGCATCCTGCAATAACTATTCGACCCGTACTTCTATTTTCATCAAAAAATCATTGAAATCCGTTTCCGACAGATAATTGAGCAAGTCCTCCTCGTAAATATCGCTGCTGATAATATAGCCGCTCTTGTTCAGTTCGTCAATAAAAAGAGCGTATTCATTCATTAAATCGTTGTATGAGCCGCAGATGTACTTTACGGCGTATTTTCCTGCCGGTTTTATATACAGTTGCTTGTCTTTTACTTTTCTATCCACTCTCGTGCTGTAGTACGATGTGCGGAAACTTTTGTCAGCGATGTTTTCCCGGCTGATAATCTCGCCAATCATGAACGTATAGGCGTAATTGCGCTTTGTGCAGTAATCAACGTGGTTGAAGATTGCTTCGCAAATCAGTTTTTCCGTGCGCTTTATTTCACCCGGCGTCACGATGAAATATTCTTCCTGTTTGTCAACGAACGAAATTTTGTCCGTTTCCACATCGAAAGCGGTCTGTGTTATATTTATTGTGTTCTTCAGCAAATGGCGAAGTCTTTTGAGCCGTTCAATCTCCTCGCGCATTTTCTTGTCTTTTTCCTTCAGCATGTGCAGAAAAGTATTCGTATCCCGCCTGTCCATGTAATTTTTTATCTCGGACAAATTCATGCCCACTTCTTTTAACAGCGATATCATATCGAACAGATACGCCTGATTGACGGCATAGTACCGATAACCGTTCGGCGCTACTTTTGCCGGTTTTAAAAGACCGATATCATCATAGTGAAACAGCGTGTCCTTCGTCGTGCCGCACAGTTTGGCAAATTCTCCCGTTTTAAAATACGTTTGCGACATAAATCACTTATCCTTTCTCAAATCCTTGTATATTTTTTTATGCGGCATTTTTTTTATAGTTTCAGTGAATGTTTGCTCATCGGAAGAATATGCCGTTTCTTCCTGCGCTGTTTTATTTTTATCAGTATCTTTTTCCTGCATATAAATCTCCGTCCTTATTTAAAATAAAAATGGAAGCCACACAAAAGTATAACTCCCATAAATTTTGCATTTTATTTTTATCTGTGCTATAATTCAAGCTATAGAGGGATTGCTTGATTTTGGCGAGTCAGCACCTCTCACATATTTCTTATGGTGTTAAGAAGGCTGTTCCCACCGTTTACGGAACGGTCTTTTTTTTGTTTATAAATTAATTATTTATAATCTGAAAAAGCGCAGCAATCAAATTCAGAACGCTTATCACTAAAGACAGCTTTTCATAAGTCGTCATGCTAACACCTCCCTAGAGAGGTGTCCGACAATCAAGCTGTATCCCCGAAAAAATTATAGCATATGTTTAAGCAAAAAGCCAATTACTCTACTTTGCAAAAATCCTAAGAGAATGCTATTGAAACAGTCTCTTAGGATTTTTTGTTATGCTTATTTATTATTTATAGTATCAGCTGATTATCCTGCTGGCTATAGGCTGGATGTTTAGCGCAATAAGTTATTTATTTCTTTCTTCTATGATTTTTTCGCTGATTTTGGCCGGAACTTCTTCGTAATGCGAGAAGGTCATGGTGTAGCTGCCGCGTCCCTGCGTTGCGGAACGAAGGTCGGTCGCATATTTGTAAAGTTCAGCCTGCGGAACCTGCGCTTCAATAACGCATGTATCGTGCGTCGGGCTTTCCGTGCTCATGATACGGCCGCGTTTTGTGTTGATGCCGCCGATTACATCGCCCATGTAATATTCCGGAATAGTGATTTTCAGATTGCAGTACGGTTCGAGAAGCACCGGTTTTGCTTCCGGCACGCCTTTTTTGATAGCGATGGCTGCTGCCGTTTTAAATGCCATTTCCGAAGAGTCAACCGTATGGTATGAGCCGTCATACAGATTTACTTTGATGTCCACCATCGGATAGCCTGCCAAGATACCGGTCTGGAGCGTTTCGCGCACGCCTTTTTCTACGGCTGGAATGTACTGACGCGGTACGGCGCCGCCGACGATTGTTTCCGTGAAGGTAACACCGCTGCCGAGTTCGCCCGGGCTGAATTCGAGCCATACATCACCGTACTGACCGTGGCCGCCGCTTTGTTTTTTGTGTTTGCCTTCAACTTTGCTTGTGCCGCGGATTGTTTCGCGGTAAGCGATTTCCGGTTTGTACAGTTTAGCCGTTACGCCGAATTTATTCAAGAGTTTTTCCAATGCGATATCGAGATGCGCTTCGCCGACGCCGCTGATTAACAAGTCGCCCGTTTCCGTATTCTTTTCGATTTTGAGCGTCGGGTCTTCGTCGATTAAGCGCGTCAGGGCGTTGCCGATTTTATCTTCGTCGGCTTTTTTGTCGGCTTTGATAGCCATCGTGAACATGGAGTCAGTGTACGTTACCGGTTCGTAGCGGATAGGGCTTTGTTCGTCGCAGAGTGTATCGCCCGTTTTTGTCGATTGCAGTTTCGTCACGATTACGATATCGCCGGCATGAGCGATTTTCTGCGCCTGCTGGTTTTTGCCGCAAGCCGTATAGAAATTGGCCACGCGTTCCGTTTTTTCCGAAGTGGAATTGTACAGCATGGCATTTTCCTGCAATGTGCCCGACAGGACTTTCAGATAGCTGATACGGCCGATAAACTGGTCAACCACCGTCTTGAATACGTAGCCGGAAAAAGCGTCTTCCGTGTTGCGTTCAATAAGTTCGTTCGTTTTCGGATTGATACCCATGGACGAACGGAAATACGGCGTCGGCATATATTCAACGATACTGTTCATGAGCTGTCTGAAGCCGATGCCTTTGGCGGCGCTGCCGCAAAGTACAGGGAAGATGCGGGCGTTTACGATACCTTCGATAAGAGCGGCGGCAACTTCCGTTTCTGTGATTTCTTCGCCTTCAAGATATTTTTCCAGCAGTTCATCATTGAATTCGGCGCACGTTTCCATGAGCATATGGCGTGCTTCATCAATTTCTTCTTCCATGTATTCTGGAATTTCATAAATCAATTCCTTGTTCTTAATCAGAACTTTCGTGTTCATGGTGATGAGGTCGGCTACGCCCTGGAAGCTTGCTTCACTGCCGATTGGAAGCTGGATAGGTACGACGCCTTTACCGTATTTGGCGCGCAATTCTTCAACGACTTTGTTGAAGTCGGCATGTTCTCTGTCCATTTTATTGATGAAAATGGCGCGCGGCAGGGACATTTCTTCGGCATATTTCCATGCTCTGTCCGTTTCGACTTCCACGCCGGAAACGGCGGATACGACTACGATAGCCGCTTCGCAAGCCATAAGAGCCGATTTTACCTCTCCTGTGAAATCCGGATATCCAGGAGTGTCCAGCAGGTTTATTTTATAACCTTGCCACTGGCAGGATGCAAGCGATGTGTCAATCGTCATTTTGCGCTTGATTTCTTCCGGTTCGTAATCGAGAACGGATGTTCCGTCTTCCGACTTGCCGACACGATTTACGGCACCGCTTTTAAACAGACAATTTTCTGCGATTAAAGTTTTTCCAGATTTTCCGTGCCCTACTAAAGCTAAATTTCTTAATTGAATACTGTTGAATTCTGTCATATAAAAATCCCTCCTGGATATAATTTTTCCATTTATCTATACTTATAATTATTCTCTGAAAATTTATAATAACCTTTATTTATTTGCGAAAAATTTATTTATTTTAGAGATTTTTATTTTGTTACAAGAGTAGCCTACTGGCTTCTAGCGGTTCTAT
Organism: Megamonas hypermegale; assembly: GCA_002314325.1. Classification (GTDB taxonomy): domain Bacteria; phylum Bacillota; class Negativicutes; order Selenomonadales; family Selenomonadaceae; genus Megamonas; species Megamonas hypermegale_A. Next base: position 10,367 of record DCFC01000024.1, read on the forward strand.
GCGGCAACTAGCCTGGCTCCAGCGTTAGCCCTATAACGTTAAAAACCCCAAAGAGTTGCCGCTCTTCGGGGTTTTGCTGTTTACATACAACTTTCACTATGTTTTGCCTACTCATAGTATAGCATATTTACCTGATTTTGCAAGTGAAATAAATATTTGCTATTAAACCAGCGGTGTATTTGTTTATTTATCGGCAATATCCAGTTTTTTCAGCAGATACTGTTCCTCTATTGCGTTGAGCTGTGTGCCCGATAAAAGCTTGAGGGCGATATCGCGCGATTTTAGGCAGATTTTGATATGTTCCCAGGAAATGTAGTTTTCGATGGAAGTGAGCATTTCGCGGATATTATTCAGCATGTTTTCTTCGATTGGATTAGTGTAACGCTGGTCGCAGACGCAGCCGAGCGCGATTATGCAGCAGATGATTTCGCTGCCGGTGCAGTTTTGGTTTTTTAGTGTATTTTGCAAAAGTCCGGCGACATCGTTGCGCAGTTTCAGCATATCGGCGCTGTCTGTTTGATAATCGTTGAACGATACGCCGATAGCATGGAGGCTGTTTTGCAGATTGCGGTGCTCTTTGTTTTCCGTCATCATTTCGTAGTCTTTCTGTAGATTTTCCCAGAGCCAGTCTATGTCGTAATGCTGTTTGGCGAAGGTGTACAGGCAGGCATTCCGATACATGCGCTTGGTGCGGATTTGTTTCAGTGTTTCGAGGTCTTTTTCCCTGCCGCATATGCTCAGTGCGTATATGGCCTGCATGCGGGTATTGACGACGCGGCCGCGCGAGAAGCCGACAAGGTCAATGCCCTGAAGCTCGGGCGACAGTATGGCAAGCGCCAGTTTGGCAAGTTCAATGCGGTCGGCTTCGTTCCAGTAAATGCCGATACGGCGGGCGATAATCAGGCAGCGGCATTTGTATTCTTCTGTTCGGGCATAAAGCAGCGTACCTAGTAGCGGCTGGGCGAAATCCTGCGGATTGGACGCGGTATAAATATGACTGATATGCGTTTTTATTTTGGCGGCGATGGTGCTTTGCTGCTTCATTTTCGTGTTTTCAAATTTGTAACAGTAGCTGTCCAGTACGTTCAGTGCCTGCGGTGCATTGAGCGGCGAGCCCTGCGGCGATAAAAGCTTGTTTTTCTGCCGCGTTGCGGTGCTGTTTGTAATGCTGATTTCCGTAGAGCCTTCCTCGATGATGTGTTCGCCTTCGACATCCTCGCAGGTCCATGCTTTCATGGTGATAATTTTGCTGGCGCTCATGAACACTTGCAGAATGACGAACGTTCCGTCTGGATAAATGCGTTTGAATTCTATTTTGCCGCTGGCAATCGTGCGGTACTGGTCGCGCACTCCCGCTTTTACGCGTATCGGAATATCTATGCGCGCCGCCGTCGTATTCGGCATGAGCTGGAAGCCTTTCATATAATCGGAGCGGAACGGCAGCTGCACGCCGGTCGGGATTATTTCCGTCTGATTGCCGTTGGCATTGCCCAGATACAGGCTGTCGTTTAAAATATTGCGTCCCCATTCGATTATATGCGGCGGCTGTACTGGCGGTTTTTTGTCTGTGCTCGAAGCGACGGATACAGGCGGCATATTGTCTTTTACCGTCTGCGTGCCGGCTTTGCGCATATCTTCGCCGAGTATTTTGTAATCGTATTTTTTCAGATAATAATGGTAGACGGCTGCACCTCTGGCTACGGCCTGGTCGGGGTCGAGCGCTTCAATCGGCTCAAAGCCGAAAAACTGCGTCAGTCTGTCTTTTACCATGTAGAATTTGGACATGCCGCCGTTTAAAATGACGGCATCGACTTTTACATTGTCCGTGCCGAGCTTTTGCGCCGCTTTGTTTAAAACATCCAGAATAGGATAGATTATATTGCGCGAATGAGCGGAAAAATTCGGATTGTCCAGCTGTTTATAATCGTCGAAATGCAGATTATATCCCATGAAATCACGGAAAACGGCTTCGATTTCCTCTTTGGTGAAGGTGTCGTCGTAGCTGTATCCTGTACTGCCGATATTACCGCCGACAGGAAAGGCGTCCGTATCGTCCTCTTCGTCGCCCCAGCCCCAGCCGCTGTCATCACTGACGGTAACCTCGCCGCTGCGCTGTGCGCTCAAATCCATTTTGAGTTCTTCGGCAATGGTCAATAGCTGCGACATGATGGATTTTTCATCTTTTTTTAATTTTCGTATGATATCGTCATGGCCCTGAAACTGTTTGAGGAAACGCCGGTACATTTCCTGTGCCAGAGCTTTGTCGAAATCGTCGCCGCCTAAAAGTGTATAGCGGTTTATGGCGATATCGTCTATTTTTATGATATCGGGATAATCTTCACGCCGCTTTATTTCATGCAGCGTGATGTCGAGCGTACCTCCTCCCAGGTCAAAGACCATTACTTGTTTTTTCTCGTCAAGGTCGAGTATATATTTGGAGATTTCTCCGTTGGCAAGTTGATTGATAAAGTCGAAAATAACGGCTTTCGGCTCTTCCAGAAGTATCGGCCGCTCCGTTCCGTCGTCATTTAAAACTTTTATACCGGCAAGCTCCGCCGCATCGCGCGTGGCTTTCACCATCATGGAGTCGAAACTTGCCGGAACGGTGATAACGGCTTCCGTTATCTGATGATGAAATATCTTGCCGGCTGTTTTCAGCATGTGTTCGAGAATACGTGCAGAAATTTCGGTCGGCGTCTTATCTGGTATTTCTTCTGCGAAATTGAGATTTGACGTATCTTTTTCGCCCATATGGCTTTTGATGGATTTTGCCACAAGATGCGGTCTTACGGCAAAACGGTTTTTGGCGAAGTTGCCGACTATCGGCCGGTAGCCCATGTCCTCATTGTAATAGACACAGGACGGCAGCGTCGCCTTTTTTTCCAGCTGCGGCTTTATCTTGCCGCTGGCGGAGAACACGTCGACGGCGCGGGGCAGTTCGACCACCTTGCTGACGAGTTCGCCGTTGGCCTTTTGATTGATTGTTGCCAGCACGGAATTAGTCGTGCCGAGGTCAATGCCGATACATAAATCATTTACAGTATTATTCATCTTTGGTCACTTCCTTTATTCTCGGTCGGGAAATCCGAATGTCCTTATCTTTGTATACCCAGCCCGGCGAGAAAACTTCGATTTGTTTTTCTTCGTTTTTGTCCATAAACGGCGAACCTTCATAATCGCACAGTTCCGCTTCACCGGCTTTTATCATGCGGCGCGAACCCGGCTTCATAATCGGGTCGATATGGTTGTCGATGACGAACTGCGTCATTTTTTGAATTAAGATAAACAGTCCGCTGATTTCCGGCGGCAGTGCAACATGCTGTTTTTTTAGCTGATTAATTCCCTTGCGTACTTGCAGGAGCAAATCGAGAATACAGCCGTACTTATCGGAGTTGAGTTTGGCGAAAAATACGGTCATTTCCTGAATTTTCGTCTCAGAAAGCTGTTCATCGAACTCATCCTGCAAATCCTGCAGCATCATATTGGCGCGCTCCAGCGCCGCTTCCAGATGTGTTATGCGCTGCTGCAGCTCTATTGTGTTCGTTTTGTCCCTTTTGCCGCTTTGCGGTGCAGCCGTATTCGCTTTTACATCGCCGCAATAATCGGCCAGTGCATCGGACAGACCGTACATGACGTATTTGGAAAGCGCGTCGCGGAAATTTTCCACCGTATCGCCGTCGCCCAATGCGTTCATTTCCGGACATCTATGGAAAATCATCAGACAGATTAGGCGCGGAAAACTTTTGCCGGAGTTGAAAATCGCATTGCGTTTTTTGCGGAAATCCTTGTAATCCTCCGCCTTGCCGCTGTTCAGCCCTTTAATGAATGCGTCGGCGGCTTCCTTGACGAGCGGCAGAATTTTATCGCGGTCGCCCGGCGTATTCAGGCGGGGATAAGTGGAGCGCAGGACGGAAATTACCGTGTCGATATCCAGCGAACAGCCGTAGCGCTCGCCCATGATATTGCACCAGGCGCGCGGTCCCAAATGCGGCTTTTCCATGACCAGTTTCAATAGGCGGTTTTCGGTGACGTAGCTCGTATCGTCATTTTGCGTGCGCCGTTTCTTGCTTTCGATTTCAGCATGGATACTGTCTAAAAATTGCCGGAATTGCGGAGATTTGGTGTTAATCATTATAATCAATCCTTTCGATTTATTAAAGAATGTAAAGCTGTTGTTCTTCAGGAAAAATGAACTGCGTGCGGCACTGCGCATCGAACATGAGATACTGCTCGACCGTTTCGACAGCGGGACTGTCAAATCCCGGGCTGTGCACTATCACGGCTATTTTCGGATTTACTTTTTTAATGAAGTCTATCGTTTCGTCAAATGAATCATGCAGAGAAAAATCGCCGTTTATATATTTGTACCATGCGGGCACACTGCGCCGTCTGCGCGTGCTCAGGATAATATGCCTGCCGCTTGGCGGTGTTTGCGCCGACAGACAGTAATTGTTTTTCCGCAAAATCTGCCGGTTTAAATTTTCCAGACCGCCGACGACGGCATAGATTTTTTCGTCAATGTAGATATTGATGTCTTCACTCAATTGTGTATTAAGCAGAGTGAGCATTTCCACGCCTTTGCTGAGCTGCGGCACGTAGCAGTAGATATTGTACCCGCTGTTTAAATAGTACAGCATTTCGTACTTCTGGTATTTCAATGATTCACTGACGGCGCTGTGGCGCGGATGTTTGGCGTGAATGCCGCACAGTATCAGAATATCGATATCCGTGTCGGGAATTTGGCAATTTCCAGTCAGTGGCGTTTCGTGCAGGGAATAATCGCCGGAATAGAGAATTTTCCTGCCGCCGTATTCAAACAGTACCATCATCGCCCCGGGAATATGACCGGCTTCGTAGAAAGCGGCTGTATAATTCTTAAAGGGAATTTGCTGCATGTAGTTCACGGTGGCGGCGTATTTTTCAAAATCGGTGATGCTGTAAGGCAGTGCACGCGGATTGTAGTGCATGATGTCAAGATAATTTTTGTCATTATACTGATTTTTTAAAAATATTTTCGTAGCGGCCGTCATGTATATCTTGCCGTGCTTTATCGACTTGATAAGCTCCGGCAGATAGCCGCTGTGGTCGAGGTGGGCGTGCGATATATAGATTTCCGAAAGCTGCGACAGGCTGTACATTTCCGGAATGGTGAACAGGGCATTCAGTACGGGATTTACCCGATACGATTTTTCAAAGCCGATACCGCAGTCGAGCAGAATGTTGTTTTCACCGAGCCGCAAAAAATAACAGCTGGCACCGACTCGCTGTCCGCCGCCCAGCGCCATGAATTGTATTTCTTTTCGTTTAATAATAATCCCTCCTTTATGTAACACATTGCGTTGATTGTTATCATGTTGCTTTAAAATAATATTCATCGGCACAACGATTTAATCAATATGTAAAAACACCGCAAAACATACTTTGCGGCGTGGAAAATAATATGCAAGGCATACCATAATTATACAATATAAATTTTTATTATGCGACTATAACGTAAAAAAACCCCGGAGAGTAGCACCTCTTCGGGGTTTTGCTGTTCATGTTGAACTTTTTAACCTTATGCACTTTTGATATAGCATATTCACCTGATTTTGCAATAAAAATCAGCTTACTTTTTAATGCAGGAAATAATCAAAGATATCGTCGCGTACCGGCGTATGCAGTTTGTAGATGATTTTAAAGCCGTTGTATTTCGGCGCGTATTCCGGCTTACCGACAGCGGAGATTTCACCGAGAAAGTAAAATTCTTTCGCCTCTTTATCTTCATTCGGCTTGCGGACAAACAGATATAATTTGTTCTGCTCCCGCGCGGCGTTGTAAATATGGCGGGCGTCGCTCGAATTCAGTTTGCGGTTGGCTTTGGAATACGCCGTGATTAAATTGTTGTCAAGAAATTCATTGGCATAATCGACCCGTTTCTTATCCGGCGGAATGTAGTTGATGAATACCGGCATGGTGCGGGTATTTTTTTCGTAAAAGTATCCCGCCATGGCGTTCGGATTGATTTTGCCGGGCCAGTTCAGCAGATAGCACACTTCTTCATAGGTGTATTTTTCATATAAAACGAGATTTGTTTCACGATAATGATTGACATAATGTTGTTTATACTGCTGCCGTGCAAAGGCGAGAGTTTCCTGCAGCAGATGTTTAAAATCGGCCGACTGTAAATGCTGTGCAAAATTGGCGGCAATGACAAAATCGTTATTTTGCGGCTCAATAAATACGCAGTGGCGGTATTTTTCCCGCTCGTTGGCAATCGTGAATTCATTAGTCAAATTATTGATAACGGAGATGGTTTCGTTTTCTGTTAAAGCGTGATGATAATCCGCCAGCAGGGTGTTTTGCAGTTCGGCTAAAAATTTGTGCGGCGTATCGAGCAGTATTTGCAGTGCCAGTATCTCGAAAATGCGTTTGCCTTTGGCAAAACGGCGGCAGACAAAAGCAAAGATTTCTTCCTGTTCGGCCGTCAGCTGGATAGTATAATCCTTATCGTATTTTTGCAGGAAATGATGATAGGAGCCGAATTTGTCAAAGAATTTTATAATACTGATACTGCCGAATTTGGCGAAATCGTCAAGGCGCGGGATACGGCCGAGTTTCTGCTTCAGATTTAGATATTCGTTTTTCAGCAGTAGCGCATCACTGAGACGGGCGCTGTCGATGGCGTTATAAATTTTCTGGCGGGAAATTTCGTCGAAATTTATCGTGGAACAGCCGGGCAAAAGGCGGCTGCCTTCCGCGACGCAGCGGCGTATTGTATCTTTATTGTAGGAAGTGTCGCCGAACAGTGCAATCGGTATCAGAAAATTGTTCTGATAATTGCCGATGAAATCGAGAATTACGACGTAATCCTTATGCGGATATTTGCGCAGTCCCCGGCCCATCTGCTGTACGAAGATGATGGAGGATTTCGTCGGGCGCAGCATGATTACCTGATTTACGGCAGGAATGTCGATGCCTTCATTCATGATATCCACCGTAAAAATATAATCGAGCCCGCCGCGCCGCTTGTCTTGCTCCAGGCGGGAAATAGCCGTCTCGCGCGTTTCCTGTCTGTCCTCGCCGCACAGTGCGGCAGTGAAAAATCCCTTATCATTGAATTTTTGCGATAAAAGGCGTGCTTCTTCGATATTGCGGCAGAATACGAGTCCTTTGACGCGCTCGCCGCACCAGCCGTAAAACTGCGCTTTGCCGATAATATGTTCGACGCGTTCATCGGCCGTCAGTTCAGTAAATGCAGAAACGTCATCAATTTCCCTGCCGCCAATCGTGATATCCGTTATGCCGAAATAGTGGAAAGGGCAGAGCATATCCTCCTGCATGGCTTCTTTCAGATGAATTTCATAAGCGATATTGTAGTCGAAAAGTTTATAAATATCGAAGCCGTCGCTGCGGCTCGGTGTCGCCGTCATACCCAGTAAAAACTGCGGCCGGAAATAGTCGAGGATTTTGCGGTAGCTTGCTGCGCCGGCGCGATGCGTTTCGTCGATAATGATATAGTCAAAATACGTCGGCGCGAATTGCGTCATAATTTCTTCCTTCGTCAGCATGAAAACGGTGGAAAAAAGATATGGCGCGGCAAAATCTTTATGCGTTCCCGATAAAAAACCGATATCGATATTGCCGAGAACATGTTGAAAAGTCTGCGCAGCCTGCTTTAAAATCTGTTCGCGGTGTACGAGAAATAAAACTCGGCGCGGCGCGGATTTCTGTACAGCGAAGGCGGCAAGATACGTTTTGCCCGTGCCGGTGGCGGAGATGAGCAACGCTTTCGTCTGTCCCGATTGGCGCAGTTTTTCCAGTGAATCGAGCGCTTCCGTCTGCATTTTATTCGGTGCAAATTTAGCGGGAAACGGCTGTTTTACGGGAGAGATTTTTTGCTTTTGCTGGTAATGCTTCTCATAACCGCGCAGCCACTCGTCCGTCAGCGGCACAGCATTTTCCCACATGCGCCGAAATTCCTGCAATGTATCCCGGCAGATTGCTTCCTGCTCCGTTGAACTGACTTTTAAATTCCATTCCTTATTGGCTTTAAGCGCACCATGCGTCAGATTGCTGCTGCCGATAATCAGCGAATAATAATCGGCGTGGCGGAAAATATATCCTTTTGTATGAAAATTGCCTTGCGTATAGATGCGTATTTCCAGATTGGCAAACTGCTGTAGTTCGCGCAACGCTTTCGGCTCGGTGAAACACAGATAATCCGTAGTCAGAATACAGCCTTTGATGTTTTTTTTTTTTAAGTGGGCCAGAACTTCTTTTAGGCAGATAAGGCCGCTCTGCGTGATAAAAGCCACGGAGAAATAAAACTCTTCACAGCTTATAAGTTCCTTTTGCAGCTCAGTCAGAAGATTAAAGCCGCTGTTATAATCGTTGAAAATAAATTTAGGTTGCAAAACACTGCTGTTGATATTGCCGCCAGCTGTATTTTGCATGAATTCGTCGGATGATTTATTCATAAAGAACCTCGTTTTTAGAATTATTATACCAATATAATATACTGAACAGAACTTTCCTGCAATTTTTATGAAAATATTTATCATTATTATTGACATGTATTATCATTTGCTATATAATGCAGTTATCAATAGAAGTAATAATTATTATCGATATAGTGATTATTATTATATTGTATTAATGATAATTATTTTGAGATAGGAGGATGACTTCTAATGACTCTGAAAGATGCCAAACCGGGAATGGTTGTTAGGGTTGAAGCTATTGAAGCTTCTGAACTGAAGGAACGCCTTATGAGCATGGGCATGGTAAAAGGAACAAAAGTGAAGGTTCTGCGTTCTGCGCCGCTCGGCGACCCGCTCGCTGTATCCGTGCGTTCTTTTAATATGTCTATTCGTTTATCTGATGCAGCTAAAATAACAGTTACTCAGATTGCATAATGAATTGAATGGAGGAATGAATAAATGGCAACTTTATCTGTAGCTTTGACAGGTAATCCTAATACGGGTAAATCGACGATTTTCAATGAATTGACCGGTATTAGACAGAAAATCGGTAACTGGCCGGGTGTTACCGTAGATAAAAAGGTAGGCTATACTAGACATAACGACAGAGCAATCTCTGTAATGGATTTGCCTGGTACATACAGCATAAACGGCCGTTCACCGGAAGAAAGAATTGTAGAAAGTTATTTGGCTGGGGAAAAACCGGATATCGTGGTCGATGTTATCGACTCGTCCAATATCGAGCGAAATCTGTTTTTGTGCCTGCAGCTTCTGGAACGCCGTATTCCTGTACTGATTGACCTCAATATGATTGACGAGTCTACGCGTAAGGGTATTAAAATATCCACAAGCAAATTGGAAAAGGCTCTCGGAATGCCTGTTGTGGAAACGAACGGTCGCAGCAAAAAATCCACGAAAAAATTACTCGACGTGTTCACTTCCACTGTAATGAGCCGGTATAAAAATTCCGACCAGGTGGAAGAACATATTAAAAATATCGAACAGCTCCGTGCAACTATTCATAATGCCGACCAGCTGGAAGAAGCAATTATTGAAGCAAGATACGCTTTTATTGATAAAATCGTGGCTCAGACCGTTACCCGTGAAAATGTCGGCAGCGGCATAACGGAAAAAATCGACAAAGTTTTGGCAAACGGAGCTATCGCTCTGCCGATTTTAGTATTGGCACTGTATCTCGTATTTGAAATTACGTTCACATGGATTGGCCAGCCGATTGCCGATGAACTTGATGTACTTATAAATGAAGATTTTTACGGCTGGGCTGATGAGGCTCTTACAAGTCTCGGTGTTGCCGACTGGCTGCATTCTCTCGTATGCGACGGTATTATTGCCGGTGTAGGCGGCGTGCTTACATTCGTACCGCTTATTTTCACATTGTTCTTCTGTTTGAGTTTTCTCGACGGTACGGGATATATGGCGCGTGTCGCTTTCGTTATGGACCCGATTATGCGTAAGGCAGGTCTCAGCGGCAAGGCACTCATGCCGATTATCTGCGGTTTCGGCTGCGCCGTTCCGGGTATTATGGGAGCAAGAGCGCTTGACAGTGAAAAAGACCGTATGATTACGATTTTGGTAACTCCGTTCATGACATGCGGTGCAAAACTTCCTGTAATGGCGCTTTTCGGTGCTATCTTCTTCGGTTCGAATGCCGATGACGTGGTATTTGCCATGTATCTCGTAGGTATCGTCGTTGCAATCATTGCTTCCAGTATTTTGAGCAGAACCGTATTCGGCAAGGATGATACAAGTTTCGTTCTGGAACTGCCGCCGTACCGTATTCCTGATATGAAGACCGTTCTTCTGGAAACTTGGGATAAAGGTAAAGGCTATCTCGTTAAAGCCGGTACAATCATCTTTGCGATGTCCGTACTCATCTGGTTCTTGAGCAGCTACAATTTCAGCGGCATGGTGGACGATATGTCCCAGTCCTTCCTGGCAACGCTCGGCGGCTGGATGTCCACGCTGTTCGTATTCCACGGCTTCGGCGACTGGGAAGCGGGCTCTGCCGTTTTAACCGGTATCATGGCAAAAGAAGCCGTTATTTCCACAATGGGTATCCTGTACGGTCTGCCTGATTTAAGTCCGGATACTGAAGCGGTCGATGCAATCGGCATGGTGGCAGGCAGCGGTTTCCAGGCTGCATTCACTACGATGTCGGCACTTGCCTTCATGGTATTCTCCCAGCTGTATACTCCGTGCATGACGGCTCTCGGTACTATTAAGAAGGAAGCAGGCGGCTGGAAATGGTTCTTCGTTTCCGCAATCGGCAACTTCGTACTGGCTTGGATTGTATCGCTCATTGTTTATCAGGTAGGCACCCTTTTAGGATTTTAATTAAATAATAATAGTAATTCATTGTGATTACTATGGATTGTATGATAAAATATAGGGGAGCCGAAGTGTTCCCTTATATTTGCATTTTGAGGAGGCTTTTATTATGACTACAGGTGATATCGCTACTTGGGTAATATTTGCCATTATTGTTGTGCTTTTCTGTTTCGGTATAAGACGCGTTTACCGCAATTTTTCCAGCGGCAAGTGCGACAGTTGCGGAACCGGCGGCAGCTGCGGCTGTTCTAGCGGCTGCCACTGCTGCGACAGCATGGACAAGAAAACCGATACGAAAAAGAATGCCTGATATTTCTGTAATATCCAATCTGGAAATAATGCTTTTAAAGCGTTATTAATATATATTATAAAGGAGTCTTTCATATGTTTACGAAAACTGATTTTTGGATAGGATTAGCTGTTGGCGTTGTAGCCGGTGCATTTGGTTACAAATTCATACAAAGCCGCGCTCAGCAGGCACAGCCGGCAATCGCCGAAGGACAGGCGGAAGTTTCCATGGCTGAACTCGTACGTCAGAAAGAAGAGCTGGAAGATATGATTGCAGCTCAGCAGGCTCAGGCAGCTAAATAATTTTCAAGGGCAATGAAAGGGGTGTTGTTATAAACACTCCTTTTTTTAGAATATGTGTATACAAGGAGAGGTTGTATGAAAAATGTAGGTTTGGGAATTCCCCTGGCTGTAGGAATGGCGGGAACGGTTGCTTCACTGTTTGTCGGTGGAAAGAAGTTGCATACGGCTTTCGGTATTGCATGGACGGCACTTTCACTGGTACATGCTTATCAGTATCGCAAAAATATGAAAAATAATATGAAGAAAGGAATACAGAAAGTGAATATATTAAAAGCGGTAGGCATACCGACAACGAAATTGGAATGGTTTTTGAAATCAGTGAAAGTAGCTTCATATATACCGGGACGTATCCGTGTTTACAGCAAAGCATTAATCAATAATCCGCAATTGAAGGAAAAGGTGGAAAACGCTCTGGCAAAATATCCGGAACTGGATAAAGTTACGATTAATCTTATATCGGGTTCAGTGCTTATTCAATACCGTCCGGAAAATATTAAAGCCAATAAAGAACTTTGTGAAATAGAAAATTACGCTAAAAATCATGTGAAAAGATAAGAGGTGCAAATTATGTCTTATGCGTCTGGAATGGCTATCGGTCTTACGATTGGCCAGCAACTGCTGAGATTTTTCGCTCAGGATAATCAGGGAAAAGGCGGCAACAATTCCGCCGGTTTCAATTTTGACCAACTGGGCAGAGAAATAAATTATATCAATAAAGAAATTGAAGAACACTCCGTTCGTCTGGCTCATGCGATAAAAGGGCGTCGCCGTTATTATATAGATATGCTGAAAAACAATGAGAGACTGGCTAAACTCATAACGGTGAAACTGTCTGAACTGCCGTATATAAAAGAAGTAACAGCTAATGTAAATACGGGCAGTCTGCTGATTTTATACAGCTGTGCGGAAAACATTATGGATGATATGTTTAATCAGCTTAAACAGCGCGTATTCAATCTGGGCAATAAAATTATGACTATGAGCGGAAACGCTACAACGCAAATTGGCTGTATATTGCTTAATCTGGCAAGAGAATTAAATACGTGGATAAAAGCGAAGACTGGCAATTTAATGGATTTGCGTATTGTTGCAGCAGGTTTTTTCCTAATTAGAGGACTTAGAAAAATTATGGTAATGGGTCAGCGTCCAAACGGACCGCAAATGCTGTGGTGGGCATTTTCCATGTTGAGAGGACTTGGTAAATAATGGAAAAAATTGTATTGAAATATTATCAGTTTCCGCTTAATAACAGTTTGAATTCGGTTCAGCAAAATAATCTGAAATTAAAAATATGTACTATAAAAAATGTTGTTTTGGTAAAATTTTATCAAAATGCCGTGCGGGTACTTTATAAAGACTGCGTGGAAAAAGCGGCCGTTTATCAGATTATGGGCTATAATGCCGATATTTCTGCTGTTGCAAAGCCAAAAGCATTGGTGCAGAAAAATATAAATGAAGAATTGAATACTTACAAACGCGATGCTGTAATATCATTGGTCGGATTTGTCGGACTTCAGGCGTTGAAAAAATTTGCACCACAGGCGTATATGAGTCTGAAAATCGTGCGTAGCCTGTTTGTACTCGGCATAGCGCGCAATGTAATTAAAAACGGCATTGAGGGATTTATAAAAGACGGTCAGCCGAATGCTGATACACTGACGTCTACAGCGGTTATTGCTTCCGTTCTCGCGGGCAAACCAGAATCAAGTCTTAGTCTTATGACGCTTTCCAATGTGGCGGAGATGCTTACTATTTATGCTGCCGAAAGAGCAAGAAAGCATATATCCAACTTGCTTCAGCTTGACCAGCAGTTTGTCTGGCGGGTGGCGGATGATGGTCATGAGGAAAAAGTGCCGATTGAACAGATAAAAGTGAATGATGTAATTGCTGTGCATACGGGTGAAAAAATCTGCGTTGACGGTATGGTGCTAAGCGGTAATGCAGCTATTGACCAGGCTTCGATTACAGGCGAATCCAATCCGGCAATGAAAAGTGAACGCGACCTTGTTTATGCCGGTTCGGTCGTACAGGGCGGGCAGCTGACCATTCTAGTACAGAAAGTCGGTGATGATACATCACTTGCCCGTATTGTTCATCTTGTAGAAGATGCGCAGACACGCCGCGCACCGGTGCAGAACTTTGCCGACAGAATGGCAAATATGCTTGTACCGATTTCCTTTATCGGAGCAGCTATCGTTTACGGTGCAACGCGTGATTGGCAAAGAGTGCTGAACCTGTTATTCATCGATTTTTCCTGCGGATTAAAATTATCCACAGCGACAGCGATTTCAGCAGCGGTGGCGACAGCGGCCAAACAGGGAATTTTAATAAAAGGCGGCAATTATATCGAAGCTCTCGCTGATATCGATACAGTCGTAATGGATAAAACAGGCACAATTACAATCGGTGTACCGAAAATATCAGCAGTGCATACGACAGAGGGCGTTTGCGAAAAAGAAATGATACTGCTTGCCGCTTCAGCGGAAATTCATTCTGTTCATCCGCTTGCTGTAGCCATTCAGAATTATGTAGAGGAAAAAGGTTGGCAGGTACCTGATCATATTAATTCAGATACAGTCGTGGCACACGGTATGGAAGCCAATGTAGCAGATTTTGAAACATTCAAGGGCGGTAATATTATTGTCGGTAGCCGTCATTTTATGACCGACCGCAATGTCAGCGGATTGGACAATTTTGAAAATGAAAAAATACCGGCAGGTTATAATATTTTATACGTAGCGCGCGATAATAAACTGATGGGTCTAATTGTTATCAACGACCCGATACGTCCGCAAATGAAAAAGACGTTCAATCAGATGCGTCGCCACGGCATTGATGAAATTGTCATGCTTACGGGCGACAGCAAGGATGTAGCAGCTACGGTAGCGCAACAGTTAGGTATAGACAGTTATTTTGCCGAAATACTGCCGGAGGATAAAGCTAATATCGTTAATTATCTACAGAGAAACGGTCATGTATTAATGGTTGGCGACGGCATTAATGACGCACCAGCACTGGCATTTGCAGATGTAGGCGTAGCACTCGGCGGACGGCGTACCGATATTGCCGTAGAGTCTTCGGATATTACGATAAATTCGGATAATCCCATAAAACTGATGGATGCCTTGGAACTAGGACAGAATACCATGCGTTTAATCCGTCAGAACTTTACAGCAACAATTACAGTCAATTCGGCGGCAATGTTGCTCGGTGCGCTCGGCAAAATCAATCCGCTGGTGGCAGCGATTATCCATAATACAGCGACTTTAGCCGTTGTACTCAACAGTGCGCGGATTTTAATGTCGAAACAAAGCTTTTTAGCGAAAAAGTAAATAAAATGCAGTTATCCGATTTTTAACGGGTAACTGCATTTTTTAATCAAATTTTAATATGAAATGGACAAATATTACCTATATTTTAACTTGAAGATATGGTATAATAGTCAATAAGTCAAATAAATATTTTAAATTTTTAAGGAGTGACTTTATATGGCAAATCCTGCTATGAAAATAATAAGCCGCCCGACGGCTGAATATGTTGATTCTCCGGCAACGCTGAAAGGAACATTTACGAAAGCTTTCGGCCTTACTGTTGTGACAATCGCTTCCGCCGTTGTTTCGGGCATGTATCTTGCCGGCAGTTCCGCCGCTTACGGTGTATTGATTTTGGGTATGATTGCAGGTGTAGTGCTCACGCTTGTAACTTGCTTTAAGCCGCATCTGGCACCGATGACTACGCCGGGCTATGCCGTATTTGAAGGTGCGGTACTGGGTATAATTTCTGCTCAGTTTGAAAGAATGTACTTCGGTATATCTGCTATTGCCGTAGGTATCACGCTGGCTACGATGTTTTTAATGCTGTTTTTATGGAAAGCGCAGATTATAAAAGTGACCAATCAGGTTCGTTCTGTGATAATCAGCATGACAGGTGCTGTGGCAATATTTTACTTCATTAATATTATCGCGTCCCTGTTCGGCTTCCATTTAATGCCGACAAGCGGAATTTTCGGTATTCTCATCAGCTTTATCATCGCCGGTGTAGCGGCATTTAATTTCCTGCTTGATTTTGATAATATCGAGCAGGCTGTAAGCTACGGTGCTCCGAAATACATGGAGTATTTTTGCGCATTCGGATTATTATTAACGCTCGTATGGCTCTACATTGAAATCTTGAGACTCATTCAGATGATACTTGCCATGTTCGGCGGCGACGATTAATCCAGTAAATAAAAGGCTATGCGGGATTAGCACATTTGGAAATCAATCCAGACGAAGGCTAATTGCGCATAGCCTTTATTTTTTTAGTGTCGCACTCAATGATATAATTCATTTCAAGATAAAGATTGACAATACGTCATTTTACGTATATTATTGTATATGTCAGGAGGGATTTATAAGTCCGCTTCTATCCTGACTGAAGTATAAAGATGATATAAAGAAAGAGGGAGATATTTATGAAATATCTTTATCCTGCGATTTTCACTTTGGATATGACGGATAAAAATTATCCTAACGGTATATATTTAGTCGAATTTCCAGATATATCCGGTTGCTTTACGGATGGTGAAACGTTAGATGAAGCATATTCAATGGCGGAAGACGCATTGAATTTAATGCTCTGTAGTTTAGAAGATACAAAACAAGATATTCCTACTCCTTCCAATCCGCAAAATATTAAATGTGATGAAAAATCTTTTGTATCTTTAATTAGCGCAGATACCATTGCTTATCGCAAATTGTACGATAAAAAAGCCGTGAAGAAAACTTTATCCATTCCGGCTTGGCTTAATAATTTAGCTTTGGAAAAAAATATTAATTTCTCCAATATATTGCAAAACGCCTTGATGAAAGAACTGGGCGTTGAAAATCACTCCTGACACAAGACCGCTTTTATAGCGGTCTTTTTTATGAGATAAGAGAGATACATAAATCGGCAATAAAAAATGTTGGAGCAGAATGATTTTTCTACTCCAACATTTTTGTTTAAAGATTAAATATGGTTTTACATAAAGAGATGCCGGTTTCCGTTTTAAAAATGCGATTTAAAGCTGTTCGAACAGCTTTTTCCGGCAGACTGTCTTCGTACAGGTTTACGAGAAAATCGGCTTCTACAAGAATTTGGTAGTCTTTGCCGTCGATTTTGTCATAAGTGTGATGGTGGGCAATGAGATAGCACACGCGTTCAATGACATTCGGGGCAAAGCCTAAATCGGCCAGCATGATTTTGGCGGGCATAGGTCCTTCCTGTTCCTGCAGTTTGCCGCCGCAGCTGTTAAATTTGAGCTCAGCCGGTTTAATACCGATATCATGCGTCAGAGCGGCTGTTTCCAGAATGAATAGTGTTTCGTCATCCAGTTTTTCAGCTGTGCCGATTAAGTGGGCGAAGCTGTGTACTTTGATGAAATGCTGAATGCGTTTCGGGTCGCCCTGATAATATTTTATCATGGACAGTGTGAGTTCATGCAGTAAGTCCATAACTTCACCTTCCTGAAATTTTTATTTGAGTAGCGCCAGAACGTCGCCGAGATTGTTGAGCAGGTCGTTGATATTTTCTTCCGTGATGATTAGCGGCGGCTGGAATGCGAGCACGTTGCGGGCAATACCGTTTTTGCCGATGAGGAAGCCGCGGTCTTTCATTGTTTCCACGACGAAATCGACTTTTTCCGGTGCTGGTGATTTGTCCGGATTTACGAGTTCGGCACCGGTCATTAAGCCTAAGCCGCGCACGTCGCCGATAACGGGATATTTTTTCTGGAGTTCACAAAGACCCTTGCGGAGCTGCTCGCCGCGCAGACGGGCGTTTTCTATGAGATTGTGTTTTTCAATGTATTCGAGTACGGCAAGACCGGCTGTGGAAGATACCGGATTTCCGCCGAGTGTGGAAGCCCCCGGACGAGTGTATTTGTCGGCGATTTCGGCACGGGAGATGAAGCAGCTGATAGGCGCGCCGTTGCCGAGCGCTTTGGCCATTGTCATGATATCCGGTTCGACATCGAAATTTTCAATAGCAAACATTTTGCCGGTGCGGGCAAAACCTGTCTGCACTTCGTCGATGATGAGCAGGATATCGTGTTTTTCCAGAATTTCCTTCAGGCGTTTGAAATAGCCTTGCGGCGGAACGACGATACCGGCGTTGCCTTGAATGGCTTCGCAAATCATAGCGGAAACCTGACCAGATGTTGCGTAGCTGAGGATGTCTTCAACAGCGTTGGCGCAGGCGTAGTCGCATTCCGGGAATTTTTTGCCGAGCGGGCAGCGGTAGCAGTACGGGTTCGGAGCGAAGTGAATGCCGCCGACAGGGTTCGGGTCGGTGCGCCACATGCCGATACCGGTTACGTTCATGGTGAGTTTCGTTCTGCCGTGCAGACCGTTTCGGAGTGCGAGAATTTCGCTTTTGCCGTTGTAGATGTTAGCGAGCAGCAGAGCGCCTTCATTTGCTTCCGTACCAGTGGAGCAGAAGAAGGATTTTTGCAGGCGGCCCGGCGTAACCTGAGCCAGTTTTTCGGCAAGATTGTAAATATCTTCTGTTAAGTAAATGTTGCAGACATGCTGAAGCGTCTGCACCTGTTTTGCCACTTTGTCGGTGATTTCTGGATTGCAGTGGCCGCAGTTGATAACGGATACGCCGGCGAAGCAGTCGAGATATTTTTTGCCCGTATGGTCATAAAGGTACTGCATGGAACCTTTGACGAACTGCGGCGGGTTGGTGAAGAAATGACCGAGACACGGCATGATGTATTTTTTCTTTTTTTCCAGACATTTTTCAGGGCCAAGATATTCAGCCATAAACAAGACTTCCTTTCATTTTATTGTATTAATAAATCTGTTGCATTAGTTGATTTCTTAAAGCAGTATAAAATATTATACTGCCGGCTAACGACTTGATATTTCACTAAAACAACAGATTAATAGGATTTTTTGTGGCGGTAAACGCCGATGCCGAGAGGACGAGGAGTAGCCGCCTGCACTTTTTCGAGCGCTTCGTTTTTATCAAGCGTTCCGTCGAGAACGGCGCGATATGTTTTCGTCAAAAGACCGGTGTATTCCGGTGTGTAGTCCTGCGCTTCAATACGCCAAGCGGCAGCGCCCTGCAATTTTTCGATGTACGGCAGAAGGCACAAATCATGCGTGAACAGGATATGCAGCCGTCCAATCTGGTCCATGCGCATGGAATGTTTGCCGCCGACTGTATCGACCAGCGCAAAATGGCGGTCGTTGAAATCAGGATTTACGAGCGGATTGTAATCGAGGTTCATCGCCGGGATGTTGCTGTCACTAATCATGGCTTCCACATTGCCGTGCACCGTTACGGCAATCGGCAGGCTGCTGTTTTCAACTAAAGTGCGCACCTGCGGATACGACAGCTCGTAGGAAGCCGTAGCGCCGGAAATGCCATTTTCCTGCATAAACTGCGTCGCCACGTGATTGAACAGGTTGAAGCTGTGGTCGGCAAAAACAGGCAGAGCTGTTTTATCATAAATGATGGCGGCTGCGCCGAGATTGCCCGCCATGATGCCGTCCGGCTGGATTTCATTGAGGTCGCGGCAGAGTTGTTCCAGTTCGCCGCACTGGTCTTTCAGGGTGGTGCGCGGCGTATTTACGATTACTCTGACGTTTCGTGCATGGGCTTCGTCGAGAATGGTTTCGATTTGTGCCAAAGTCCATGGCTTGTTCGGGCGATACACTTCACCGCCGACAATGAGGATATCGGCACCGTTTTCAAGTGCTTGACGGGCGTGGGCAAGGGTGGCAGCCTTGACGATGAGCTTCGGTTTTTTTGAATTGTCATCATCCGTTTTAATCGGCGCTTCAGCTTCAAGCCAGTCGCACTGCAAATCGGCTTCTTTGGCGGCATAGCTGAAAAAGCGCGGTTCGCGTTTGCCGCTGTAGCCGATAGCCTGATTGTCCGGTTTGTCCATAGCAAAGCAGGTGGAGTAATCGCGCACGCGGTTATCAAAAAGATTTTTCCAGTCGTCTTCATTGATACGGTATCCCGCCGGGTCGGCAACGTAAGCGTCGATGGCGCGGCGGTAAATGCTTACGATATTGGCGACGAAATCGGCACTGCGCATACGGCCTTCGATTTTAAAGGAGTAGACGCCCGCCTGAATTAAGTCGGGAATATTGCGGAACATGCACATATCTTTTAAGGCAAGAACGTAGTCGCCGTCATTTTTCGTCGGCAGGATTTGTCCCGTGGCTTCGTCCATGATTTTGTACGGCCAGCGGCAGGCTTTCATACAGCGGCCGCGGTTGCTGCTGTTGGCAAACAGTACGCCGGAATGAATGCACTGACCGCTTTCGCAGATGCACATGTCGCCGTGCACGAAATATTCCAGTTCAAAATCCGGGTCGGCCGCTTTCAGTTCGCTCAGTTCCTTTAAGGACATTTCACGGCTGACAACGACGCGGCGGATATTGTATTCCTTCAATTTGGCGATAGCTGCATTGTTGTGCGAATTCATCATGATGGAAGCGTGCATCGTCAGATTGAGTTCAAATTTTTTCACAATCTGAGCTACAGCCAAATCCTGAATTAAAATGGCGTCCGGTTGAATTTCATTCAGGAATTTAAGGTATTCCACCAGCTCCGGCAATTCCTCGTCGCTGATGAGATTATTGATGGTTATATACAGCAGGGCGTTGTGAGCGTGAGCGTATTCCACTGCTTTTTTCAGTGTTTCATTGTCGAAGTTGGCGTCTGATTTGAGCATGCGCATATTGAAGTGCTTGCCGCCCAGATAAACGGCATCGGCTCCGGCATCGATGGCGGCAACGAACGTTTCCCAGTTGCCGGCAGGTGCGAGCAGTTCAACAGACTTTTTGGTTAATAACATTAAACAATCCTCCAATTTAAAATACTAATACGGATTATAGTATAGCATAAATAAAATTGATTTTGAATTTGAAAGAGTTTATTCCCATTCTCTTTGGGCAAGAACTTCTTCTACATTGATGGGAAAATGAAACCATTGCAGAATGTATTCAATGTCGCGTATCAGACATTCGCGCGCCAGATTGTCAAATTCGCTTTCGTTGTCGAGAAATTCGTATTGAAAATTATTGACGCTGTGTACCAATTCATAAATTTTATCTTCGATTTCCGACTGTTTCTGGGGCGAGGTTTCCAGA
This sequence comes from Megamonas hypermegale, assembly GCA_002314325.1. Lineage (GTDB taxonomy): Bacteria > Bacillota > Negativicutes > Selenomonadales > Selenomonadaceae > Megamonas > Megamonas hypermegale_A. Next base: position 30,900 of record DCFC01000024.1, read on the forward strand.
TAGTTGATGAAATCCTCCAAGAGGTATTTTATCTTGTCCACCAGAAAATCGGGATAAAAGCTGTCGTCGTATAATTGCTCCAATAATAAATACTGGTCGTCAAATTTGTCCATTTAAGAAAAAAACGTCCTCCATATATAATGTTGTTATCCGTTGTGCTAGTAAAACATCTAGTCTGTAATCAGCAGTATAATACTTTATATTTGTTCGATGTTGTCACTTAACCTCACTAAATATANNCTATTATACTGCTTTAGAAAATCGACTAGCATAACAAATATAATGATGTAAATACTAATCGCTATTATACCATTTTTATGTATTTAAGTAAAAAGAAACGGCAATGACAAATGCGCCTTAAATTGTTACAATAGTTTTAATGAAAAAACGATAAGATAACAGAGGGAAGTGAGGTCATAATGGATAATTCTAATTTTGATTTAATGAAAGAAAATGAAAAAAAAATAGATGACGGTGCAGTCGATTTCGTGCATCTGCATGTGCATACGGAATACAGTCTGCTGGACGGAGCGAGCCGGGTGAAAAAACTCGTCAGCTATGCAAAGGAACTGGGCATGAAATCGCTGGCCATCACCGACCACGGCACTATGTACGGGACGATTGCTTTCTATAAGGAAGCGAAGAAACAGGGCATAAAACCGATTATCGGCTGTGAGGTTTATCTGGCGCCGAAATCGCGTTTTGATAATTTTGAAGTAGAAGGCACGCGCTATTACCATTTGATTTTGCTGGCGGAAAACAATACAGGTTATCAGAATTTGATAAAACTCGTATCGCTCGCCAATATCGAAGGAATGTATTACAAGCCGCGTGTGGATAAAGAACTGCTGCGCCGGTATCATGAGGGGATTATCTGCCTGAGCAGCTGTATCGCCGGTGAAATACCGCAGGCGATTATCCGCGACAATATGGAGCGGGCGGAAAAACTGGTGCAGGAATACGCGGAGATTTTCGGCAGGGACAATTTCTTTCTGGAAATACAGAACCACCAAATTCCGGAAGAAGCGAAAGCCAACGCTGGTCTGATAAAACTGGCGCAGAAATACGGCGTAAAACTGGTGGCGACGAACGATATCCACTATATAAAAAGAGAGGACAGCACGTTTCATGATGTGCTGTTGTGCATCCAGACGGGCAGGACGCTCGACGATAAAGACCGCATGAAATTCAACAATGACGATTTTTATCTGAAATCGGGACGGGAAATGGCGGACTTGTTCGCCGCTGTGCCGCAGGCGATAACGAACACATTGGAGATAGCCGAGCGGTGCAATGTGGAATTTGAATTCGGTCATCTGCATTTGCCGAACTTCCCGCTGCCGGAGGGTATGACGGATGAGCAGTATCTGCGCAAATTGTGCGAAGAAAAAATCGGCAATCGCTACAGCGAGATTACAGAAGAGATACAGCAGCGGCTGGAATACGAACTGTCGATAATTCACCGCATGGGTTACGACAGTTATTTCCTCATTGTCTGGGATTTTATAAACTTCGCCCGCAGCCAGAATATAGCTGTAGGGCCGGGGCGCGGCTCGGCGGCAGGCAGTATCGTAGCGTACATTTTGGGCATTACTGATATCGACCCTTTAAAATACAATCTGCTCTTTGAACGCTTTTTAAATCCGGAGCGCGTAACGATGCCGGATATTGATATCGATTTTTGCTATATCCGCCGCGATGAAGTTATCGAATACGTAAAACGCCGTTACGGTGACGACCATGTGGCGCAGATTATAACATTCGGTACAATGGCGGCGAAAGGCGCTATTCGCGATGTGGGGCGCGTGATGAACATGAGCTATGGCGAAGTGGATAAAATTGCCAAACTCGTACCGCAGGAGTTGGGAATTACGCTCGACAAGGCGCTGAAAGACTCGGCGGAGCTTAGGGAATTTTATCAGGAGAATATGCAGGTGCGCCGCCTTATCGATTATGCGCGCGATATCGAAGGCATGCCGCGCCATTCGTCCACGCACGCCGCCGGTGTCGTTATTTCCAAAGAGCCGGTTACCGATTATGTGCCGATACAGCTTTCCGAAGGAACGTTCGTTACGCAGTACGACAAAGACTGCGTGGAAGAGCTGGGGCTACTCAAAATGGACTTTCTCGGGCTTAGGACGCTGACCGTAATCGCCGATACGCTGGAAAACATCAAAAATAACCGCGGCATAATCGTTGATTTGGATAAAATTCCGCTGGCAGACGAAAAGACAGCGGCAATGCTTTGCCGCGGCGAAACAGGCGCGGTGTTTCAGATGGAGTCGGCGGGCATGACGACGCTCGTCAAGGACTTGCAGCCGCACGACTTCGCCGATTTAATTCCGGTGATGGCGCTGTACCGCCCGGGACCGCTCGGCAGCGGCATGGTTACCGACTTCATCAACGGCCGTCACGGCAGAAAGAAAGTAACGTATATGCACCCGGCATTGGAGCCGATTTTGAAAGAAACGTTTGGCGTTATTCTGTATCAGGAACAGGTAATGCAGATTGTACAGGTGCTGGCCGGTTTCACGCTCGGACAGGCGGATATTTTGCGCCGCGCTATGGGCAAGAAAAAGCATGACGTCTTGATGTCGCAGAAAGAGAATTTTTTGCAGGGCACGAAGGAAAACGGCATTGATGAAAAATTGGCCAATACGATATTCGACCTGTTGCTCAATTTTGCCGATTACGGCTTCAATAAATCGCACAGTGCCGCTTATGCGCTCGTATCGTGGCGCACGGCGTATCTGAAAGCGCATTATCCGCAGGAATTTATGGCGGCGATTTTGACAAGCCTTATGACGAGTACGAAAATCGGCGAATACATCGAGCTGTGCAAGCATATGGGCATACAGATACTGCCGCCGGACATTAACGCCAGCCGCGACAGCTTCACAGTTGACGGCGGCAGTATCCGCTTCGGCATGGCGGCAGTCAAGAGTGTCGGCGAAGCGGCACTGAAAACGATTGTAAAAATACGCGAAGCGGACGGCCCGTTTAAATCACTGGAGGATTTCTGCGCCCGTGTGAGCAGTCGCTGCATTAACAAGCGTTCGTTGGAAAATCTCATAAAATGCGGTGCATTCGATTCGCTCGGCTATAATCGCGCACAGTATCTGGCCGTTCTGGACCAGGCAATGGATTGGGGCTCGCGCCGCCAGAAAGACATCGCCAGCGGTCAGATGGATTTATTCGGCGGTTTTCTGGAAGAAGAAAATCCGCTGGACAAAATCGACATGCCGAAAATAGACGAGTTCCCGAAAATGGAGCTTTTGAACATGGAAAAGGAAATCACCGGCTTTTATATCACCGGACACCCGCTGGAGGAATACAGGAATAAAATCGAACATCTGTATAAAATCGAGCAGCTGCCGGAGCAGCAGGAAGGAAAATACGTGACCTTTGCCGGAATTGTGCGCAAAGCAAAGCGCGTGACGACGAAAAAAGGCGATATGATGTGCTTTCTGGAAGTGGAGGATTTCGCCGGAGTGGTGGAAGGGACCGTTTTCCCAAAAAGCTTCTATGAAAATATTAACTATCTGGTGCCGGATATACCGGTCGTCGTGCGCGGCAGAGTGAACCATATCGACGACGAAACGAAAATAATCGTCGATAAAGTCATCGGCATGGAAGAATACGTGCCGGAATTCTGTCTTGTATTAAAACCGGAACAGGAAACGCCGGAGAACTTTCTCAAGCTGAAAGAAACACTGTACGAATACGCCGGAAACTGCCCTGTATACATGTATTTTCTCGGCACAAAGAAAATGATAAAAGGCAACCGCGAATTTTGGATAGACGGAAGTAACAAGGCTTTTAAAGCTTTGCAAAAATTACTGGGAAAAAACTCTATTAAGCAAAGATAGAGGAGTGTTCATTTTTCTTTGATGCAAAGAAAAACGAACCAAAAAGAAACTTTGTTGAACGTTTCGCTTTCGCTGCACTGGGCGAGCCTTCGTGGCTCTTTGATAAATATAAGCGGTACAATGGCTCGAAACGTTTGGAATTTGGCTCGTGCCTTCTAATTCTCGGTGGGGATTAAAAATTGAGCTGTTGGCACTGTATTTTGCTAGCCAGGATAAATTTTTGTCTGCGTTGAAGATTTTCATGGTAGCTTTAGCTATTAAGAAAACTATTTTTTATTTCTGTTTTTAGTTTAAATGTTTGAGCG
>DCFC01000024.1:35103-63377 GCA_002314325.1 Megamonas hypermegale
CAAAGAAAAATTGCCCGGCGCAATATGAAGATAAATTAAAAAATAAATCTCTTTTTGTATATTGCGCCGAATGGCACTCTCATAAAAATGAAATATTAAGAAAATTTTTAGGAAACAAAAAGGAAAACTCCTCGTACTTTCCGAATATATTATTTATAGAAAGAAACGATATATTCACGTATAGTAAGGAGGGTTTTGTATGAATTTGCAATTTTTAGGTGCGGCGCATACGGTTACCGGTTCATGTTATCTGTTGGAAGCGAACGACCATAAAGTCCTAATCGACTGCGGTATGTTTCAGGGAGCGCGGACACTTCGCGATTTGAACTACAATGATTTCCGGTTCGTTCCGTCGGATATCGACTGCGTGCTTTTGACACATGCGCATGTCGACCACTGCGGACTTATTCCGAAGCTCTGCAAACAGGGGTTTAAAGGCAAGATTTACGCTACGAAGGCAACGTGCGACTTGGCAAACATCATGCTGCCGGACAGTGCGCATATTCAGGAATCCGATGCGCAGATTACGAACCGCAAGGGTCAGCGTATGGGCAGAACGCCGATTGAGCCGCTCTATACGCTTGATGACGCGGCAGCGGCGCTGAAGCAGTTTGTCAGCATTAATTATGATGAGGAAATACAGCCGGTCAGCGGACTGCGCGCCGTTTACCGCGATGCCGGTCATATTCTCGGCTCGGCGATTATTGAAGTTTTCGTTACGGAAAACGGCGAGGAAACGAAACTCGTATTTACGGGCGACCTCGGACAGCCGGACCAGCCGATAATAAAAGACCCGACATATATTAAAGACGCTGATTATCTGATAATCGAGTCCACGTACGGCGACAGAAAACACCAGCTCTACGATAAGGAAACACCGCTGGCAGAGATAATCAACGATACGATGGATAGAGGCGGCAATTTGATAATTCCGTCTTTTGCCGTAGGGCGCACGCAGACGATGCTGTACTATCTGTTCAAGCTTTGGAAAGCGGGACGTATTGATGATTATTCCATTGTTGTGGACAGTCCGCTGGCTGTCGAAGCGACGCGTATTTTTGCCAAAAACGTAAGTTATTTCGATGATGAAGCGATAGATTATCTGAAAAAACACGGCAAACTGCCGGAGATGCCGCAGCTGCGTCTGTGTGAAAGTGCGGAAGAGTCCAAAGCGCTCAACAGTGATGAAGGCTCGAAAATTATTCTGTCGGCGAGCGGCATGGCTGATGCCGGACGTGTACTGCACCATTTGAAACACAATCTGTGGCGGCCGGAGTCGACCGTTCTGTTCGTCGGCTATCAGGCGGAAGGAAGTTTGGGACGTCGCCTTTTGGACGGAGCAAAGCAGGTTAAGGTTATGGGCGAGGAAATCAGCGTCAAAGCGCGTATCATGAATATGGACGGATTTTCTGCTCACGCCGATTACACACAGATAGAAGAATGGCTGCAGCATTTGACGATGAACAATGCACAGCAGGTATTTGTCGTGCACGGTGAAGCGACGGCCGCCAAGGCGATAAAGGAAATGATACTGGAAGAGTTCGGCTGGAACGTCTACATTCCGTATTACGCCGACAGGGCGATTATGACGAAAACGTCGTGCGAAATCAAGGAAGCAAATATTCCGCAGGTTTCCGTGCAGAAGGATATGGAAGATTTCTTCGTGGATATCGACGCTTCGTACCGTCAGTTCCGCCGCCGCATTATCAATCTTGTCGTCAAAAATCCGGAACTCATGTCGGAAGCGATACGTACGACGGAAAAAGGCTGGCGTTATGTAAAACGGTTGTTCAAGGATTTCGGCATAAGCTGATAAATAAAACTCCTCAGATTGATTTCTGGGAAGTTTTTGAGTACAATAGAATAAAATAAAATATAAAGGGGTTATCATATTATTATGGAAAGTATTTCTTTACAGTGTCCCGTAACGATTAAAGTAAAAGTTACAGAAAAATTCAGAAGCAAAATGCTCGATAAAATGAATAAACAGCTCGATGAAGTCAATCTGAACCTGTCGAAAATCGATATTCAGAGAAAAAAATTCATTGAAGAACACGAACAGGACAATCCGCAGCAGGTGGCGGCAATCGTACAGCGTATGGAAGTCGACAAGGCAAAAGGTCTGAAACTGCGCGACAAACTGACGCAGGATATCGCTGACATGAAACATCTCGGTCTCGGTGCGGAAATCATTCAGGGAACGATGCACCATATCTTCACCGTTAAAGTCGGCGACAAAATGCCGGAAGTTATGAACAGCGAAATTGTGGTAGAGGACGGAAAAATCATTGAAATCCGCAACTGATAAAAAGATAATCATCGGCAAATTCGGCGCTACGCACGGCGTGCGCGGCGATATAAAAGTATATCCGCTGACGGATTTTCCAGAGCGCTTCGCCGATATAAAAAGCGGTTATGTCGATGATAAGCCGATTGAAATTCTGCATACGCGCTATCAGAAAAATTTTGTCGTGATGAAGATAAAAGGCGTTGACAGCCGCGAAGATGCCATGCGATTTACAAATAAACTGCTCAAGATAGACCGCGTCGATGTAGCGCCGCTCGGCGAGGGAGAATATTACTCTTTCGATATCATCGGTCTGCGCGTAATCAATCAGGACGGCTTTGAGCTTGGCGAAATTACGGATATTTTGAAAACGGGCAGCAACGACGTTTACATCACGAAGGCAGCCGATGGCAGGCAGATATTAATTCCGGCGCTGAAAAAAGTCGTTACTGAGATTAATATCGAAGACGGCTATATGAAAGTTGTCTGGGACGAAAATCAGGAAGTATAATTATCGCTATGAGAATAGATATTTTATCATTATTTCCCGAAATGTTCGCCGGTGTATTCGGTGCCAGCATTACGAAGAGAGCCGTGGAGAAAAACATTCTTGACATCGCCATAACCAATCCGCGCGATTTTGCCTTTAATAAGCACAATCAGGTGGATGATACGCCGTACGGCGGCGGCGCAGGCATGGTGATGAAGCCCGAGCCTGTTTTCCGTGCCGTAAAAGCCGTGAAAGAAAAGACGCAGATAGAAAACAGCCGCACGATTATCATGTGCCCGACGGGAAAGACGTTCAATCAGCAAAAAGCGATGGAACTTGCCCGCTATGACCAGCTTATTTTTATCTGCGGCCATTATGAAGGTTTTGACAACCGTATCGTGCAAAATCTGGCGGACGAGATTATATCCATCGGCGATTATGTACTGACAGGCGGCGAGCTTGCCTGCATGGTTGTCGTCGATGCCGTATCACGCATGCTCCCGGGTGTGCTCGGCAGCGGCGAGTCAGCACCGACTGATTCGTTTTACAACGGTATTCTGGAATATCCGCAGTACACGAAGCCGCGTGAATATCACGGTATGAAAGTGCCGGACGTGCTTTTATCCGGCGACCACGCCAAAATTGCAGCATGGCGCAGGCGCGAAGCATTGCGCGTGACGTATATCAATCGCCCCGATTTACTCAAAAATGCCAATTTATCCAAAGAGGACAAACACTTTTTAGCGAGTTTGAATAAGGAAAAATAAAAGGACTGTCGTATGAACAAGATAATTCTTTCATGCGACAGTCCTTTTTTAGTTCATTTATTGTGCGTTTTCAACAATTTCTTCCAGGTATGCCCAGCGTTCCATTAAATAGTCGAGTTTTTCCTGCAAGCGTGTTTCTTCTTTCGTCAGTTCGTTTAATTTACCGTAGTCGGAAGCATTCTGCGCCATTTGCAGCTGTACGACTTTCAGCTCGCCTTCGGTTGCGGCGATGACGGCTTCTATCTCGTCGTATTCGCGCTGTTCCTTGAATGAGAGTTTTTTCGGCGCATTTGATTTATCGCGCGTTTTAGCCGGCTTACTTTCTTTCGGCGCTGTTTTCGGTGTTTCAGTGGCTATAGCCTGCTGCTCACGTTCTTCTACTCCTTTATAATATGAATATCCGCCCGGGTACTGGCGCAGTGAGCCGTCTTTCTGGTAGACGAAAACCTTGTCCGCCAGTCGGTCGATAAAAAAGCGGTCATGCGATACGAAAATAATCGCGCCGTTGAAATTGTCGATAAATTCTTCGAGGATGGACATTGTTTCCAAATCCAAATCATTTGTCGGCTCGTCAAGCAGAAGCACGTTCGGTGCGCTCATCAAGATACGCAGCAGATACAGACGGCGTTTTTCGCCGCCGGACAGTTTGGCAATCGGCGTCCACTGAAGCGTGCCCGGGAAGAGAAATCTTTCCATGAGCTGGGACGCGCTCAGTTTCGTGCCGTCCGCCAGCGTCAGATAATTTGCTTCTTCTTTGATGTATTCGATAGGGCGCAGCCGTTCGTCCATTTCGATGTTTTTCTGTGTGAAATAGCCGATTTTTACCGTCTGACCGATAGTAACAGTGCCGGTTGTCGATGCAAGGCGGCCGGCGATGATATTTAAGAGTGTCGTCTTGCCAGAGCCGTTCGGTCCTAAAATGCCGATGCGGTCGTTGCGCAGTACGGTATAGGTGAAATCGCGGATTATCGTTTTATTGTCCACCGTATAGCCCACATTTTCCAGTTCAATGACGGTGCGTCCGAGGCGCGAGGTCGCCATGCCGATTTCCACTTTGCCGCGCTCGATATCGACTTTCTGGTTTTTGACTTCTTCAAAGCGCTGGATACGGGCGCGCTGTTTGGTGGAGCGAGCCTGTGCGCCGCGTCTTATCCATTTCAGTTCATTGCGCAGGAAGTTCTGGCGTTTCTGCTCGGAAGCTTCCTCCCGTTCCAGCCGCTGATTTTTTAGCTCAAGAAACTGCGTGTAATTGCCTGTGTATACATAAGAGTGCCCCTTATCCAGTTCCAGAATTTTCGTGGCGACGGAGTCGAGAAAATAGCGGTCGTGCGTGACCATGATTAAAGCTGTTTTCAGTTTGCGCAGATAATCCTCCAGCCAGGCAATCGTTTCGCTGTCGAGATGGTTGGTCGGTTCGTCCAGCAGCAGCAAATCACATGGTTGAATGAGCGCCGTTGCCAGTGCCAGCCGTTTTTGCTGACCGCCGGAGAGCGTTTTTATTTTGGCGGAAAAATCCGTAATGCCCAGTTTCGTTAAAATCGTCTTGGCGTCGCTTTCCAGCTGCCAGCCGTCCAGTTCGTCGATTTTGCCGCTCAAGTTGATTATTTTTTCCTGCAGCGCACTGTCATGCGGATTTTTCTGGCTGGCCTGAAGCGCAAGTTCATAATCGTACAGGGCGCGCATGAGCGGCTGCGTTCCCTTGAATACTTCCATAAGGACGGTATACTCCGGTTCAAATATTTTATCCTGCTCCAGGTAGGAGATTTTTGTATTTTTGCCGACGGTGATAATACCGTCGTCTTTCGGCACGATACCGGCAAGCACTTTGATAAACGTGGATTTGCCCGTTCCGTTGACGCCGACAATGCCGATTTTGTCGCCGTCTGAGAGACTGAAATTCACATCGCTGAATAAAACTTTCTCTCCGTATGTCTTACAGAGATTTTCTATCGTTAAAATCATTACAAACACACCTTTATTTTATAATCATTCTATTATATCATATTTATAAACCTATTGTGCTAGTAAAACATTGAGCCTGTAGCCAGCAGTATAATAGTTTATATTCGTTCGATGTTGTCACTTAACCTCACTAAATATAAACTATTATACTGCTTCGGAAAATTAACTAGCACAATAGGTATTTATAATTGCTTTTTGTATGAGAGGAGATTTTTTATGGAAAGATGTACGGGCTTTGCGCCGTCGGTTGATGAAAACTGCACGACACTGATTTTAGGTTCGATGCCGAGCGTGAAGTCGCTGGAGGAAAATCAGTATTATGCCCATCCGCAGAACCGCTTTTGGAAGCTTATGGCGATATTTTTCAATAACGGTACAGTTCCGGCCGTTTATGAGGAAAAATTAGCTATGCTTAGGAAAAATCATATCGCACTGTGGGACTCAATCGATTCCTGCGTGCGGGAAGGCAGTCTTGACAGTGCCATCTGCGATGAGGTGGCGAATGATTTCACGGTATTTTTGCGGCAGTATCCGAATATAAAGCGCATTTGCTTTAACGGGGGAAAATCGTTTCAGTGCTTTAAGAAATACAATAAGGAATTATTGAAGAATCCGCAGCTGGAATTTTATACACTGCCGTCGACGAGCCCGGCGAACGCCCGTTTCCGTCTGGCTGATTTGCAGGAGAAATGGCAGGAAGCTTTGCGGGTGCATTTATAATAAAAAATAAGAGGAGTTATGCTTTTGAGTTGGAGAGTTTTCAGCTATAATTTAGCGCAGGATTTTAAACTTATCGTTTTTACGTGGATTTATCTGAACGTCTTGCGCCTTGTTTCCATTGCGGGAATGAAATCATACGCCAGCGATATCGGAGTGAGCGATATCATGCTGGCGCTCGGCTACGGAGCGAGAATGAGTCTGAAAACGGCAGGCATTTTAATGCTGTTTTCGTTCGTGTTTGCCACATTGCCGAATTTTCTGCGCGGCAGGACGGATAACAGATTACGGCTGTATCTGGCGGCCGTGTACTTTTTTATAACGAATTTCCTGTTCGTCGCCGGATTTTTTTATTACAAGGAATTTCATACAAATTTCAATGAAATAATGTTCAATGCGCTGAATGATGACGTGACGGCACTGTTTTACACGTTCATTCAGCAGTATCACTTAATCGAAGGAACAATCGGCGTAGCGATTTTAACATTTGCGGTGATTTATATCTTGCGCAGGTTTTTAAACAGAACGTGGCTGCAAAAATCGTTACTCTGCGGCGGCAAATGGTATTTTCGTGTCGGCGTGATTGTGTTTACGCTGGTGTTTGCGCTGTTTACGCGTTTTGGGGCAAGCTTCAGCTATGCTAAATCCATTCATTGGGAAAACTGCGCCAAGACGAAGGACGCTTTTCTCAATGAAATGATACTGGACAATATGCAGGCGGTCTATCGCGGCTATTCCATAAAAAAGCGCATTGACAACGGTATTATCTACGGTGTCAACAAGGATAAAATCAGGTTTTACACGGAAAAAGCGGCCAACGAAAGCGATGCGGCAAAACTGGGCAAGGCGGATTTGACGCAGATTGACGCCAATCTCGTTTATCAGGCGCAGGGAAATATCATCGCGCCGAAACGCCATATTTTCATTTTAATCGGTGAAAGCTTTGCGCAGTGGCCGCTGCTGGACAAATACGCCGATTTGGGACTGGGCGAGAATATGCGCGCCGTTATGCAGAAGGAAAATGCGGCGTATACGCATAATTTCATGCCGAATGCTTCCTTTACGCCGATGGCGGTCAATGCGATTGTCTGCGGTCTGTCGGATGTGGATATCTATCCCAATCATCAGCTTGAATCGTATCGGCAGGTGTATGCCACAGCTCTTGCGCCGCAGCTGAAAAAGCTCGGCTACAAAACGCAGTTCTGGTACAGCGGCTTTAGCGGCTGGGAACGCATTGAGGATTTTGCGCTGGCGCAGGGCTTTGATGAATTTCACTGTGCTTCCGATTACCGCTATCCGTCAGGCAATGTCTGGGGCAGCGACGACCGGTTTATTTTTGAACGATTGCAGGAAAACGCGGCGAATAATTCGGAACCGACCGTTTACGTAGTTTTATCCGTTTCCAACCATGCGCCGTACAGCGTGGATTTGGCAAGGGAGAATTTTCCGAAAGAAGAGCTGCGGGCGAAATTGCCGAGTGAGCTGCAAAATGATGAGGAGTTCTTAAACAGACTAGGTCATTACTGGTATACGGATAAAATTTTCGGTGAGTTCATAAATAATATGGAAGCAAAGCAGCCGCAAGAAAATCTGTTTATCATAACGGGCGACCATGCCGACAGGGGCAATATCGAAAAACAGCCGAGTCTGTTCGACCGGTATACGGTGCCATTCATTATTTACGGCGACGGTGTGAAGAAAGATATTCTGTCGGATGATATAGCGGGCGGCCATGTCAATCTGGGAGCAACGCTTCTGGAACTTATCGCGCCTAAGGGTTTTGAATATTACAGTCTGGGAAAATCGCTGACGCGCGGCGCAAATGTCGGCTTTAACGATGGCGCATGGCTGACACCGGAGGCTATGGGCAGAATTGACGGCACAGAGCCGCAGTACGTTAAAGATAAAATCGAAATGTACCGTACAATATCGTGGCAGCGCACCATACGGGGCAACACTACCGCCATAGATGAATAAATAAATACGAAAAAAACAGCCGTAAGCTGAGCAGTTTCAGTTTACGGCTGTTTTTGTAAGTTAAAATTAAATTTATTGGTATGGATATATTTATAGGTTGAAAAATTAAGCTGATTTCTGTTTTACAAATACAAATAGCCGCTCAATGGAGTAAGCAATCAAAAATACGAGAAAAATGGCAAGTCCGGCTGTGCCGTAATCGTAATTTTGCATATTGCGCGAGATTACAAAGCCTACACCGCCTGCGCCAATCATACCGAGTATGGCACATTCGGAGAAGTTTATTTCCAATCGCATACCGGTCCATGCCACAATTTGAGAAAAAGCAGCAGGCAGTACGGCATTGGTGAATATGTTTAGGCGGCTGGTGCCTGTTACAGCGAGAGCTTCCAGCGTTTCTTCCGGAATACTTTCAAATGTCTGGGCAAATGATTTTGTAAAAAATGCTGTAGTATGCACGCAGAGACCGGCAACACCGGCTTCGGGACCCATGCCGAGGCAGACGAGCATTAATAGTACCCAGATAGGCGTTGGAACAGCGCGCAGAAAAGTGAAGAAAGCCTGAGTAAAAACAGACAGCCAGATAATACGGAAAATGTTGCGGGCGGCGAACATGCCGAAGAATATACCGAGCAGCAGGCTGTAGAGAAGGGAAAGTACGGCGATGGAAATTGTTTCTAAAATCGCCGGTAAAATCAAGTCGAAATTGGCAAAATTGAAATGCGCCAACTCCCAGAAAATACCGCCGATATCGGGAAGACGCAAGGCAAGCTTAATCCAGTTGATATCGAGATAAATCAGACTGAGCAGACACAAAAAGACAATGCCGATTAAAAATCTGGGGATGAATTTATTTTTATATTTGCAGCTTACCGCTATTTTGCCAGAACGGGTTCGCCGGATTATTTGCTGTATATCGGCTGATGAAGTCTGTGATATCATTTGAGAATTTCCCTCCGCAGTTTATTTGTTATCTGGTCGACGATGATTACCATGGCGGCAATTGCCAGAATGATGCTGAAAGCGACATCGTACTGAAAACCTTTGATGTAGGAAAATAATGTGAGCCCGATACCGCCGCCGCCAACCATGCCGACAATCGTGGAAGCACGGATATTGACTTCGATACAGTATAAGAACCAGGAAAGAAAACCGCTGAGACAAGTTGGTGCAACGGCCTGAAATACTCTCTGCCAGAAGCTGGCGCCGACGGCCTGCAAACTTTCTACGCAATCGGCGGAAACATCCTCAATCGTTTCAGTAAAAGCACGCACCATGAAAGCAAAGCTTGTGATACATAAAGCGATAAAACCTACACTCGTGCCGATGCCGAGCGAAGAAAAGAGGATAAATGCCCAGACAAGCGCCGGAATATTGCGCAGGAAAGTGGCAATGCCGCGGATATATTTGGCAATATGGGGCTGGGGAGAGACTTTTTCACTGGCAAAAAGCGACATGAAAAAAGCAAGTACGGCCGCAATAGTCGTGGAGGACATTGCCAGGGCAAGCGTTATTAAAATATTGGAAAAAACTTCGGGGAGGGCGCTTGCCTTAGGCAGAGCCGGCGGAAAGAAATCCTGCACAATGAACTGTATGAAAGCATCACTGTTTTTCAGCAGAACGAATACATTGAAATTGGTGTACAGCGAAGTCAGAACGAACAATACGGTAATTATGATAAAAAAAGCAGTGTATATATTTTTCTGTTTACGCGCAATCAGCGGTATCTTTGTTGTTTTCGACATCATCAATGTTATTTTCTCCCATCATCAAATTCTCTCGCGATGTATTGTAAATGCGTTCAATTACCGTATCCGATAATTGCTGCGGCGGGCCGTCAAAAACGATTTCTCCTTTGGAAAGACCGATTATGCGCGTAGAATATTTCAGTGCCACATCCAGTTGATGCAGATTTACGATACAGGCAATACGGCGCTTATGCGTCATATTTTTGAGCAAATCCATGATGGTCTTAGCACTGGACGGGTCAAGTGAAGCGATAGGCTCATCACAGAGCAGCAGCTTCGGATTTTGCATGACGGCGCGGGCAATACCTACACGCTGTTTCTGTCCGCCAGACAAGTCAGATGCTTTATTGTAGCAGAACTGCTCCATGCCGAGTTCTTTGAGCAGTTCCAGTGCCTGTATTTTGTCGGCTTCGCGGTATAAACCGAAAATACCGCGAAAACCGCTTATAGTGCCAAGACAGCCATGTAGGACGTTTTGAAAAACAGAAAGAGTATAGACTAAGTTGTAATTCTGGAAAACCATGCCTACTTTACGGCGTAATTGGCGCAGATTTTTTCCTTTTTGAGCGGAAACATTCACATTATCCAGATAAATACTGCCTTCACTGATATCAATCAGTTTATTGATGGAACGGAGCAATGTCGATTTTCCTGAACCGGATGGGCCGATAATAGAAATAAATTCTCCTTCTGCAACGTTAAAAGAAATATTTTTCAGAGCATGAACACCGTTATCGTAATGTTTACTTACATTATTGAAGCGTAAAATCGTTTTCATATTAAATTCCTCGTCCATTATTCGTTGCTCATGAGCTTATTGAGTTCCACAATCGGTTGATAATCGCTCATATCGCATTTGATAAAGCGGGCACCCGGTTTTTTAATAACATCAGTAAAATAAGCTTCATTATTATAAGAAGTCAAAAATTCGGTTAAAGTGTTGCGGGTTTTTTCATCTACGGATTTGGCTACAACCATAGCTTCAGCCGGAATAGCAGCCGATTCATGAATGATTTTGATATCGTTTTTATTTACATTGCCTTTGCTGATTTCAGAAGCAAGAATTTGATCGGAAATCGGAGCAATATCGATATCGCCTTTGGCTACAGCTTGAAGACCTGCCTGATGCGAACCGGAGAAACTTACTGCGTGAAAGAACGAATCGTTCGTGTGCAGTTTTTCCGTTGTTAAACCGTCATTTGGAAAAGCTTTTATGATTTCCGCGCTGGGAATTAAATTGCCGGAAGTGGAGTCCGGGTCGACAAAGGCCATTGTTTTGCCTTTGATATCCTGAATGGTATTGATATTTGTATTTTTAGCATTGGTAATCAGTACAGAATGATATATGGCTTTGTTCGGGTCACCGTCTTCCGCTTTCATAACGATAGGTGTAATTTCAGCGCGTTCAGCTCCGAGAGCAATAGCAAGCGGCCCCATGTATGCCATATCCGCTTTGCCGGTGCGCAGTGCTTCAATAATGGCGTTGTAGTCGCTGGCCTGTATTTCCTCTACTTCACAGCCCAGGACTTTGCTGAGTTCAGTGGCAAGACCGTTGCGGGCATCGGTACTCTGGTCAGTAGATTCATTCGGTGCATAAGCGATAGTGAATACGCCGTCTTCGCCGCCGGCGGATGATGTCTGAACATTGTCGGAGCCGCCGCAGCCGGCAGTAAGCATTAATGTACCCAGTGTGAGGGAAATCAGCGTCGTTTTTAAGGATTTTTTAAAAATCTTCATGAAAATACTCTCCTTTAAATATAAGAATATGAGAAATTTTTGATAGTTTTACTTTGTGTTAGTAGACGGATTTAAGTACGTTTTCGATTATCTGCGGTGTGAGCTTTACCGGATTGTTGTCGGCTCGCCCTTTAGTGATGCCCTGAGCAGCAAGCTGAGGCAAATCGCGGCAGTCTACATGCCATTGTCTTAGAGTGGCAGGAATGCCGGCACGATTTAAAATTGAAATAATACGTTTTTGCAGTTCGTCGGCATTATTCACAGATAATGCTTGTAATAGTAATGGCAGATTTTCGATTTTGGACTGGTTTATTTTAAATATCGGCGCAAGCAGCATGCTGACAGCCGTTCCGTGCGGTATATGGTAGTGCATAGTTAATGGATAGGAGATAGAATGACAGGCTGTAGTCTTTGTATTGCTGAAGGCCAGCCCCGCCAGCATACTGCCCTGCGATATTGCTTTATGAGCAAACGCTTTACCGTCGATTAAGTCATCAATATTGCTCATGATAAGGCGCACCGCATTGAGTGCCAGTGTTTGGGATGTAATGTTGGAAGCATTCGCCCAGTAGCTTTCCACGGCGTGAGACACAGCATCAAGTGCGGAGGATACAGCGAGAGAAATCGGCATACCGGCTGATAAATCGGGGTCGACAACGGCGGCATAAGCGTAGTTGTCAGAACATTCGACGGATTTTTTTGCATTATTTTCCGTATCCCAGATTGTTGCCCAGCAGGTTACTTCACTGCCTGTTCCGGAAGTCGTCGGCACACCAATCCATTTACATGGGGAAACGATGTATTTTTTCTGATTTATTACAGTGCGCAGTTCATCAATGGAGTCGATTTTCTGATTGTAAAGACAGCACAATGATTTTCCGATATCCATAACACTGCCGCCGCCGATGGCAATCACGACATCAGGTGAAAAATCGTACGTCTGCTGATACGTTTCGAACAGCTGATTTATAGTAGGATTGGAAGCTGTAAAACATAAAGGATATGTTTCAAAGTCTTTATCGTTAATTAGCTTCTGAAATACATCCTGCGTCAGAACGGACGGATGCCACGTCAGCAGCAGAACGTGCGCGTTAGAAGATTTAATCTGTTTTATTAAATCGGGGATTTTATCAATAGCATTATTTCCTTGTATGATATGTACAGGATTGTAATAGTAGTGCAAAGTTATTTCCTCCTTAAAAAGTATCCGTTATTTTGTTTACAAATTTATTTTAAGTTTTGTTGCCGTTAAAAGCAATTAAATAACTGCAAACAATTAGTGAAAACTGTATAAAACAGTAAAAAATGCGTTATTTTGCTGTTTTATACTAAAAGTAGCTGAAAAAAGAGCCAGATTACAGCTTTGATGTGAAATTTATGTAAAAAATAAATAAAAAAGCTGTAATAAAAGCGAGAAATTCTCGATTATTACAGCTAAAAAAACGGTTTATTCGATGATAAGACCATGAGTCTGATATTTTTTCTTTAACATGACAGATACAGTATCATCCGTAAGCAGCAAATCAACTTCATTTAACTCCAGAGCTTTCTTTTTGGAGCGTTTGCCGATTTTAGTAGAGTCCATGACGGCAATAACTTCTTTGGCACGTTTTGCCAACAGCCGGATTATGCCGATTTCTGACATACGAAAATCAGTGAAACCATCTTTGTAATTGATAGCATTGATGGACAAAAAAGCAATATCAGGATAGTATTTGTCGAATTCCTGTTCGCAGGTACTGCCGTAAGTTGATTTTTCCAGCGTATCAACGGCTCCGCCGATAGAAATTATCTTTATAGCAGGATTTTGCATAAGAATGTTTATAGCGGCGAGATTATTGGAAACAACAGTTATATTATCATTTTTAAAAACGAGCTCCTGCGCCAGAATGGTATTGGTCGTACCGGAGTTTAAGGCAATGATGGAACCGGGTTTTATGCGGGCGACGGCTTTGCGTGCCGCCTGCCGTTTAAGTTCAATATTTATTACTTCCCGTCCGGTGAAATTAGACAAAGAGGCAAGCGAATCCGGCAGACAGGCGCCGCCGCGTATACATTTTATCAGACCACGCTGTTCCATTGTCTTTAAATCGCGGCGGACCGTATCGACTGATACTTGGAGTAAATCTTTCAAATCGTTGATTTTTACAATGGCCTGCAGCTGAAGCTGCTGCATGATTATCTCTGCCCGTTCATTGTAAAGCATAATTGTACTCCTATTTCTTCTGCAATGTACGCTGTTTCAGGATTTCATAAGCTAAAATGGCGGCTGCATTGGAAGCGTTGAGCGAATTTACTTTACCGCGCATCGGGATTTTCACGATAAAATCGCAGGCTTCCTTCGTAAGACGGCTGACGCCGTGCCCTTCACTGCCGATTACAAGAACAATCGGTCCAGTCAGGTTGGCTTCATAATAATTTTCCGTTCCGTCCATGTCGGCACCGGCAACCCAGAGCCCCTGTTTTTTAAGACCTTCCAGTGTCTGAGCCACATTGCCGATACGGGCAACCGGCACGTATTCCACAGCGCCGGCGGAAGTTTTGGCAACAACGGAGGACAGTGGACAGCTGCGGTGTTTCGGAATTAAAATGCCGTGAGCACCGACAGCGTCGGCAGTACGCAGGATAGCACCGAGATTGTGCGGGTCTTCCAGTTCATCGAGCAGAATGAGGAACGGGTCTTCGCCGCGGTCCTTCGCCAGATTTAAAATATCGTCAAGTTCCACGTAATCAACCGGCGCGGCATAGGCGGCAATGCCCTGATGACGCTGACCGCCGCAGAGCGTATCGAGCTTATCGGTGGAAATGCTTTGCAGGACGAGATGGCGCTCTTTGGCAAGATTGATGATTTCCGAGATGGAACCGCCGTGCGAACCTTCGGCGATTAAGATACGGTTGATGGAACGGCCGCTTTTGATGGCTTCACGCACAGCATTTCGGCCGAGCAGGATGTCCTCGCTGAGCTCAGCTCTTTTCGGTCTTGCCGGTTTATTCACGGCAGGTTTTCGCGGGGAGCGTGTTTTTACGGAAAGTTTATTTTTCGGTTTATTTTTTGTCGGGCGCATTAGATTTCTCCTTTTTAATTTTTTGGTTGACAAAAGAAAACTACATCACATAAATTGACAGTTTATGCAATGTAGCAAAAATTTTTCAGTTTATTTAACGATTTCGTACGGCCAGTTCAGAATGCCGCCGATATTAACAATATTCGTATAGCCGAGTGCGGCGAGTTTTTCATCCGCCTGCTGACTGCGTTTGCCGCTGCGGCAGTATGTCAGAATAAGCTGGTCCTTATCCGGTAAAAGACGGGCAACTTCAGGATTATCCGCCGTGATTGTTTCATTCGGCAGACATACAGCGTTCGGAATATGGCCTTCGTTGTATTCTTCCAAAGTGCGTACATCCAGAACAATGCAGTCTTCACTTTGCATCAGTTCCTTTGCCTGTTCCGGCGCAATCGGTGCAAATCTTTCAACAGCAATGGCCGCATTTTCCGGTACATTCGCATTATCCGCCATAGCGGTCTGACTGAAATGGAAACCTGCAAATCCCAGCAAAACAAACAAAATAGCAATTATTTTCAGTTTCATGGCAAAAACCTCCTTGTGATGTAGTATTTCTTCTATTATATATTAGATATATTTATTGTGCTAGTTGATTTCTCAAAGNNGTATAATAGTTTATATTTAGTGAGGTTAAGTGCCAACATCGAACGAATATAAACTATTATACTGCTGGTTACAGGCTCGATGTTTTACTAGCACAATGGATTAGATATAGCTCGTTATACTATTCTTTTTATATTTACTTTTCGCGTAGTTTGAGCATTTCCTGAAACTTACCGCAGGTCATAGCACCTTCCGGACACTGACCGGTGCGGACGCATGTTGCCCCGGCATTTTTAAACAACAGCGGAGCGACTTTCTTCACTTCCGCCAGCATCAGATAAGCCATTTGGCGGATTTCCCATTGAGCGCGGTTACAGCAACGCAGCGAGAAGAAATGCAGAAGCGAACGGGCGTTGAACGTTGCCAGGATTTTCGTTTCCGCCGCATTGGCAAGCACATAGCGTGCGTCCTCTTTCGGAATGTCCATAGCCGTCAGTTCATCGTACGTTTGACGAATGGTATTCATCAGATTGGTGAATTTTTCCTTAGCCTGAGGATTTTGCGCAATGGACGGTGGCAGTACATATTCAAAATCATGTTCGCTGACATAGCGCTGGGACTGCTGCGAATAGGAAGCAATGCGGTGGCGTACCAGCTGATGTGTGAGTACGCGCGAAATACCCTCTATGGCAAATGTGAACGTAACGTGCTCCATAGTGGAGGCATGACCCATGCTGACTATTTTCTGCACGAGCTTTTCCACCTGCTCATCCGACATTTTTTCCGCCAGCTCTTCCGCGCCGCAAGGCGAATAGCACAGGCGAGCCGCCATAGCTACCGTTCTTTCCGGCTGGTCGGTATATTTCATAAGTTTAACTTTGATCAAAGTTCTCTCTCCTTCAGACATAAAATTTTATTCTAAACAGATTTATATTATAGCATAGAACTATGAAGGATTGAAAAATTTATTACGCATTCAGATAATCTGTAACGGATTTTATCGCGTTCGCCCCGTCCGAAGCGGCCGTTATAACCTGGCGCAAAGCTTTCGTGCGCAAATCTCCGGCTACGAAAAAGCCTGCCGTATTGGTAACGCCCGTTTCATCGGCGATAACGTAGCCCGCTTTATCTGTCGCTACGAAATCCGGCACCAATTTATTGTTTGGTATCATGCCCACAGCTACAAAAATGCCGTCGACAGCGATTTCTTTAGTTTCTCCCGTCTTTTGCAGTTCGATTTCCAGTGTTGTTACCTTTTTATCGCCTTTGATGGATTTAGGAACGGCCGACGGCACGAATTCCACATTCGGCAGAGCGAAAATCTTTTCCTGTGAATGCTTATCGCCGCGCAGTTCATCCCGGCGGTGGATTAAATAAACCTTCTTGCAGATTTTCGCCAGAAACAGCACATCTTCAAGCGCCGTATTGCCGCCGCCGATTACAGCCGTAACCTTATCGCGAAAGAACATACCGTCGCAGGTGGCACAGTAATAAACGCCGCGGCCCAGAAACTGCGCTTCGCCCGGAATGTTCAATGTGCGCGGATTGGCGCCCGTCGCCAGAATAACCGTTTTCGTGACGATATCGTCCTGCCCGTCGATTTTCAGCGTAAAGGATTTATCATCATTTCGTTCAATAGCCGTTACAGTTGCTTCCTTAATTACCGCTCCGAGCTTTTCTGCATGTTCCTGCAACGCCATCGAAAACGACGCGCCGTCGATATTCGGCATGCCCGGATAATTATCCAAGTCATTTGTCGTGACAATCTGCCCGCCGCTGTAGCCCGCTTTTTCCAGCACAACATAATCAAGCGCCGCACGTGACGCATAAATAGCAGCCCCGAGCCCCGCCGGTCCGCTGCCGATAATAACCGTATCCAACATAAAATCACCTCAAAATCAGATAATGTGTAAACCAATCGTCCCCGTTGTGCTAATAGAATATCGAGCCCGTGTCGGCAGTATAATACTTTATATTCGTTCGATGTTGTCACTTAACCTCACTAAATATAAAGTATTATACTGCCTTAAGATATCAGCTAACACAACAGATATTAATCGTTATTCAATACCTACAGTATAAACGACAAACACGGAAAAGTCAGTAACCAAATCACAAACCCGCACAAAAAATAAACCACCACAGCAAAAAACCATTGAACAAAAACAAATAATCCAGTATCATAGAAAGTAACCACTCGAAAGATAGTAGGATAGCAAGCTTAGCTAATGTCTAGTGAAAAAAGAATAAAGAAAGAAGGAAGAAAAAATGAACACAAAAAAACAAAAACAACCCCGTCTCCAATTAAACATAAGACTTACACCCGAACAAAACGAATACATAAACAAACGCATCCAGCAAACACAAAAAACAAAAACACAATTCGTCCTGGACTGCATAAAAGAAAACCCCGTCTACATACTGCCCCGCATGGAACAGACCATATCCCAAATAAAATACCTCGGCAACAAAACAAACGAATTATCGCAAAAATTAGACCAGTCAAACACCCAGACCGAAAAACTCCTAAAAGAACTGCAAGAAGGTTGTGATGAACTATGGCGATTATTAAAATTACTAAAGCAGGAAAAACCAAAGCAAGTCTGAAAGCAGCATTAAACTACATCAGCGACCCGCAAAAAACAACTCTGAACGAAAATAAGAAATTACTCTCAAGCCTGAACTGCTGGGGCAGTATAAAAAATATCTACGAAACAATGATAGCCACAAAAGAAATGTACAGAAAAGCTGCCGACAACAAGCACAGCGAAATGTATAAACATTTCCAGCAGTCATTCAGACCGAATGAAGTAATGCCGCAGACGGCCCATCAAATCGGTGTCAAATGGGCAGACGCCAACTTCGGCAAGCACGGCTTTGAAGTGTGTATCTGCACGCATATCGACAAAGAGCATGTCCACAATCATTTTATCATCAACTCCGTCAATGCGCTTACAGGAAAAACCATTGTCATAAACGCAAACAGGACGCTGGAACAGCTGAAAAAGAGTTCTGATGATTTGTGCCGCGAATACGGCTTGTCCGTCATCGACAGGAGCTACTATGCGGCAGACGACAGACAAAGCAGTTACAATATGAAGAAAAAATACAGCGTAGAGCGGGAAGCATTTCGACACAGCAGCTGGCAGAAATATTTTTACGATACGATAAAAGAAGCAATCGAAAAGGCCGCAGGAAAAGGATTTGAATTTTTCTGCCACTGTTTGGCGGAAAAACAAATTAAAGTGGAGTACGAACGGCTTAATAATGATATAATCTTTCGGCACGAAAGCAACGGCTACACCATAAGCGACAGGACACTGGAAAAGACTTTTCCTTCGCAAAATTATTTTCTGCGCAGTAATATCGAAAAAACAGTCGGTTCAATTCCAGTATATGAAATAGAACCGACGCAAATTTTATCGGAGAAAAAACAAGGGTTTTACAAATTAATAGAGAATTTATTTAAAGTCATAGACAGTGCGGGCGAAATTGCAACGAAGCAGGCGTTTTACGATTTTATGGAAGAAAACGGCTGGCTGATTAAAGATACACCGACCGGCAGAGCATTTTACCATGAAGCGACAGGCCGCATACTGTACGACAATACCATTTATAAAATCGCGAAAAAACACGAGTACTGTCTGGCGTATTTAGAGCAGCACTTGAAATAGTTTGAAATAGAAGGGATGTTGATGATGTGAATGAAGCAGTAAAAGGACATTTACTAGCAATATTTACTGCTATATGCTGGGGAACGACATTTATTTCCACCAAGATATTGCTGGTGGATTTCTCCCCGTTGGAAATCCTTGTAACGAGATTTGTCATAGGGCTTACCGTACTCTATATGATACGGCCGCATGTGCTCAAACTGAGACATGAGGAACACCGGCTGTATCTGGTGGTGGCGGCTCTTTCCGGGATTACGCTGTATTATCTGATGGAAAATATCGCCCTTACGTATACGTATGCTTCCAATGTAGGCATCATAACGGCAACGGCGCCGTTTTTTGCGGCGATACTGGCGCGGTTTACGCTGAAAAACAGTCATTTGTCAGGGCCGTTTTTCATCGGTTTTATCGTTTCAATGATAGGTGTAGTGCTGATAAGCACGGAAGGCGGCGGACTTAATTTCAATCCGAAAGGCGATATGCTGGCACTCGGGGCGGCGGTGCTTTCGGCCGTGTATATTGTTGTTTTGAAGAAAATCTGCACGTTCGGCTATGATTTAATCGTCATTACGCGGGAAATTTTTCTGTACGGCATAATTTTAATGATACCGCCGATAATTTTCATGGGTTTTGACATTGATTTGATTTATCTGATAGAGCCGGTGAATTTGGCAAACATGTTGTATCTGGGCATCGGTGCTTCGGCGCTGTGCTTTCTAACGTGGAATTTTTCCACAAAATTTCTGGGTATTGTAAAGGCTACGGCGTATATATACGTAATCCCTGTAATTACCGTGATTACGGCGTATTTCATTCTGGGCGAACCGATTACATGGATGAAAACAATCGGTATGGTTCTGGCGATAGCCGGTCTGGCGATTTCACAAAAATGAAGCTAATCTGTTATAATATAGAGAAGTATAAATCTGGAGGTAATATTTTATGGGTAAAATTATTTTAACGGGAGACAGACCAACCGGTCGTTTACATATCGGTCATTATGTTGGTTCTTTAAAGGGACGTGTGGAACTGCAAAATTCCGGTGAATTTGAAAAAATCTTTATAATGATTGCCGATGCACAGGCGCTTACGGATAATGCGGATAATCCGGAAAAAGTCCGTCAGAACGTACTGGAAGTAGCGCTCGACTATCTGGCATGCGGCCTTGACCCGGCGAAATCGACGATTTTCGTGCAGTCACAGATACCGCAGCTTTGCGAACTTACGTGCTATTACATGAACCTTGTTACTGTATCGCGCCTGCAGCGCAATCCTACCGTTAAAGCGGAAATCCAGCAGCGCAATTTTGAAGCGAGCATTCCGGTGGGCTTTTTTGCTTATCCGATTAGCCAGGCTTCCGATATTACAGCGTTTAAAGCAACGACTGTACCAGTCGGTGAGGACCAGGAACCGATGCTGGAACAGACGCGCGAAATCGTGCGCCGCTTCAATATGACATACAATACGGAAACGCTCGTTGAACCGGAAATTTTATTGCCGAAGAATAAAGCATGTCTGCGCCTGCCAGGTACGGACGGTAAAGCAAAAATGAGCAAATCCATCGGTAACTGCATTTATTTATCCGATGAAGCCGATGTCGTTAAGCAGAAAGTCATGAATATGTACACCGACCCTAACCACATAAAAGTATCCGACCCGGGCCGCATTGAAGGAAATACCGTGTTTACGTATCTGGACGCTTTCTGCAAGGAAGATGATTTTGCCAAATATCTGCCGGATTATGCAAATTTAGACGAATTAAAGGCGCATTACCAGCGCGGCGGATTGGGCGACGTCAAAGTGAAGAAATTCCTCAACGCCGTATTACAGGAAGAGCTTGAACCGATTAGAAACCGCCGCAAGGAATATCAAAAAGATATTGCCGCCGTATATCAGATGTTGAAAGACGGTTGCGAAAAGGCAAGACAGACGGCTGCGCAGACACTGCATGAAGTAAAAGACGCGATGAAGATAAACTATTTTGATGATATCGACCTGTTAAATCAGCAGATTAATAAATATAAAGATTGATGATGAATGGACTTTGTGCCGGATTTGGCGGTACAGAGTCCGTTTTTATTTTTCAACGGCGGCTTGAATAGCTTTTTTCCAATTAAAATGATAAAAACTTTGTATAATAGTAACTTTATTTGTTTAGATGTACATTTTTGATAATTATGTTTAATGATACGAAACATAATTGTAAAAATTAAATTAAATACGTAAAATAAACAGAAAAAAATCTATTAAATAACAAGTTTTCGGGGATAATCTGTTAATTTGTTTATGTATTTAATGTGTATTTAGTCTTGCATTTTGTATTGTACTATTATACAATTAAGCTTGATTTAATTTAGTAAAGGAGATTTTGTGTATGAAACAGCATGATTTCATGAGCCATGAATTGAAGCTGCCTGAACTTACCATACGCGGTATGATTTTAGGTTTACTCATTACGATTGTATTTACGGCTTCAAACGTGTATCTGGGATTAAAAGTAGGTCTTACATTCTCGTCCGCTATCCCGGCTGCAATTATTTCCATGGCTATTTTGCGCATGTTCAAGGATTCCAATATTCTGGAAAACAACCTTGTACAGACGCAGGCGTCGGCAGCAGGTACGCTTTCTGCTGTAATTTTCGTTATCCCGGGTCTGTTAATGATTGGTTACTGGCAGGGATTTCAGTTCTGGCAGACGCTTATGATTTGCGCTTGCGGCGGCTGTCTCGGCGTACTGTTCACTATTCCGCTCCGCCGTGCTATGGTAGTGAATACGGATTTGCCGTATCCGGAAGGCCGGGCAGCGGCTGAAATTCTGAAAGTCGGCAGCGCCAGCGCGGAAGGAAAATCCGGCGTTTCCGGTATCAGAGATATCGTCAGTGGCGGTATTATTGCGGCGCTTATCAATTTATTTTCCAGCGGGTTCGGTTATCTGTCTGGTTCCATGCTTTCATGGTTCAGCGTCGGCAAACAGGCCGTTACACTTTTACCGCTCGGTTTCTCGCCGGCACTTCTGGGTGCAGGTTACTTAATCGGTCTCGCCAGCGGTATCGCCATGCTCGTCGGTATGATTGCTGCATGGTGCGGTTTTGTACCATACCTGATGTCTATTGCCGATATTCCTGCCGGTACAGAACTTTCTGATGCAGCGCAGAGTATCTGGTCGGCTAAAGTCCGCTTTATGGGTGCAGGTACGATGGGTATCGCGGCTATCTGGACTTTACTTACATTGATGAAACCGATTATGGACGGTATCAAAATGTCGATTAAAGCTGTGTCCGACGGTGGCAAGGTTGATGACAATCTGCATCGCATGGATACGGATATGACGCCGAAAAGTATCGGCATTGTGTTCCTGTTAATCATCATCGGTCTGGTAACGGTATTCTATTCGTTCCTGTCTGACGGTCATTTATCTACCGGTACAATGTGGCTGTATATTATTGTAGGTATTTTGGTAGCTGTTGCAATGGGCTTCTTCGTAGCTGCGGCCTGCGGTTATATGGCCGGTCTTATCGGTACTTCCTCCAGCCCGATTTCCGGTATCGGTATTCTGGGCATTATCGTTTCTTCCCTCGTTGTGCTTGCGCTCGGCGATTATGCAGGCATCTTCACTTCGCCGGAAGGAACTTTATTTGCGACGGCTTTTGCCATTTTCATCACGAGCGTTATTACAAGTATTGCAGCTATTTCCAATGATAACTTGCAGGATTTAAAAACGGGTCTGCTCGTCGGTGCAACGCCTTGGAAACAGCAGGTGGCACTTTTAATTGGCTGTATCGCCGGTGCGGTGGCTATCGCTCCTGTATTAAATCTGCTCTATGAAGCGTACGGTTTCCCGGGTGCGTTCCCGCGTGAAGGCATGGACGAAAGCCAGGCGCTTTCCGCTCCGCAGGCAACGCTGATGACGACGATTGCCAGAGGTATTTTCAGCAGCAATATGGATTGGTCGTATATTTTCTACGGCGTTATCTTCGGTGTAATCATCATTATCGTCGATGTGCTCTTAAAGAAAAATACGAAAAAATACAGCTTGCCGCCGCTTGCTGTCGGCATGGGTATTTATCTCCCGCCTGAACTGGAAATGCCGCTCGTTTTCGGTGCAGTGCTTTCCTATGTAATTCATATTTATCTGCGTAAACGTGCAGCAGTGCGCAGTCCACGCGATATTGAAGGCGATGTGGAAAACTGCAACCGCCGCGGCGTGCTGTTTGCTTCCGGTCTGATTGTCGGTGAATCGCTCATGGGTGTTATCATGGCGGCTATCATCGTTATCTCCGTAACATCGGGCGGCGACGAATCACCGCTGCGCATGGTGGATGCAAGCTTCGGCAGTACGGCTGAATGGCTCGGTCTTGCGGTAAACATTCTGCTCATGGTAGAATTTGCCCGTCGTGTTATCACAGCTAAATTTAAATAAAATATAAATTAATAAAAAAGGTTCTATAATCCTGTTGGGGATTGTAGAACCTTTTCTTTTACTATACGAAATGGTTTTTTGTATAATGGGTACATAACTGCTTCTAAAAACATGATAATACGGGACACACAAACACTTTCCAACTGTCGCCAGTATAGGAAGGGCAACGAAAATATTATAGTATGAAAAATATTCACTGTCATTTTGGCAGTGTTTTTTTATTTTATTTGATATATATGATATAATCAGATGTAGACTTGGGAAAGGTTTTGAGTGATGAAGAAAGATTGCAGGAATATTATTTTACATCATCCGGTGTTTAAACGGTGTTGTGAGGAGATAGAGAAAGAAGAAAAAGACAGGATTTTCTGCCGGCATGATATGGCGCATCTTCTGGATGTAGCGCGTTTGATGATGATTTTGAATGTGAAGGAAAAATTGCACATAGATGAAGATATAATTTATGCAACGGCACTGCTGCATGATGTCGGCAGACATCTGCAGTACCGCTACGGTATCGGGCATGAAATATCGAGTGCGCTGATTGCGCCGGAGATTTTGCAAGACTGTAATTTCAGCAAAAAAGCGGAGCGGAAAATTTTAAGTGCGATATTGAAGCACAGGGATACGAAAACGCATAAGGAAAAGAATTTAAACGGGCTGTTGTATCGTGCTGATAAGATGAGTCGGGCGTGTTTTTGCTGTAAGGCGGAAAAGTGGTGCAACTGGCCGCGCAATAAGAAAAATTTAATTATGCAGTATTAGGAGAAAGATATGCAGATAGGAACAAAAAATTTTGATGTAGAAAATTGCACTTATATTATGGGGATTTTGAATGTGACGCCGGATTCGTTTTCGGACGGCGGCAGGTTCAATTCATTGGACAGAGCAATGCAGCATGCTCAGCAGATGATTGATGAAGGCGTGGATATAATTGATGTGGGCGGTGAGTCGACGCGTCCCGGTTATACGCTATTGAGCGATGAGGAAGAAATCAGCCGCATTGTGCCGGTTATCGAAAAATTGAAAGCGAATTTTGACGTGCCGGTGTCGCTTGATACGTACAAGGGAAAAGTGGCGCAGGCAGGTATTGCGGCGGGTGCTGATTTAATCAATGATATATGGGGTTTGAAGTACGACGATATTTTAGCGAAGGTCATTGCTGAAAATGATGTTGCCTGCTGTTTAATGCACAATCGCGATAATACGGATTACGAGGATTTTCTGGCTGGTGTAATTGATGATATGCGCGAGACGGTGGAAATTGCCCGCAGTGCCGGCATTAAAGATGAAAAAATTATACTGGACCCGGGTATCGGCTTCGGTAAAACGTATGAACAGAATTTAATCATGCTCAACAACCTTAATGTATTGGAAAAATTCGGCTATCCGCTGCTGCTCGGGGCTTCGCGTAAATCGGTCATCGGCAATGCGCTTAATCTGCCGGTCGGCGAGCGGCTGGAAGGAACGATTGCTACGTCGGCTCTGGCGGTGATGAGTGGTTATGCTTTTGTGCGTGTACATGACGTAAAGGAAAACAAACGCGCGGTGAAAATGGCACTGGCTGTGCGCAACAGCGGAAGGAGATATAATTT
Organism: Megamonas hypermegale; assembly: GCA_002314325.1. Classification (GTDB taxonomy): domain Bacteria; phylum Bacillota; class Negativicutes; order Selenomonadales; family Selenomonadaceae; genus Megamonas; species Megamonas hypermegale_A. Next base: position 60,086 of record DCFC01000024.1, read on the forward strand.
TTAATGGATATTATCAGAATTAATGAACTGGAAGTATATGCTTATCACGGCGTTTATGCCGACGAAAGGGAAAAGGGACAGTTTTTCTACGTTAACGCCGATTTGTACGTAGATACGCGCAAGGCAGGCATGACGGATGACCTCAACTATTCGGTTAATTACGGTACGGTATGTGAATTTATTGCCGATTTTATGAAGAACAATACGTACAATCTGATTGAAACGGCGGCGGAGCAGCTGGCGCAGGCGCTTTTGCTGGAGTTTAAGCCGGTGAAATCGCTTCTATTGGAAGTGCGCAAACCGTCAGCGCCGATTGCGTTGGAATTCGGCTCGGTTTCGGTGGAAATCGTGCGCGGCTGGCATGAGGCGTATATAGCTTTCGGCTCGAATATGGGCGACAGAGAAAAATATATTGATGACGCTTTGGCGGCTGTCGGTAAGTTGCCGCAGATAGAGATTGAGGCGATATCGGATAAAATCGTTACGGCTCCTTACGGCAATGTGGAGCAGGAGGATTTTCTCAACGGCGTGATTAAGGTGAAAACGCTGCTTCCGGCGGAGGAGCTGCTGCAAATTCTGCAGCAGATTGAACAGCATGCGGGCAGAAAGCGCGAAGTTCACTGGGGACCGCGTACACTCGATTTGGATATTCTGTTTTATGATGATGAGATAATAGCGACGGATAATCTCGTCGTGCCGCATCCGGATATGAAAAACCGCGAGTTCGTGCTGAAACCGCTCATGCAGATTGCACCGTACAAGGTTCATCCGGTGTATCATAAAACGATTAAGGATATGTATGATGAATTGAGATAAAATAAAAACGGCGTAGTATAAAAACTACGTCGTTTTTGCGTTACTTTATGAATTGTTTTATGGTCTGTTCGACAAGGTCGAGGTCAACTGTAGTGTTGTAACACGGTCCGTTGGGACGGATGTTCAGTACGCCTGCCGCCGGAAGCGGATAAACGTCCTGAATGCCGCTGGTGAGGTCGCGTTCGCAGGCGATGGCGAGCACCATTTTAGGATGAAGCTCTTTGGCGATTTTGCGGGCAAGCGTGCCGCCGGTAGCGACGCGGAAATGAAAGCCGAGCCGTTCGGACATGGTGATAAGCGGGCCGATGGTACAGCGGTTGCAGCGTTTGCAGTTATTTATATTGTGCGTGATTTTATGCGGGCAGGAAGCCAGCTGCAGACAGTGCGGCGAGATGACGAGCAGTTCGCCTGCTTTGACTTTGATTTTGCGGTGCGTGAGAATGTAATTGTTCAGAGCAATGAAAGAACGTTCGATTTCGCGGCGCGATATGCCGAAGATTTTTCCCCAGAAGACAATCAACGGAAATAAAGCGTTGATGAACTGAAAGATATATTTGTCGAGGAAGGAAAATACGGTGATATCGGCAAGGTTGAACAGCATATTGGCAATGAACAGACAGCTGACCGCCGCTGAAACGGCTGCTATGCCAAGCAGCAAATCGGCGACGACAGTCAGATTTAAGCTTATCAAGCGGGGATAGCAGAGCCAAAGCACGAGAAAGAGAAAAATCAGCACGCTTATGAGGCTCAAGGCGGCCAGTTGGATAAAAAGGCTTTTTTTCGTTGTTTTTAAAGTATCTGTGTTCATGCAGAGCACCTCTATATGAATAAAGCGAAAACAGCTGAACTATTTTCGCTAAATATTTTTAGATGAAACGGATATCGGCGGACAGTTCCTGACGATGACCGTTAATATAGGAAGCAGCCGGCATTTTCGCCTTATTCGGCGGCTGAATTTGCAGAAGTTCAATACAGCCGCTGCCGGTAGCGACGATAATGCTTTTTTTCGTAAGACCGACAATCTGTCCCGGTGCTTTATCGCCTGCAGCAGTATCGGATATTTTTGTCTGCCATATTTTAAATTTTTTGCCGTTCAAAGTAGTGTAGGCAATTGGCCAGGAATTCAAACCGCGCACGAGGTTATGAATTTCGAGGGCAGATTTATTCCAGTCAATACGGCAGTTGTCGTTATTGAGCATTTTAGCATAGCATGACAGGCTGTCGTCCTGTTTTTGGCGGGATACGGTGCCGTTTTCGATGGAACGGATGGTGTCAATCAGTAAATCAGCTCCCTGCACCATTAATTTGTCATGCAGCTCGGCCGTCGTCATGTCCGGTGTTATCGGTGTAGTCGCTTTTAAAATCATGTCGCCCGTATCAAGACCGGCGTCCATGTACATAGTAGTAACACCCGTTTCGCTGTCGCCGCCGATAATCGACCAGTGGATAGGAGCGGCACCGCGCCAGCGCGGCAGGAGCGAAGCGTGAACGTTGATACAGCCGAATTTTGGAATATCGAGAATTTCCTGCGATAAAATCTGACCGAATGCAACAACAATGATTAAATCAGGCTGCATTTGGCGCAGTTTTGCTGTAAATTCCGCCGTTTTTATTTTTTCCGGCTGGTAAACAGGCAGGTTATGTTCTTCAGCGTAGATTTTTACGGGCGATTTGGCGAGATGCTGACCGCGCCCTTTCGGTCTGTCGGGCTGGGTTATTACAGCCGTTACATTATAGTTTTGGTGCAGTTTATCAAGACAAGGCACAGCAAAATCAGGCGTGCCCATGAAAATTATATTGTTGATTTGCATTTTTTACCTCGATTATTTAGTGACTTTGCGCAGATTTTGAGCGATATCAATGAACAGGCGGCCGTGCAGATGGTCGATTTCATGCTGCAGGCAGCGAGCCAAAAGTCCTGTTGCCGTGATACGGTGATTTTTGCCCTGGCGGTTCAGGTATTTTACGCTGACTTTGGCGGCGCGTTCTACATCGCCGTAAATCTCCGGCACGCTCAGGCAGCCTTCGGAGTCGGTTTCTGCGCCTTCCATGCGGACGATTTCCGGATTGACGAGTTCGATAAGACCTTCGCCGACATCAATTACTACTACTTGAATAGACTCACCGACCTGCGGAGCGGCAAGACCGACGCCGTTGGCTTTATACATCGTTTCTGCCATATCGTCGAGCAAGGTGCGGATTTTTTTATCAATTCTTGCAACCGGCTGAGCCTGCTGTTTTAATACAACATCGCCGGCTTTTTTTATATCTAAAATAGCCATTAAAAAATACCTCCATGTAATTTAATAAATAAATTTTAGCATAAGTCGGTGTAAAATCAAAGATGATATTGGTTTTCTTTGTTTTTAAAGAAACCAATTAAAAAAACTACCGTTTGGCATAATATATGTTAAAGATAAGCATTTAATAATTTATTTATATATTATGCCAGGCAATTTTTCTTTGCTGGCACAAA
>DCFC01000052.1:0-7582 GCA_002314325.1 Megamonas hypermegale
GCCCAGTGCAGCGATAGCGAAACGTTAAAAGGTTTTTTCTTTTTGGTTCGTTTTTCTTTTGACCTTTCAAAAGAAAAATGAACAATAATAGAAATTTTTTATATTATATCATAAAAATTAACAACTTTACATTAGTTTAGCGAAAAAAATAATTTTTATTTATAAACTACTTAAATTTTATAATGTATTTTAATCATAAAAAACCTGCAAGTTTATTGCTAAACCTGCAGGTTTTCTTTAATTAAACAGATATCCCGAAGGGTCAACCGCCTGTCCATTTATGCGCACTTCATAATGCACATGCGGACCGGTGGAAAAACCTGTACTGCCCATGTAGGCAATAATCTGACCACGTTTTACATGCTGACCTGCCGTCACTACGACGTATGAAGCATGGCCGTAGCGCGTCATTACGCCGTTGCCGTGGTCGATATCAACCATGTTGCCGTAACCGCCGGAATTCCAGCCTGCCACGCTTACTGTGCCGTCAGCCGTAGCTCTTATCGGCGTACCCATATCATTAGCTATGTCGATGCCCGGATGAAAATCACTGCCGCCCCAACGAAGTCCGTACGGAGAGCTTACCACGCCCTGCGACGGCCAAATGGACGGCGTCACGGAAATTGTCTGATTGGAAATGGCTATCTGCTGACGCTTCATGACGATTGCCTTCTGCAATTCCAGTTTCAGCTGCTGCATATTATTGCGCTGACCGGACATCTTACTTTCAATATTATTCAAAGTAGCACGCACATCGGCTATTGTCGGCGGCTGCGGATACGGTCCGCCCTGTCCGTTCTGCTGCGTATTCACATTTTCATCTGCCGTATTATCATCATTGATTTCAATACCGGAAAGCTGTTTCAATTCATTTTCCAGATTGATGAGCTGGTCCATATCCTCCTGCAGGGAATTTGCCTTTTTATCCAGTTCCGACAGCTGCTGCTGCTGAATGGTATTGGCTTCCTGCAGCTGACGGATATGCTCCTTGTCGCTCTGGTTGTTTATATACGCATAACCGGCAAAACCGAGTGAACCGACCACCAGCACCAGCAAAATCACAACTGAAGCCAGCAGGTATTTAACCATGCTCTTTGTTACTGTAAATAATTTTATATCGTCTGTCTTATCAGGAATAATTCTGACCGTATAAGAATTATTCTGCACTTTTTCAACTGTTTTTGCCTGTTTAGCCGTTTCGGCATTATCCTGCTCAGTTGAATGCTGCTTTTCTTCTTCCTGACTCAATTCTTCGCCCCCATTAATGATAAAAATCGCTTTAAGCTGTTACTTTCTTTAATCATTTTAATATTATAGCACAAAAAAAAGAGGTTTTGTCCAGCCTAAAATCGTCCAAACCTCTTTTTAATAAAAATTTAATAATCAACTCTCTTTGCGCAGCTTTCTCTTTCCACCAAAAAATACGGCACAATTATTTTCGTCGCGAACAATGCAGGATTTTCAATATGCTTGCTGAGCTGTGCTGCTGCTTCTATACCGAGCTGATACGAATTTATATCAATAGAAGTTAAATTCATCATGCGCGCAAAAATCGAGTTGTTGAAACTGATTAGGGATAAATCCTGCGGCACGGATAAACAGCACTGTCTAATTGTCTTTTCAATGGAAACGGCCAGCACGTCATCGCATACGAGAATTGCCGTCGGTTTTTCGGCGCTTGTCAATAATTTCTTCAGATTTTCATACTCCGGCTCAACTTCCGCCGACAGCTCCAGACAGTATTTTTCTTGATACGGCAGATTATGCTCGCTCAATGCCAGAAGATATCCCGCTTTTCTGTCGCTGGAAAAAACTCTGTGACTGTCCGTACCGATATAGGCTATTTTTCTATGCCCCAAAGAAATCAGATATTCCGTTGCTTCCTTTGCCGCCTGTACATTGTCATTATCCACGTAAATCGTATCGTTAATCATTTTGGTCGCTTTGCCGATTAGGACGAACAGCCTTTGTTCTTCATACATATAATTTATTATCGTATCGTCCACATTCGAATACAGAAAGATAAAACCGTCCGCCTGCGATGATTTTATGCTTTCAATAAGTTCGGCATCATTTTCGCCTGTTATCACCAGCATGGTGTATTTTTTTCTGTTGCAGTACTGTCCGATACCGCGCAGTGCTTCCAGATAAAATGGATTTTCATACGCATCGTTCTTGAGTTTCGGAAAAACAACGCCGATATTGCGGATATTTGCAACCGTATGCAAATTATTTTGCATATAGCCGAGTTCTTCCATCGCTTTTTTTACCCGCTCTTTCGTCTGCTGACTGATGGACGGATGATTTTTGCACGTTCGCGACACGGTGGACGGCGAAACTCCCGCCAGTTTAGCTACGTCTTTTATTGTAACAGCCATGAATAAACCTCCTCGAATATATTAATAATTTTATGCAATAACACCCGCCGTGTCAACAAAAATACATTCTTTTCACTCAAACAACCGCGCAATTATTTGCATTAATTTGCGCAAATAAATTTTATATTTTACTAAAATTTGCAGAAAATATATTGCAATAACTTGCGTGAACGATTATAATAAAAATATAATTTTTCATTCATTTTTGATAAATCCATCTCACCTAGTTTAAAATCATGATAAAGCTATTTTTTATGAGGTGAAACGCATGAAACTTTTAACATTGAACACGCACAGTCTTTTGGAAGAAAATTACACGAGCAAGACATATTCCTTTGTCGAATATATCATTAAAGAAAAAGTTGACGTCTTTGCTCTGCAGGAGGTAAACCAGTCGCATAAACTGCCTGTGCTTGCCGAAAATCCCGCCAATTACTACGGCCATTCCATGCTGAAGCAGAACAATCACGCTTTATATGTGGCCGAGCTGCTGGAAAAACGCGGCATGACCTATAACTGGCTTTGGGAAAGCTGCCATCTCGGCTATAACATTTACGATGAAGGCATCGCTTTATTTTCCCGCTATCCCATTCTGGGCACGAAAATAATTCCTCTGTCGCTCACCCAATCGCCGACGAACTATAAGACGCGCAAGGCTCTCGCCGTCTGCTGCCAGACGGAAAGCGGCAAATGCTGGTTCGTCTGCGTGCATATGGGCTGGTGGAAAGATGATGAAGAACCGTTCATCAATCACTGGCACAATTTAATGCAGGCGTTGGAACCGTTCAAAGACGACCCGATTTTTATAATGGGCGATTTCAACAACCGCAGCGATATAAAAGGTGAAGGATACAGTCTAATCACCGGCGGCAACTGGTACGACCTGTATGCACTGGCCGCCGAAAAAGACAGCGGCATTACCAGTTCCTCCGCCATTGCCGGCTGGTTCGCCAAAGAGAGCGAAGCCATTCGCATTGATTATATTTTCTGCAACAAAAAAATAAACGTTAAATCACAAAAGTCCATATTCAACGGCACTGTAGGTCCTGTAATCTCCGACCACTACGCAGTGCTCGCCGAATGTGAAATTCAGTAAGGAGTAATATTATGAGAACGAGCGGAATTTTATTACCTATTTTTTCCCTGCCGGGCGGTTACGGCATTGGCTGCTTCGACTGTGAAGCATACAAATTCATTGACCGATTGAAACAGGCGCACCAGCGTTACTGGCAAATCCTGCCACTGGGCCCGACAAGCTACGGCGACTCGCCGTACCAGTCCTTTTCTACTTTTGCGGGCAATCCGTATTTTATCTCGCTTGACGAACTGGTGGAAAAAGACTGGCTCTCAGCTGATGAACTGCCGCCTAAAGAAGAAAACACGACAATTGATTACGCTGCTTTATACAATACGCGGTTTACACTGCTGAAAAAAGCCTTTCAGCGCAGCAACATCACTGCCGACGGCGAATTTCAGCAATTTATACAGGAAAAAGCCTATTGGCTGAACGATTATGCCCTGTTCATGGCACTGAAGGATTTCTTCTCTGGTAATGCCTGGCAGCAGTGGCCGGAGGATATACGCCTGAGATGGCAAAATGCCATTGATTACTATACGGACAAATTACAGGAAAACATCCAGTTCTATAAATTTCTGCAATTTATTTTCCTGAAACAGTGGAAACGGCTCAAAGCCTACGCCAACGCGCAAGGCATTGACATTATCGGCGACATTCCGATTTACGTGGCATATGACAGTGCCGACACCTGGGCCAATCCGTATCTGTTCCAGTTCAACGAAAAACTTGAACCGATGGCTGTTGCCGGCTGCCCGCCGGACGGATTTTCCGCAGACGGACAGCTATGGGGCAATCCGCTTTACAACTGGCCGGTACATGAACAGCAGAATTTCAGCTGGTGGATATCGCGCATTGCTTCATGCTTTGAACTGTACGATGTAGTACGCATCGACCATTTCCGCGGCTTTGACGAATATTATTCCATTCCGTACGGCAATACTACGGCCAGAGGCGGCCATTGGGAAAAAGGCCCGGGCATGAAATTATTCCATCAGATAAAAGCCTCGCTCGGCGACAAGAAAATTATCGCCGAAGACTTGGGTTATCTGACCGACTCCGTGCGTCAGCTCGTCAAAGACACCGGCTATCCGGGCATGAAAGTGCTGGAATTCGCTTTCGACAGCCGCGATTCCAGCGGTGCCAACAATTATCTGCCGCACAATTACGACCGCAACTGTATCGTCTATACCGGCACGCATGACAACGAAACGATGCTCGGCTGGTTCAAATCCATCCTGCCGGAGGAAAAAGACGCGCTGCGCCGCTACTTATGCACCGATACGCAGGATGATTTGAAACTGCTCGATAAATCCATCTGCCTCGCTATGCAGAGCGTCGCCGACACCTGCATTATTCCGATGCAGGACTGGCTCGGGCTCGACAACTGTGCCCGCATCAACAAACCGTCCACACTCGGCGGCAACTGGTGCTGGAAAATGACGACAAATCAGCAAAATGACGCCCTCATGGCAAAAATCGCCCGTATCACAGCTATATACGGCCGCACCAGCGATTTCGCCGCTGAATAAATTCTGTCATCAATCATTCTGAACCGATTTTCTCAAAGCCTGTCATTAATACCATTGCGGGATTTCTTTGCAACATCCTAGCAATATTTTAACAACATTTAGCATAAAAATTTTCATTGACAACTTTTATTAAAGCGTTTATATTAAGTTAAACAAGACATAAACATATTTTATACAAACAACTTATAAACAATTTTAAAAAGAAGGATGACATTATGTTAACTAAGTTAAATAATTTATTGCAGACACAATTTCAGAAAAATATTGACAGCTGCACTAATGAAGAAATATACATCGCTTTATTATTGCTCGTCAAATCCTTGAGCAAAGACCGTCCCGTAACAGTGACAAAACGTAAATTATATTATATTTCCGCCGAATTTCTTATCGGTAAATTATTGTCCAATAATTTAATCAATCTCGGCATATATGATGAAATCGACGATTTGCTCCGCCAGCACGGCAAAAATTTAAGTGCCATCGAAGAAGTAGAACTTGAACCGTCGCTGGGCAACGGCGGTCTCGGCCGACTCGCTGCCTGCTTTCTGGACTCCATCGCCACGCTGGGTCTTTCCGGCGACGGTGTGGGTTTAAATTACCATCTTGGTTTATTCAAGCAGAAATTTGAAAACCACCTGCAAAAAGAAACGAAGAACGAATGGATACAAAACCCTAGCTGGCTCAACGATACAAACATCGGCTTTGATGTTCAGTTCAAGGATTTTACGCTCCGTTCCCATCTTTACGATATCGACGTACTCGGCTACAATCAGGGCTTAAACAAACTTCACCTGTTCGATATTGATACGGTTGATGAAGATATCGTAAAAGACGGCATCTCGTTCGACCTGACCGATATTAAAAAGAATTTGACTCTATTCTTGTATCCGGATGACAGCACGAAAGAAGGACAGATACTGCGCATCTATCAGCAGTATTTCATGGTCAGCAACGCCGCTCAGTTAATCCTCAGGGAAGAAAAAGCCAAAGGTCACGACCTCCGCAAATTGCACGAATATGTCTGCGTTCAAATCAATGATACTCATCCGTCGATGATTATCCCTGAACTCATCTCGCGCCTGACAAATGAAGGCATCGACTTCAACGAAGCTGTCCATATCGTAGAACATACGTGCGCTTATACCAACCATACGATTTTAGCCGAAGCGCTGGAAAAATGGCCTGTAGATTACCTTCAGCAGGTAGTGCCGCATTTAATGCCTGTTATCGAAAAGCTCAATGAAATTGCCGCTCAAAGAAGCAATGATGAACGAGTTCAGATTATCGACAGAGAAAACCGCGTGCATATGGCAAATATGGATATTCATTTCGGCTACAGCATTAACGGCGTTGCCTCTCTGCACACCGATATCCTGAAAAATACGGAACTGCATGCTTTCTATGAACTGTATCCGGAAAAATTCAACAATAAGACAAACGGCATAACGTTCCGCCGCTGGCTCATGCACTGCAATCACGAACTGAGCCAGTACATTACCTCCTTAATCGGCGACGATTTCAAACGCGATGCCGCCAAACTGGAAGATTTAATGCAGTTTACCGGCGATGAAAATGTCCTAAATCATCTCCTGCAGATAAAAGCCAACCGCAAACACGAGCTGGCAGCTTATCTGAAACAGACTATGAATATCGACATCAATCCGGACAGCATTTTCGATATTCAGATTAAACGACTGCACGAATACAAACGCCAGCAGATGAATTTGCTCTACATTATTCACCTGCTGCTGAAAATCCGCCAGGGATACGTGCCGCAAACGCCGATTACATTCCTGTTCGGTGCTAAAGCGGCTCCGGCTTATACAATCGCCAAAGATATCATTCACGCCATACTGTGCCTGCAGGATATCATCATGAACGACCCTGTAGCTTCCAAATACATCCGCGTTGTCATGGTGGAAAACTACAATGTCACCAAAGCGGAAAAATTAATCCCTGCCTGCGATATTTCCGAACAGATTTCGCTTGCCAGCAAGGAAGCCAGCGGCACGGGCAATATGAAAATGATGCTCAACGGTGCCGTAACCATCGGCACGGAAGACGGCGCCAACGTAGAAATTCATCAACTTGTCGGCGATGACAATATCTACATCTTCGGCGAAGGCAGCGCCGCCGTAATCGACCATTACGTTAAACACGACTACAACGCAAATAGTTATTACACTAATGACAATGACATAAAAGAAGCCGTAGACTTCATCATTTCACCGGAAATGACATCTATCGGCCAGAATGAAAATCTCCATCGTCTGCACCATGAACTTTGCACTAAAGACTGGTTTATGACGCTACTCGATTTAAAATCATATATCGAAGCGAAAAATCGCGCGTTTGCCGATTATACCGACCGCCTCAACTGGGCGAAAAAATCTCTCACAAATATCGCCAAAGCCGGTTATTTCTCCAGCGACCGTACAATCGCCGAATATAACCGCGATATCTGGAAACTTAATTAATGCTCTCTCTAAACTCTCTATAAATTCTTTAAAACCCTCTAAAATAAAAAACAGCAGGAAATTTCATCCTGCTGTTTTTTTATTTGCTTATCAAAGAAAAGTTGCCGAAAATTCACCTTA
>DCFC01000052.1:7634-12680 GCA_002314325.1 Megamonas hypermegale
TCGCTTCGCTCAAACATTTAAACAAAAAACACATCTAAATATTTTTCTTTTTAATAGCTAAAGCTACCGTGAAAATCTCTAACATGGATGAAAGTTTCAGCATGAACAACGAATTATAGTGTCAACAACTCAAATTTAGTTCCTACTAAAAACAGAAGGCATGAACCAAATTCCAAATATTTCGAGCTGTTGTACAGACTGTATTCATAAAACAGTTGCGAAGGCTCGCCCAGTGCAGCGACAGCGAAACGTAAAAAGGTTTTCTTTTTGGTTCGTTTTTCTTTTGCCTTCTAAAAGAAAAATGAACTATTTTACTATTTTATTTACCCATTTTTATATAATTCAAACGGCCGCCAGCCATCAAAATGTCAATATCGAGCTGCGACAGCGTATGCGCCACTTCAAACGATGTGTTTTTCGTAGTGTTTACAACGGTCATATTCTTGCCCGGCTGCAAATCATGCAGGTCAGTAATTTTTAATACGTCGCCCTCATCTATATTATCATAATCAGCTTCATTCACGAAAGTGAACGGCACAATGCCGAAGTTTACGAGGTTTGCCAGATGAATGCGGGCAAAACTCTTGGCGATAACGGCTTTAATACCGAGATACATCGGAGCCAGTGCGGCGTGTTCGCGGCTCGAACCCTGACCGTAGTTCTGGCCTGCTACGATAAAGCCGCCGCCGACTTCCTGACAGTGTTTTTTGAAGCCCGGCTGTACATCGCGGAAGATAAACTCGGAGATTTTTTCAATATTGGAGCGGAACGGCAGTACCTTTGCCCCCGCCGGTGCGATATGGTCCGTCGTGATATTGTCGCCCACTTTGATTACTACCTGTTTTTCCACACTGTCCGGCAGCGGCGTATTTTCCGGCAGCGGTTTGATATTCGGTCCGCGCACGATTTCCACCGTTTCCGGATAGTCTTTTTCCGGTGCGATAATCATCGTATCGTTTATAGCGAAATGGTCTGGTTCTGCCGGAATATCAAAATCAGCTTCGCGCGGGTCGGCAATACAGCCTTTAATCGCACTGTAAGCGGCAACTTCCGGCGAAACGAGGCATACATTAGCGCTGAGCGTGCCGCTTCTGCCGTAGAAATTGCGGTTGAACGTGCGCAGCGACCATGCGTTCGTAATCGGCGACTGACCCATACCGATACACGGACCGCAGGTGCATTCGAGCATTCTGGCGCCGCTGGCGATTAAATCAGTGAGCGCACCATTTTGCGACAGCATGGTGAGCACCTGTTTGGAGCCCGGTGAAATGCACAGCGAAACATTGTCGGCAACGACATGATTTTTTAAAATGGAAGCAACAATCATCATATCGCGGTAGGATGAATTGGTGCAGCTGCCGATTGCCACCTGGTCGATTGTCTTACCGGCAACTTCACGCACCGTTTTCACGGCATCAGGACTGTGCGGCATGGCAATCATCGGTTCCAAATCGTCAAGATTGATTTCATACGTTTCATCATAAACAGCATCATCATCAGCGCAAAGCGGCACGAAGCAGTCTTCGCGGTTCTGTTTACGCAAAAATTCATGCGTGATTTCATCGCTCGGGAAAATAGATGTCGTTGCGCCGAGTTCCGCGCCCATATTCGTGATGGTCGCACGCTGCGGAATATTGAGCGTCTTTACGCCGTCGCCCGTATATTCGATTACTTTGCCGACGCCGCCTTTTACGCTCATAATCTGCAACACTTTCAGAATAATATCCTTCGAACTTACGCCCTTTTGCAGTCTGCCCGTAAGTTTCACGTTCACCACTTTCGGCATTTTCAGATTAAACGGTCTGCCCGCCATGGCACAGGCAACGTCCAATCCGCCCGCGCCCATAGCCAAGGCGCCGATACCGCCCGCCGTCGGCGTATGCGAGTCACTTCCGAGCAGTGTCTTGCCCGGTGCAGCAAAGCGTTCCAGATGAACCTGATGGCAGATGCCGTTGCCCGGACGGGAAAAATAAATACCGTGCTTTTTGGCCACCGTCTGCAAATATTTATGGTCATCAGCATTTTCAAAACCGCTCTGCAGCGTATTATGGTCAACATAACTTACGGAAAGTTCCGTTTTAACCTGGTCGACGCCCATTGCTTCCAACTGCAGATACGCCATCGTTCCCGTCGCATCCTGCGTCAGCGTCTGGTCAATCTTTATGGCAATCGGACTGCCTTTTTCCATAACGCCTTCCTGTAAATGAGTTTTTATGATTTTTTCTGTCAATGTAGGCATTTTTCAGCTTCCCTTCATTATAAAAATACAGTTTTAACGTAATTAATTTTTCTATTGAAAAAACAACATGTTCATTATACCATAAAATTTATCTGAATGTGCATTTATACTGTATACATGTACAAAAAAATACTTTATTTTGTGTATATTTATATTTTATAATACGTTGTATTTGTGTTATAATAGACAATGTTATTCTCATATACAACACGTATTTATTTTATTTTGTTATTTTTTTGCTATTTTGTAATAAAGGGGAAAACTTACATGGACAATACGTTTCTCGCTCAATTTTACGGGAAATCTCAGATTTATACAGATATTCCCAATCATTTATACAAAGACTTCAACGTAAAAAAAGGTCTGCGCAACGAAGACGGCACCGGTGTGCTCGTCGGCCTTACGCGCGTTGCCGATGTTGTCGGCTACAAATATGACGACGAAGGGCATAAAATCGATACGGAAGGCACATTGTATTTCCGCGGCATCGACATCAACGAAATCGTCAAAAACCGCAACGGTCTGCGCTACATCTACGAAGAAGCCTGCTTTCTGCTGCTGTTCGGCTATTTGCCGAAACAGAATGAACTGGACAACTTCTGCAAGCTCCTGCAGGAAAACTACGAACTGCCGGATGATTTTCTGGAAATGAACCTTTTGCGCATGCCGGGCAAAAATCTCATGAACAAATTACAGCATGCTATTTTAACGCTGTATAACTATGATAAAGACCCGGATAACACGGACGTTTATCAGACACTTTTAAAAGGCGTGCAGATTATGGCGAAACTACCGTCCATCGCCTGCTATGCCTACCAGTCCAAAATGCACTATTATGAACATAAAAGCCTTGTAATCCACTATCCGCGCAAAGATTATTCTACGGCGGAAAATATTTTATACATGCTCCGTCCTGACAGCAAATTCAGTGAAAAAGAAGCCAATCTGCTCGATATAATGCTGCTCATCCATGCCGACCACGGCGGCGGTAACAACTCCACTTTCACCAACGTTGTCATCTCCTCCACCGATACGGACATCTACTCCGCCGTATCCGGCTCCATCGGCTCGCTCAAAGGACCGCGCCACGGCGGTGCCAATATAAAAGTGGCTTTAATGATGGATGCCGTAATCTCGGAAATCGGCTATACGCGCGACGACAACCAGATTAAAGATATCGTACTGAAACTTTTAAACAAACAGTTCTACAACAAATCCGGTCTTGTATACGGCTTCGGCCATGCTGTTTATACACTTTCCGACCCGCGCGCCGAAATACTGCGCCATTACTGCGGCGTCGTTGCCCGCGAAAAAGGACGCGAAGAAGAATTTGAATTCTATCTGCGCTTTGAACGCATTGTTAAAGAAACCCTGATGGAAATAAAAGGTCTCACGGCCTGCGCCAACGTCGACTTTTACAGCGGCTTCGCCTACGATATGCTCGGCATTCCGCGCGATATGTTTACGCCGCTGTTCGTCATCAGCCGTATGGTGGGCTGGCTCGCGCACAATATCGAAAACAAACTGTACGACGGCAGAATTATGCGTCCGGCGACAAAATATGTCGGTGAACTGAACGAATACATTCCAATGGAAGAAAGATGAGGAATACTAAATGACAAAAACAATCACAGTCTTCAAAGGCGACGGTATCGGTCCGGAAATCACCGACGCCGTGCTTAAAATTCTAAACGCCGCCGGTGCCGACCTCAACTATGAAATTTTCAATGTCGGCGCCAAAGAATATGAAACAAACGGTAAATTAATTCCCGACGCGGCTTTTGCCTCTTTCGACAAAAACAAGGTGCTTTTAAAATCCCCGATTACGACGCCTGTCGGCAAAGGCTTCCGCTCACTCAACGTAACACTGCGCAAAAAATATGACCTGTACGCCAATATCCGTCCGGCAAAATCAAATAAAGCCGTAAAAACACCGTTTGATAATGTGGATTTAATCGTATTCCGCGAAAACACGGAAGACCTTTATGTCGGAGTGGAACAGCAGATTGACGAAAATACTGTTCATGCTACGAAAATAATCACCCGCGCCGCCAGTGAAAGAATTATCAAAGACGCATTCGAATATGCCGTAGCACACAATCGCCGTAAAGTAACCTGCGTACACAAGGCCAATATCCTGAAAATGAGCGACGGACTGTTTCTTAGCATTTTCTACGATATCGCCAAGAAATATCCGCAAATCAAAGCCGATGACAAAATCGTCGACAATACGTGTATGCAGCTTGTCATGAACCCGCAACAGTTCGACATCATGGTAATGCCGAACCTCTACGGCGATATTGTCTCCGACCTCACCAGCGGTCTAATCGGCGGACTGGGTCTTTTGCCATCCAGCAATCTCGGCAAGGACTACGCCATGTTTGAAGCCGTACATGGCAGCGCACCGGATATTGCCGGCAAACACATCGCCAACCCGACGGCGCTTTTATGGTCAGCCTGCATGATGCTCGAATATCTCGGTCAAGACAAAACAGCCGGCAAAATCAGAAAAGCCGTTGATGAAGTGCTGAACGAAGGAAAACACCTCACACCGGATTTGCACGGCACGGCTACAACAGAAGAATACTGCGAAGCTATTATTGCTAAGCTTTAATAATCACATAAAAAAACTGTTGCTTAAATTAAATGCAACAGTTTTTTTATTACTCGCAGATTTCTATTTACTAAGTTCAATTAAAGAAAGTGCCTGTTCGGCACAATATACGTTAAAAATAGTTATTTATTAATTTATTCTTATATTGCGCCGGGCAATTTTTCTTTGAAGGCAAAGAAAAGTTGCCGAAAAA
>DCFC01000003.1 GCA_002314325.1 Megamonas hypermegale
GGTTGGGGAGAAGATTATACAATAACTTCCGGACAGGCGGCTACTGAAGATCAGTTGAAAACTGTATCGGATAAAGTAGACAGTGCAACAACTGAAGCTAGTAAACATACTACAATTCAGGAAAATGGTAAAAATGTTACAGTGCAGACAAATACAACTGAAGATGGTCATTTAGATTATACTGTCAATTTAAATGATGATGTAACATTGGGTAGTGCTGATGGTGCTAATATTCATTTAGACGGAAATAATGGTAATGTAACTGTAACAGGATATATTCAATCTGGTAATGTTAAAGTAGACGGAACAACAAATAGAATAACAGGCTTATCCAATATAGAATGGAATTCTACTATAGCAGATACAGTTGAAAAAAATGAAAACGGTGAAGCTGGCTATGCGGCAACACAAGGTCAGTTAAAAGATGTGTATGATGCAATAAATGAAAGCGGAGGAGTACAATATACTGCTGGAAAGGGCATCGCAATAAACGATACGGAAATTTCTGTAAAGACACCTGAAAATGGAAATCTTAATGTTACAGATGAAGGTGTTGTATTAAAAAATGATATTACCTTAGATAGTGTTACAGCAAACAATACAATCAATGTTGGGTCACCTACTGGAACTCAAGTTAAGATTAATGGTATAACTGGACAGGTTACAGGACTTACTAATACCTCATTAGAAGTTGATGGCTTTGCTACAAGTAATAGAGCGGCGACAGAAGAACAATTATCTGCAATGGAAACAAAAGTTACGAATGCAGATAAATATATTACTGGCGGTACAATAGATACAAACAGTGGTACATTAAAACTGACTGGTACAAATGGTATAACGGCAGATATTACTGGATTAACAGATTATCAAGTAACATCAGAAGGCAGTAGCTTTAGTGGTAATAAATTAACATTAAATCTGAAAGATACCTTAAATACATCAAATGCGGATAAACAAGTAGTATTTGATGGAATTGCTAGTATAGATGATGTAAAAGCGGCAACAGCGGTAGTTACTGATGGAAATAATATTACAGTAACATCAAGCGAAGACCAAAATGATAAACATAAAGAATATACAGTAAATCTTAATGATGCAGTATATTTAGGTGGAGAACATGCAGCTTCAAATTACAATATTTTTTTAGATGGAACAGCCGGTATTATAAATGTAGGTTCGTCGTCAAGTGGTAAACAAATTAAAATTGACGGAACAACAGGATATATTACAGGTCTTGCAAACACAACATTAGAAGTTGATGGCTTTGCTACAAGTAATAGAGCAGCAACCGAAGAACAGTTAAATCTTGTTCGTCAGGAAATCAGTGAAAATAAAGGAACAACATATGAAGCTGGTAATGGTATTACTATTACTGAGGCAACTGAAACAGGTAAAAATCCTACTATTGCTGTTAATGCTGATGGAACAAAGGGTATCACTGTTAGTGAATCTGGTGTAGCTGTCAATGCAGGTGATGGTCTTGCATTTGAAACGGCAGAAGGCGTAACAAAGGGTCAGTTGAAAGTTGCAACTGGTAATGGTTTAACGATTGATGATAGTAAAAATGTAGGCGTAAAATTATCTCTCAATAATAATATCGATGATAGTAATTTAGAATTTGGCACAAATGGTGGTCTTAAATTAAAAGATAATTTAACTGGTTTGACAAGTGTATCATCAAATAGCGTTATTGTTGGTAGAGATGTAGTAACAGATCCTGGAAATCCAGAAATGGGCGTTACTATTACTGGACAAAAGATTACCGGATTAGATACAAATAGTATAACTGGAGATGAGGATGCTGTTAATAAAGCATATGTAGACAAATTCTTCGATACGGACAAAGGCTTAGCTGTACAATACGATAATAATACAAAGGCTACAGTTACATTAGATAATAGTGCTGGTGTTGAAATTAGAAATGTAAAAACAGCCGATTATGTATCAGGTTCTACTTCGGCAGCTAACGTCAATCTTGTATATTCAAAAGCAGGTTCACTTAATTGGACTACAACAAATCATTTGAACGGTACAACTAATTTAACGGATGCGGCTACAATATTAGATAGAAAAATCGGTAATCTTACACATACGGGAACGTATCGATTGCCAGGAACATCATCTACAGTAACAGATGCTCTTAATTTATTGGATAGTGGTGTTGGTACAGTTGATTTCACTTATTTAGAAACACCGTATTTAAGTGGAGATTATAATTTAACTTCAGCTACGGATAAATTGGCTCGCTTAGTAGGAACTATATCTACTAATGTAGGAATTGATATTGTTGGAAGTGCAGGTAGTATCAATTGGGGTGAAGATGTCACTTATATTAGTGGAGCTAAAAATGTAGTTGAAGGTATGAACACACTTGATAAAACAATAAAAGGTATTGATGATCGTGTTACAACTCTTGAAGGTAATACTAATAGTATCCAGACTTTCTCTGCAATGTCCGCTCCGCAAATTAGTACTTTGAGTGCTCTCAGCAATATGGATATGAGTGCAGTTAATGCTTTATCTACTTTAAGTGCGGATAATCTGGCAACTATTTCCACTTTATCTACTGAAGATACGCCAGTATCAAATGCAGACCCGGCGACTAATGATTCTCCAAGACTTCCAGAAGATCCTAATACGATAAATGGAGATCATATTGTTAACGGTGAATTGTCTGTTAAAGATGATGCGATTTTTGATAAAGATGTAAGTGTCGGTGGTAAACTCGATGTAAAGGGAGAAGCTAATTTCCATAGCAATGCAACATTTGATAAAGACGTAAGTATCGGCGGCACGCTCAATATGAACGGCAATAAAATTACGGGCGTTGCAGACGGGGATGTTTCTGCTGATTCCACCGATGCGATAAACGGCAGTCAGCTTTATGCTGTTGAACAGAAAGTGGACAATAACTCTCAGGCTATTAATGCGGTAGGCAATCAGGTCAATAGATTGAGCAATCGTATTGATAAAGTCGGTGCAGGTGCGGCAGCTCTTGCAGCTCTTCATCCGCTCGATTTCGACCCGGATGATAAGCTGAGCTTTGCAGCAGGTTACGGTAACTATGCAGGCGAAAATGCCGTTGCAGTCGGTGCATTCTATCAGCCGAATGAAGATACAATGTTCAGCGTGGGCGGTACGTTCGGTAATGACGAAAACATGGTCAATGCCGGTGTAAGCTTCAAACTCGGTCAGAAGAGCAATGTATCCCGCAGCCGTGTATCCATGGCGAAGGAACTCGTTTCTCTCCGTGATGAAGTGGCACAGCTGAAAGCACTCATGGCTCATGCAGGTATTCTGCCGTCGAACGGTCAGTTCGATACGAGTGCGCTCTTCCCGGATGTTCCGGAAAATCACTGGGCGTATGAATATGTTCATGAACTCGGCCGACTCGGTATTCTGGAAGGCTATGCTGACGGCAACTTTGAAGGCGACCGCATGATGACGCGCTATGAAATGGCGGCAATCGTATATCGTGCAATGCAGAAAGGTGTAAATATCGACAGCAGAATGCTGAAAGAATTCGAACCGGAACTGAAATTAATCCGTGTTGATGTAGTGGCTCGTGATGATGACGGTAATCCGACGATTGAACGTGTTCGCGTAAACGAAGATACGCAGCAAGCATAATTTAATATGACATAAAAACAAGCGGCAGATTTAATCTGTCGCTTATTTTTGTATTTAAGGCGTTAATTTAGACAAATATTTCGCTTTAAGCTATAATGAAATAAAGGAGCTGGTGAAATGAAATTCAATAGATTAAATGATTTGTATTTTAAAAGACTGCTCGGTGATAAACGTAGAAAAAACTTCACACTTAATTTTTTAAATGCGATGTTGGATAGAGATGAAAATAACTATTTTACGGATATTACATTTTTGGATAAAGATAACGAACCTGATACGATAGATGGCAAACTGTCCAAACTAGATATTCGGGCGGATATGAATGACGGCACGCAGATAGAAATCGAAGTGCAGGTATTGCCGTTTAAACTCATGGCGGAGCGTTCACTGTTTTATTGGTCGAAAATGTATGCCGAACAGCTCAATAAAAGTGAACGGTATAAAAAACTGAAGCGGACTGTTGCCATTAATCTTTTAAATTTTGATTATCTTATTGAAGAAAAAGAATGGCACAATGTGTATGCTTTGTTAAATATTAAATCGCACAGAAAATTAACAGACCATATGGAAATTCATTTTGCGGAAATCCCGAAATTTAAACTGAAAGATATAAGAAAGATGAGAGCCTCCGAGACGTGGATGGCGTATTTTTCCGGTAATTATGACGATAAGGAACTGGAGGAATTATCGATGAATAAACCGATTATGAAAGAAGTAATGGATTTTGAACGTTCCTTTTTAATGGATAAGATGCAGCGGCGAGAATATGAACAGAGAGAAAAAGCACTTAGAGATTATTATTCCTATATGGACGAAACTTTTGAAGATGGCTACGATAAAGGTTTTGGTAAAGGAAAAATGGAAGGTAAAATGGAAGGTAGGATAGAAGGCAAAATGGAAGGCAGAATAGAAGGTAGAAAGGAAGGAAAAATAGAAGGAATTAATGAAATCGCTTTAAGAATGCTGAAAAGAGGAAAAGAGCTTGCTGAAATTGTTGAAGATACGGGACTTAGCATTGAAGAAGTGAAAAAATTACAGGCATAATTTAATGTAATATAAAAAAGACTATCACATATTGTATGCGATAGTCTTTTTTTATATTAATAAATTTACTGTGCTTTTGTTTTGATTTCTTCGAGCAGGTTGGCGATAAACGTATCCGTATCCATCGTTACAGTGTCTTTTTCGCGGCGTTTGCGGACGGAGATATTTTTATTTTCCAGTTCGCTTTCACCGACGATTATGCTGTACGGGATTTTCTTAACCTGTGCTTCGCGGATTTTGTAGCCGATTTTTTCGTTTCGGTCGTCGACTTCCACGCGGATGCCGAGGTCAAACATTTTGCGTTTGATTTCATAAGCATAATCGGCGTATTTGTCGCTGATTGGCAGGATTTTTACCTGAACAGGAGCGAGCCAAGCCGGGAATGCACCGGCGTAGTTTTCAATCAGGATACCGATAAAGCGTTCGATACTGCCGTATACAACGCGGTGTATCATTACCGGGCGGTGTTTCTGTCCGTCTTCGCCGACGTATGTCAGGTCGAATTTTTCCGGCATGAGCATATCGAGCTGGATTGTACCGCACTGCCAAGTACGGCCGATGGAGTCAGTTAAGTGGAAGTCGATTTTCGGGCCGTAGAAAGCGCCGTCGCCTTCGTTTACGACGTATTTCAAGCCGCGGTGTTCAAGGGCGTTTCTGAGAGCATTCGTTGCCTGTTCCCAAATTTCGTCCGAGCCCATAGAGTCGTCCGGGCGTGTGCTGAGTTCGGCATGGTACGTCAGACCGAATGTGCTGTATACCTGGTCGAACAGGTCGATTGTTTTCTGGATTTCGCCTTCAATCTGGGACGGAAGCATGAAGATATGCGCATCGTCCTGCGTGAAGTTGCGTACGCGCATCAGGCCGTGCAGTGCGCCGGACAGTTCGTGGCGGTGAACAAGGCCGAGTTCGCCGAGACGCAGCGGCAGGTCGCGGTAGCTGTGCTGCTGCGTGAGGTATACAAGCATACCGCCCGGGCAGTTCATCGGTTTGATAGCGTAGTCTTCACCGTCGATTTTTGTGAAGTACATATTTTCTTTGTAATGGTCCCAATGACCGGAAGTTTCCCAGAGTTTGCGGTTCAAAATCATCGGCGTTTTGATTTCCTGATAGCCGAATTTGCGGTGAACTTCGCGCCAGTAGTTGATGAGTTCGTTGCGGATTACCATACCGTTCGGATGGAAGAACGGGAAGCCTGGGCCTTCTTCGTGCAGGCTGAACAGGTCGAGTTCTTTGCCGAGTTTGCGGTGGTCGCGTTTAGCTGCTTCTTCGAGCATTTTTAAATAAGCATCGAGGTCGGCCTGTTTTTCAAATGCCGTGCCGTAAATGCGCTGGAGCATTTTGTTCTTTTCGCTGCCGCGCCAGTAAGCACCGGCTACCGATTGCAGTTTCAATGCTTTTACTTTGCCTGTGGATACAACGTGCGGACCGGCGCACAGGTCGGTGAAATCGCCCTGTGTGTACATCGTAATCATGGCGTCTTCCGGCAGGTCGTTGATTAATTCGATTTTATACGTTTCGCCTTCGGCATTGAAAAAGTCGAGTGCTTCCTGACGAGTAACTTCCTTGCGGACAATCGGCAGGTTTTCCTTGACGATTTTTTTCATTTCCTTTTCGATTTTCAGCAAATCTTCATTGTTGAGCTGATGGTCCATGTCGAAATCGTAGTAAAAACCGTTGTCGATAGCAGGACCGATAGCCAGTTTCACATTTTTGTCGCCGTAAAGACGTTTAACAGCTTGTGCCATGATATGAGCTGCACTGTGGCGCAGCGCCCAGCGGCCGTCGGCATCGTCGAATGTCAGTACGTCAATCTGATGGTCGCCGTCAATAACGGTCGTCAAATCTTTTGTTTCGCCGTCGATTTTGCAGGCGAGGGCTTTTTTTGCCAGAGAATTGCTTAAGTTTTTTACAAAATCAAGAACGCTCGTACCGTTTTCTACTTCACGAACGGCACCGTCTTTTAAAGTGATTTTTGCCATTATAAATAACCTCCTAAAAATAAAAAAAGCCCCATCCCGAAAGGGACGAGGCTATAACTTCGCGGTTCCACCCTGTTTGTTATATTCGTATAAATATAACCAGCTTGAAATGATAACGGATACTATCCGGCAGGGCTTACTGAATTATTTGGTTCAGCCGTGCAGTTTGAAAGTGGTAATCGTAAAAGATGTTTAAGAAGCTCGCAGCCAATGCTTCTCTCTCTGCAAACACTGCTTTTACAATCGTGTCTTTCGCATTACTTTTAACTTATTGAGTGTACCCTCATTATAATCAACAGATTTATTCATGTCAAGCGCAGGCTGTTTATTTTTATCTATAATTTTTGTTAAAATTAATGTAATACACTTATGGTGTTAGTTAATTTTTCAAAGCAGTATGATAGTTTATATTTAGTGAGGTTAAGTGACAACATCGAATGAATATAAACTATTATACTGCTGGCTTAAAGGCTCGATGTTTTACTAGCACAACGGGTATAATACATTGAAAGGCAGTGATAATATGGAAAAGTGTGATGTTGTTTCCGCAGCGGAGTGTTTAAATATTCTGGTGGATTTTTTGGCGAAAAGGGATTTAAAGGAATTGACGCAGGCGGCTTTGCAGGAGAAATACAAGATAAAGCAGGTTGATGTGCTGATTTTGTTCGGCGGCTGTATTCCCGAAGGCTGTGAGGTTTTTTATCAGGCGTACAGGAATAACTTTGCCAAGCATTATATGATAGCCGGCGGCGCAGGCCATACGACGGGTTCACTGCGGCAGAAAATGCAGCCGGTTCTGCCGAATTTCAGTACGGCGGATAAAAGTGAAGCGGAAATTATGCAGGCGTATCTGAAGCAGAAATATAATATGGAAAACTGCATTTTGGAAACGAAATCGACAAATTGTGGCAATAATGTAACTAATGCACTGGCAAAGCTTGACGAACTAAACATAAAGCCGCAGACGATTACGTTTATTCAGGATGCGACGATGCAGCACAGAATGGAAGCCGGTTTTCGGCAATATGCAGGCGGCGTAAAGTTGATTAATTTTGCCGGATACAAACTGTATTTTACAGTGAAAGATAATAAGCTGGCACTGGCGGATAACAATCTTTGGGGCATGTGGAGCAGAGATAAGTATATCGAGTTGCTGCTGGGCGAAATACCGCGCCTGCAGGATGACAAAGACGGCTACGGCCCGAACGGAAAGGATTTTATCGCCCACGTCGATATTCCCGCAGAAGTGGAAACGGCGTTTAGGCAGTTAAAAGAACAATTGAACATTCAAACAAGAAAAGCAAACAAGATATTTGCAACTAAATAAGTATAGTTCATTTTTCTTTTGAAAAGTCAAAAGAAAAACGAACCAAAAAGAAAAAACCTTAAACGTTTCGCTTGCGCTGCACTGGGCGAGCCTTCGTAACCTTTCTTTAAAAATAGGCGATACAACGGCTCGAAACGTTTGGAATTTGACTCGTGCCTTCTATTTTCAGCAGGAACTCAATTTGTGCTGTTGACACAACATTTCGCTA
>DCFC01000043.1:0-163 GCA_002314325.1 Megamonas hypermegale
GCGAAGCGAGTTTTTAAACGTTAGAGCTAAAAAACTATTTTTTTAAAGTAAAAATCTCTTAGCAGTGCACGAACTAAGGCACTTTTAAGATAGCTCTTGGTGCTTTAGCACTTAGAGATATCTTATGCCCTAAGGTGAATTTTCGGCAACTTTTCTTTGTGCC
>DCFC01000043.1:215-77164 GCA_002314325.1 Megamonas hypermegale
AGAAAAATTGCCCGGCGCAATATGAGGATAAATTAAGAAATAGTTATTTTTAACGTATATTGTGCCGAACCGGCACTTTTATTGACTGAAAATTAGCTTAAATCTTAAAATTTTTTTTTATGAGATGATAAATTTCTATTATAGGTTCTATTATAAAGGAGAGTTTTTATGTATAAAATTTTAAAACGCAAAGTTCTGCATGAAAATATTTTGCAGTTTACGATTGAAGCTCCGTTTATTGCCAAAAAGGCGCAGCCTGGACAGTTTGTTGTATTGCGCGTCAACGAATACGGCGAGCGCGTACCGCTGACGATTGCTGATTTTGACCGCGAAAACGGCACGATTGACATTATTTTCATGGTGGTCGGCGCTTCAACGACGTTATTGTCGCAATTAAATGAAGGTGACAGTATTCTTGATTTGGTCGGTCCGCTCGGCAAAAAGACGGATATCCGCCCGAATCTGGGAACGGTTGTCTGCGTCGGCGGCGGTATCGGTGTTGCGCCGATTTATCCGATTGCCAGAGGCATGAAAGAGGCCGGTAATCATGTAATCACGATTATGGGCGCAAAAAATAAAGATATACTGATTTTAAAAGATGAAATGGAAAAAGTTTCTGATGAAGTTATTGTAACAACAGATGACGGCTCTTTCGGCATTAAAGGTTTCGTTACAACGGCGCTTCAACAGCTCATCGACAAAGGCACGGATATTTCCGAAGTTGTGGCTATCGGGCCTGTAATTATGATGAAAACGGTGGCGGACACGACGCGCCCGTATAAAATTAAAACGATTGTCAGCCTGAACCCGATTATGGTCGACGGTACGGGAATGTGCGGCGGCTGCCGCGTGCAGGTCGGCGACAAGATAAAATTCGCCTGTGTGGACGGTCCGGAATTTGACGCTCATCTCGTTGATTTTACAAACCTGATGGAACGCCAGCGCATGTACCGCCCGCAGGAAGCACAGGAAAAAGACCATGTCTGCCGTCTGAATGCACAGGTTGAAGCAATGGAGGGAAAATAAGATGGCTTTAGTAATGCAAAAACATAAAATGCTGGAGCAGGACCCAAAGGCTCGCGCACATAATTTTGATGAAGTGGCTCTCGGTTATACGGAAGAACTGGCTGTAGCAGAAGCAAACCGCTGTCTGCACTGCAAAGTGCCGCACTGCCGCAAAGGCTGTCCCGTTGAAGTGGATATTCCGGAGTTTATCGCCAAGATAAAAGAAAGAGATTTTGTCGGCGCTGACGAAAAAATCAAGGAAAGCAACAGTTTGCCCGCTATTTGTGGCCGTGTCTGCCCGCAGGAAAATCAGTGCGAAAAATACTGCGTTATGGGTATAAAAGGCGAGCCGGTCGGTATCGGCCGTCTGGAACGTTTCGTAGCTGATTACTGCATGCAAAACGGCACGGAAAAAATTGTCAAAACGGTTCGTGAAGACATGCCGAAAGTGGCGATAATCGGTTCCGGTCCTGCCGGTCTTGCCTGTGCCGGTGATTTGGTAAAACTCGGCTATCAAGTAACGATTTTTGAAGCGCTGCACACGGCAGGCGGCGTACTTTCTTACGGTATTCCGGAATTCCGTCTGCCGAAAGAGGACGTAGTTAAACCGGAAATCGACAATCTGCGCAAAATGGGCGTAAAAATCGAGGTTAATGCCGTTATCGGCAAGTTGTTCACGATTGACGACTTAATGCAGGAATACGGTTTTTCGGCTGTGTTTGTCGCAACGGGAGCAGGTCTGCCGCACTTTATGAATATTCCGGGCGAAAATTTCAACGGCGTATACTCCTCTAATGAATTTTTGACGCGCTGCAATTTAATGAAAGCATACCGTTTTCCGCAATATGCGACGCCGATAAAAGTAGGAAAAGTCGTTGCTGTTGTCGGCGGCGGCAATGTGGCTATGGACTCGGCACGTACGGCGCTGCGTCTCGGTGCGGAGCATGTTTACATCGTGTACCGCAGGAGCGAGGCGGAATTGCCGGCACGCTGCGAGGAAGTGGAACATGCCAAAGAAGAGGGGATAGATTTCCGTCTTTTGAATAATCCGGTAGAAATTTTAGGCGATGCAAACGGTTATGTAACGGGTATCCGCTGTATAAAAATGGAATTGGGCGAACCGGACGCTTCCGGCAGACGCCGCCCTGTACCGATTACCGGTTCCGAGTTTGATTTAGCTGTAGACACAGTGGTAATCGCCATCGGGCAAGGGCCGAACCCGCTCGTGCAGTCAACCACCCCTGATATGGCAGTGAACAAGCGCGGCAATATCATAGCGGATGAAGAAAGCTGCAAGACTTCCAAAGAAGGCGTATTTGCCGGCGGCGATATTGTGACGGGGGCAGCGACCGTTATCCTGGCGATGGGGGCAGGCAAGAAAGCGGCAAAGGCGATTGATGAATATTTAAAAGAAAAATTTGCCAAATAATATCTTGTTGTAAAAACAACGGAAAGAATAAAAAATCGTTCTATAATAAGTTATAGGGATAAATTTATAATAGGAGGAATTATGATGTTTAAACCGATGCGCCGGATTCGCCAGCAGCTTTCAAAGGAAGAATGCCAAAAGATACTGCAAAATCAGACGGTAGGAACGCTGGCTTTGGCGGCGGAAGGAGAATATCCGTATGCCGTGCCGCTTAACTACGTATATTATAATGAAAGAATTTATTTTCACTGTGCCGTATCCGGGCATAAACTCGATATAATTGCCAAGCAGAATAAAGTTTCTTTTTGCATTATTGACAAGGATACAATTGTGCCGGAAAAATACACGACATATTTTCGCAGTGTGATTGTTTTCGGCAGAATAGAAAAAGTTGAAAATGATGAAGAAAAAATGGCGGCACTAAAAGAGCTGGCTTATAAATACGTTTCGCAAAATAATGACGAAGCTCATCTGAAAGAAATCAACGGAGCATGGAACAGAACATGCGTACTGGCGCTTACCGTTGACCATTTGACCGGTAAAGAAGCTATTGAACTGGTAGCGCAAAAATAAAATAAACACTAAAAAATCTAAGATAACTATGGTATAGTATATAGCGTAGTATCTTAGATTTTTTTGAGGTGAAACGATGAGTTTAATGAACTTTACCAGTATAGATTTTGAGACGGCGAATGCCAACCGAAACAGTGCGTGCTCCGTTGCCGTCGTGGTGATTGAAAAAGGGCGTATGACCGATTCGTATAATACGCTTATTCGCCCGCCGGAAATGAATTTTGAAGAAGGTAATATAAAAATTCACGGCATAACGCCGGAAATGGTGGAAAATGCTCCGACTTTTGCGCAGATTTGGCAGGAGCTGCGTACATATCTGGATAACCGGATTGTTATTGCGCATAATTCCTTTTTCGATATGGGTGTGCTTAGAAGCTGTATCTGGCAGTATCATCTGCCGAAACCGCATTTTACGACGGCGTGTACGGTGCAGATTTCGCGCAAAGTCTGGCCGCAGCTGCCTAATCATAAACTGAATACGCTCGGTGAATTTTTCCAGATAAAATTTCATCATCATGATGCACTCGATGATGCCAAAGTATGTGCTAAAATTCCGCTGGTAGCAGGCAGAACGGTCGGTGCCAACAGCATGGATGAGCTGCTTGCCAAAATCGGCATGCAGGCAAAAGTTTTTAAAGTCTAATTTTTTAAAAGCTATTGACGTAGAGGCTTTAGAAATGATATAATAATTCTCGCATTCACACGAGTGCCATGTGCGGAAGTGGCGGAATTGGCAGACGCGCTAGACTTAGGATCTAGTATCTTTCGGTGTGCAGGTTCAAGTCCTGTCTTCCGCACCAATTTAGTAAATTCAAGGCTTTACGGAGTTTTTCTGTAAAGCCTTTTTTGAAGTTCAAATGTATTTTGACATCATTATAAATTATTATTTGAAGCAGATTGAAATATATTTTATTATGCGGTATAATCAAAGCATGATAAAAAATAACGGCAAGCATTTATATTGTTTCTAACGTCTGTTCCACGTGCTTGACACTCTACCGCTCATTTAATAGGGTGAATAAAGTCGCTATCGTTTCACATAAGCTTAATTGACTGCATGCTAAAGTTAATCTTTAGACATACAAATGATAAGCACGATTACAGCAGTAAGCGCAATGATAATTGATATGTTGTTGGTAACAACAATATCGCAAATCACCATGATTAAATCATCGTAGGACATGCTATCACCTCCCGCCTTATGAACGGCAGGAAGTCAACGAAACAAATATAAATACTTGCCTTGTTTTTCGTTATAGCAATTATGGTAGCTCTTGTATAGATTTTAAATCTGTTCAAGAGTTTTTTGTGATTAAAAGTGAGTATTTTTGCTTATTGCTGTTTTTCGCTGAAAGAAATCTTTGAAACAGGTGTATAAATAGAAAGTGATGGTTCGGCACAATATAATTGTTGATAATTGAGAATAATAAGCATATAATTTGAAGAAGAAAGATATATTATAATGAAAGGAAGATTTTGATGAAAGTTTTGTTATTGAACGGCAGCCGCCGCGAAAAGGGCTGCACGTATACAGCTTTGACGGAAATCGCTCATACATTGGAACAAAACGGCGTGGAAAGTGAAATTATTCACGCTGTACCGACAATGGAAAATATTAAAGCCGTTGCGGAAAAAATGAAAACAGCTGACGGGCTCGTTGTCGGATCGCCTGTATATTGGGCATCGCCTTCCGGTGAAATCATGGAATTTATGGACAGACTGGCAAGTCTTGCCGGTAAGGACCTGCTTCACAAACCGGCAGCAGCGATTGCTTCTGCTAGACGCGCCGGCACTACGGCGACGATTGATGTGCTGAATAAATATTTTTCCTATCATCAAATGCCGATTGTTTCAGCTAATTACTGGACAATGGTACATGGCAACACGCCGGATGAAGTAAAGCGCGATGCTGAAGGTATGCAGATTATGCGCGTGCTTGCCACGAATATGGCTTGGCTGTTGAAATGTATCGAAGCCGGTAAGAAAGCAGGCGTTGCTGTTCCGGAAACGGAAGCGAAAATCATGACAAACTTTATCCGTTAAAATAAAAAGCTCACCGCAAATACGGTGAGCTTTTTGCTTTTGTATCGAAAACTTGCTATAATAAAAAATTGCAAGGCAAATTAACGAGTTGGTTTTCTCTTGTCGTTAAGATAAAACGGCGGGAGGTGATAACTATGTATACGGATATAATGGTTTCGATTATAGAAGTAGCTATCAACAATCAGTTTTTTACGGCTGGCGGCATATTTATTGCTGGTGTTGTAGCAATAGTTATCGCTTTATCTGACGATAAATAGAATTTTTTACTGCACAAGATAAAGAAAAAAGCCAAACTTAATTGCAGTTACGTTTGGCTTTTTCAAAGCGTATTAATTTACGGCGAAAGAGAAGGCTAACGCTGGCAAACGTTAATTGCCTTGTCTTTTTGTATCTTTATTATACTACAGAAATGAGATAATTTCAAATAGAGCAAACGGCTCCATGATGAGTGAATGCGGCAGATTTTGGCAGCATTTTACAATTATGGAGCCGTTTTTCATTTAGTTGTAGATAAAACGTGCCGTATAAAGTCAAAAGTTGAACTGAAACAGTAAAAATTTGCAAAATTGTACTGGCAGTATACCGATTTTGCGTTCGGATTGGATAAAATAAGAATGTGATTTGCGTTTACTAAATGAAAGATTGAACCGAAGTTTTTGGCAAAAAATTGAAACTGACACAAATAGGGCGGATATATGAACTGAGCCGAATTGTAAATCTTTAAGAATATGAGATAATTTTATATAGAAGGAATAATATAAATGAAAGGAGATATACATAGTTGAATTTATCATTTATATGGGAATATAAACAGATTGGAGCTAAAATAGTTTATTATCGTAAATTAAAAGGATATACACAAGAAACCTTAGCTTTTAAAACAGGAATTAGTACATCATATTTGTCAAGAATAGAAAGAGGCAGTTATGCAAATGGTGTATCTTTATCTACGTTTATGAAAATAGCAAAAGCTCTTGATGTGAATGTAAGTAAATTATTTGAAAAGGATTCATGAAAATTTTATTTAAGTTGCAAGATAAAATAGTTGCGAATTGTTATATTTAAAATGGAATAGTTATATTATTTTAACTAACAGTTAAAATAATATAACTATTCTCTAAAGCGAAAATGAAGTTAAAGTGAGATAATTTATATATTGAGAAAAGATGATTAAATAAAAATGTGGTGATAAGAATGTATCATTCATATAAAGAAGTTTTAAAACAAGTAGGATTAAATATTGTTTATTATAGAAAAGAGAAAAATTTGACTCAATTAGAATTGGCAGAAAAGGTTAATATTAGTAATACGTATTTATCACAAATAGAATGTGGATTGGTAAAAAAATTTGTATCTTTGCCTGTATTAATAGATATATCAAATGCTTTGGATGTATCTATATCAGAGCTGTTTATGTTTAAACAATAGCATATAAATATTATTTATAAATATAAAAGGAGTGTTAATTATGGGTTTTTTTGATATGGCATTAAGTTTATTACAAAAAGGAGCAGAAGCTAGTGCTAGAAAAAGAGCAGATATAATGAATCAAGGTCAAAATGCAAGATATAGAAATGGCTATGGAAACTTATCTGATTATGATTTAAAACGTATTTATAATAGTAAATCATCTTCATGGCAAGAAAAATTAGGAGCAGGTTTAGAATTTAAAGATCGTCATAGAAAATAATGATATATAATAAATAGTGTAATATAGATGATATTTTATCTATATTACACTAAATTATTTTTAGTAAAATTATTAAAAATTATAATATAAATAAATTGATGAGAAGGTTATTTGGTGAAAGTATCAAAATATAATTTTTTTAAAAAATATGATAATACAATAATTTTTTTTAATGCAATGACGTGTGCTTTGGCAGTTGTAGATAATAGTTTTTTACAAGTGATTAAGGATATAAAAAATAAATGTTATGATGAAAAAAAATATGATAAAGATTTACTTAATAATATGAAATTATCAGGAGCAATAATTGATGATGATGTAAATGAATTGAAATTAATAAATTTTTATAGAAATATAGGAAAATATGATACCACTACATTGGCACTTACAATAGCACCTACATTAGCATGTAATTTTCGTTGTAAGTATTGTTTTGAAAATCATAATACTGGTGTTATGAATAGTGATAATCAAAATGCATTGATAGAATTTATTTCTGCTCATATGGCAAATATAAGAAATTTATCAATTACATGGTATGGTGGAGAGCCATTGATTGCAAAATCAATAATATATTCCTTATCCAAGAAGATACTTGAATTATGTAATGAAAATAATATTGAATATAATGCGTTTATTATTACCAATGCTAGTTTATTAACAGATGATGATATTATTGCATTTAAAAATTATCATATTAAAGGAGCCCAAGTAACTATTGATGGCCCTCAGAAAATTCATGATAAAAGAAGAATTAGTTGTAATGGTAAAAGTACATTTAATTTATTGATTAATAATATTGATAAATTATTAAATAATGATTTAGACGTTATTTTACGTATAAATGTAGATAAAGAAAATGTTAATTCATTAGATGAATTATTGAATATAATAAAAAAGAGAATATTAAAATATCAAAAATTAAGAATAGATTTTGGAAAAGTATCTATGTTTACAGAAATATGTAAATCAATAGAAAACAATTGTTTTGATAATGAACAATATGCGGATATACTTTTACCACTATATAAAAAAGTTATAGATATGGGATTTGTTATGAATAAGATGACTGTTTATCCACATATACGATATAATTATTGTTGTACAGATTATATTAATTCGTTTGTTATAGATGTTGAAGGATATATGTATAAATGTTGGAATCATGTTGGAGATAAAGTTTATAGTTGTGCGCATTTAACAGATAAAGATAAAAAACCATCAGTGAAATATTTAAATTGGATAGAATGGAATCCTTTACTAATAGATAAATGTAAAAAATGTAATATGTTACCAATTTGCATGGGTGGTTGTCCAGATGCGGCGAGAAAAAATGTAAATAATATGCCAGTATGTGATACAGTAAAATATAATCTTGAAAAGATACTTGAGTTTTATTATGAAAAATTAAAAGGAGAAATTTGAGATGATATTTTTAATAAAGCCTAAAAGTTTTTTTATGTTAAGTAATTGTAAAGGATATTGTTTTATTGATTGTTGGAGGGTTGGAAGTTGTGATAGAAAAAGAAGTGTAATGTAAATGAAGATTAGTGGTTATATAATGTTTACTGATTTAAAAAATGAAAAAAATATTCTAGAAGGGGATTTACTTCTTGAGGATATTTTAGAGGCAAAGTTATTAAAATCTGAAGGAAATATAATTTTTAATAAAATGAAGGGAAATGATGTTAAATTAAAAGGTGAAATATATGGAGAAAATTTAAATGGTGATAAAATAAATTTAGAAGGAATAATAAATTTAAAAAAAATAGTAGGAAAACAAATTAGTATAGAAGGAATTTTATCTGGAAATAATATAAAAGGAGATGATATAATTGTAAATGGACAAGTATATTTGCAATATTTGCAAGCTAAAGAAATAAAATTAAGTTTATCAAAAAATAATCATATAGGTAAAATTATAAGTGATAATATTAAAGTTTTTTTAGATAAAAAAAACGATTTTGAAAATATTTCAATGGTATTAAGAAATATAAATAATAAAAAAGCATATTTTAATCATAAAGGAAAAATATCAATAGAAAAAATTATAGCTGAAAATATTATTCTAGATCATTGTTATGTTGATAAAATAAAATGTAAAAATATCATTTTAAAAAATAATTGCATAATCAATACATTGATTTTTGAAAAAAATTGTATATTGGAAGGGAAAAATGAAATAAAAAATAAAGTAAAAGGAGAATATGTTTTATGAAAATTTTGATTCAACCAGTAAGAAATATGAGTTTAGTTAAATCTAAGTCCTTAGAAGGATGTAGAAGTGATTGTAGCTCACAATGTTATGCTAAATGTACTAATTTAGGATGTCCAGTTAAAGGTCTTTTTTAAAAAATTATAAAAAGGTAGGTAATTATAATGAAAATTTTAATAAAACCTGATTTGAAAAAAATATATAATTATGGTGGCTGTAGCAGTAAATGCGGTGCGCAATGCTATGCTGATTGCAGGGGATTAGCTTGTCCGTTTAAGTAAAAAATATTTTAGTATTATGTAATGTTTTTTTATAGTACTAGGATTATTTAATAAAATTTTTGTTAAAATCAAAGGAGTTTTTATGAAATTTTTATTAAAAATTCATAAACAAAAAATAAAAATGACATCTTTTTTTTGTAATGCTCGTTGTGATATTAGATGTAATGAATTTTTAAGATGGTAATTATTAAATTTAGAGGATAATTTTTATGAGTATGACAGAAGAAGAAAAAAGTAAATGTGAGAAAATAATTCATAGTCATGCAGTAGCGGCAGCAGCAGGAAATTTAGTCCCTGTGCCAGGTGTAGGTGTGGCAGCGGATATGGTAACGATGACGACAATGGCTATGGCGTTATCTAGTGTTTTTGGAGATTCTATACAAGAAAGCGTTGCTAAAAATATGGCTATTGCAGCTATAAAACAAACAATGCTTAAACAACCTATAAAAACACTTGCGAAAGAAGCTTCAAAGATAATACCTTTTTTAGGGCAGATTGTTGCACCGTCAATTAGTGTGGCGATGTTAGAATCTGCTGGTTGGTGTTTAGCTGAAGAATTATCAAATAAACGAAATAGTTAAGTCGCAAGTGTTATTGTTTATAAGACAGTAAGGATTTGATGAAATGGCAGATAAACGAATTGAATATATGTGTAGTCATTGTGGTAAAAAAGAAATCAGAAATACTTCAATGGGCAGACCGCTTCCAGGAAAATGTCCTAGAAAACAAGAAAATAAACCACATACTTGGGTGATTAATCGTCATCTTAATTGAATAAGTTAATAATGCAAATATAATATTGAATATGTAAAAATTTTGGTTCTATAATAAATCTTAGAATAAGGAATTTTCTCTTACCTTAACATCTATTGTAGAACCTTTTTTTGTTAAAATGTAGATATAAGGATGAGCAAGAGATAGTATTACGGAATATGTTTGAGTTTGATTATATATTTTAAAGTAGCATATATAGATTTTATCTAAGAGCGTTAATATAATATCAGATTGGCTGTTTATAGTATGCTATAGAGTTGTTTTTGTTTATAAATAGTAATAACAAATAAAATTGTTTTTTGAATTGATAAAGCAAAATATATATAAATTATACTTAGCAGTACACCAATTTTGTGTTCAATTTAGGTAAAATGAAGGCATGATTTAAGTCTACATATCATGATTTTGTCGGAAAGGATATGTGAGTTATGTCTATTAAAGTAAAAGAATTGGCGGAGAAACTGGAGCTTGAAGAGCCGGCTGTGATTGAGTTTCTGAGTGATTTGGGAATATATGCGGAAGACATTGATGATACGCTGAACGATGATGAGGAGAGAAAACTTAATGAAATATTGGCGGCTTCTTCTGCTGATTTAAGGTCGGACCGGTTATTAAAGTTCTATGTTAAAAATTATAAAATTCTCATAGACACTTCAAGTCTGCTGAAAAGTTTGTCGAACGTTTATGTATCGCGGTTCTGGTCGAATATAATACCGCTGCTCGAATTGTACAAGAACAGGATTATTGTACCGATTAATGTGCAGCGGGAAGTTGAAGAAAGTATAAACAGTTCATATACAAAATCAAAGGCGCAGAAGATACGGCAGATAATTACCAAGCTGAAAGAGGCGCAGATTATTCAGATAAAGGGCGAGGACAGTTTTCGCAAGGCTGATGATGTGTTCCTGTATGTTATCAATAAGTTTAAATCCAAGTATAAAATTCTGCTGATAACGGAAGACCGGCTTTTGGCAAAAAATATTTTAAATAAAGCTAAATCTTCGAATGTGATTGTGAAAAGTCTTGATAATGAAGGTTCTTTGAAAGATATATTCAGCAAACCTGTATTTGAGTTGGCAGGCAGTTTGATAAAAATTTCCAATGAAAGTTTAAAAGTAACCTGTATACCGACTGTTGGAGATATTGTATATAACGGCAAGAAGCCTAAACCTAAGAAAAAACCGAAGCCGCAGCATGATGACGTTAAAAAAGCAAAAAAGGAAGATAAAAGCATTTTTTCGATGATACATGATTTTTTCTTCGGTTCAAAAGATGATGTATCAAAAGAAAATTCTTCGGTGGAACAGGCAGATGAAAAGTCGGTCGATACGCGAAAGAAAATAAAACTTCTGAAGCTTCTCGGCAAAGGCGGGGAAGCCGCGGTTTATACGACGAATACGCAATATGTGGCGAAAATCTACAATCGGGATAAAATCACGAAATACAGAGAAGCGAAAATAAAATTGATGACCTCGAAGAATATTCAGTATCCGGGTATTTGTTATCCGCAGGAGATTTTGTACAATGCTAAAGATGAGTTTGTCGGTTATTTAATGCTTAAAGCTAAGGGCGTAGAGTTGCAGAAGAGTATTTTTCTGAAACCGTTGTTTTTAAAGCAGTTTCCGGATTGGAAAAAACGGGATATCGTTCAGCTGTGTATTACGATTTTGGATAAAATCAGATTTCTGCATAGGCATAATATTATTCTGGGCGACATAAATCCGTTTAATATAATGGTCTGTTCGCCGACTGAGGTTTATTTTGTCGATGTTGACAGTTACCAGGTGGAAGGATTTCCTTGTCCTGTCGGGACAATTCCGTTTACAGCACAGGAAATTTTGCGGGAGAATAGATGTTACAAGCGAACGTATAATAGGGACAGGCATTATAACGAATATCTGCGCAGTTTCAGCAGTGATTATTTTGCCGTGGCCGTGTTACTGTTCATGATTATAATGATGGGAAAAAATCCGTATTCATTGCAAGGCGGCGAGAGTATGGAAAGTAATATGCTCAACATGGATTTTGCTTATCCGCTCAATGAGTTGAAAAATGACAGGACGCCGGAAGGAGCATGGATATATATATGGAGCCATTTGCCGTATTTTATCAAAACGGATTTTTACAATACTTTTCATAAAGACGGCAGGTATTCGCGAGCTGAGAACCGGCTGTCTGTAGAAAGATGGCTGGATGATTTCAATAAATATTTGAAATTGCTGGATAACGGCAGTATCGGCAGTCAGGATGAAATGTCGGAGGCGGTTTTTCCGACTCGATACAAAAAAGCCGTTGTGCGGGCTTATGCGAATTTAAGTATTTTTAGGAGAATAATTAATTGGTTTAGGCGATTGTTTAAAAATTTGTTTAATTGAAGAAAGGAATGGTAAGAATGGAAAATAACGCTTTAATAAGATTACAGGATTTGGTTGACAATCCGACGACGCGCGTGCCGATTTGCATATGTTTGGATACGAGTGCTTCCATGCTGGTGGTAGAGAGCGGGACATATGAGAAAACAGGCGAAACCGTTTATGAAGACGGCAGGACATGGAATATTGTTTCCGGCGGCGAAACGAGGTTGAATGAACTGCAAAAAGGGTTGCAACTTTTCTTTGATGCGATTACCGGCGATGAAGTGGCAAAATATGCGGCGGAAATATGTGTCGTTCAGTTTAATGATGATGCCGAATGTTTGCTTGATTTCGGCAGTATCGAACGGCAGCAGGTGCCGCAGCTTAAAGCAAAAGGTGATACGCATATGGGCGAAGCCGTTAATCTGGCATTGGATTTGCTGGAAAAGAGGAAGAATGAATATAAAGATAAAGGCGTAGACTATTATCAGCCGTGGCTTGTTATTCTGACGGACGGAGAAAACAATGGCTCTCAAGATAGCTGGCAGCGTGCAATCGATAGAGTCGGTAATATGGTAAAAAGTAAAAAACTTACAGTTTTTCCTATCGGTATCGGCAAGGAAGCGAATATGTCCTCTTTGGGCAAACTGTCGCCGAACCGTTCACCGCTTCGTTTGCAGGGATTAAAATTTGCCGAATTTTTTGAGTGGCTCAGTAAAAGTGTTTCCAAAACGTCTCAATCCGTGCCAGGCGAACTTGTCGCTTTGGATACGGAAGGCATTAAAGGTTGGGGTACGTTATAATGTGGCATATGTTGGATTATGCGCAGGCGGGCAGAAGTCATTGCAGAAAGAATATTCCCTGTCAGGATAAAACTGTTTCCTGCTGTATGAACGGCGTGCATTTATTGGGGCTGGCTGACGGTGCAGGTTCAGCGAAATTTTCGCATTTCGGTGCGGAAACGGCGCTTCAGGCTACTTGTGATTATATAGCGAATAATTTTGAGCGTATTTTCAACGAAACAGACGGAGTACAGGTAAAGAAGAATATTTTGACGCGGATTTTGGAGGCACTACGGCAAAAAGCCGAACAGCTGAATTGCAGTATAAAGGATTTAGCTTCAACACTGCTGTTTGTAGCTATCAAAAACAACAGATTTTTACTGTTTCATATCGGCGATGGCGTGATAGGATATTGGAAAAATGACAGCTTGAAAGTTGCTTCCAAACCGGAAACTGGCGAGTTCAGTAATACTACGGTTTTCACGACGTCCTCTAAGGCTTTGCTGTATATGAAACTGTTTAAGGGAAATATTGAAAATATTCATGGTTTTGTATTGATATCCGACGGCGCGGCGGAAAGTTTTTATCAGAAGCGTACAGGTCAGCTGGCACCTGTCATTGTTAGAATAATGCGTAAGGTATGTTTAGTTGAACATGGGGAAATGCTTCAGCTGTTAAAAGACAGTTTTCAGCTTGTTGTGAATAATACGCAGGACGATTGCAGTATTGCGATTATTGCTCAATATAATGAAGAACTGGAAAGATTTTTGTCTATGAATTTCTGGCAGCAGATGCGCTATTTCAATATGAACAACAAACGGCGAGCTAAAAAGAAATACAGCCTTTGGATGAAAATCATAAAATATCTTAACGAGCCGAAAACCGTGCAACAGACTGCGCAATGTGTTTATTTAAAGAAAAAATATTTAAGAAAACAGTTATTTTTAATGGCAAAAATGCAGTTGGTGAAAAAAATGAATAATAAATTTCATCTTAGATGAGAGAATTATTTACTAAAAATGTTATAATATATAATGATAGTAATATTCTTTTATGTAATGGTTATTGATAAAGGAGGAATAATTTTATATGTCAAACTTTGGTTACTTGGAAGATATAAAAGAATTTAGTTCTTTTTCTTCTTTATGTATTCAAGCAGAGACAAGATGGCGAACCGATTCGCCGGCAGATTGTGTTAAAAATATCCGTTCAGCGCTGGAAGCTACTCTTAAATGGGTTTACAAAAAGGATAATCGATTTAACATTAGAGCTAATGTAAACAAAGGAGAAAGACCAACATTAGGTTCTATGGTAAACAATGAAACGTTTATTGTGGTAATTGGTAAGAGTAAAAAAGACCAACTCAATTATATTCGTAGAAATGGTAATATTGCTGTACATGAAAGTCCAAATAAAATTACGCCTGAAATAGCTGTTAAATGTCTTGAAAATCTATTTTATTTTGTTCAATGGGTTGAATGTACGTATCATAAAGAAAGTTATAAGAAAAGAAATTTTGAAGAAAGTAGTATTATGGATAAAATTACAGATAATCTTACATTGAAAAATGCTGCTATGGTTGCAAGTGGGGTTTTAGCGACAGTAGGAGTAGTTGGAGCAATGTTTTTCGGCTCTAAAAATAAAAACTAATAATTTTTAATTTTTGACCGTTGAATATATAGTTTTTTTGCTATATATTCAGCGGTTTTTATTTTTTTAGGATAAAAAATGTGCTAGATAGGGCGAAAAATTTTTGAAATTATACTGACAGTACACCACTATT
Source organism: Megamonas hypermegale (assembly GCA_002314325.1). Lineage (GTDB taxonomy): Bacteria > Bacillota > Negativicutes > Selenomonadales > Selenomonadaceae > Megamonas > Megamonas hypermegale_A. Next base: position 15,145 of record DCFC01000043.1, read on the forward strand.
GGCGGCTTATTGTTTAAAATGAATATAGAACAAAATTACAGAGCGGGGTTTTAGCAATGTTTGAAGCAGAATATATTCAGATAGGCTGCAGGGTGGCTTATTATCGCAAAATGAAGAGGTTTACGCAGAAGGAGCTGGCTCTGCGGGCTAACATTAGCGTATCGTATTTATCGCGGATTGAAAGGGGCGCATATAAAAAGGGTGTGCCGATATCAACGTTTTTTCAGATAGCGAGAGCACTTAATGTGCATATCAGTGATTTTTTCAAGGATTTATAAACTCTATAGATGAAAGGAAGTTTTCGGTATGAAAAAATGTGTACAATGCAATCAGATTTTTAGTGATGAAGTGGTGTTCTGTCCGAAATGCGGCAGACAGCTTGAAGTGCAGGTGGAGGAAAAGCATTTTTGCAGTAAATGCGGTCAGCAGATTGAAAAAGATGTTAAATTCTGTCCGAAATGCGGTGCATTAAACAGCAGTTATAGGGAAAGAAATAATGGGCAAACGGTTGTGAATATGCCTAATGCAGCGAGCAGGGAGACGGAAAGAAAGGATGATACGCTGCAAATACTGAAAGAACAGTATCTGTCTTTTTCCGGCCGCTTGAACAGGAAGCCGTATATTATCCGCAGTTTGATTGTGTATGTTGTTTCGGTAATTTTATTGGTGCTTGTCGATTTGATGTTTGAAGATGAATTTACATTTGATGAGTTCGGTATGCTCACAACGGCACCGGGAACGGCAGAAATACTGTTTACGCTGATTGTCTGTGCAATCTGTATGGTATTTATGATTTCGCTCAATGTGCGCCGTTTGCATGATTTGAACAAGACAGGCTGGCTGGTGCTTTTGGGCTGCGTGCCGATTGCCAATGCCGCTTTGAGTATTTATGTATTGTTTTTCAAGGGAACGGAAGGTTCTAATCAGTATGGTGAAGACCCGTTGCAGAATAAATAAGAGATAGGAGCGAGTTTTTATGTTTAAGTTTTGTACGAAATGCGGCGCGAGAATGCCGCAGGAAAATCTTTTCTGTACGCAGTGCGGCGCTAAGTTTGCGACGGATGAACAGGCTGTTTCCCGTGTGAAGATAGTGGATATTCCCGCACCGAGCGGAGGGCAGCTGCCAAAGCAGACGGTGAATAAAAGTTCGTTGGATGAATTTATTTTGGGCAGGGAGTTTATGAATACGGCTAATCCGCTGCATGATTATGAAAAAGCCATTGTGCATTTGAAAAATGCTGTTAATATGGGCAAAAAAGAGGCAGCTGTTTATTTGGCTCTGGCGCATTTATATCTGGCGGCGGATATCATTAAAAATAATCCGGCTGTCATGGCGGAAAATGCTAATATGCTTAGTGCTGTGCATTCTGCATTGCCGACGGCGAATGCGGTGAATAATATGCCGGGCAATAATCACGGCAGAAATACGGCAGCGCATAATAATCAGCAAAACAACACCGGCAGTACGTTGCAGAATATGGGAAAATATGCGGCGGCTGCGGCAGTGGGTGCTGTGGCAGGTTCAATGCTTCATTCGGCGACGGCGAGTGCGGCGGGAAGTGATGTACCGGGCAATATCACGAGTGAAGATTTGGCTGCGCCGGATTTGGCGGCTTATGCTGACGAAACGGTGCAGGAGGTTTCAGCGTATGTACCGCCGCTGGATAATGCGGCCGACCATATTCAGGCTTATGATGATACGACTGAAGTGGAAACGGAACCGATAGAAGACAGTCCGGCGGTTGACAGTATCGAACCGGCGGAAGATGACGGCGGACTGTTTGATGATTTGTTTGAATGAAGTGGAAAGTGATGATTTTTATGCAAGGCAGATTTTGTTCGAAATGCGGAACGCAAGTAGGGATTAATGAGAAATACTGTCCTAAATGCGGAGCTGTATTGAGTACGAATAATAACGAAGTATCAGAGGATATAAGAAAAGCTGTTAATTCGGATTTTGTACAGATGATGAAACGGGATTATTTTTCTTATCAGGGCAGACTAAATCGTAAACCTTATTTTTGGCGTTCGTTGCTTATTATATTTTTAGAAACGATATGTTATGTAATATTTGATTCGGTTTGGGAAGATGATTTATTTTCGACGGTACTATTATTAATAAGTATAATAATATTTATTTTATGTGTAATTGCCGATTTGATGCTTGATATCAGGCGATTGCATGATGTGAATAAGTCTGGTTGGTTTGTGTTATTGACGTTTATTCCGGCTGTTACACCGTTTTTTTATTTGTATTTATTTTTAATGCCGGGAACTGACGGAAATAATCAGTATGGAGAAAATCCATTGAATTTTAAATAAGGAGAACGCGATTATGGAAAACAAGAAAAAACTTATATTTATTGTCGTGATTATTTCATTGATGAGTGTTTTATTTGCCGGTTGCGGTGATGATAAATACGTGCATACGGTTAAAAACGGCAGTCTTGATATGGCGAAAGGGGTGCCGATTGGCAAAGCGTTTGACCAGTTTTTCAGCAATGAAAAATGGGAATCGTTTGTTTCGGAAAATAATGAGCGTATTGTGGAGTTTAACGGTGAATGTCGTTGGAATAATAATCCAGCAACATGCTGTGTGCAGTTCAGAATATTGAATGACAGCCGTTTTGAAGTATCATATTTGGACATAAACGGAGTAAGTATGAACTGGTGGGATAGTTCCGGTATATTGAACAAGGTTTTTCAGCAATATAAGGCGAAATAAATAGAAAGGACGTTTTAATATGAAGTATGCAAGAATTTTATTGTTAACGGTATGTACGGTATTTTGTCTGACGGCGGTAAGTTTTGCCAGTTCATTCCAAACGGCACAGACGCAAAGCGGCACGATAACGGGTAACGGCGTCAGTGCTTCTTTTGCGGAAAACGGCTACGATATCCAAATAGCTTTTGTGCCGTCGGGTTCGCAGATGACGATGTATGTGGGCAAAGACGATACAGTCATATATAAGGCAAATATGCCGTATCATAAATATCTGCGCATTGACCAGGTTTACGACAGTGTTTATGGCAAATACGCCTATATTGTAATGTGCGCCGACAATATGGATGGTAGTGCTAGTATTTATTTAATGGGTTATGACAATCAAAAAGAAACGTGGCAGCTTTATGTAAATCCAGCTAATTATTACAATCCGCTTGGAAGTTATGCCGAACCGCATATGTACGTATCGAATGGCGACATAGTTTTATCTTATTCGCAAATGGGTCTGCATCAGCCAGCGCAGGAATATCATTTCTTCTGGGATGAAAGCAACAACTGGTTCGGTTATAAGGATTACGGTATAGTACAGCATTAATGGTGTCAGCCGCTGAATATTCTTATATATTCAGCGGTTTGCCGTAAAATGAAAGGAATATGTATGAATAAAAAATGTAGTGCATTATCGATTTTAATGTGTATCAGTTTGTGCTTTATTACAAGCGGCTGCGGCTGGAATACGAGTTTTCTCGGTAAAGCCGTTGCAGAGATAGAACACATGGTTTCAGACGAGGCGACAGATGATACGGTTAAAAAATCTGATGAAGAGAAAGAACAATCTACAAATAAACAGGCATCTCCGGTGAAAAGGGACGTGCTTGCGCAGGCAAATGAAGTTTTGCAGAGTAAAAATGCGATTTATAAACTGTCTGCCGTTTCCAAGTTTGATGAAGACGGATTTTTCGGTTTGGATATAAGCAAAGGCATAACTTTTGTCATTTACGACAAAAAAGACGATATGATTGCGCGTGTGGATTATGATAAAGCGTTATTGCGGCCGAGAGATAATAAATATGAAACGATGGATAGAATGGCTCCGCTTATATTTAAAATGCACATAGAAAATGATAATAAAAACGGTGAGGATAAAATTTTAGGCGTATGGAACGGAAAGGTGCATGAAGTACCGATTTATGCTCTGTTTGAGGTGGATGCCAATAATAATATTGTTCCGGGAATGCTTTATTCTGCGCAGGGGGAAAATCCTTCCCATTATCATGGTGTATTGAAAGAACAGAAGAATGTCAATCTGGCCAATATCGTACTCACACATGCGGACAGCTTGAATGAGGATATTATAAAAAGAGGAATTTCTTTACCGTAATTTTATAAGAAAGGTTGTGTTGATACATGAAAAAATTGGTTATTTCATTTATAGCGGTTTTTATGATGATGATATCGACGGCGTTTGCTTCGCCGTATCCTGACCATTTAAACGGCGACCCGAATTATATTTTGTGTGACGGGCATATGGGAGTGGCGTGGTATGTTGACAGAAGTTCGCTCAATGTGCAGAAATACGCTCCGCCGCAGTATATAATTGCGGTCAATGTAGTTACTGTACCGGATGCTGACAAAGGTAGTACGGCAATTTCACAGGTGAAAACGTACAGATTTTTCTATAATTCGGATTTAGTCAGAATGTACGTTGACCGCAATCTGAATGATAATTGGAGCTATCTTGACCCGAACGGTTCATGGGCAGCGACGGGTATTGTAATGCCGGCAGGAGAAATCGCATTTGCACTGGCGTATAACTATAAGTTCTATGGTAATTTCGGTGATGAATTTTATAACAGAATATGATTGAGAATAAAGCTGCAATAATTTGAAAATCGGTTCAGGTTATTACAGCTTTTTTCTATTGTGGTATAATTATCAATAAAAACGGATGGGATTTTATTATGAGTGATAAGGCACGGTTATTTTTACGGACCTGTACGAAAATCACTGAGCTGAAAAATAGTGAAAAGAGCAGGATTGTTCTGGTTTACAGCCGGATTACGGGGCAGGTTTATGTTGTTAAATATTTGGAAAGCGAAAAGCTGGAAAATTTATATGCGCTGTACGTTTCGTTGCAGCGGTTGAGTTGCCGGCTGCTGCCGCGTATGAACTATGTGTATCGCGACGGCAGTCAGCTAATTGTTATTGAGGAGTTTATCAATGGGCGGACACTGGAAAACCTGCTGAGCGGCGGGGAATATTTTTCGGATGAGCGCATAAGAAATATTCTGTTCCAGATGTGCGAAGGTTTGTCGCTTCTGCATAAAAAAGATATTATTCATCAGGATATCAAGCCGAGTAATATTATTTTGACGAGCGATGATATCGTAAAGCTTATTGATTTTGACGTGGCGCGCACGTATAAATACGGCCGGGAGCAAAATACGCAGTATTTCGGCACGAAGGGATATGCGGCGCCCGAACAGTATGGCTGGGGACAGACGGACAGACGCGCTGACATCTACGCACTGGGAATTACAATGCAGCTGTTAAAGCCGCAGTCCGGTCTTTTGCAGCGGGTTGTACGGAAAATGCTGCAGTTTGACCCGAATAACAGGTATCAGTCTGTTGATGAAATTATAGCGGAGCTTAACGGTGAATATAAATATGCGTTTTATTCTTTGCCGCTGAATGAAATCGAAATCATGCTCAAAGACAAGCTTGTTTCGTTTCGTCCGCCAATACCGGAGCAGCAAAAGGATTATGCCTTTAACAAAAATGATATTGATATGTCCTTTCCGATAAGTCTTGTCAATTCATACGAATTTGAAACGCATGAGCAGGCTTTGCAGGTGGCGATGGAAGAGTTTGAACAGATAATGTTTGCCCATATAGATGAATATATAATGGATACGCTTGATTTTTACAAGGCGTACAGCTTGCAAAAATACTGTGTTTATCAGGAAAACGACAGAAATTACTACTATAATATAAATAAAAAGGTAGAAAAAATAATCGGCGAGGTGGAAGCAAAATTCAGGCTTAATCTGCCGGATTATCTGAAATGGTTTGAATGTATACCGACGTATACGAATTTTGCGGGCAGCGAGGATAGGCGCAATTTTCATCTGTGGCAGCTGAAGCATATTGAAGAAACGAATTATACGGCGGAAATCAGGCAGAATTTCTTTAATCGTACAATGGCAAACACGGCACAGCGGTTCATTGCCTACGCTGACGAAATTCTGCATACGAAAATTGCAATCGATGAAAACAGGATTATCAGGACGGAAGGCGGAAAGAGGAAAATAGCCACAGCGTACAGCTTTAATATCGACGATATCTGTCTCAAATTTATGGAGGAGATTTTAAACAGCACGCAGAAAGTGTTGGAGGATAACCCGACATTGCGGGAAGATGTAGAAGGGCTTATCCGAAAATCGTATCTGCCGGAATTGAAGTCCGCGCTGAAAGAGAAAATGCAGGAAATAATGAAGTTTTTGCAGCAAAACAGTAAAACGGAAAAAGCGTACTAAATTTTAGCTTAGTACGCTTTTTGCTTTATAATCTATAGTGTTGATAAAATATCGAACCTGCAGCCAGCAGTATAATACTTTATATACATTCGATGTTGTCACTTAACCTCACTAAATATAAAGTATTATACTGCCTTAAGCTATCAGTTGCTACAATAGATATTTAATACAGTGTTTCTTTTTCGCCGTATTGAATGAGCAGCAGATTGGTATCGACCACGCTGAAATGCTCCTTGAGCGCGAAGATAATGATGGAGTCCCAGCGGTTACGCGGGTATAGGGCGTTGTGGCAGGCGTGCCAGAGCAGATGGTTTGTTTCGTCTTCGTTGAGCTGCATACTCAGTGCCAGTGCCAGAATTTTGGTGCGGGAGGGATTTTTCTTTTCACCGGAGAAGATTTTATAGGCGTATGTCTTATCCAGTCCGGAGTTTTTTATTACTTCCGTTTTGCTGAGCTGTTTCGTTTCCAGCAGATTTTGCAGAAATTCTTTCAGATTGGCTTCTTTCAAATCCTGCTGATTTTCCGTAAGAAAGTTTTGCAGGTCTTTTTCTTCTTTCAATTTATTTGCCAGTTTATCAGTAATTTTTTCTGTCATAAGATGTAACCTCATTATCACATTGATTTATGATATAATGATAGAATATTATTGTAGGAAAAACAAGTTTGCAGGAATTATTTTCATTAAATTCAATTAATTGAAAGATAATTTTTTTAAAGTTAGATATAAATAAAATATATGGAAAAAATTTCTATTATAGATATTTACTATTTCTAAAAAAAGTGTATAATAAAGACTATAAATGAAACACAAATGTATTTATAATTTTAAATAATGAACTGGAATATAGTAAATTTGTAATAAATTTGTTATTATATTTAAGTATTTTAAACTGGGGAGGTAATCTTTAGTGAATATTCATGAATATCAGGCTAAACAGATTTTTAGAGAATTCGGTGTAGCTGTACCGAAGGGTGTACCTGCTTTTTCCGTAGATGAAGCGGGGGCCGGAGCCAAAGAAAAACTGACAGGTCCGGTTTATGTGGTTAAAGCACAGATACATGCCGGCGGCCGCGGCAAAGCAGGCGGTGTAAAACTGGCTAAATCCTTGGACGAAGTGCAGACATACGCCAATGAAATTTTAGGCAAGGTGCTTGTTACGAAACAGACAGGTCCTGCCGGTAAGAAAGTAAACCGTCTTTTGATTGAAGAAGGCTGCAAATTTAAAAAGGAACTTTATCTGAGCTTTACAGTTGACCGTGTTTCTTCCAGAGTTGTTATGATTGGTTCGGAAGAAGGCGGTATGGAAATTGAAGAGGTGGCTGCGAAAACGCCGGAAAAAATCTTTAAGGAATATATTGACCCGCTTTTAGGGCTTACTTCTTATCAGGCTACACGCATGGCGTTTAAAATGAATTTTACGCCGGCGTCCGTACGCAAAGCGGCTGCTCTTATGCAGAATCTTTACAAGTTATTTATTGCTAAAGATTGCTCCTTAGCTGAAATAAATCCGCTCGTTATCACGGAAGACGATAACGTAATGGCACTTGATGCTAAACTGAATTTTGACGACAGTGCGCTGTTCCGTCATCCTGATGTAGCGGCGCTGCGTGATGAAACGGAAGAAGACCCGAAAGAACTGGAAGCTGCAGCTCTCGGTCTTAACTATGTAAACTTGGGTGGCGACGTTGCCTGCATGGTAAACGGTGCAGGGCTTGCTATGGCGACTGTCGATATCATTAAATATTATGGCGGCGAACCGGCAAACTTCCTCGATATCGGCGGACAGAGCACGCCGGAAGACAACGCCAAAGCATTTAAAATCATGCTTGAAGGCGGCCAGGCGAAAGGTATTTTCGTCAACATCTTCGGCGGTATCAACAGATGCGACAAAGTTGCCGAAGGTATCGTGAAAGCCAGCCAGTTAATCGATATGAACGTACCGATTGTAGTTCGTCTGGAAGGTACGAATGTCGAAGAAGGCCGTGAAATCTTGAAAAACGCTAATGTACCGGGTCTCATCATGGCGGAATCCATGGAACTCGGTGCGCAGAAAATCGTAGAATTGGTAAAAAATGCCTGATACGGGAGGGAATAGTTCGTGGGAATTTTTGTTAATAAAGATACAAAAGTAATTGTACAGGGTGCAACTGGTAAAGTTGCTATGTTCCATACTCAGCATATGCTGGAATACGGTACGAAAATCGTAGGCGGCGTAACGCCGGGAAAAGGCGGACAGGTCGTTAACGGTGTGCCGATTTTCAATACAGTGGAAGAAGCCGTAAAGGAAACGGGTGCTAATGCTTCCGTCATCTTCGTACCGGCTAAATTTGCAGCCGACAGTATTTTGGAAGCAATCGACGCTGAACTCGACGTTGTTGTATGCGTAACGGAACATATTCCTGTTATGGATATGGTTATGGTTCGCCGTGCGCTCGAAGGAAAGAAAACACGCTTAATCGGACCGAACTGCCCGGGCATTATGACGACGGATGAATGCAATATCGGCATCATTCCGGGTAAAATTCACCGCAAAGGTCATATCGGCATCGTATCGCGCTCCGGTACCTTGACGTATGAAGCTATGGCGCAGATGACGAAAGCCGGTCTCGGCCAGACGACTATTGTCGGCATCGGCGGCGACCCGGTTAAAGGTACGGACTTCATTGATGTACTCAAAGCGTTCAATGAAGACCCGGAAACGAAAGCCGTTATGATGATTGGTGAAATCGGCGGTACGGCGGAAGAAGACGCGGCTGCATGGATTAAAGCCAACATGAAAAAACCGGTGGCAGCGTTCATCAGCGGTCAGCAGGCGCCTCCGGGCAAACGCATGGGTCATGCCGGTGCAATCATTGCAGGCGGTAAAGGCTCTGCGGCAGATAAAATCAAAGCATTGAACGAAGTCGGCATTGAAGTTGCCAAAACGGTTGCTCATATGGGCGATACGATGGTGGAAACACTTAAAAAAGCCGGTATTTATGAAGAATGTAAAACATGCTAAACGGCAGATAAAAGAAAAACACTCAATAGCAATTTGTTATTGAGTGTTTTTTTATAGATATCTATGCAAAGATAAAGATTGTTGTTATAATAAAAAACAAGGCAAGTTAATTATAGTTTGTTTTACTGGCTTCTCGCTGTTCATTCAGTGGGAGGTGATAACGTGAGCATCAATGATTTAATCATTATGATACTGGATATTGTTGTGGTCAGCAACATATCAGTAATCGTTGCCTTTTTAGCAGTGCTTTTGTTTATCGCTTATGTGCTTAAAGATTAGCAGTCTTTAGCATATAGTCAGGGATTTGCATAAACGATAGCGATTTTATTCACCAAAATAGTGAACAGTGAAATGTCAGCACGTTTAGCGGACGTCAAAAACAGTATAATTACTTGCCGTTATTTTTATTATTATAGTTTGATTATAACGTATAATAAATTATATTTCAATCTGTAGTTAATAGAGAATAAATAAAAATGCGAACTCCGTTTTTGAGTTCGCATTTTTTTATGTTAAATTAAGGAGTGTTTTATTCTTTAGCGCTGGCAATAGCTTTTTTTACGCTTTCAGCAGAAGCATATAAAAGGTCAAGTTCTTCCTGCGGCAGATGCGGAGCGAAAGAACGGACGATACCGTCGGCGCAAATCATGCGCGGAATGCTCAGTGCCACGTCATGCAGACCGTATTCGCCTTCTAAAACAGCGGACATAGGCAGGATTGTATGTTCGTTGTACATGAAGGATTTTGTAAAGCGGGCAGCAACCATGGCGATACCCGTATTGGTATATCCTTTTAAATTGATGATGTCATATGCTCTGTTTACAAGTGCCTGTTCAACGGCTTTTTTGTCCAGTTTGTCATCGAAGTGGAAATATTCGTCAACGTGTTCCAGACCGAGACCTGCTACGTTTACCGTGCTCCATGCAGTGAAAGCGGAGTTGCCGTGTTCACCGAGAACGTAGCCGTGAATATTTTTCGGGTCGATATGGTAGCGGTCGGCGATAATGCGGCGCAGACGGAATGTTTCCAGCATTGTACCTGTACCGATGATTTTTTCGCGCGGGTAGTCGAACTGAGTGGAAACATGATACGTTGCAACGTCGAGCGGATTGGTAATCATGAGAATGAGTGCATCTTTAGTGTATTTAGTGATTTGACTCATAACGCTGCTCATGATTTTGCAGTTTGTCTTGGACAGAATAAGGCGGTCCGGTTTTTCACCCGGTTTGATGCTCGGGCCGGCCGTGATGATGATTAAGTCGGCATCTTTGCAGTCGGAATAGTCGCCGAAATACGTTCTGATATTGAGACTGTGAATGCACGATGTCGCATCGTTGGCATCAAGCGCTTCACCTTTGCATTTGTTTTCATTCAAATCGATAAGCGCGATTTCGGAAGCGAGCTGAAAATCAAGCAGTTTTGTAAGAACGGCGGAACCTACATTGCTGGCACCGACAATAACAACCTTTCCTTTAAACATGAAAAATACCCCCTGATTAATGTGTTATATACTGATTTCATAATAGCACTTTGGGAAAATAGTGTCAATTTTTTATGCTTTTGGATTATGAATAAAGCAACAAGATTGTTATTTTGAGTAATAGATAAGATTAAAGCAGCTTTTTCTTGCCAAATGAATTGATGTATTATATATTATAAGATATTAAGCGCATAAACTTAATGTGTAATATAGTAAACTTGAACTGAAGAAGGGGAGTAAGATTAATGTTTGGAATGTCCATGGATATTGGTATTGACCTTGGTACTGCTAATGTCCTCATTTATATAAAAGGCAAAGGCATTGTTATACGGGAACCGTCCGTTGTTGCCATAGATAAAGACAGCAACCGCATTCTGGCAATTGGTGAGGATGCACGCCGCATGATTGGCCGTACGCCGGGAAATATCGTGGCGATAAGACCACTCCGAGACGGCGTAATAGCCGATTACGACATAACGGAGCAGATGATACGCTATTTTATCGGCAAAGTTGCCGGCCGCCGTTTCATGTTCCGACCGCGCATTATGATTTGCGTGCCATCGCGAATTACTACGGTGGAAAAAAGAGCTGTGCAGGAAGCTGCTATGCAGGCCGGCGCAAGCCATGCGGAACTCATTGAAGAACCGATGGCGGCAGCTATGGGAGCCGGACTTGATGTAGCAGAACCGAACGGCTGCATGGTTATCGATATCGGCGGCGGAACGACGGATGTTGCCGTTATCAGTCTGGGCGGAATTGTTGTCAGCGATTCACTGCGCATGGCGGGCGACAAATTTGATGACTGTATCATTACATACATTAAAAATAAACACAATGTAATGATTGGTGAACGCACGGCGGAAAATATCAAAATTCAGGTCGGTCAGGCATTTGACGGCGCACGTGATGAAAAAATCGAAATTCGCGGCCGCGATTTGATTACGGGATTGCCGAAAACGATTGAAGTAAAATCGAATGAAGTAAGCGAAGCACTGGCGGAACCGGTAGCAGCCATCGTACAGTGCGTGAAACGCGTACTGGAAGATACGCCGCCGGAACTTTCTTCCGATATTATGGACAGAGGTATTATTATGACCGGCGGCGGCGCAATGCTGTACGGACTGGATACTTTAATTCAGAAAGAAACGGGTATTGCAACGTATCTGGCGGACGACCCGTTGACCTGCGTAGCATTAGGCACAGGCAAAGCGCTGGAATATATGGATAGACTGTCCAAAGGTCGTAGGTCCAAATCGAATATTGTTGATAATGCTGAAAAATAATAGACTGCTTCTGCAGTCTTTTTTTCTTAAAGGAGATAAAAAATGAAATTAAAAACGTTGACATCCGTATTGTTAATCACTTTGGCAGCCGCGCAGTTTTGTCCGGCGCAGACGCAGGCGGCAGTATCGCTGGCAAAACCCGTCAAGCAGACGGAGACAGTGAATACCGTTTCAAACGGTGAAATATCGGCGATACGCTACAGCAAGGCGGCCGATAAAGTCAGAGTCGTATTCGATTTGAATGATACGACACAATATGAAGTGAAACCGCTCGACAACGGTTATATCATGGTGGATTTTTCCGAACCGATAAGTAAAAATTATGCGGGCGGGATAAATATAGGCGACAGCTCCGTTCCATTCGTGGAAATCTACAGCGACGGCAAAATGAGCTGCGCCGTCATTCAGGTAACGGACGGCAGTGCGTATGAAAGCGGCGAGCTGAAAGGTCCGCGCCGTCTGTACGTGGATATCAGCAAGGATTACGAGTACAGCATTACGAAAAATCTGGAGCCGGGATTGACGCAGATTTCCTATTACAGCCGCAAAAACGGTGAACGGCAAACGGCTCAGCTGGTGGAAGTCGACCCGAAATATTTTAAATTCGTGCCGGTGCTGGGCGGCGGCGATAAAATGGCGAAAAATACGGTTAAAGCCATGTCCGATTATGTAGATGCGGCCGTAGCGGAAAATGCTTCGTATTTCGGCGACGGGAAAGAGCTTTACGGCGTGACGAAAATCGCCGGCGACATGATTTCGTCGATGTATCTGACGCGCACTGCCTTCGGCGTGCTGGCTGACGGCTCACCGTATATCGGACCGGTAAGCTATCACGGCGTTGTACACAGCGACAGGGGCGATTTGTTTGTATCGGGGCTTAACGGCACGCGCGGTGCTGACAGTGTAATGCTGTACAATCATTATTACGGCGCATCCACAGGGACGAATAACAGCGGTACGGAATATGTGGTGAAGGATGATAAAATCATAGCGATAAATAAAGGCAACAGCCCGCTGCGCAAAGATGAAACAGTCGTTTCCGTAACTGGTGAAGGTCAGAGAATTTTAAACGGTTTAAAAGTCGGTGATACATTGCAGATAGAACAAAGTCTTAACGAGCCGTGGAACAGCGCTACTGATATTTTAGGCGTAGGACCGCTTTTGGTGAAAGACGGACAGGTCGATATAACTTCGGCGCAGGAACAAATCGGCGTCGATGTTACGGGCGCGAAAGCACCGCGAACGGCTGTCGGCATTTTGAAAAACGGCAATGTAATGTTTGCCGTTCTGGACGGCAGGCAGTCGCACAGCAAAGGCATGATGCTAGATGAATTCGCCCGCTTTTTAATCGGCATGGAAGTGGTAGATGCTGTTAATTTTGACGGCGGCGGCTCATCGGAGCTCGTTATCGGCGGGAAAATAGTCAATTCTCCGTCGGACGGACGGCAGCGTCCGGTGGCGACGGCGCTTACGGCTGTTCGCCGATAAACTTGCTTAGTTCGGCGCGGATATGATATCATCAAGATATATAATTATTTAAAGGAAAGAAGTGATATAAATGAAAAAGAGCAAGATTATAATCGCGTTAGTGGTAGCTATATTAATGATTTGTGCGGCGGCTTTGGCCATGGGCGGCAAGCAGGTGGAACAGACGGCCGTTGTGTCGGGAACGGTGAGCAGTACCATAACGGCGGGAACGGTTGTAAAAAGCGGTGACTCTCTGGTAGAAATTTCGACGCTTACAGGAACGGCTTCGGCAGCCAGAGCAACGGTCGACGGCACGGTGCAGCAGGTCTTGGTGAAACAGGGTGATGAAATAAAATCGGGACAGATTGTAGCATATATTGAGCAGTCTGAATAATAAAGAAAGTAGATTGGTATATATTTAAATGGTAAAATTTTTTGTAACAATATGTTTGATGTTACTGCTGGGGATAACTCCTGCCATGGCGATGCCGGAAATAATGACGACCGAGCAGATAAAGCCGGGAATGCAGGGGTATGCCGAAACAATGGTGCAGGGCAATCAGAAAGTAAGATTTAATGTAGAAATAATGGGCGTGGTTAATAACGGCGGCGGCAGTTACAAACAGATTTTAGCAAGAGCCTACGGCGATTTGATTGATGATACGAACGGTGTAATTCACGGCATGAGCGGCAGCCCCGTATATGTGGACGGCAAGCTGATAGGAGCCGTGGCGCGCAGTGTGGGGCAGGATGTTCTGCCGTACAAGTTCTACATCACTCCCGTTGAGGAAATGATGAAAATCTGGCAGATGCCTGACCCGCTGTCGACGATTAATAAATCCGGCGTGAAGCCGGTAGGCATCCTGACATTGGAAGAATACGAAAAACAGCGGGAAACGTATGATGAAGATGTCGATAAGGAAGTAGAAAAGTATAAGTCGAAAATACTGTCCACGCCGGAAGGTGAAACGAGAGAAAAAGGCAAAGCGCAGAAACGTCTGGAGGAAATTCTCAGTGATTTTGAGGTAAAAGACGGTGAAGCAGAAAAACTGCAGGATGATTTGGCTCAAAATACGGATACGGAAAATCCGGATGAACCGGCAACTGAAGATGAAGCCGTAAAAGACGATGCAGAAGAAGCGGCTGAAACGGCAGATGACGGCAGTGAGAAAGAAACAGCTCAGGCGGAAGTCATCGTAGAGGAAAATGAACCAGAGCCGGAGTCGGATACAGAAGTATCTGAAACGGAAGCTGCCGTTAAGGGTGATGAAGCAGACAAGGAAGATAAAGACAAAGAAGAAAAAGATAAAGCGGCTTCTGCTGAAACGGACACAGCTAACAGTGAAAAAATAATTGCGGCGCTTCAAAATGCCGGTATGAAGGAAAAAGCGAATGAAGACATATCCATAAGCAAATTCATTTTGGACAGTATAGCCAAACAACGTGAAATGAATAAAAACAGCTATAGTGCTCCGGCTGATGTGTATGTATCCGGCTTTACGGGCAGCTCATTCAATTTCCTGAAGGAAGCCATGGCGGGCGATAATATGGTGCCGTATCAAGGCAGTGTATTTGTCGGCGACGGTGTGGGCACTTCCGGCAGCGACATAAAAACGGATGCCGTGCTGCATGAAGGCGATGCCGTCGGTGTGGTCATGGCTTACGGTGATTTCTTTGCCGGCGGCACCGGTACGGTAACGGCCGTCAACGGCGATAAAATTTTGGCTTTCGGTCATCCGATGACGTATAAAGGCAATGTGAATTATTTCCTGACGGAAGCGGATGTAATCGGAACGGCGGGCGGCATTTTAAATGGCGTGAAGGTAAGCTCGTTCGGCAAGATTATCGGTAGAGTAAATCAGGACCGTTTTTCCGGCGTATCGGGTATTTTGCACCAGTATCCGGCTTCCGTGCCTATCCGCGTATTCGTGAAGGATAAAAATCTGGGCAGAGAAGAGGAATACGCGGCGAAAATAGCCTATGATGAAGATATAATACCGGCGCTGGCGGCAAGTATCGTGTATGCTTCAATGGAACGCACGGCCGACCGTTCCGGTTATGGCACGGCCAATGTAAAATTCGCCATCAAGACGGATGAAGTGCCGGAAGGCGTATTCGAGCGGGAAAATATGTTTTACGACGCTAAAGATGTCGGTCAGTTCGTAGTCGGCGAGCTGACGCAGGCGGTGTATTTCCTTTGCACCAACATGGATAAGCCGTCCAATATCTTTGACATAAGAGTCGATGTCGATTACACATCAAACCGCAATACGGCTTCGATTGTCAGTGCCATTCCGGATAAGGAAAAAGTAAAACCGGGCGAAACGGTCGTTTTCAAAGTCATGATTAAGCCATACCGTAAAGAAGCGGAAACGGTGGAAATTCCGTACGTAGTGCCGAAAACGCAGAAAGAAGGCACGATGGCGTTTGAAGTTAAAGGCGGCGGCTTTGTGCAGTTGGCGGAAGTATTGCAGAGCGGTCTTGTCATCAATCCGCAGGAAGCAGGTCAGATGTCGACGGCTGACCGGTTGAACGATTTGAAAAATCTCAATAAAAATAATGAAATCGTTATAACGCCGACTGTGGATATTCAAAGCGAGCAGGACCAGAGCAAAGCGATTGCCGATGCTGTCAAACTGTCGGAAGAACTCAGCAAGATGAGTAAAAAAGAACGCGAGGAACTCAACAAAAACCGTGAGACGAAAGTCGCTACGAAATATGTAATCGACAACTTCGTGCAGACGAGTATTGAAGTGGAAAAAGATTAAAATATCATTAAAAATTAGTAAATAAGTATTTACTAATTTACTAATCGTTGTTAAAATCGAATAGTGAGAAAACATCCATGAGAATTGAGACTTTTCTTATGGATGTTTTTCATTTTAAGTCGGAATACGTAAAGACTTTTGCTGAATTTTTATCTAAAATTAGTAAATAAGTATTTACTAATTTAAAAATCGTTGCTAAAATCGTAAGTGTTACTTGTTGTGCTGGTAAAACATTGCGCCTGTAGACAGCAGTATAATACTTTATATTCGTTCGATGTTGTCACTTAACCTCACTAAATATANNAATATAAAGTATTATACTGCTTAAAAAAATTAATTAGCATAATAAGTTAAGTGTTATTTAGTTTTGCAGTAATATCTATAAAAAGTATAAAGAGGAACGTTTTGTATGATAATCAGATTTTTTGAACGGATAGGCAGTTACGTCATAAACTGCATGGAAACATTGGGGCAGTTTACTATTCTCGTAGGCAATACGGTAATGCAGCTTCGGTACATGCCGCGCATACGCCATGTTTTTCAGCAGATGTCGCATTTG
Source organism: Megamonas hypermegale (assembly GCA_002314325.1). Taxonomy (GTDB): domain Bacteria; phylum Bacillota; class Negativicutes; order Selenomonadales; family Selenomonadaceae; genus Megamonas; species Megamonas hypermegale_A. Next base: position 31,965 of record DCFC01000043.1, read on the forward strand.
GGCGTGGATACGCTGCCGATAATTGCGCTTACCATGCTATTTACGGGAATGGTACTGACGCTGCAGACGGCGACGGAATTTATCCGTCTCGGCGCTCAGTCGACGGTCGGCGGTATCGTCACGATTGCTGTGGGGCGCGAGCTCGGTCCGGTGCTGGCCGGTGTCGTTACGGCAGGGCGCGTGGGCGCGGCTATCACGGCGGAAATAAGTACCATGAAAGTAACGGAGCAGATTGACGCTTTAAAGGTGATGGCGACAAATCCGGTGGGGTATTTGGTTGTGCCGCGTCTTATTGCCTGTATGCTGATGCTGCCGCTGCTCGTCGTGTTTGGCGATGTAATCGGCTCGATAGGCGGCTGGATGGTGGCGAATTATTACGATATAGACATCTACATGTACATCAATTCCATTGATACTTTCGTAGAACCGCACGATGTCGTGGGTGGTCTGATAAAAGCCGTCGTGTTCGGCGCAATTATCGCCATTGTCGGCTGTTATTACGGTTTGAATGCGCAAAATGGAGCTGAAGGCGTAGGCAAGGCGACGACCCGTTCGGTGGTCGTATCCATTATTGTGATATTTTTCAGCAACTGCTTATTGTCCATGGTGCTTTATCGGTGAGGTGGTATAATGATAAAAGTAGTTAATCTACATAAATATTTTAAGGGCAGGCACGTGCTGAAAGATATCAATTTCACGGTGCATAAAGGAGAAACGCTCGTTATTATCGGCGGCAGCGGTTCGGGCAAATCGACACTGCTGAAACTTTTAATCGGGCTTTTGCGGCCGGAGAAAGGCAGTATTTTTATCAAAGACCAGGAAATTTCCGCTATGAATGAAATGCAGCTCGATAAAGTGCGTCTGAAAATGGGCATGGTTTTCCAGTATTCGGCGCTGTTCGACTCCATGAGCGTCGGCGACAATGTCGGCTTCGGTCTTAGGGAGCACAGTAAAATGCGCAAGGAACAGATTAAGCAGATTGTGGAGGAAAAATTAAAGCTGGTTGGTCTGGAAGGATTTTCCGACTTCATGCCGAATGAACTTTCTGGCGGTATGAAAAAAAGAGTAAGCCTTGCCAGGGCGATTGCTTTTGAACCGGAAATTCTGCTTTACGACGAGCCGAGTTCCGGTCTTGACCCGGTAACTTCTGCCAAGATAGACGATTTGATAGTGCAGATGCAGAAGCTTCTGGGCGTTACCTCGATTGTGGTAACGCATGATATGAAAAGCGCTTTTTATATAGCAGACAGAATAGCTATGCTGTACAACGGTGAGATGATTGCCATCGGCACACCGGAGGAGATAAAAAAATCAACAGACAGCAGAGTTGTGGAATTTATAAATGTCAGCAAGGAAAGGAAGAGGTGAGGAGATGTCAAATGAGGCAAAAGTAGGTATTTTTACTGTTATCGGTCTGGTTTTACTGACTGCTATCGTGCTTTATCTGAGCGGGTTCAATCCGGCGGAGGAAGATGATTACAGTTTTGATATTACTTTTAATCAGGTAACGGGACTTAAACCGGGTGCGGGAGTAAGTTACGCCGGAATTGCCGTGGGCAGAGTCCAAGCGATTGAAGCTTATAAAGATAAAGCGAAAGTCACTGTAGAGATAAGGGGCGGCACGCAGATAGCGAAGGATTCATTATTTACGATAAACAGCGACGGTCTGATGGGAGAAAAATTCATCAGCATAATGCCGCCGCAACATCCGTCCGGTGTTTATCTGGCGGGCGGCGAGTCTGTGCAGGGCGTAGATGAAAAAGGTCTTGACTACCTGCTGGCGCAGGCGGGAACTACGCTGGTGGATGTGCAGGAGCTCATAAAATCGATGAATACGATACTGGGTAATAAGAATGTGCAGAATTCTTTAATACAGACGGCAGTCAATTTAAATGAACTGACCGGTAATATGAATGAATTGATGCGCGTCATGTCCAATCTTGCCGTTAATAACCAACAGGATATAGATAAAATGATAAAAAATCTGTCGGCGATGACGGCGAGCATGGCAAGTGCCGCAGACGAAATCGACAGCATGCTGAATGATTTTTCCGGCGACGGGCAGACGGCGGAGAATATGAAGACGGCTATAGCCAATCTGGCGGCTACGAGCCAGAGCATTCAGAAGATGGCCGCCAATATGGAACCGGTTATTGCCGACCCGGCCACGGCGCAGAAACTGCAAAATATAATCGACAATGCCAGCAATATTTCCACGCGGGCTGATACGATGATGAATAAGGTTTCCAATATCAAAGTGAAAACCGGCGTGGATGCTCTCTACAGCGGCGGCGAGTCCGATTGGGCAGTCAATGCTGATGTGAGAGTTTACAGCAATCCGAACTCTTTTCTGCTCATCGGTGCCGATGATATCGGCGGCGATGACAGCGGGACGAACCTGCAGGTGGGTACTGGCAACGGCACAGTCACCGGCAGAGGCGGGCTGATTGACGATAAAGTGGGTGTAGGTATTGATTTCAAAACGAGTGATAAGACGCAGTTTTCCGTTGATGCCTATGACCCGGACGATTTGCGCGTGAAATTGCGCGGCCAGTATGAACTGGCGGATGATACCTATCTGATAGGTCAGATAAAAGATGTGAATGATTCAGATGACAGAGCCGCTTATTTGGGCTTAAGACAGGAATTTTAATTTGGGAGTGATATGAAAATGAGTAGAAAATCTTTAAATAAAACAATAACGGCAGTATTATTAAGCGGTTCTTTATTTTTTATGGGAACGGGCGCAGTAAGCGCTGAGGAAGTAGTCGATTTGACACTGGACAACAGCGTGCAGATGGCGCTGGAAAACAACCGCACGATAAAACAGTCTTACTATGATACGGATGCGGCGCGCTGGGCACTGAAGGAAGCCAAAGGACAGAAGGGGCTTACTATCAGCTGGCAGGGCAGCGCAGCTTCGTTGAACGGTTCATATTATAATCAGCTAAACAGAGATGAATCATACGGCAACGTATTGGAAGCAGCTATTCCGCTTTATACGGGCGGTCAGCTGGAAAATAATATCAAAGCTAATGAAATCGGCGTTGATATCAGTGATTTAAATCTGGAAAATACGAAACAGCAGATTAAGTTCGATACGACGGAAGGCTATTACAATATACTGCAGGCGCGCAATCTGGTGGGCGTAAATGAAGAAACGGTAAGCCAGCTGCAGGAACACTTGAATGTAGTAAGCGCCAGATATGCAGCCGGTACGGTAGCTAAATCGGACGTACTGCGTTCCCAGACGGAACTTGCCGACGCGCAGCAGAATTTAGTCAATGCGGAAAATAATTACGATTTGTCGATGTCTTCATTAAATAATATCATCGGTCTGCCTATTCAGACGAAGCTGAATATCAAGGATGAACTGAGATATACGAAATACGACCTGAACTTTGATGAATGCGTGGATACGGCGATGGCGAACCGTCCGGACGGCGTGGCTGCCATCAAAGCTGTAGAACAGGCACAGGCAATGGTAGATGCGGCGAAAGCCGGCAACCTGCCGCAGGTGGAAGCGTATACAAGTTATACGATCGACGGTAATGATGCCTTTAAAGATGATGCAGCAGAACAGGCGCAGGTCGGCATCAGAGCCAACTGGAATATTTTCGACAACAATGTGACGAAAGCACAGGTTAGACAGGCGGAAGCTGCTCTGTATAAAGCACAGGAACAGGCGCAGTACGTGCGCGAAGGCATTCAGCTGGAAGTTCATCAGGCGTATCTGAGTCTTTTGGCTGCTGAAAAGAATATAAAGACGACAAGCGTAGCTGTAAATCAGGCAACGGAAGATTATCAGATTGCGCAGGTTCGCTACAGTGCAGGTGTGGGTACGAATATTGACGTAATGGACGCAAGCGTGGCGCTCACGACAGCGAGAACGAACTACGTACAGGCGCTCTACGATTACAATGTAAGCAAAGCGCAGCTCGACAAAGCAATGGGGATGCCGGTTGATTTGGATGTTCAGGCTGTAGCAGCGAAAACATATTAATAACCTGTTGTGCTAGTAAAACATTTAGCCTATAACCAGCGGTATAATACTTTATATTCGCTGCCTGCTGTCACTTAACCTCACTAAATATAAAGTATTATACTGCTTTCGGAAATCAACTAGCACAATAGATATTAATATTTTCTAAGTAGGAAATTCATGGTATACTAAACAATAGAATAAATTAAAAACGGGAACAGGAAAATCGTTCCCGTTTATTAATATAACGGCAAAATAAGACCGGCTTAGGAGCGTGAGGATTTATGAAACGAAAACCCGTAATAATTTTTGGCATTTGTATAGCAGTCGTACTCTGTTTGGCGACGGCAGCTTTTTTTATCATAAATTCTCCGCAGTTTAAACAGCATACGGCGCAGCTTGTGGCTCAGCAGGTGCAGTCGGTGCTGAAAAACAAAGTAAATATGGGGACGGTTGAAGTAGTATCGATAAATTCCGCCGCAGTGGATGATATTGAAATTTACGATAAACAGGATGAACTTATAGCGAAAGCGGACAGAGTGACCGTTACGATTAATCTGTGGGATATTATAACGCGTTCGCCGCTGGCTGGAATAAGCGATGTTGATGTAAAAAGCCCGCAGCTGTTTCTGGAGCAGCGCAGCGACGGCAAATGGAACGTAGAGGATTTAATCGATACAGAGTCGACTGAGCCTGTTGATTTTCAGGGAGATGTAACTGTTACGGACGGGCAGGCTACAGTGCGTCTGGCAGGAAAGCAGCTAAGTGCGGAAAATATAAATCTGACGGCGGACTGCGCTGATTTGACAGCGATAGAAATAGACGGTTCATTGAGGCATAACGATGCCAACGTTAAAATCAGCGGTACGCTCGGCAGCAGTGAAAACACCGATTTGGAAATAGTGGCGGAAAATCTGGATATCATGAATTATCTGCCGTTCATACCGGAAGAACAGCTCGGCAATATCAATATTAAGAGCGGTTTTATACCGAAAGCCGATATTCATGTCGTATCGGATTTTAAAGGCGGTTATGCCTTAAACGGTTCGGTCAACTTCCGAAACGGCGCCTGTGAGATTTTGAACCAGGATATTGAGAACATCATGGGTTTAATTCTGATTGACAGAGAGGACCTGCAGCTTTTCGTCCGCGGCGAAGCCAAGCAGCAAGTCGTATCCGTACATGGCAAAGTGCTAGATTACATGACGGAGCCGGAGCTTCGTCTGATTGCGGAAAGCAAGGCATTTAATCCGGCACTGTTTATAGAAAATTCGCCGTTTGACGGAAATGTATCGCTGATTGCGGCGGCCTACGGCAAGATGGACGAGTTGAAAGTCGGAGCCGAGCTTAAAGCCGATACGGCGACGGTGTACGGCATGGAGGTTAAAAATCTCGATGTCAGCGCCCGTTATGCGCAAAATCAGATTTTCGTCGATGATTTAAGAGCCGATGTGCTGGGCGGCTGGCTATGGGCTTCCGGTCAATGCGATTTGGACGATTTTGTCTATAAGGGGTCGTTCCGCACGAGTAATATAGATTTGGCAATGCTTCAGGCTTATTTGCCCGATGTGACGGGCCGTGCCGCGATGCGGGGCGATTTCAAAGGCCAGGGGCTTGATTTTGCAGGGCTTAATTTAAGCGGACGGCTGGAAGTGAATGACGGCAGTTATCAGATGATACCGGTGCAGCAGGTGCAGGCTTCTTTTTATAAAGAGGGTGACAATCTGCAGGTTGATGCTTTGACGGCTTCATTTGCCAATGGCGGCAGACTGGCGGCGAAAGGCGGTTTGATAAAAGATGAAATAACGGCCGATTTTTACGCTTCCGGTATTGATTTGTCCTTGGTGCAGAATTTTACGGGGCAGCTTGACTTGAGCGGGACGGCTAATTTCAGCGGCCGCCTGCACGGCAACACGGATAATCCTGTCTTGAAGATAGATTTAATGGCGCAGGACGGAGCAGTTTTCAAGCAGCCGTTTGATTCGCTGCTCGTTTCAGCTATCGGCAATCTGGACGGAATGCGCGTGGATACATGCCAGTTTATCAACAAAGGCGAAGTTACGCACGAAGCGACGGGACTTTTGGGCTTTAAGGGCAAGAAATTCATAGACATAACCGTTACGACGAATAAAGCGCGCATGGAAAATCTAATTGCGGCCGTTATGCCGGATTTAAAACTGACTGGTAATGTGGACAATAAACTGCATTTGACCGGTTCGCTGGAAGATATCAAAGCGGAAGGCAGTCTGCATTTTTATGAAGGCAGTATAAACGGCATATTGCTTACGGAAGTGAACGGCGCGTATGAATACGTAAACGGCGATACGCATTTGAAAAACTTCGTAATTGTTTCGCCGTTCTTAAAGGCCAATCTTGACGGTACGATAAGCAAAGACCAGGAACTTAATTTTAAATTTAAAGCCGATGAAATACTGATTGACAAACTGCAGGTCGATTTGCCGTATCCGGCGCAGGGAAAGGCAAGCTTTGACGGTACGCTGAGCGGCAAAGTCGGCGGACTGAATTTTGACGGCATACTCACGGCCGACGATATTATTCTGAACGGTGAACAGATAGATGACGTATACGGCCGTTTAAAACTGGCAAACAGGATTTTGAGTCTGGAAAAATTCGCCTTTAAGCAAAACGGCGGCGAATATGATTTTGACGGACAGATAAATTTAAATACGAAACAGGTGCAGGGCAGAGCCGATATTGTTCAGGCGGATATCAACGCGGCGATGGCAATGGCCAACCTGAAGAACAATCTGCTCAACGGCAAGTTCAACGGACGGGCAGATTTATCCGGCACGTATGAAAATCCGCATGTCGACCTGAAAGGCAGTATGCCGGAAGGAAAACTGAAGGATTATCCGCTCAACAATATAGAAATAGATGCTCAGCTGGAAAACAGCATAATAAAAATAAAACGCTTCTACGGCGAGCAGGGTGCAGGAAAAGTCGCCGCTATAGGCAGCGTGGATTTGACAGGCGGCAGTCTGGACGGACGAATTTCCGCCAGCAATATGGATATAAATCTGTTAACGCATCTGTGCGATTTGAATGTAACCGTAAACGGCGTGATGAATACCGATATACAACTGGCGGGAACGCTTGCTTCGCCGACGGCGGACGTGGCGATTTCTGTACAGGGCGACGGTTCGCAGTTCGATACGGCATATTTAATGGCTAACTTACGGGATGATATAATCTATATCAATCAGGCTACAGCGAAAAAAGGCGAATGTGCACTGAAAGCCGAAGGTTCCATTCCGCTGGCAGCGCTTGATACGACAAAACGTGACGAAGACAGTATGCGCGACAGTATGGATTTAAGAGTGTATCTGGAAAATACCGATTTGAATATTCTGCCGTCGCTGACGCCGTATGTAGAATGGTCGATGGGTAATGTGCAGGGAAATCTGTCCATTAAGGGTACAGTGGCAAATCCTGATTTTCAGGGCAATATTTCCACGAAGGACAGCGCGATAAAATTTGCCTTCATAGACAGTCCATTGCAAAATATAAATATGGATATCGACTTTAACCGCAATCTGATGACAGTGAAACAATTTGACGGCGTGATGGGCAATGGCTCATATACGATGACCGGTATGGCGAATATAAGCGGCAACGGTATTACGAATTATAACTTTAATCTCGATTTGAATCATCTTGATGTAGTGTCTGATTTTTATACGGGCCCGTTGAACGGCAGTCTGCAGCTCAATGAAACGACAATCTTCGGCGGACGCAGAACAATACCGAAGCTGACGGCAAATCTTGATTTTAACAATATTACCCTGTCCACTCCGCCGTTGCCGGAAACGTCCGATTCGCCGCTGCCGCTGATGGCGCTGGATATAAATGTGAATGTAGGCGACAATGTACATGCGTATGACCCGCTGTTATACGATTTATATATAGAAGGCGCATTCAGCATAAAGGGAACGACGCGTCATCCGGATTCCTCCGGTTCACTGCATGCGCGCAACGGTACAATCAACGTATTAAAGACTATCTTCAAAATCAATGAAGGCAATGTCGTATTCAATCAGGTTGATTCATTTTTCCCTAGTGTTGAATTTTTGGCCACGACGAGACTCGACAGAACGGTCGTATTTGTTACGGTAAGCGGTGCAGTAGATAAAAATCTGACGACGCGCCTGCGCTCCGACCCGCAGATGAGCGAGGCGGAAATATTGAAGCTTCTGGCATTCCGTACCGATTACAGCAACAATTCCGGTGAGATTACGGAAGATGATTTAGTGTCGTTTGCTACAGTCGGCTTGCAGATGAGCTTTTTAAATGAATTGGAAGGTACATTGCGCAACGTACTGAACCTGGATGAATTCAGAATTTCCCGTGATACGCTTTCGGACAGTCAGAAAAGACGGTTTGATACGGATGACGGTGAGGTATATAATATTGAGATAGGTAAATATCTGTCAGATGATGTAATGCTTAAATATACGAAAGGTATAAATTATGATTTGGACAGAATTGGCCTGCAGTATTATATCAACAGCAATTTGGGCGTAATTACGGAAGTGGAAGACGGCGGATACAATATAAAAGTGGAAATGCAGTGGAAATTCTAATATATTTTTAATTTTTCTCTGGTACAATACCCAATAGTTTAGAAATAATCTGTTGTGCCAGTAAAATATTGAGCTGATATCAGCAGTATAATACTTTATATTTGCTCGATGTTGTCACTTAACCTCACTAAATATAAAGTATTATACTGCTTTAAGGATTTAACTAGCACAATAAGTTTAGAAATAATCTGTTGGGTATTGTAAAATTTTTGCATATTAGATATGTTTTTTGCCGAACTTGTGCTAAAATTACAATGATACACAGATGTAAAGATACCTAATCAAGGAGGTTGTTTTTTTGAAAAGGAGAAATTATAAATTACTGGTTTGCGCATTGACGATGGCTAATTTCAGCGCTTTTGGGCTGAACAGTTGTAATGCCAACAGTGTTGAGGCTAATATTGCGGAAAGTCATCCGGTAACAGCAAGCGTCATGGCAACTGAAAGTATGACGCCGGTTGAAGCTGAAAAGAAAGCTGATGCCGTTATGGACAAAGCTGTTGCTAATACTGCAAATGAAACGGCGGCAGACAAGAATATAACGGTGAAAGCAGCGCCGGATAAGCAGCAGAGTGCTGAAGTAAAAGACGCAAAGGATAAAGTGCACGATGAAGCGGCTATAGCTAAAATGAACCAATGGAAAGAGCAGCGTCCGGCGGAAGATACTATAAAAAGCGCTACGGCGGCATATGCTGACAAAACCATCGTCAGCGTGGATATCGACGGCACAAGCATTATATCCAAAGATGATGTTCTGGCTGCCTTAAAGACGAAAGCCGGCGATAAATTCGATATTAAAAATATCGAACAGGACCGTATTAGTATTTATAATATGGGCTATTTCTATGACAACTATCCGTCATTTGAGGTTGTACCGGAAGGTGTTAAAATTACATACCATGTAATGGAAAATCCGGTTTTACGTTCTATAGAAATCAGCGGCAATACTATTTATTCAGATGAACAGATAAAAAATACACTTAATATAAAAGTTGGTGAGATTTTAAATCTCAGACAGCTGAATACTGATTTATCTGCTATTGAAGCGACTTATCGCCAGAATGGCTACATTTTAGCCAAATTGAGAGATATATCCATTGACGAAAGCGGCAATTTAAGCCTGCAGTTCAATGAAGGTGTATTGGAAGGGTATGCTGTAAAAGGTAACGATAAAACGAAAGATTACGTAATCACGCGTGAAATGCGCATGAAACCGGGTGAAGTGTTCAATTCGGAAAAAGCGCGCCGCAGTATGCAGCGTGTATATAATCTGGGCTTTTTTGAAGATGTCAGCGTAAGACTTTTGCCGGGTGAAAAGGACCCGAACAATATCATTATGGAACTCACCGTTATTGAAAAACGTACCGGTTCATTCGGTATCGGTGCCGGTTACAGCAGTCAGGACGGCCTTTTAGGTATGATCAGTATCGGGGATACGAATTTCCGCGGTACGGGTGATTCCGTAAAGGCCATGTATGAATTCGGCGGCGACGACGGCGATGACAGTGGTTACAGTATTTCTTATACGAAGCCGTGGATTGACGAAAAACAGACGAGCGGCACATTCCGTATTTATAACCGTAAATATGAATATGACGATTATGATAATGACGGCGATAACGTGGAAACGTACGATAAGAAAAATGCCGGATATGAATTGAACTTCGGCCGACCGATAAATGAATATACGACGAATTTCCTCGGTTTCCGTATTAATGAAACAGAATACCGCGGTCATGAAGAAGGTCCGTATGATAGAAGCGGCCCAGATTATGCTGATTGGCGTGACAACAACTTCGGTGAAACGAGAAGTATTATTGCATCGCAGGTCAGAGATACGCGTGACAATATCTACTTCCCGACAGAAGGTTCGCGCACTAGTATTAGCGTTGAATATGCAGGCCTCGGCGGTGATTTCGATTATACGAAGTTTACATTGAGCGGCCAAAAATATTATAAGGTCGGTCATGCTCAGGTTATAGCTCTGCGCGGCAGTATCGGTTATGCCAATGAGGACTTGCCGGAAAACTCCGCATTTGAAGTGGGCGGCCAAAATTCCGTACGCGGCTATCGTGATGACCAGTTTACCGGTAATAAAATGATAATGGGTACGGTGGAATATCGTTTCCCTATTGTTAATAAAGTACAAGGCGCATTATTCGTTGATGCCGGTGATGCCTGGGGCGGCACATCTTACGGCCCATGGGATGAAATTGAAGATGACCTCACTATACACACAAGTGTCGGCGTAGGTATGCAGCTGCAAACGCCAATCGGCGCACTGCGTCTTGATTACGGCTGGGGTGAAGACGGCGGCCGTCTGCACTTTACCGTAGGCGGTGCTTTCTAAATCGCTTAATAGAAATCAAAATGAAAAAGATGTTTTACAAGGGAGCAGATAAAGTTGATTAACTTTCAAAAGAAACAGGTAAAAATTATCAGTGTGATTATAGCGGCAGTATTTATTTTCAGTATTGTGGCTTTGGGTGTATCCCAATATCAGTCCGGTATGGCAGGAGCATCGTCTTCCAATGTCGGTGTAGTTGATTATTCACAGCTTATCTCGCAGCATCCGGGCATGCAGGCTGCACGGGAAAAATATGAAGAAGCAGCTAAACAGGTTCAGGATGAATTTACGCAGAAAGCCGGCAGCATGACACCGGAACAGCAGCAGCAGTTCATTGAACAAAAACAAAAGGAAATGCAGGATAAACAGAAAGAATTAATCGACCCAATCCGCACAAGTATAGAAAACCAGGTTCAGGAAGTGGCAGCTTCCCGCAGTATCAATGTAGTTTTGGATAAAAACAATGTATTATACGGCGGACAGGATATTACTCAGGAAGTATTGAAAAAAATCCAGGCTGAAGGCGATGTAACGACGGACAGCAGTTCTACCGATACAGCTGCGCCGGCAGCTGATGCTTCGGCTGATAGTGCTGCTAGTACTGCTGACGGCAGTGCGCCTGCTGAAAGTGCGGATAATACAGCAGCAACCGATGCAAATGCTGCTCAATAACGTGTAATTTATGATGGCCGACTGATAAAATACCGAGCTGTAATCGCTCGGTATTTTAGTAAAGGGGGAAGTTTATGGCGGATAATGACGAAAAAACGGGACAGAAAACGAAAAGAAATTATGATAAACGCAATGTAATTGTCGGGGTAATCTGTTTGCTTTTGATTGCTGCCGGTATCGGCTATATCTGGCATAAAAATGCAAAACCTCCTCAGCCGGCAGATGATGTAACGTCAGCCGTAGCTGTAGTTGATATAGACAGATTGATGCCGGAGCATATACATTATGCTAATTTGGTAAAATTGCGGGCGGAGCGTTTTCTGATTTTGGAAAGATTGAAATCATACGCGACGGATGCTAAATCTTTAGAGCCGCCGGAAATAAATCCGGCTGATAATGTGTTCGCTGAAGTTGTGGACCAGCAGGATAATCTGCGGGAAATCAATTTGCGCCAGCAGCTCAAAGAGGAAACGGCCGTTAAGGAAAACGAGATAAGAGCAAATCTGGCTGATGAAAAAAATGCGGCGATAAAACAGGTGACGGATAAATACACCAATGAGATTTTGAACTGCACGATAAAACTGGACAATGCCAGAAATCTCCGTCTGAAAAAAGAAGATACGGATAAACTGCTCGACGAGATGGAAAGATTGAAAACGGAACGCGGCAAGATGGCGTTTCAGATTGAACAGCAGTTTAATCTGCGTGTGGCGCAGGAGCTCATGGCATGGCGCAGCGAGCGCGAAAAAGAGCTGGGTCTTAATAATATGCAGCAGCATCAAAAAGATGTAGAAGACTCCAACAGGCGAATAGCATTGGAACAGCAGCGCAGCAGTCAGTATATGCAGGACAGGCTGAACATGCTTCAGGCAAGAAAGAAAGACAGTGAACGTCTTATCATTCTGCTGCACACGAAAGATGACGAGATTGAACTGTTGCAAAAGAGTATTTTAAAAGATATAGCGAGCAAGGCGACGAAGATTGCCGTGCAGAAACATCTGAAACTGGTAGTGGCTGACGTACCGCTCAGCAATAACTTTTTCGGCAATAGCAGTGCACTGAGTTTTGATGAAAATATTTTAAACGGCATGGTAGTAGGCATAGATGCTATTGATATAACGGATGATGTACTGAGTCAATTGCAGCAGGATAAGGAAAATGCTTTGCAAAGACGGCAGGCGGCAAATAGTGCCGAACAGGAAAAATGAAAGGACGATGCTTGATAATGAAAATAAAATTAGCATTAGTGGCATTAGGAATGGCTTTAATGAGCGTATTTATGGCAGGTTGCGGCAATGATACGAAACTTGGCTATCTGGATGCGGAACGGGTAATGAATGAAGCGCCGCAGATAAAGACAATCAGAGATAATATTGATACTAAAAACAAAGAAATTGAAGCGAAAGAACAGGACTTGTACAATAAAAAAGCTTCGATGAGCGATGAAGATTTCAAGAAGGAACAGATGAATATTCAGCGCCAGTATCAGGGGCTTGATATGCAGTACAAATCGCAGATAAAAAATACGATGGATAAAGTACTGGCGGAAGTTTCCACTGAGAAGGAACTGTCTGCCGTAGTGCCGAAAACACTTGTCCGCAGTAACGGTATGCAAATTCAGAAACAGGAATTCGTTATCCAGGGCGGTATTGATATAACAGACGAAGTTATTCAGAAATTGCAGTAAAAGAGGGTAAGTGTTATGCAGAAAACTTTAGCGGAAATTGCCGCGCTGGTCGATGGAAAACTGGAAGGTCAATATGATGAAAATCTGATAATTACGGGAGCGACGGGGATTGCACTGGCGGGACCGAGTGAAGTTACGTTTGCGGTAGAGCCGCATCTGGAAGAAGCTGTATCGTGCAATGCGGCAGCTGTAATCATTCAAGATGATGTGGAAGGTTTCAGCAAAACGAGCATAAAAGTAAAAAATCCGCGTGCAGCTTTTAATATTCTACTGAATATTTTCAAGCCGGAATTGATTATAGAACGAAAAATCAGCGATAAGGCGCATATCGGCAAAAATGTAAAATTGGGAAAAAATATAGCCGTTATGGATTTTGCCTACGTGGATGACAATGCACAGATTGATGATGATGTGACGATTTATCCGAATGTGTATATCGGTCAGTATGCGAAAATCGGCAGCAACAGCGAAATTCATGCCGGTGTAAGCGTGCGCGAATTCTGTCATGTAGGGAAAAATGCCATCATTCATGACAATACCGTAATCGGTGCGGACGGCTTCGGTTTTATTACAAAAGAAGGAAAACATACGAAAGTGCCGCAGGTAGGTAATGTTGTCATCGAAGATGATGTGGAAATCGGCTGCAATGTAGGCATAGACAGAGCGACGACCGGTTCCACGCTGATTGGCAAAGGCACGAAGATTGACAACCTGGTGCATATCGGTCATAATTGCGTCTTGGGAGAAAACTGTCTGGTAGTAGCACAGACAGGTCTGGCCGGCTCGACGATTGTCGGACATAATGTAACATTTGCCGGACAGGTCGGCTCGAAAGGTCATATAAAAGTCGGCAGTAATTCCGTAATGGCGGCAAGAACGGGTCTTATCGCAGATGTTCCGGAAAATTCATTTTATGCCGGTTTTCCTGCCCGTTCCCATCAGGAATGGCTGCGCATTAAAGCAACAGAAGGTCGTTTGCCGGATATGGTGAAAAAGTTAAAATTAATGGAAAGACGCTTGAAGGCGTTGGAAGAAAAAAACAATTAATTGATACTTTTATGTAGCAAGGCGCAGACTTTGCTACTTTTTTTTAAGAGGGGAGGGATTGGAGATGCTCTATAAGAGTTTGGTTTTTTTGAGCAATGTCTGTTGTTTACTGCCGGAGGGCTTGACCCGATTTATCGGAAAAATTCTCGGCAGTCTTACATGGTATGCCGTGCCTAAAAAACGTAAAATTATGGCAGTAAAAAATATTAAGCGATGTTTAAAAGTTGATGAAACGAGAGCGCAGCAGATTGCCCGTAAATCATGGACGCGCTTCGGCCCGATGATTATGGAGGTATTGCGGTTTAAAATAATCTGCCGTGATATCGAAAAATATGTGACAATTATCGGCGAGGAAAACATCAAGAAAGCCATGGAATACAATGCCGGCGGCGTAATCGCCACGGCGCACAGCGGCAACTGGGAAATAATAGGCGCGGCGCTCACGCACAAGGGAATGAAAATAGCGGGAGTCGCCCAGCACCAGAGAAATGAACAGGTGAATAATTTCATTAATTACTGCCGGGCGTTTACCGGTATGCACATTACGGACAAACTGGATATAAAAGATATGATGAAAATGCTGAGCCAAAAGTATTTTATCGGTCTTATCATGGACCAGGACGGTGGTTCGACGGGAATTATGCTGCCGTTTTTTGGCTATGAGGCGTCCTGTGTGCAGGGACCTGCCGTTATGAGCCGGTTTAAGAATGCGCCGATACTGCCGGCATTCATCACGCAGGACAGACCGGGACACCATATTTTGACAATCGGCGAGCCTGTGTTTACAATGAGGACGAAAGACAAAAAACAGGATATCTACAATATGATGTACGATTTGACGAAAATGGTGGAGGAACACATAAAGCGCTACCCGGAAGAATGGTTCTGGCTGCATGACCGGTGGAAATATGCCGAGCGCAAGAAAAAAGAAGTAAATAACTTGCAGTAAGAGGTTTTGTCTTGTAAAATAAGTATATATAATTTTAGGAGGACGGCTATGAATAGACAAAAAACTATTGCCCGGGAAGTTGAATATTCGGGAATAGGGCTTCATTCAGGAGCAGAAGTTAAGATGAAGCTGCGTCCGGCTCCAGTAGATACGGGAATTGTATTTATCAGAACAGATTTACCGGATAGGCCTCAGATAAAAGCAATAGCAAGCAATGTTACTTCTACGCTAAGAGCGACTACTATCGGCAGTGATGAGATAAAAATCTTTACAATAGAGCATTTAATGTCAACTTTGTTTGCTAATAATATTGACAACTGTTATATTGAACTTGACAATGAGGAACCGCCGGTGGCCGACGGTGCTGCGGAAGTGTTCATGCAGCTGTTGGCCCAGGCGGGCGTCAGTGAACAGGACAAGGTGCGCCGTGAAATCGTTATCGATAAAGTATACCGCATTGATGACGGCGAACGGTTTGTGATGGTCGTTCCGTACGACGGGTTCCGCGTAAGTTTCACTTCCTTAAATCCGCATCCGCTGATTGGCACGCAGTATTATGATTTTACGTTTGACAGCATTGATACATATAAGCAGGAAATTGCTCCGGCAAGGACGATTGCTTATGAAAAAGAAGTGGAAGCACTGCGTAAAATGGGTCTGGGTCTGGGCGGAAATCTGGAAAATGTAATTGTATACAACGATGAAGGCTGGATGAACAAACTACGCTATGATAATGAACTGGTTCGTCACAAGATTTTGGACGTCGTAGGCGATTTAAGGCTGGCCGGAGTGCTCAAAGCACACGTTATAGCAGTTAAATCAGGTCATGAACTCAATACGAAATTGGCAAAAAAAATTCTGGCAGATTTTGTTTAATAAGAAAAGAGGTTAATATATTATGAGAATTGATATTACTGAAATTGAAAAAGTTTTACCGCATCGTCCTCCTTTTTTATTGGTTGACCGCATTATAGAGCTGGAACCGATGAAATATGCTGTGGGTGTAAAGAACATCACTATGAATGAACCGCAGTTTCACGGACATTTTCCGCAGCGTCCGATTATGCCGGGCGTGCTTATTTTAGAAGCAATGGCGCAGGTAGGCGGATTTGCGCTTTTATATCCGGAAGAAAACAGAGGCAAACTGCCGTATTTCGGTGGCATGGACAATGTGAAATTCAAAAGACCGGTAATTCCTGGCGACCAGCTGATAATGAAATCGGAAATCGTGAAAATCCGCGGCGAATTCGGCAGAGTACATTGTGAAGCATATGTAGACGACCAGCTTGCGGCACAGGGCGATTTTACGTTCGCACTGCAGAAATCGAACCTTTGATAAATTGAAAAAAACCGAACGTGTTCGGTTTTTGATGAGGAGTGAAATTCAGTGGGAGAAGAGAATAAAATACATCCTACAGCTATAATACATCCTAATGCTCGTATCGGTAAGAATGTAGAAATAGGACCGTATGTAATAATCGGTGAAAATGTGGAAATCGGCGACGGAACGAAAGTACAGCCGCATGCAGTCATTACAGGCTGGACGACGATTGGCAAGGACTGTGTGATTTTTCCGGGGGCATCTATTGGTGCTGAACCGCAGGATTTGAAATTTAAAGGAGAAAAATCGTACGTCATCATCGGCGACAGAACGAAAGTGCGCGAATTTGCGACAATCCACCGCGCCTGCGGTCCAGAAGAGGAAACGCGTATCGGCAATGACTGTCTGCTGATGGCTTATACACATGTGGCACACAACTGCATCATCGGCAATAATGTAGTCATGGCAAACAACGCTTCTGTTGCAGGTCATGTTATCGTGGAGGACAGAGTGGTGCTCGGCGGTTTTGCCGGTGTTCATCAGTTTGTAAAAATCGGACGCAATGCGATGGTCGGCGGCTTTTCAAAACTGGTGCAGGACGTTGTACCGTACACCATAGTTGACGGCAGACCGGCAAACGTATGCGGATTAAACAGTGTGGGCATATCACGCGCAGGCATATCGTTAAGTTCCAGACGCGCCATTAAACAGGCGTATAAAATCTTGTACCGTTCCGGCTTAAAACTGGCGCAGGCTATATCGGTGATTGAACAGGAAGTAGACTCCTGTCCGGAAGTGGAACATTTCCTGCGTTTTCTGCGCAATGCCGACCGCGGTATCTGCAGAGAAAATCATGAAGGTAATAATTAAAGCGAGGATTTAAAATGAAATCAATAGGTTTATTGTCCGGAATTGGCAAACTGCCTGTAGAAGTGGCCAGAGCGGCAAAGAAAATGGGCTTTAGCGTCTATGCCGTTGGTCTGGTTGACGGTGTAGATACTGATTTGGCAAAGGAAGTAACCGATTATAAAGCAATAAATATAGCACAGCTCGGCAGCATTATCGATTATTTAAAAGAAAATAATGTGACCGATGTCATAATGATTGGCAAAGTTACGAAGGAAATACTGTTTTCGGGTCAGCATGCTCTGCCGGATGCCAGAATGCTGGCGCTGCTCGCTTCGCTGCAGGACCGCAGTGACGATACGATGATGCTGGCTTTTGTAAAGGAATTGGCAAAAGAAGGCATACAGACTTTTGACCAGACGATGCTTCTGAAAATGATTATGCCGAAGCCGGGCGTATTGACAAAACGTCAGCCGACACAAGAGGAAAAAGAAGATATGGAATTCGGCTTTAAAATGGCAAAAGCTCTCGGAGGACTTGATATCGGACAGACGGTAGTCGTTAAAAATAAAGCGGTTATGGCTCTGGAAGCGATAGAAGGAACGGATGCCTGCATACTGCGCGGCGGCAAACTGGCTTGCGGCGGTGCAGTTGTGGCTAAGGTGGCCAAACCGGCGCAGGATAATCGTTTCGATATGCCGGCTGTAGGTTTGAAAACGCTGGAAACAATGGTGGAAGTGAAAGCTTCGGCACTTGTTATTGAAGCAGGCCGTACTTTATTAGTTGACAGAGAAAAAACACTGGAACTGGCAGACAGACAAGGCATAACTATTGTGGCAATGTAGCACTGGGAGGCGCGGAGATACATTTTTTAATGTTATCATCGCGTCTTTTTCTGCTTGATACGTGGAAGTGCGTATTTATGATTTTAGTTGGAGGATTTTATGTATAAAATAATGTTTTCGGCAGGAGAGACCTCCGGCGATATGCACGGTGCCAATCTGGCGCGAGCCGTAAAAAAACTGGCGCCGGATACGCAGCTGTTCGGCTTCGGCGGACCGCAGATGGAAAAAGCCGGTGTGGTGCTTTGCAAAAATATGCTCGACTACAGCGTGATGGGCTTTTGGGAAGTGCTCGTTAATCTCCGCAAAATGTTTAAGCTGCGGGATTTTTTAGTGGAGGAAATGAAAAGACAAAAGCCGGATTTATTGGTACTGATTGATTATCCGGATTTCAACTGGCGGCTGGCGGGCGAAGCCAAAAAACTCGGCATACCGGTATTTTCGTATATACCGCCGTCAGCGTGGGCATGGCGCAAAGGCCGGGCTAAAAAAGTGGCGCAGATGGCAGACAAGATAGTCGCCATTTTCCCGTTTGAAACGAAAGTGTATGAAGAAGCCGGAGCGGATATTTCCTTTGTGGGCAACCCGCTGCTTGACAACGTAAAACCTTCCATGACGAAAGAGCAGGCGTATGCGTTTTTTGGCGTAAATCCCAGAGATGACAATATTTTACTGCTGCCGGGAAGCAGAAAACAGGAAATTGCCAAAATGCTGGAACCGATGCTCAGTGCGGGCAAAATTATAAAAAGACAGCGCCAACGGGCAAAGTTCTTTTTGCCGGTAGCGCCGGGAATTGATGCCGGACAGATTGAGCAAAAGATAAAAGAAGAGGGGCTTGATGTGCAGCTGTGCCGTGAAAAAACGTATGATTTGATGAACTGCTGTGATTTTGCCATAGCAACATCAGGTACGGTAACGCTGGAGGCGGCGCTTATGGGTCTGCCGTCCGTCGTGCTCTATAAGATGTCCTCATTTACGTACCGCATTGCCAAGTTATTCGTAAAAGTGAAGTTTTTCAGCCTGCCTAATATTCTGGCCGATGAAAAAATTCTGCCGGAGTTATTGCAGGATGAGGTGAACGGAGAAAAAATCGCCGCGGAAGCTACTCGATTGCTAAAGGATACTGATAGTGCAAAAGAAGTGAAGCGAAAACTTGCAGGGATAAAGCCGAAACTGGGCTTGCCCGGCGTAGCGGAAAGAACGGCGGAGCTTATTTTGCAGACGGCTGAAAAATTTTATCATAAAAATTAAGGAATAGATGAGATGAATGATTATAAGAGACTGATTTTATTTATAAAGCCATATTGGAAAAGGCTGGGACTGGCTATCGTCTGTATAGTGCTGTCGGCGGCCGCCAATCTTTATGTGCCGTGGATTATAAAGGACATGGTGGATAAAGTGCTCATGGATAAGGATATGATGCTGCTCAACATCATTGCCGGCGGTATAGTCGTCGTATTCTTGTTCAGGGGAATATTCTATTACGGTCAATCGTATCTGGTGTCGTATATAGCGCAGCGCGTCATCATCGATGTGCGCGAACTGCTGTACATCAAGTTTCAGAAACTGCAGCTGTCGTATTATGAAAAAAAGCAGACCGGTACAATTATGAGCTATATAACGAACGACGTGGCGGCGCTGCAGGCGGCGCTCGTTGATAGTCTGATTGAAATGGTAACGGAGCTGTCAATATTGATTGGTTCGCTTATCATGATGTTTTATCTGGACTGGAAGCTCAGTATCGTTACGCTCGTCGTCGTGCCGGTAATCGGACAGGCGATGAAGGTTTTCGGCAGAAAGCTGAAGATGAGCGGCGCTTTAATTCAGGAAAGAACAGCGGAGATAACGTCGTTGTTGCAGGAAAGCATTTCCGGCGTGCGTGTGGTAAAATCGTTTGCCAGAGAAGATTATGAAATAAAACGCTTTCAAAACCAGAACGATTTGAATTTCCGCGCTAATATGAAAAGCGTACAGCTCAGCTCGCTTCTGACGCCGACGGTGGAATTTCTGGCGGCCGTTATCGTAGCCGTGATTTTATGGTTCGGCGGCTATCAGGTAGTAAACGGCGCATTGACAGCCGGTGCTCTGGTGGCGTTTTTAACGTATGCTGTTAATCTTGCCAATCCGGTAAAGCGTATCAGCCGCGTATATGGTACAATTAATAAAGCTATGGCGGCGGCGGAACGTGTATTTAACGTTCTTGATACGGAAGAAGAACTGAAAGACAAACCGAATGCTATAGAGTTGCCGAAAATCAGCGGCACGGTCAAATTCGACCATGTGTCCTTCGGATATAAGGAAGGCGTAAACGTACTGCATGATTTGACGCTTGAAGCCAAACCGGGCCAGGTGATTGCCTTTGTCGGTCCGAGCGGTGCCGGTAAATCGACCATAGCGAATTTAATACCGCGTTTTTATGATGTTACAGCCGGTTCCATAAAGATAGATGATATTGATATCAGAGATGTGAAGATACAGTCATTGCGTGAGCAAATCGGCGTAGTACCGCAGGAAACAATGCTGTTCAGCGGCAGTGTGAAGGATAATATCCGTTACGGACGGCTCGATGCAACGGATGAAGAAATAATAGAAGCGGCCAAAGCCGCCAATGCGCATAATTTCATCATGAATTTGTCTGACGGCTATGAAACGAAAATCGGCGAAAGAGGCATAACCCTGTCCGGCGGTCAGCGCCAGCGCATAGCGATTGCCCGCGCCATACTGAAAAATCCGCGTATTCTCATTCTGGACGAAGCAACCTCCGCTCTCGATACGGAAAGCGAGGAAATCGTGCAGGAAGCGCTCGATAAACTGATGATAGGCAGAACATCGTTTGTTATAGCGCATCGTTTATCGACGATTATTCATGCCGACAAAATTATTGTTTTAGAAAACGGACGGGTATGCGAAAGCGGTACTCATCAACAACTCATGCAGACAGGTGGTTTATATAGTCATTTGTATAACATACAATTTAGTGATAAGAAAGCAAAATAGGTGGAGTTTATGCGAATTTTATACAACATAATAGCTATATTGCTTGTTATACTACTGATACCGTACTTTATAGTGCGGACTATTCGGGAAAAAGGTTTTTTGGGACGTATAATTCAGAGTTTTGGTTTTTTGCCGGAACATGCTTTAGACAAGGTTGCCGGAAAGAATTGTATTTGGATACATGCTTCTTCCGTCGGGGAGATTGTAGCAACCAGTCCTATTATTAAGGAGTTTCGCAAGGAGTTTCCGGGAACGCCGATATTAGTATCAGTGGTAACTAATACAGGCTATATTATGGCGAACCGCATTATAAAAGATGCGGACAGTATAATTTATTTTCCGTTGGATATACCGTGGCTTCCGGAACGAATGATAAAGAAAATACGACCGCGCGTATTTCTGCCGGTAGAAACAGAGCTGTGGCCGAACTTTTTGAAAGCGGCGCGCAAATACAACGTTCCGGTAATGATGGTGAATGGCCGTATCAGCGATAAATCGGTAAAAAGATATAAATACATGTTCAGTATTCTGTCCGACATGATTGGCACGGTAAAAAAGTTCGCCATGCAGTCGGATATAGACGCTTCTTATATTATTCGGCTGGGAGCGGATGAAAAACTGGTGACTGTTACTGGCAATACAAAGTTCGACCAGACGTATACGGATGTAAGTCCGAAAGAGCGGCAGGCGCTGCTCAAGGAATTGTGCCTCGATGACGCTCAGGGAATATTTCTGGCGGGAAGCACGCACAAAGGCGAAGAAGAAGCTGTTTTAAAAGCATTTTCCGCATTGAAGAAAAATCATGCCGGAGTGAAGCTTTTAATTGCGCCGCGCAGTATTCTGCGCAAAGATGAAATTGCCGGTATCTGCCGCAAGCACGGCTTTAAGGCGGCATTCCGCACTGTATTGAAAGAAAAACCGGATTACGACCACGATGTGGTAATTCTTGATACAATCGGCGAGCTCGGTCGGATATACAGTCTGGGCGATGTTATTTTCGTCGGCGGCAGCTTAATCCGTCACGGCGGCCATAATATTTTGGAGCCGGCGGCGCACGGCAAAGCGATTATCGTTGGTCCGCATATGTTCAATTTCAAGGATACGCACGTACTGTTCAGCAAGCGCAATGCCTGCATTACCGTTAAAAATGTCAAAGAATTGACAACTGTAGTAACGGAGTTGTTCGACAATCCGGCAAAACGCCGCCAGATGGAACAGGAAACGTTAAATATAATCAAAGACAATAAAGGCGCTTCACGCCGTTCGGCTGTGATTTTGCGCCAGATGCTGGAAGAATACGAAAAAGCAAGTCCTGTACAGGTGCGGTCAACGGAAAAAATCGAAAACTGGCAGATGTATCTGTATAAGCTGGTGCACGACAAGAAGAAAAAAAGCATTCCGGCCAGACTGTTTCTGGGTATGCTGTATGTTTTTTCATTGATTTACCGCGGACTGGTCAAATTCCAGCTGAAACTGTATCAGTGGAATATCAAAAAGCAGGTGAAGCTGGATTGTTTCGTCATAAGTATCGGCAATATCACCGTCGGCGGCACGGGAAAAACGCCGACAACGAAGATACTGGCGCGTTATATCCGCGATTTGGGTTACAATGTGGCGATTTTAAACCGGGGTTATCGGGCCAAATGGAAAGGTCAGGTCGGCGTGGTGTCCGACGGGCATACCGTGTTCATGACGGCGGACGAAGCCGGTGATGAAGCGTATCTTCTGGCGAGAAGCCTGCCGGACATACCCGTATTAATCGGCACGGACAGAACCGTATCGGGCAAATACGCTGTGGACAATTTCAATGCGGATGTGGTAATTCTGGATGACGGATACCAGCACTGGAAGCTCAAGCGCGATTTGAATATCGTGCTCGTTGATGCGATTAACATATTCGGCAACGGTCATATGCTGCCGCGCGGCACACTCCGCGAACCGCTCAATCATCTGGATAGAGCCGATATCTGTCTTTTGACGAAAGTCGACCAGGCAGCAGAAGGTGCCTGTCAGGAAATCCGCGATACGCTGGCAAAATACAACGACCATGCGCTCGTGGTGGAAAGCACGCATAAACCGCTGGGCTTTATCGAAATCGGCAATCTGTTCAGCAAGGAAAAAAATAAAATTCTGTCGATTGATACGATGAAAGGGCATAAAATAATCGCCATGTCGGCAATCGGCAATCCGGCTTCATTTGAACAGACGCTCAGCGATATCGGTGCCGTGATTACGGAAAGTCTGCGTTTCCCTGACCACCACGATTATACGGAGCAGGAAATCAGAGATGTAATGCACCAGGCGGAAGAGCAGGGCGCGGAAGCCATCGTGATTACGGATAAGGACGCCGTAAAAATTCCGCAGACGCTGCTCAGTCAGAAACGGCCAGTGCCGATTTACATCATAAGTATAGAAGTTACATTTATTGATAAATCCAATGTAGTATTTGATTTTTTACGAAAAAAATTACCTGTGAAGAGAGGGATACTGAAATGAAGATTGTATGTGTAATACCGGCGCGCTACGCTTCGACGCGGCTTCCGGGTAAACCGCTCGCCGATATTGCGGGAAAACCGATGGTGGTGCGCACATATGAAAGAGCGCTGCTGGCAAAAAAACCGAGTGAGGTAATTGTCGCCGTTGATGACGAGCGCGTGAAAATAGCTGTAGAAACAGCAGGCGGCAAAGCCGTGATGACGGCAAAGGACCATCCTACGGGAACTGACCGTCTGGCGGAAGTGGCGGAAAAATTCCCCGATGCCGATGTAATCATCAATATTCAGGGCGATGAACCGCTGATTGACCCGCAGATTATCGACGATTTGGCGCAGGTTTTCGTTGATGATGAAAATTTGCAGATGGCTACAGTGAAAACGCCGATGCTGGAGGAAGAAAAAAATAAGCCGAGCAATGTAAAAGTTATTACGGACAAAAATGATTTCGCGCTGTATTTCTCCCGCTCGCTCATTCCGTATCCGCGTGAAAATATGGGCGTTACTGTTTACAAACATATCGGCATTTACGGCTACCGCAGAGATTTTCTGCTGCAATACGCCAAAATGCAGCCGACGCCGCTGGAACAGACGGAGTCGCTCGAACAGCTGCGCGCTTTGGAAAACGGCTATAAAATAAAAGTAATTACAACGAATAAGCATTTTGTCGGCGTGGATACGCCGGAAGATTTGGCAGAAGTAAATAAAATATATCAGCAGTTGAATTTATAAGAAGTTATTAAGATAATCCGTTGTGCTAGTAAAACATTGAGCCTGTAGCCAGCAGTATAATAGTTTATATACGTTCGATGTTGTCACTTAACCTCACTAAATATAAACTATTATACTGCTTTGGAAAATTAATTAGCACAACAAGTTAAGATATTAGGATAGGAAGTGTTGTTGATGCATACAGTTAAAATCGCTAATTTTGAAGTGGGAGCAGGCAATCCGCTCGTACTGCTCGCCGGTCCTTGCGTACTGGAGTCGTATGAACGCTCTTTGTATATCGGCAAAACAATTAAAGAAATCACCGCGCGTCTCGGTATTCCGTATGTGTTCAAGGCATCCTTTGACAAGGCGAACCGTTCGTCTTACAACGGCTACCGCGGACCGGGACTGGAAAAAGGTCTTGAGTGGCTTAAATCTATAAAAGAAGAACTCGGCGTGCCGGTCGTTACGGATATTCACAACGAACAGCAGGTTGAACCGGTAGCAAAAGTCGTTGACATATTGCAGATACCGGCGTTTTTGAGCCGCCAGACAGATTTGCTCTACACTGCGGCGAAATCGGGCGCTGTCGTAAATGTGAAAAAAGGTCAATTCCTCGCTCCGGCGGACATGAAAAATGTCGTGAAGAAAATTGAAGAAGCAGGTTCTAATAAAATTCTGCTGACAGAACGC
Source organism: Megamonas hypermegale (assembly GCA_002314325.1). Classification (GTDB taxonomy): domain Bacteria; phylum Bacillota; class Negativicutes; order Selenomonadales; family Selenomonadaceae; genus Megamonas; species Megamonas hypermegale_A. Next base: position 57,152 of record DCFC01000043.1, read on the forward strand.
GGCGCAACATTCGGTTACAATAATCTCGTCGTAGATATGCGTTCCTTCCCGATTATGCGTGCAACAGGCTATCCGGTAATTTTCGACGCTACGCACAGCGTACAGCTGCCGGGCGGTGCAGGTACGAAATCGGCGGGCAATCGCGAATATGTGGAATATCTGGCAAGAGCGGCAGCTGGTGCAGGTGTGGACGGTTTCTTCATGGAAGTGCACGATAATCCAGAAGAAGCGCTGTGCGATGGACCGAATATGGTTTATCTGGATAAACTGGAAGACTTGTTAAAAGATTTAATCGCCATTAACGAAATTACCAAGAAAAAAATAAATAAATAATATTTTTTTATTCGTTGTGCTGGTAAAACATCGAGACTTTAGCCAGCAGTATAATAGTTTATATTCGTTCGATGTTGGCACTTAACCTCACGAAATATAAACTATTACACTGCCTTGAGAAATTAATTAGCACAACAGGTTATCTTTTTGTAAAATAATAAGGGATTTTCGAGAGTTAAATTTTTATGAGGTATAGGTAAATGATAAAAGAAAAAGCAATAGAAACACTGCAAATTGAAGCTGAAGCCGTAAAAAAACTGGTTACCCACATCAATGACGAATTTGAAGCGACTGTAAAAGCCATACTTGCCTGTCAGGGACGCATTATCGTTACGGGCATGGGCAAATCCGGCCATGTCGGCAGAAAAATAGCGGCAAGTCTTGCCAGCACCGGCACGCCGTCATTTTTCATGCACCCGGCGGAAGCTTTTCACGGCGACCTCGGCATGGTTACGGCAAACGACATGGTGCTTGCCATTTCCAACAGCGGCGAGTCGAATGAAATTGTAAATATCCTGCCGATTATCAAACGCATCGGCGCGAAAATCATTGCGATGAGCGGCAGACGCACTTCCACTCTGGGCAAATACGCCGATTATTATATCGATATAAGCGTGGAACGCGAAGCATGTCCGCTCGGTCTTGCACCGACGACGAGCACGACGGCGACGCTGGCGATGGGTGATGCCATAACGATTGCCGCGATGACGTCGCGCAATTTCACGGCGCAGGATTTTGCCGTATTCCATCCGGGCGGAGCACTCGGCAGAAGACTTTTGCTCAAAGTGGAAAATGTAATGCACTCCGGCGACGACAATCCTGTCATCTCCGTGCACAAGACGGCGAAGGAAGCACTTTTCCTCATGACGGCAAAAGGGCTCGGCGCAACTTCCGTTGTAGATGAAACCGGTAAATTTATCGGTCTGGTAACGGACGGCGATATTCGCCGTATGCTCGCTAAAGGCGCGGAATTCTTAAACGAACCGGTAGAAGATTTGATGACGAAAAATCCTGTCGTTATCACGAAAGACAAGATGGCAGCCGAAGCACTCAGCATCATGGAAAAACATCAGCCAAAACCGATTACGGTACTGCCGGTCATTGATAAAGAAAAGAACGAACCGGTGGGAATTGTTCATCTTACCGATTTACTGCGTCAGGGAGTGGTTTAATTGCGATACAGTGAAGACGCTTTTTTGCGCGCTCAGAAAGTCAAGATGATTATACTCGATGTGGACGGCGTGCTGACGGACGGCTCCGTTTGCGTGGGAGCGGACGGTGAACTGTTCAAGACGTTCAACGTGCGCGACGGTCTCGGCATAACGCTGGCGCAGAAATACGGTATAAAGACGGCGATTATTACGGGACGCGAGTCGAAAATGCTGGCTTTCCGCGCCAGAGAATTGAAAATAAATGCTTTTTATCAGAATAAGAAAAATAAAATTCCGGCTTATCGGGAGCTTCAGGCTGAATATGATTTGAAACCGGAAGAATTTGCCTATATCGGCGATGATTTATTCGATTTGGCCGTCATGAACGACGTCGGCTTTCCGGCGACGGTGGCTGATGCGACGGACGAGGCTAAATCGGTAGCCATACTGGAGAGCGATTTTGCCGGCGGACATGGTGCCGTAAGACAGATTATCGAATTTATCCTGAAGGCACAGGGCAAATGGCAGAGCATCGTTGACGGCTACATGCATATAAATCACGAAAATAAGACAAGTGAAGGCATTTCACAGTAATTTGAGCTGACAAGCTTAATGATAAGGGTGTTACAATGAAGTATAGATTATTAAAATGGTTCAGTGCGTTTTTATGCTGCCTGTCGCATAAAAACCTGTTACGACTGGGACATGTACTCGGCATACTGTACTTTCACCTGATAGCCAAGGAGCGCAATCGCGCGGTGGACCGCATGATGAAGTCGTTCCACAACAGTGAAGAGGAAGCAAGAAGGATAATAAAAGATTCATTCATTAATCTCAGTCAGAATGTCCTGGAAATTTTATATATGCCGCGTCTGAAAAAAGACGATTTCAAATATATAAAATTTGAAGGGCTGGATATTTTAAAAAGAGAATATGCCAAAAACAGAGGCATCGTAATACTGACAGCTCATATCGGCACGTGGGAATGGCTGGCGGCCGGACTTGTACGGGCGGGATTTTCCGTTACGGCGCTGGCGAAACCGCAGCCGGATTCGCAGTACACGAAGCTTCTGGATGAATACCGCGCGCAGGTGGGCGTGGAAATCTTTGCCCGCGGTGCGGCGTCGGAACTTCTGGCAGCGACAAGAGCCTTGAAAAAAGGCCGCATACTGGGCTTTCTGGCAGACCAGGACGCAGGCCCGGGCGGAGCGTTCATCGAATTTCTCGGTGAAGTCTGCTCGACACCGATGGGACCGGCCGTATTTGCCCGCAAATTCATGTCGCCGGTAGTCCCGGCATTTATCATCCGCCAAAGCGACGGTACGCATAAAATAGAAATTTCCGAACCGATAGTATATAATGATACAGGAAATACGAATGACGACTTGTTTGATTTTACCAAACGCATGACGAAAGTCATCGAAAATCAGATAATCGCTCATCCGACTCAATGGATTTGGTTCCAGAAACGCTGGAATACACGTCCGGAAGAGCAGAAGAAAAACAAAATTCATACAGTAAAAACGTCTAAGGTGGTCAAAGATGACTAAGAAGGTGGCTGTTAACAAGAAGAAAATAGCCGTATACCTGCTGGCGCTGTTTGCCGTAGGTCTTATTTACTGGGCGTACGCCAGCAGACCGAATACGGATGCGCCGGGAGAAAAACCGGCGGCAAGAGTTATGACGTATCACAATAACTCCATGAAGGAAGAAGTCAACGGCAAGCTGATTTGGGAATGTTATGCGGAAACCATGACAGTAAATCAGGATACGAATGTCGTCGACATGGATAATATCAAAGGTGCTTTTTACCGCGAAGACGGTAATAAAATCGAAATAACGGCGCAAAAGGCAGTATACGACCAGAACAAAAAGCATATCGAAATCACGGAAGGCATAGAGGCTCATTCGACCGACGACATGACGTTTAAAACGGATAAAGTCGTCTGGGACGGTGAGCAGCAGCTCCTGACGTGCGAAGGAAATGTGAAGATTACGAAACCGGAACTGGTGGCAACCGGTGATAAGGCAGAAAGCAAGGATGCTTTTCAGAATTTCAAACTGATAGGAAATGCACATATTATAAAAGGGGATACTAATCAATGAAACAATATGGTAAAATAAAAACCGCGCTGGCAGCTGTTTTATGCAGCTGCTGTATATTGGGCGGTACAGCCGTAGCCGCTGACGGCCCGATTGAGCTTACTGGCGATGTCATTGAATATGATGCACGGACGGATATGGCGAAAGCCACCGGCGGCGTAAAAGTTACGCGCGACGGCGGTGTGCTCACGGGAGCGGAAGCTACGTACAATTTCAAAACGCAGGAAGTCACAGTGACGGGCGGCGTTACGGCTGTGAAAGACGATATGAATTTAAAAGCGGACAAACTGTTTTCCACGCCGAACCAGGAATATGTCGCTGACGGCAACGTAGTGGCGGTCAAAGGCGAAAACACGCTCGTCGGTCCGCAAATCCGCTATAATCAGGCAACGAGCGATATTTCCATGCCAAATGGCGGCAGTGCTACCGGTCCGCAGGCCGATATCAAAGGCGACGTGCTGACCGGCAATCTGGCGACACAGCAGTATCATGCTGTCGGCAACGTATACTTGAACAGCAAGACGAACGATGTGCAGTCGACAAGCAATGAAGCAACGTATACGGGCAACGGCGAGGAATTTGTATTCACGGCAAACGGCAATGTCAATATAAAAAGCCCTTCGCGCAATATCGTAACGAACAGCGACAATGCCGTATACAACAGTGCGGAAAACGGCAAGCTCGTGCTGACGGGCAATGCCGTAGCAACTCAGAACAATAATATTGTCAGAGGCAATACCCTGACGGTATACATGGGAGATAATGTAAATATTGAATAATTTTAAAGGAAATGAGTGACGCAGTTTGCATATTGAGGTAAAAAATCTTATAAAAGAATATAAAGGAACACCCGTTGTAAAAGATGTCTCCCTTAATGTGAACAAGGGTGAGATTGTGGGGCTCTTAGGTCCTAACGGTGCAGGAAAGACGACAACTTTTTATATGATTGTAGGCATTGAAAAGCCGACCTCTGGCAAAGTGTTTATTTCTGATATAAATATAACGCGGCTTCCGATAAACAAGCGTGCTGAGCTGGGCATAAGCTATCTGGCGCAGGAAGCCTCCATCTTCCGCAAACTGACGGTGGAGGACAACCTGCGGGCGATTTTGCAGACGACGAAACTGTCTAAGGACCAGCAGGAAAAGAAGATAAATGATTTATTGGAGGAATTCAATATCACTCATATCAGAACGCGACTCGGTATGCAGCTTTCCGGCGGTGAACGCCGCCGCGTGGAGATTGCCAGAGGCTTGGCACTGGAACCTCATTTCATGCTTCTTGACGAGCCGTTTGCCGGTATCGACCCGCTGGCCGTAGCCGACATTCAGGGAATAATCGGCTATCTGAAAGAGCGCGGCATGGGCATTCTGATTACAGACCACAATGTAAGAGAAACGCTGAAAATCGTGGACAGAGCTTATATCATGAACAGCGGGCAGATTTTGCTGGAAGGCGACAGCGATACGATAGCCAACAGTGAACTGGCGCGTAAATTCTATCTGGGTGAAGACTTTAAATTATAGGAGAGAATGTAAGATGCGTATTTTAGATAAATATATATTGAAAGAGACGATAATGACCTTTATCTTCGGCATCTGTGCATTCTCCGCCGTATTTTTGGGGTCGGGAACGCTTCTGCGTATTGCACAGTATATCACGCAGTACGGTGCGTCTTTTTCAGCCATAGTCCGTTTGATTATTTACAGCTTGCCGGGAATTGTCGTCTGGACTTTCCCGATGTCGATGCTGCTTGCTTCGCTTCTGACGTTCGGCCGTCTGTCCGGCAACAGCGAAATAATCGCGATGAAGGCGTGCGGTGTGAGTTTCAAGCGCCTTGTTACGCCGGTGATTATTTTCTCGCTGGGCGTAAGTATTTTTTCCGTAGGCTTTAACGAATACGTCGTACCGGCTTCCAACCAGGCATATGCCGATTTGGTGCGCTATGAAATTCAGGGAAATACAGCTCCGGCATCGCAGGACCATATCATCATCAAGCAGATACAGGACGGCAATATTCAGCGTCTTGTTTATGCACGCCGCTACAATGCAGAAACGGGCAGACTCGACAGTCTGTCCATTCAGGAATTTGAAAAAAACAGAATGGTCCGCGTGGAAAATGCGCAGTATGCTCAGTGGGATAATGACGACTGGATTATGTACAACGGCGTATTGTACGATTTATCGCAGCCGGGTACGGAACGCATGATGAAATTCGATTCGCAGGTTCTGCCGATTAATCAGAGCCCGAACCAAATAATCAGAAGCCAGAAAAAACCGGATGAAATGAGCATAAAAGAGCTCAGAGAACAGATTGACATCATGCAGTCGCAGTACGTGGATACGCGCAAGCTGGAAACGGAGCTGTACCAGCGTTTCACGATACCGCTGGCGAGCCTGATGTTCGCTTTAATCGGTGCGCCGCTCGGTATCCAGCCGAACAGGAGTTCGTCCTCCATCGGTTTCGGTATAAGTATCATCATCATATTCATTTACTATACGTTGATGACATTGGCGGGCGCTATCGGTCAGGGTTCGTTCATTCCGCCGGCAATCGCCGTATGGATACCGAATATCGTGACATTGATTGTAGGCTGCTATTTAATACGTAAAGAGTCAAGATGAAATACCTGTTGTGCTAGTAAGACATTGAGCCTGTATGAGCAGTATAATACTTTATATTCGCTGCCTGTTGTCACTTAACCTCACTAAATATAAAGTATTATACTGCTTGGGAAAATTAACTAGCGCAATAAATGATGAAATAGGTAAAATTGGAAAAGAAGGTGTGAGCCATGTATGGCATTATGCTGATTGTAGTATTGGTTTTGACCGGTGGCGTAATCGCCTTTATTGGCGACCGCCTGGGCAGTAAAGTCGGTAAGAAAAAGCTGTCCTTGTTCGGAATGAGACCGAAACATACGTCGATACTCGTAACAATCGTTACGGGTATTTTAATAACTACGGTTACGTTCGGCGTGCTGGCCGTAGCTTCCGAAAATGTCAGAACGGCGCTTTTCGGCATGGAAAAACTGCGCGAAGAGATGAAATCGACGCAGGATAATTTAATGGATGCAACAATTTCGTTGGAAACAATGAAAAAAGATTTGACTTCCACGAAGGAAGAATACGATAAATCGAAAAAAGCACTGGAAAAATCACAGCAGGAGTTGGAAATAGCGCAAAATTCGGCGCAGGAGCTGAAGCGCCAGCAGGCACAGCTTGAAGCGCGCAACAGCCAGCTGTGGGCGGACAATCAAAATCTCATCGGCACGAACAGTCAGCTGACGGCGGAAAACGATGCGCTGGCAGCAAATAATCAGAGCCTGAAAGAAGATAACGCCGGTCTGGAACAGCTCAACAGCGATTTGCAGCAGGGCATAGAAAATATGCGTGAAAGACCGATTATCTACCGTGTCGGCGAACTTTTGGCGAGCGGCGTCATCAAAAAGACGGACAGCCCAGGTCAAATACAGCATGATTTAAGCCAGATTGTTGCATTGGCAAACAGCAAAATTGTCGACCGGCTCGGCGAAGAAGGCGCTAAAAACGGCGTATGGATTTATCCGACGGAATATCAGGAGGCAATAAAACAGCTTATGCACTCCGACACGGATATGGTGGTGCGCTTAATCGTCGCCGCCAACCTCGTCAAGGGCGATGCCGTGCTGACGGATTTGGAACTTCATCCGAACCGCACTGTTTATCAGAAAGACGAGCTCGTATATCAGAAAGTGTATAATGTTTCTATTGAGGGAACGAATACGGAAATACTGATAAGCGATTTTCTGCGCAATGTGAATACGGCGGCGGCCAGCAACGGTATTCTGCCAAATCCGCTCACTGGTGCAGTCGGCGTGATAAGCGGCAATCAGATTTATTCCATTGATAAAGCGCTGCAAAGCTCGAAGGGAAATATTCTTGTCAGCGCTTATGCCGTGCAGAATACGGATGTGCTCGGGCCGCTGCGTCTGAATATAATTTTGCGTCAGGAAGAGGATAAAAACGATACAAATGAAAACGAGTGATTATTTTATCGCCGTTGACCCCGGCAGGGAAAAAACGGGCATAGCCATACTTACAATGTCCGGCGGTGCCGTCTGGCATGGCATCATCAATTCGGATTATCTGGTCGATGAGATAAAAAATATCGCCGCTGAATACGATACGGATTTGCTCGTAATCGGCAGCGGCACGAGCAGTAAGGCAAAACAGCAGTTGCTGCAAAAAAGTCTGCCGTTTTTAAACATAGTGGTGGTGGATGAATACAGAACGACGGATGAGGCGCGCAAGCTTTATTTTGCAGCCAATCCGCCGCAGGGGCTGAAAAAGCTCATTCCGCTCGGTATGCAGACACCGCCCGTGCCTGTGGATGATTATGCTGCGATTGCCATCGGCAGAAGGTATTTGAAACAGAATAATATTATTAATGGATGAAGAAAATGCGGTAGTATACTGCACTGTTAGGAATGAAAATTTTTTAACGGTGCAGTTTTTTGTTGCGGTGAAATATGACATTTGTTACTTAATCTGATGACAGGGATAATGATATAATAAAATAATGGAAAAAAAGCAGGTGAGGATATGCACAGAAAAAATATTGTCTGGAAAATAATAATAGCAGTAAATATTGTGCTTATATACTGCATTTACTTGCAGTACATGATGCCGAGCAGGGAGCACAGAATTTTCGGCGTTACATATATGACGATGAACAATCCGTTTTATAAAATCATCAACAATGAAATATTGAAAGTGGTTGAGCAGCACGGAGATATTCTTGTAACTTTGGACCCGGCGTTGGATATAGAAAAACAGAATGAACAGATTTATGATATGGTGGAGAAAGATGTGGACGGGATATTTGTCAATCCGATAGATTTCAAGGAAAATACGCCGGCGTTGCAGGCAGCCAAGGACGCGGGTATTCCGATTATTGTAATCGATTCGCCGGTGCAGGACAGTGAGCTGGTCAACTGTACCGTCGTTTCGGATAACTACGATGCGGGTGTGCAGTGCGCCAGGGAAATGATGAAGCGGGTGCCGAGTGCGAATATTATATTGCTCAAGCATACTACGGCGCAGTCGGCGAAAGAACGCATTGACGGTTTCTGCGCTGCGATTGCCGGAAATAATAATTATAAAATCGTCAATGAAAGCGAATGCGAGGGACAGTTGGAAAAAGCCATGCCGGCTGTGCAGAGAATGCTGGAGGAAACGCCGCAGGCCAATGTTATTATGGCGCTAAACGACCCAAGTGCGCTCGGAGCGATAGCGGCTTTGGAGGAAAAACAGCGGTATGATGTTCTGGTATACGGCGTTGACGGGACACCGGATATGAAATCGCTGTTTGCCTACAATCAGGCAGCGGCGGGAACGGTGGCGCAGTCGCCTATTTCCATCGGCAGGATAGCCGGAGAAAAAATGTATGAGATTTTGGCGGGAAAAAATGTGGAGAAAGAAGTCATAATCCCCGTTTCCTTTATAAATAAGGATAATCTGAGCGAGTATGACGAAAAGGGCTGGCAGTGATGAAACATACGAATTTATATTATTTGTCGATAATACGCAAAATAATGGTACTGGTGAATTTTATCAATATACTGTTTCTGGCGGCGATAGTTCTGTTCACGAGCAAGTATATTATTGAAAATCAGCTGGCGCGAGAATTTCTGGAGCGGATTTTCTACATGCCGAAATCGCCGGAGCTGGTGTTCTGGGGCTCGATACTGTTGTTCGGCGTGCTCGTTTATCTCATGTATCACCGGGACAGTAGGATTATCGAGCATAAAATAGTCAATAATATCTATAATTTCGGCGAAGCCGCCATTTGTTTCGCCATAATATATCTATTGTACATGACGTACAACGGTCTTATATTGCTTATTTTCTGCGACTGCATTTATAATTTCAAAGATGATAAATATGCTAAGTACATGTTGATAGCTCTAATCGGCATGTATCTGATTACGAACTGGGATATATTTACATATTTTATGCCGCTGATGAATTTCCAGCAGTATTTTCAGATTTACGATGTAAGTTTTAAAAATTTACTTTTGATAGGGAAAAATATTCTGGAAATGCTCAATATACTGCTGTTCATTATTTTCATGTCGGTGTATCTGGTGGGTCAAATTCAGGAAAATAAATATATTTCCAGAAAACTTACGATGATTTCAATAGTCAATCAGAAATTGCAAAGATATGCCGTAGCTACGGAAAAAATCGGTGAAAACAATGAACGCAAAAGACTGGCTAGGGAAATTCACGATACGGTGGGACATGCGCTGGCGGGTGTGGCGGCCGGTATTGATGCCTGCATCGTGATGATTGACACCAATCCGGAAGCGACGAAAAAACAGCTTAAAATCATTTCCAAAGTTGTGCGGCAGGGCATGGTGGACGTGCGCAAGTCGCTCAATCGGCTAAGACCGGGAGCTTTGGAAAAGCAGGGCTTTAAAGAAGCGATAGAAAAGATGATTAATGAATTTGCCAGTATCGGCGAGGTGGATATCAGTCTTGACTACCGGCTGGAAAATCTGGATTTGGAAAACACGACGGAGGATATACTGTTTCGGACAATTCAGGAAAGCATGACGAATTCAGTAAGGCACGGCGGTGCAAGTAAAATAAATATAGCGCTGTATTTAAAAGACGGCAATCTGTGTTTGACGATAAAGGATAACGGTATCGGCTGCGAGAATATTACATACGGTTTCGGCTTAAAGCAGATGAAGGAACGTATAGCCATTATAAATGGAACGGTCAAGTTTAAAGGTACAGACGGTTTTGCGGTGCTGGTGAAGATACCGATTATAAAATAATATCAGAGGTGTAGTGTGATGATTAGAATTGTAATAGCGGATGACCAGGAGCTAATAAGAGAGTCGCTTAAAATAATACTGAGTACGCATAAGGATGTGGAGATAGTCGGCGTGGCGGCGGACGGTTTTGAGGTGCTGGATATATTGAAGCATAATGAAGTCGATATCATTCTGATGGATATCCGTATGCCGCGTATGGACGGCGTGTACTGCACGAAAATAGTCAAGGAGCAGTATCCTAATACGAAAGTCGTTATTTTGACGACATTCAATGATGATGATTTCGTATTTAGTGCGCTGAAGTACGGGGCGAGCGGCTATCTGTTGAAAGATGTTAGCATGGATGAGCTGTACAGTGATATCGTAACTGTCTATAAGGGCGGGGCGCTGATTAATCCCGACATAGCGACGAAGGTATTCAGCATGTTTACGAAGATGTCGCAGCGCAATATGATTATTCAGGTGGATGAAACGTTTCTGAAGGATATCAGCAAAACGGAATGGAAAGTAATTCAGCAGATAGGCTGCGGTCTGTCCAATAAGGAAATCGCGCAGAAATTGTTTCTGTCGGAAGGCACGGTGCGCAATTATCTAAGCTCCATACTGTCGAAGCTGAATTTGCGGGACAGGACGCAGCTTGCTATTTGGGCGGTGCAGACGGGACAGACGATAAGGGATTTTGACAATGAGTAAAGTTAAATGGATTATCGGCGCCGTCATAATTGCAGTAGCCGCGTTGATGTACTGGTCGTATAATCAGACCGTCGTGCTGAAAGTCGGCGTATTTGCCGGCAGCAACTGGGACGTGCCGAGCGGCAACGGCTACAAACTTATAGATGATGCGATAGAGCGGTTTGAACAGCAGCATCCCGATATAAAGGTAGAATATACGAGCGGGATTTTAAAGGAGGATTATTCTCTGTGGCTGGCAAACCAATTCGTTAAGGGCGAAGAGCCGGACGTTTTCATCGTGCTGGATGATGATTTCAATACGCTCAGTTCTATCGGGGCATTGAAGGATTTGACGGGATTTATTGAAAACGATAAAGATTTTGCTATAGAAAATTATTATAAAAGCGTTTTACAGACGGGGCAGTATGAAGGCAGACAGTACGCTCTGCCGTATGAAAGTAATCCGAAACTGATGTTTGTCAACAAGACGCTGCTGGAAAAAGAGGGTATATCTATGCCGGACAATGACTGGACACTGGACGAATTTTATGACATATGTAAAAAAGTTACGAAGGACAGCGACGGCGACGGCATGATTGACCAGTACGGATATTACAATTACACCTGGCTCGATGCGGTGAACGGCTACAATCTGCAATTATTCAATGAAAAAGGTACGGAATGCTATTTAAACAGGGATGAATTAAAAGAAACGCTGACCTTTATGCAGAATTTAAATAAGCTGAATAAGGGTTATACCGTAACGGCCGGTGATTTTGACATGGGAAAAGTCGTATTTGCGCCGATGCCTTTTTCGCAGTACAGAGCGTATAAGCCGTATCCGTGGAGCATAAAGAAATATTCCACGTTTGAATGGGACTGTGTGCGTATGCCGGTGGCGAAAGGGAAAAAGCACGTCAGCGAAGTATCGTCGCTGCTCATGGCGATATCGGCAAAATCCAGTCACAGCGAAGCGGCATGGGATTTTTTGAAAATGCTTACATATGATGAAATCTCGCAACAGGAGCTGCTGGAATATTCGCAGGGAATACCGTCGCTGAAATCGGTGATACGCTCCGGCAAAGTCAATGATTTGCTCAATAAGGACAGTATGCAGGAAAGCCAGGTGAATATGAGTCTGCTTGATGATGTAATGGAGAATGCGCTGATATCGGGGCAGTTTAAAAAATATAAGACGGCTTTGAGCATTATGGACAGAAAAATGCAGCAGATTGTTCAGGGCAATGAAGATTTGGATATGGCGCTAATCGGTCTGCAAAAGGAAGTAAATAAATATCTGAAAAACTGAAGGCTACAATACGTAGCCTTTTTTTATGTCTGTTATGCCAGTAAAACATTAAGCCTGTACAAGCAGTACAATACTTTATATTCGCTCGATGTTGTCACTTAACCTCACTAAATATAAAGTATTATACTGCTTTAGGCCATTAACCGGCACAACAGAGGGGATATGACAAATGTCATAGAGAAAAATATAAAAAGTCACATGAAAGATGTGATTTTAGACACGTTAAATAATTGTGAGGATTTGCTAAAATTATTTGTGTTAAGAGAATTGTTAGAAAAGTAACGAAAAATAAATCGAGGAGGTTAAATAATGAAATATGTGATACTGGTAAGTCACGGCAAGTTTGCCGAAGGGCTGGCGAATGCGCTGTCCATGCTGGTCGGCAAGAGAGAGGACATCATCGCTGTAGGCCTTGAGGACGGAAAAAGCGTGGATGAGTTTGCCGAGCTGTTCACCAAGACGGTAGATAAAATTACAACGGATGATGAAGTGGTATTGCTCGGTGATTTAATCGGCGGTTCGCCGCTGACAAATGCCATAAACGTACTGAACGGTAAAGGCGTAAAAATGATTATAATCGGTGGTATGAATTTGCCGGTGGCTCTGACATCTGTCATGATGAAGGATACATTTGCACTTGAAGATTTGGCGCAGCAGGTTTTGCAGGAAGCGCACGGCGCTTTGCGTGAATTCAAAATCGAAGCATCCGATGATGATGACGATATTTGATTGATATTTAATTATTTATGATGAATTTTAGGAGGAATTATTTATGTCAGTTTCATTTATTCGTATTGATGACCGTATGATACATGGTCAGACCTGTACTCGTTGGGCACGTGAATATCCGTGCGACGGTTTAATCGCCGTTAATGATAAAGCGGCGCAGTCCGACGTTTTGAAAGCGGCTTACAAAGCAGCCAGCGGTAAAAAAACTTTCGTCTGGACGCTGGAACATTTCCAGAAAAAAATGCAGCAGGTTTTAGACAGCGATACGCGCTATTTCCTGATTGCCAAAAATCCTGTTGATATGAAGAAAATTCTCGTGGATATGGGCTTTAAATGCGGTATTACAAAAGTAATCGTCGGTCCGTGCAACGACCGCGACGACGCTGTAAAACTCGGCAACAACCAGTCCATCACGCAGGAAGAAGCCCAGGCTCTGGAAGATATCAGCAAAGCAGGCTATCAAGTGGAATTTTCCTTACTGCCGGACGTATCCATCGGTAGCTGGGACAAATATAAAGGCAAATTCGGCTTTTAAGAAAGACTCCTGCCCAAGCAGGAGTATAAACAAATAGGAGGGAACTACATTGGAAATTAGTTGGCTTCAAGCCGCGCTGCTCGGTTTCTTTGCTTGTTTGGCAAGTATGCCAGGTATGGGCGGTACAGTAATCGGTAACTACACATTAGGTCGTCCGCTCGTCGGCGGTCTTGTCTGCGGTATTATTTTAGGAGATATTCAAAGCGGTATCTTAATCGGTACTGCTATGCAGGTTGTATATATCGCGCTCGTAACTCCGGGCGGTACGGTTTCCGCCGATGTCCGCGCCGTAAGTTATATCGGTATTCCTCTGGCTATGATTGCCGTAAAATCCATGGGTATTGATGCAGGCAGCCCGGAAGGTATGGCTCTTGCAACTTCGTTCGGTTCAATGGTTGGTACGCTCGGTACGGTTCTGTTCTACGGTACGGCTACAATCAACCTAGCTTGGCAGCATATCGGCTGGAAAGCAGTTGAACGCGGCGAATTCCATAAATTATACATGGTAGATATGGGTCTTCCTTGGATTTCCCACATTATCTGCTCTTTCCTGCCGACACTCATCATGTGCAAAATGGGTGCTCCAATGGTTGAATTAATCAAAGTTTATCTGCCGATGGACGGGCTTGCTATGCAGACACTGTTCACAGTAGGTGCTCTGCTCCCTGCAGTCGGCGTTGCCATCCTCTTAAAACAGGTTGCTGACAGCTTCCTTGACTTCATTCCGTTCTTCTTAGGCTTTGCGCTTGCCGCAGGCATGGGGTTGAACTTAATCGGCGCCGCTATCGTCGGCGGTATGTTTGCCATCATCAACTACAAAATTCAGATGCTCCGTATAGAAGCAAAGAAAGCGGCTGCTGCTGCTCCGGCTAAATCGAGCAGTGTTGATGATGACGATGATGAAGATATTTAAGGAGGAAGTTTAAATGGCAAAGATTTCTAAGAAAACACTGAATAAATCATTTAGAAATTGGTACTATGGACATTTAACATGTTTCTCCCAGGAACATATGCAGACATTCGGTTATCTGTGCGCCATGCTGCCAATTGTAGAAGAATTGTATAAATCAAAAGAAGAACAGAAAAAAGCTATGGAAACGTACACGGCTTTCTTCAATACCGAACCGCAGGTCGGCTCCGTCGTTGTAGGTATCACCGCCAGTCTGGAAGAAGCGAAGGCAAACGGTGCTGACGACATCAACGCCGAAACAATCAACGGTCTGCGCGCCGGTCTTATGGGTCCGCTCGCTGGTATCGGCGACTCTCTCGTTGTAGGTACGTTAATCCCTATCCTGCTCGGCGTGGCAATGGGTCTTTCTTCCGGCGGCTCGCCAATCGGTGCTATTTTCTACATCATTGTATGGAACTTGCTTATCACTTTCGGTATGAGATTTTTATACTTCAAAGGCTATGAACTCGGCGGTAAAGCGATTGATTTCTTAGTCGGCGAACAGGCTACGGCAATCCGTGAATCTATCGTTATGCTCGGTACTATCGTAATCGGCGCCGTTGCTGCAACATGGATTAACATCAAAACAGGCTTCACGATGACGGCAGCCGGTGCGGACAAACCGTTCCTCGTACTGCAAAATACATTGGACGGCGTATTCCCGAACATCTTATCGGCAGCTTTCGTTATCCTGTGCTGGTATCTGATGGCGAAAAGAAAAATGTCGCCGATTATGGTAATGCTGCTTCTCGTAGTGATTGCATTCGTCGGCGTACTTGTAGGCTTCTTCGATACGGGTCTCAGCTATTAATGGTAATTTGTTGAAGGAGGTTTTAGCGTGGACGGCAGAGAGAAACAGGTTTATGTCAATGAAATTAAGTACCAGATAAAAATGCTGAATAATTTAAAAGGCTGGCTTCGAAATCTGATGGTGATTTCTTCCGTAGCACTGCTGCTTATCCTGTTCGGCGGACAGTACAGCGTATTTATTCCGGCGGCAGGAGCTGTAGTCATGGCTGTAAGCATCATCGGCTGCATAGCCGTAGGTCTCGGTCTGAAAAACGGTAGAGCCAATGTCAATAAATTAATCAATTATATAGAAAAATAATATTGCTAAATAGAGCTATGATGATAATCTCCCCACCTAACACTGCATCATAGCTCTTTTTTTAAGAAAGCAAAATCGACTAAAATCGACAGATTGGAGGTCTGGTCATGCAATATAAAATCGTTTTTTCAGATATCGACGGTACAGTGCTCACATCATCGCATCACGTTCTGCCGAGTACGACGCTTGCCGTAAAAGAACTGCTGCAAAAGTCCATCCCCTTTGTACTCGTTTCGGCGCGTATGCCGCAAGCCATACGGACAGTAACCGATGAAATGAATGTGAACATACCGATGATAAGTTACGGTGGAGCGTTAGTTCTGGATGACAGGCAAAATATCCTGTATGACAGAAAAATAAGCGCTGCGGATACGGCGACCGTCATAAAGGAAATAAAACTGTTCTGGCAAGACAGCGTAGTCATCAACTATTATGCGGGAGACGGCTGGTTTGTAGAAGATACGGAGAACAAAGCAGTTGTCAGAGAGGAGAATATTACTCGCGTAGAAGCGCGGCAGGCTGACTTTGCGCAACTGCTGGCAGACGGCGTATTGCCGAACAAACTTTTGTGCATGACCAGTCCGCCTATTTGCGAAATGATGGAAAAAATGCTCGGAGAAATGTTTCCGCAGCTGAAAATAATGCGTTCCAGTCCGATTTTGCTGGAGATAATGGACAAAACCGTATCAAAGGCGGAAGGTATAAAAATCATGCTGGAGCATTTCGGCTTGAAGGCAAATCAGTCCATTGCCTTCGGGGATAATTACAATGACTTGGACATGCTCGAGCTTGCAGGCGTTGGCGTGGCGATGAACAATGCGCCGGATGACGTGAAGAAAACGGCATCTGCCGTAACGGATGATAATAATCACGACGGCATTTATAAATTTTTACAAAAGATAAAATTAGTGGATTGATGAAAATACCTGTAGCGTATGTTTTTAGAATGAGCTACAGGTATTTTGTATTCATGGAGAAATTTTGAAAAAGTTGCAAAATCATGAAGGAGATTGAAAATTTTTGCCGAATTTGTCTGTGTGAGTTAATTTATTCACAAAGTAGTACATAATAATTTTTAGAAAGAAGGCGGGAGATTTTACATGTAACGATTAATGAAATTTATGTATGTATACGATATATGTATACATAAGGAGAAAAGGGAGGATTTTTTATGAACGGTGTACATCTCGTAATAATTACAGCGTGTGTACTTATTTTAGCTTATCGTTTTTACGGTGCATTCATTGCTGCCAAAGTATTGACTTTGAACCAGTACAATGTACCGCCGTCTATTCGCCTGGAAGATGGTCATGACTATGTGCCGACGAATAAATGGGTTGTGTTCGGTCATCATTTTGCCGCTATTGCGGGGGCAGGTCCGCTTGTCGGTCCGGTTATCGCGGCGCAGTTCGGTTATCTGCCGGGCATGATGTGGATTTTAATCGGTTCGGTTATGGCCGGTGCCGTGCATGATATGGTAATTTTGGTGGCATCCATTCGCCATAACGGTAAATCGCTGGCGGAAATCGCCAAGACGGAAATCAGCAAGCTTGCCGGTACGAGTGCTCTCTGGGCAACGCTGTTTCTGCTCATCATAACGGAAGCCGGCATGGCGGTTGTTGTTGCAAACTCGCTGTTCAACAGCCCGTGGGGAACGTTTACGGTAGGCGCGACAATTCCTATTGCTATTTTTATCGGTATTTATCTTAAATATCTGCGTCCGGGACGTATTCAGGAAGCTACGATTATCGGTGTAGCGATGATTTTGATTGCCGTTGCACTTGGACCATATGTAAGAGATTCTGCGACACTCGCACCGTATTTTACATATAATGTTGTTCAGATTGAAATTGCTATTGCCGTATACGGCTTTTTGGCATCCGTTCTGCCGGTTTGGCTGCTTCTCGCGCCGCGTGATTATCTGAGCACTTATATGAAAATAGGTACGATTTTGGCTTTGGCACTCGGTATCATCATCGTTGCGCCGGAAATCCGCATGCCGGCAACTTCGCCGTTTTTATGGGGCGGCGGACCTGTAATCAGCGGTTCCGTTATTCCGTTCGTATTCATCACTATCGCCTGCGGTGCCATCTCCGGTTTCCACAGTCTTATTTCCACCGGTACTACGCCGAAGATGATTATGAACGAACGTCAGATTTTACCAATCGGTTACGGTGCAATGCTTACAGAAGCGTTCATTTCCATGATGGCATTAATCGCTGCAACGAGCCTTCATCCGTCCGATTATTTTGCTATCAACTCCACACAGCAGGCATTTGCTTCGCTGGGACTTCAGGTGCAGGATTTGCCGATGCTGTCGCATATGGTCGGTGAAGATTTGATGCACAGACCGGGCGGCGCCGTATCGCTTGCTGTCGGCATGGCGGACGTATTCTCCAAAATTCCGTACATGGAACAGTTCATGGGCTTCTGGTACCATTTCTGCATTATGTTTGAAGCATTGTTCATTCTGACTTTGATTGATGCCGGCTCGCGCGTAGGCCGTTATCTGCTGCAGGAACTTCTGGGCAGAGTTTACAAACCGTTCGGCAATACGGAATGGTGGCCGGGCATTATCTTCTGCAGCGCTGCTGTAAGCATCTGCTGGGGATATCTCGTACTTCAGGGCAATATCGGTGAAATCTGGCCGCTGTTCGGCGTATCCAACCAGCTTCTGGGCACGATAGCTCTGGCAATCGGCACATCGTATATTTTCCGCATCGGCCGCGGCCGTTATGCGTGGGTAACGATGATACCGTGTATTTTCCTTGCTATCATCACCTGCTACGCTGATTATCTGAACATTTTTACGAACTACATTCCGACAGGCAAATGGCTGCTTGTGGCAATCAGTGCTGTAATGTTCGTTCTCGTTGCCGTAGTTATGATAGAAGCAATTCGCAGCTGGGTACGCTATGCGAAAACTGTTAAACAGGATTACAGAACGCGTGAAGAAATTGAAGCTGAAACAAAAGCTGAACTGCAAAAACAGGGTAAACTTGATTTAGTAAAATAAAATTTGATAAAGTAATGTAAACAAAAAGCAATTCATCTATAAACTTTTCAAGATGAATTGCTTTTTTGTGTGCTTATCCATTTATTCGTTCACTAAAATACCGGCGTTTGCAAGTTCCTGGCAGATGATAGACAGAGTGTCCTTGTCGGGAACTTCAATCGTATGGTAGTGAACGCCGTTTGTCATAACCAAGAGCGGCTCGGCTTTTGTCTGCTGCATTTTTTTGATGAAGGCGTATGCTTCACGGCGCGTGGCAATGAACAGATTGACTCTGATTTCACCGTACAGAGGATGGTCGACGATGACGTCATGCACTTTGCCGCCGTTGTCGACGATTATTTCAAATTCTTTTTTGACGCTGTCCTTATCGTTAGCATGACGGCAGCAGATAGTTTCTAGCAGATTGGTGTTTTGCGGCTTGACCGGCAGAATGTAGCCGCGCGGTGTAGCGTATATATCGTGGCCGGTGGCGCGCAGAACGGTGATGTCGCCGACGATTATCTGACGACTGACCTGAAATTTATGCGACAGCATGGCGCCGGTGAGAGGTATTTTGCTGTGCAGAAGCGTTTCGAGGATTTTTTGGCGCCTTTCTTCCGTATTCATACAATCACTCACTTTATAGTTTAATAGGTTATTTTGTCAAAATGGCGACAGTGGCATTCGTGGCATTTATTAAATCCTGCGGTTTAATGATGATTTGACCGCCGCGGATACCGGCGCTGACAGCGATTTTTTCCCAGTTCAGAGCCGTCGCGTCAATATAGACGGGATACTCCTTTTTCGCGCCGAGCGGTGAGCAGCCGCCTCTGATGTAGCCGGTGAGCGGCTGCAGTTCTTTTAAATGTATCATTTCCATTTTTTTATGATTGGAAGCTTTGGCGAGTTTTTTCAAATCGAGCTCATCGTCGCCCGGAATACATGCCATGACGATATCGTTTTTATCGCTGCGGGCAACGAGTGTCTTGAATACCGTTTTGATATCCATGCCGGCTTCATTTGCCACATGAACGGCGCTCAAATCGTTCAAATCCACTTTGTATTCTTTCAGTTCATAGTTTATTTTTAAGCGGTCGAGTATACGGGCCGCATTTGTTTTCTTCATACCAAAATCCTCCTAAATGTTGATTTTACGCTATTATTATAGCACGCTACCAAGTTATTTTAAATTATTTTATATTTTTTTCAAAAAAAGTGTTGACATTTGATTGAATTCAAGGTATTATATAGAAGCTGGCTCACGGAGACAGCACAAAATAAAGATGTTCTTTGAAAACTAAACA
>DCFC01000037.1:0-20047 GCA_002314325.1 Megamonas hypermegale
TACGTGCCAGTGATTTTTTAGGGAGTTGAAAAACTATACTTCGCTACTCATGCTGAATTTTCATCCATGTTAGAGATTTTCCCGGTAGCTTTAGCTATTAAGAAAACAATTTTTTATTTCTGTTTTTAGTTCAAATGTCTGAGCAAAGCGAGTTTTTGAACGTTGGAAATAAAAAATTGTTTTCTTAAAGTGAAAATCTTTTAGCAGTGCACGAACCAAAGGATTTCTTTTTCGGCAACTTTTCTTTATCCTCAAAGAAAAATTGCCCGGCACAATATGAAAATAAATTAATAAATACTTCTCTTTACCTTATATTGTGCCGAACCGGCACTCTCCCTCTATCGAGTTCCTTACTATTAACAATAAAAAAAATAAGCCACTTATTTTTTCTTATAAGCAGCTTATCTTTTATACAGTCCGCAGACCATTAAGCACGTTGGATTTTACCAGAACGCATGCAGCTAGTGCAAACATTAACACGTTTAACTTCGCCGTCAACAACAGCGCGTACACGCTGAATGTTCGGTTTCCAAGTGCGTTTTGTTTTTAAATGAGAATGGCTTACATTCATACCTGCTCTTTCGCCTTTAGCGCAGATTTCGCAAACATTTGCCATCAAGCACACCTCCTTAATTAATGGAAGATAGAAAAATTACTAGGTTATTTTCAAAAACACAGTGTTAACATTATATCACAGAAATATTTTAGATTGCAAGCATTTTATTTATTTGTTTATGCAATTACTTGTAAATGCGGGTAATTCGTGATATTGTTATACCATAAATATTTAAGAAAATAATCTGTACAAAGGCGGTCATTCTATGTTAAAAATCTGTTTCAGCCAATTTGAAGTTGAACCAGGTCATCCTGACCTTAATTTTTCTAAAATGCTTCAGGCTATAAATGAAGCGAAGCAAAATCATGCCGATATCATTATTTTCCCGGAGATGGTCATTCCCGGCTATCTGCTCGGCGATACGTGGGAACAGACTTCCTATTTAAAAGACTGTCTGGCCTACGGCGACGATATCATCGCCCAGTCGGACGATATCTGCATTATTTTCGGCAATATTGCCGTTGATTGGAGCAAAAAAAACACGGACGGGCGCGTGCGCAAATACAATGCTCTGTACGCGGCTTATCAGGGAAAATTAATCCAGCCGGAAAAATCGCCGTATCCGTTCGCGATAAAAACGCTGTTCCCGAACTACCGCGAATTTGACGACAGCCGCTACTTCTTCAGCCTGCAAAATCTGGCAACGGAAATGAACAAGCCGGTCGAAGAACTTCTGTCACCGATGAAAGTGAATATTAAAGGACAGGAATTTAATCTGGGCTGTATTTTATGTGAAGATGGTTGGAGCGACGATTATAATTTTTCACCGATAGATATTCTGTGCCAAAATTACAAGCTCGATATGCTCGTCAACATCTCGGCTTCTCCATATACTTTCGGCAAGAACAACAAACGCCACCGCGTTTTTTCCAAACAGGCGAAAGACAATAATGTTCCGCTCGTCTATGTAAATAATATCGGTATCCAAAACAACGGCAAAACCATCTATACATTCGACGGCTCCAGCACCGTTTATGACGCTGATGGCAACATCATCGCCTGCTGTGCGGCCTACACCGAAAAAAATACGTATGTGGAATTATCTGCCGCAAAATCCTATCCGGCTCTGCCTGTGCCGCAAAACGACGATATCGCCAATATCTATCAGGCGCTCTGCTACGGTATCAAAAAGTTCCTGCACGATATCCGTATGAAAAAAGTAATTATCGGCATATCGGGCGGCATCGACTCGGCGGTGGCTTCCGCTCTGTATGCTCACGTTATCGGCAAGGAAAATGTTACATTAATTAATATGCCGAGTAAATTCAATTCGGAAACGACAAAAGGACTGTCAAGCCAGCTGGCGCATAATCTCGGCTGCCACTATGCGATTGTGCCGATACAGGAAGTTGTCGATTTCACAGTAAATCAGTTTGAACAGACGCAGGTGGAAAACCTGTCGACACAGGAAATAAATCATGTAAAAGTTTCATCCTTCGTCAAAGAAAACATTCAGGCGCGCGACCGCTCGGCACGCATTCTCGCCGGCATGGCGGCTGCAATCGGCGGCGGCTTCACCTGCAATGCCAACAAAGCGGAAACGACAGTCGGCTATTCCACATTGTACGGCGACCAGTCCGGTTTTCTGGCGGCGCTTGCCGACCTTTGGAAATATCAGGTTTATGATTTGGCGCGCTATTTAAATAAGGAAGTTTATAAACGCGAAGTAATCCCGCAGGGAATTATCGACATCGTGCCGAGTGCGGAACTTTCCGCCGAACAGGATGTCGACGCCGGCAAGGGAGACCCGATAAAATATCCGTACCATGATTTTTTATTCCGCTCGTTCGTCGAAAGCTGGCAAAAAGTAACGCCGGAGGATATTCTCGTCTGGTACAGTGAAGGCACGCTGGAAGAACATCTCGGCTGTGAACAAGGCCTTGCAAAAAAATATTTCCCGACGGCCAAAGAATTCATCGCCGATTTGGAACGCTGGTGGAATTTATTTACCGGCATGGCTGTGGCCAAACGCATTCAGGCTCCGCCTATACTTGCCGTAAGCCGCCGCGCATACGGATTTGACCACCGCGAGTCGCAAAACGGCGCTTATTACACGAGAGCGTACAAACAGCTCAAAGCAAAGCTTCTGGGTGAGAGTGCATGAGGATTATCACCGGCTCGGCACGCGGAGCGAAGCTGAAAGCGCCGAAAGGACAGAACACCAGACCGACGGCTGACAGGATAAAAGAATCGCTGTTCAACATACTCGGTGCGTTTGTTTACGACAAAAAAGTTCTGGACATGTTCTCCGGCACTGGCAATCTGGCACTGGAAGCACTGAGCCGCGGAGCTTGTCACGCCGTCATGGTGGATACGGCGCCAGAGAGCATTGCCGCTATAAAATTCAACGCTCAGCATACGAAACTGCTTGACAAGGCTGAGATTTTAAAAGCGGATATCTTCGCCGCCGTAAAAAAGTTTCATCAAAAAAAGCTGAAATTTGATATAATATTTTGTGACCCGCCTTACCACAAAAATCTATGTCTGCAAAGTTTAAAAATCCTGCATGAATATCCCGTGCTCAATAGCGGCGGGCTAATCATCATGGAACATGCCGCAGAAGACGTTCTGCCGGACAGTTATGAGGAGTTTTCCCTGCTGCGCCGCCAGAAATACGGTTCAACGACGCAGATAAGCATATATAAAACGACAGTTAAAAGCGAGGAATAATACTATGATAACTGCAATCTGTCCGGGCAGCTTCGACCCGGTAACAAACGGCCATATCGATATATTCAAGCGCGCTACGAAAATGTTTGACAATGTCATTGTCGGCGTATTCAACAACGTGCACAAAAAGCCGCTCTTTACGGTGGAGGAGCGCGTCGCCCTGTTAAAAGAAGCGACAAAAGGCATTCCCAATCTCACCGTGGATGCTTTCGGCGGTCTGCTGGCCGATTACGCGCATGATAAAAATGCTCACGTGATTGTCCGCGGTCTCCGCGATGCCAACGATTTTCTGTACGAATTTCCGCGCGCCATGCTGATTAAAAGTATGGCTCCCGACATCGAAAATATTTTTCTGACTACGGATAACCGTTACTATCACGTGTCCTCATCGGCAATCCGCGAGCTGGCGCAGTTCGGCGGAGATATTTCCGCCCTCGTTCCGCCGTGCGTGGAAAAAGCCATTCATGCCAAAGTTAAAAAATAATCTTTCTTAAATTAAATTTCAAAGGTTGGATTATAATGGATATCATAAAAACACTTGATGAACTGGAAGAACTCGTTTCCAATTCTTCGCGGCTCGTTTTTACGAATAAATGTCTGATTGAAGAAGATGCTCTCGTCCGCCTCATTGACGATATTCGCAAAGACTGGCCGTCCGCCCTGAAAGAAGCGGAGGAAATCACGCAAAACCGCGACAAAATCATCGAAGACGCCCGCGCAGAAGCCAAAAACATCATCGAACAGGCCAAAGCCTACGCGCAGAAAAAGGCTTCCGAAGATGAAATAACGTTAGCCGCCAAAGCCAGAGCCAAAGAAATTCTGGAAAAAACATTCACGCAGTCGGAAGCCATGCGCAACGACTCCGTTCAATACGCCCAGCAGGTTTTCGACCATATGGGACTGTACGTGCAGAATGTCATGAACAATATTCAGGCAGCTAAAGAGGGCTTAAAAAATATTGAAGTAAAAAAAGAAGAACAGCCGTCTTCCGAAGAAAAATAATCACTGTATAAAAAAGCTACTGTCTTGAATTTTTCAAGCAGCAGCTTTTTTCATGAAGAAAGGAATTTGTAATTGATTAAACTAGAACCTTCGATTTTACAATCGGTAACCAAACCGGCCCGTTACACCGGCGGTGAACTCAATGCCGCACATAAAAATCACGCCCAGATGAAATGCACCTTTGCGCTTTCCATGCCCGACGTATACGAAGTCGGTATGTCCAATCTGGGGCTGAAAATTCTCTATGAAGTATTGAATGAACGCGAAGATACCGTAGCGGAACGTGTCTATGCTCCGTGGCTCGACATGGAGGAAAAAATGCGCGAGCATAATATTCCGCTTTACGCTCTGGAATCGTTCACGCCGCTCAAAGAATTCGATTTTGTCGGTTTTTCCCTGCAATACGAAATGATTTACACGAATGTCCTCAACATGCTCGATTTGGCAGGTATTGCCCTTTGGCAGAAAGACCGCGGCGAAGACGAACCGTTCATCGTCGGCGGCGGCCCGTGCGTCTACAATGTCGAACCTGTCGCCGACTTCTTCGACTTTTTCGTCATCGGTGAAGGCGAAGAAGTTCTAAACGAAATAGTCGACACATTCATCAAATGGAAGGAAAACGGCAAAAAAGGCGGCCGAAACGGCTTTTTACGCGAAGTGGCAAAGCTCGACGGCATATACGTTCCGTCCCTGTATGAAGCCCATTACAACGAGGACAATACATTTAAAGAAATCGTGCCGCTGGCAGATGAAGCAAAACCGGTTATAAAAAAACGCGTAATCAAGGATTTCCGCAATGCGTTCGCCATAAAAAAACCGGTACTGCCGTATATCGAAATCGTGCACGACCGCGTAATGCTGGAGCTGTTCCGCGGCTGTACGCGCGGCTGCCGCTTCTGTCAGGCGGGTATATCCTACCGCCCTGTACGGGAACGCACGGCAGACAGACTGCGCACCATTGCCAAAGAACTGCTCGACAATACGGGCTACAATGAAATGTCGCTGACTTCGCTGAGTTCCGCCGATTACAGCTGCCTCAACGAAATCGTCGACGACCTCATGGAGGATTACAAAGACGAGCGCGTTTCCTTCTCGCTGCCTTCCCTGCGCATCGACAGCTTCTCCATCGACCTAGCGCATAAAATGCAGCAGGTGCGAAAAAGCGGACTGACGTTTGCACCGGAAGCCGGAACGCAACGGCTGCGCGACGTCATCAACAAAGGCGTTACGGAAGAAAATCTCATGGAAGCAACCGGCGCAGCTTTCCGCCACGGCTGGAAAACGGTTAAGCTGTATTTCATGATGGGTCTGCCGACGGAAACGGACGAAGACATCATCGGCATCGCCGAGCTCGGTACTAAAGTTGCCCGCCTGTACCGCTATATAACGAAACGGCGCGATATAAAAGTGACTGTCAGCGTATCGTGCTTCGTGCCGAAGCCGTTTACGCCGTTCCAGTGGTTCCCGCAGAATACGCTGGAAGAATTTCAGCGCAAGCAGCAGCTGTTGAAATCGCATATCACCGACCGCGCCGTGCAGTTCAATTACCATACGGCGACAACGAGCGAGCTGGAAGGCGTCATCTCGCGCGGCGACAGACGACTGAGCCGCGTCATCTATCAGGCATGGAAAGACGGCGCCAAATTCGACGGCTGGAGCGAGGAATTCAAATACGACGTCTGGATGAATGCTTTCTCTAAATGCAATATCGACCCGTATTTCTACAACAGACGCGAATACAGCTTTACGGAAAAACTGCCGTGGGAACATACCACACCGGCCGTCAGCAAGAAATTCCTGCAAAGAGAATACGAAAAAGCCTTAAAGGGCGAACTGACGCATGACTGTCGCCACGATAACTGCAACGGCTGCGGTATCTGCCCTGCACTCGGCACGGATATGGACACGATAAAATAAAGAAAGGCAGTTGTACAAATGATAAAATACCGTTTAAAAATCACCAAAGGTGAACCGATAAGATATATCTCCCATCTCGACTTTGCCGCACTCATGCAAAGAGCCATCTGCCGCTCCCATTTGCCGGCGGCATATTCGGAAGGATTTAATCCGCATATGAAAATCGCCTTTGCCTCCGCTCTGTCGGTCGGCATAACGAGCACCTGCGAATACATGGATTTGGAACTCAAAAAAGATGTCTGCCAGCCGGAAGTTTTCGATAAACTGCGGGCAGCACTGCCTCCGGGAGTGGAACTTTTGCAGGTAAAACAGATAGACATGCGCTCCAAAGCGCTCATGTCCGTAGTGGATGAAGGCTCCTACGAAATAAAAATGCCTCTGCCGGACGATTTGGACAAACTGCAGCACGCCGTAGATACGTTCAACAAAACGGCGCAGATTATCATCACGCGCGAAACGCCGAAAAAGCGTAAAGAAATCGAAATAAAGCAGTATCTGCCGAAAAAAATCACGCTTACGGCGAAAAACAACGTATTAAAATTACAGCTGAACATAAAAATAACTTCCACCGGAACGGTTAAACCAAACGAAGTTCTGGAAGTGTTAAACCGCGAATTTCAGCTTGACCTGCCAGTAAAAGAAGCTCTAATCTGCCGCACGGGGCTGTATCATCAGGGAAAAAATCTCATAGACATCGATTAACAGGAAAGTTCGTTTTTCTTCACCATGAAGAGAAGCGAACTTTTTTTATTTTATGAGTAGAAAAAAAGGAATTTTTGAAGATATAGCGAAAAATAATAATATAACAAATTGAATTCATACTATAATGTTTCATTATAAGGAGGATTTTATCATGGGTAAAATAAATAAAATTTTAGTTCCGGTAGACGGTTCGGATAATGCGTGCAAAGCTGTTGACCGTGCAATCGACATGGCGGAAAAAGCAAAAGCTTCATTAGAATTTGTATATGTTGCCAGCCATATCAACGAACACATTCCTAGCGAAATCGTTTTTGACCGCATCTGGGAAAAACTGCCGCAGGGCATTGCAGCTACAAAACACGTGGAAACAGGTTCCCGTCCGAAAGCCATTATCAGAGTGGCGCAGGAAACCAATTCCGATATAATCATCATGGGAAGCCGCGGTCTCGGTATTTTCAAAGGAGCGTTAATCGGCAGTGTAAGCCAGAAAGTTATTGAAGATTCTCCTATCCCTGTTATGGTAGTAAAATAAACCTAAATAAATCGGGAGGAACATTTCAATGATTTACACTTATAAATCGCATACACCGAAAATAGCCAAAACGGCACTCGTTCATCCCAGTGCCGTAGTTATCGGTGATGTTACCATAGGTGAGCACAGTACCATTTGGCCGGGAGCCGTACTGCGCGGCGACCTGCAGCCGATTTACGTCGGTGATTACACAAATATTCAGGACAATGTTACAGTACACGTAATGAGCGATGAACCTATTCATATCGGCAGTTACGTTACAATCGGCCATAATGCCGTTATTCACTGCAGTAAAGTCGGGGATACTACACTTATCGGAATGGGAGCAATCCTGCTCGGTTACAGCGAAATAGGACACAACAGCGTAATCGGAGCCGGTACACTTATCACCGAGCATAAAAAACTGCCGAACAATTCCATGATATACGGCTCACCGGCAAAAGTAATCCGCGCTCTGCGTGAAGATGAAATCGAAGCATTGCGAAAATCGGCAGAGCATTACCATCTTTTAGCACAAAACTACAAAAACGAAGAATAATTAGGAGTGTTACTTATGATACAGAGAACGTTGGTACTGATTAAACCTGATGCAGTAGTGAATTATCATATCGGTAATATTATCGACCGCTATGAACGCGAAAAATTCGATATAGTGGCTATGCGCATGTTGGAAATGGACGACTGCATAGCTTCCAAACACTATGCTGAACATGTAGGCAAACCGTATTACCAGCGTTTAGTCGATTTTATGGCTACGGACAGAATTGTCGCTCTCGTCGTTGAAGGTGAAAACGTCATTGAACGCGTACGCGAAATACACGGAAAAACAGACCCTGCTCAGGCAAAACCGGGCACAATCCGCGCCGACTTCGCTTTATCCAAAACGGTAAACTCCGTTCACGCTTCCGACAGCCCAGAAAGCGCCGAACGCGAAGTACACGTATTTTTCAGTGAAACGGAAATCTACCAGCCAAATCATAATATTGATTTTAGCGTATTTAATGACGACTGAGAGGTAAACTATGTCGATTTGTACAAAAACAGGTGATAAAGGCACCACTTCCTTATATACAGGTCAACGCGTAGCCAAAAATTCTCTGCGTGTCAAAGCTTACGGAACGGTGGATGAAGTTACCTCCGCACTCGGTCTGGCACGAGCATTCAGCGAAAAAGAGGAAATAAAAGCTCTATTGCTTCAGCTTGAACAGACCAATCTGAAATTGATGGCGGATTTGGCCAGCATCACGGATAAATATTACATCACTCAGGATGTAATCGATGATATCGAAGCCAAAATCGCCGAATTTGAAGGCAAACTGCCGCCGATAAAGGCGTTTATAATGCCGGGCGCAACCAAAGCAGGAGCATTTCTCGATTTAGCACGCACAACGGTTCGCCGCGCCGAACGCGAAGTTTTAACACTGGCTGCTGAAGAAGAAATCAATCCTAATGTAAAAATCTATTTAAACCGTTTATCCGATTTAGCTTTTTTACTGATGCGCACCGAAGAAGAACTGTAAAATATAAATTTCCAAAGGAACAGATTTCCAGTCTGTTCCTTTGTTTTAATACCAGCTGAAATCATTATGATGTACAAAGCGTATATTGTTTTAAAGTATTTATATAGAGTTGCTACACTTATTTTCCCTTTGTCCATTGTTATAACCTGATAAATATGGCATAATAAAATTGTCAGTCAGTCTATTTGTCTAAAGGTTTATAAATTTATGGAAGAATTTCAACCGCTCCAAACAATAATAAGATATTATTGGGGATGATTATATGATTGAAATAAATAAAATTGATAAATATTTTGGACAAATAAAAGTATTGAATGATTGCAGTTTAACTATTAAAAACGGTGATTTTATTGAAATTATCGGAGCAAAAGGAGCAGGCAAATCTGCTTTAATGAAAATGATTGCCGGATTTATTAAACCTGACCATGGATATGTACTGATTGACCACAAATTGCCGTATAAACAGATATTTAACATCGGATACGTATCGAAAGATACCAACTGGTATAAAAATCTTACGGTTGAAGAAAATATTTTATTATCGGCCAAAAAGCATGAAATTTCTCCGGATGAAGCCGCATCCATTACTGCTAAAATTTTAGACTTCCTCAAAATAACCGATATAAAGAATTGTTTAGCCGGTGAATTATCACCTGAAATGAAATTTAAATTATCATTGGCTGTAATCATGGTGTATAAACCACTGATTTTATTAATAGAAATTCCCCGCGAACTCAGTTCAAACGAAAAATTTACGGAAGAATTATGGTCGCTGCTGGAAAAAGCCAATGAATACAATATCACTATAATCGTAGCTACAACCTGTTTGAATAAAATCAAACGATGCAACAAAATAGTATTGATGGATAAGGGCGAAATCATATTAATTGACAGCTGGCACAACTTAAAGGATAAAATAGCGCATGAAGATTTTTCGCTTAAAGATTTGCTGTCTGAATTCACGAACACAAAATAAAAACATTCACTTCGCCATTTTGTAAGCATTAGCGATATCAGACTTTCTCTGATATCGCTTTTTTGTTTTCAGGGCAGACAATAATAAAAATTTGTATAGAATGTGCTAGTTGATTTTCTAAAGCAGTATAATANNTATATTTAGTGAGGTTAAGTGACAACATCGAATGAATATAAACTATTATACTGCTGACTGCAAATTTGATATTTTACTAGCACAACGAATAAGAAATAGTTATCTTTAACATATATTGTGCCGAACCGGCACTTTATTATTCATTTGAATTTTCAAAAGAAAAATGAACTCTAAATCATGTGAGTGACCTTTTAAATTTCCAAATACTTATGCTTAAAGCGATAACAGAAAAAACAATTAAAAACAGCGCTGGCTGATACAGGTATTCCATCCCAATGCCTTTTAGGAAAATACCGCGTGTGATTTGGACGAAGTGGGTCATCGGGATTATCATGCTGAAATAGTAAAAGAAATCCGGCATAGCTATGCGCGGGAACATGAAGCCGGACAGCAGAATGCTCGGCAGCATTACGAAAAACGACAGCTGCATTGCCTGCATCTGGTTTTGAGCGATAGTGGAAATAAAAATGCCCAGGGCAAGGCAGGCTATCATGAAAATGGTGCTTAAAAGATACAGCAAAATAATGCTTCCTTTAAACGGAACGTGGAAAAATATCACGCCGATAAGCGTGGCAATCGTTATCTGCACATAACCGACGCAGATGTACGGCACGATTTTGCCAATCATCAGCTCCAAAGGACGTAGCGGCGTAATTAGCAGCTGCTCCAGTGTACCTTCTTCCCGTTCGCGGACGATGGACATACTGGCCGCCATGACGAGCGTCATGGTCAGTACGATGCCGATAATGCCCGGGATAATATAGTAGGCGCTGATAAAATCAGGATTGTACCACGGACGGATGCGCAAGTCGTATACGCCGGTCTGTAAATTTTCCCTGTTGGAGATTTTAGACAGTTGAATTTGCTGTGTTTTCTGTAAAATGGCCAGTTGCGCCGTGCTGATAGCCGAGTTTGCCGCCATATTGTCGCTGGCATCTACAATCAGCTGCATTTGCGCCGCCTCGCCGCGTTTGATATCGCGTACCATGTCCGGCGGGAAAACGACGCCCACCACCGCCTGCCCGGAGTTTATCTTATCGTTTACTTCGGCAATGCTGTCAGCGTAATATTTTATGTCGTAATAATTCGTAGCGGTGAAAGCGTCCATAAGTTCGCGGCTTTCCTCCTGCTTGCATTGGTCGAAAACGACGGTCGGTATATGTTTTACGTCCGTATCAATGGCAAGCCCGAAGATGATTATTTGTACAATCGGCAGCATGATTAAAAGACGCAGCATCATTACATCACGCCGCAGCTGGATAAATTCCTTATACAGCATGGCTTTCAGTCTGTTCATGCGATATTCACCGCCTTCTTCCTTACAAGATAGGCAAAAATTTCATTCAGAGAAACATCAGGTTTCGGCAGCAGCCGTTTCAGATTGGCGGGAGTATCGTCAATCAGCATTTTTCCTTGATGCAAAAAACCTATCCTGTGGCACAGCTGCGCTTCTTCCATGAAATGCGTCGTTACAATTACGGTTACGCCGCTTTGCGCCAGATTTTGGATAATCTGCCAGAATTTTCTTCTGGCTCTAGGGTCGGCGCCGCTGGTGGCTTCATCCAGAAACAAAAGCTGCGGTTTGTGAATGATGGCGCAGCCCAGTGCCAGCCGTTGCCGCCAGCCGCCGGTGAGATTTTTTACCGGCAGATTTTGTTTTGCCGTTACGCCTGCCATTTCCAGTACCTCATCTATTCTTTCTGGCAGAATATTTTTCTTCACGCCGTACAGACCGGCATAAAATTTTATATTTTCCAATACCGTTAAATCGGGATAGAGCGAAAACTTCTGCGACATATAACCGATTTGCGTTTTAATTTCGGCTAAATCGTGAATATCGTGTCCGAGAATTTTAATTGTGCCCGCACTCTTGGGCAAAACGCCGCAGAGCATGCGGATAGTCGTGCTTTTGCCGGAGCCGTTGGAGCCCAAAAGACCGTAAATACAGCCGTATTCTATGGTTAAGGACAGATTGTCTACGGCCGTGAAATCGCCGAATTTTTTAGTGAGATTTTCCGTAAAAACTGCGTATGTCATAATTATCTGTCCTCTTTTGTCAGTTTAAAATAAATATTTTCCAAATTGAAATGTTCGTGTTGTTTTCGCAAATCAGCCAGTGTATCATTTATTAAAATCCGTCCGTTGTGCATTAAAATGATTTCACGGCAGTAATTCACTTCATCGAAATACGGTGTAGTGACGATTACAGCCGTTCCCTGCGCGTTTATCCGATGAAACAACTCCCAAAGTTCCTGCCGCGATACAGGGTCAACGCCCGTTGATGGCTCGTCCAGCAAGAGAATTTGCGGCCCGTACACTATCGCTGCCGCCAGCGCCAGTTTCTGCTTCATACCGCCGGAAAGTTTTTCTGCCAAGCGGTCTTTAAATTGATACAGACCGACAAATTTTAAAATCTCATCACTTTTTTGCTGTGCCTGCTGCCCGCTCATGCCGTGCAGTTTTGCCGACAAGATGACATTTTCATTTACGCTTAGATTTCTATACCAGCTGAATTGCTGCGCCATATAGCCGAAATACTCCTTGCAGCTTTGCGGCATCTGTCCGTTTATTAATACCTCGCCGCTGTCGGGCGTTACCAGACCGGCGATACTTTTCAGCAGCGTGGTCTTGCCTGCACCGTCGCCGCCTGCGATTGCCAGAAGGCAGTTGTTTTCTATTGTCAGGGAGCAGTCGGTCAGCGCCTGTATCCGTCCGAATTTTTTACTGATGCTGTTTATTTCGATTGTATTTATGAATTTATTCATGAAACATCACATCCGCCGGCATACCGGCTTTTAATTTGTTGTCGGGATTGTTTAGCTGAATTTTCACGGCGAAAACCATATTGGCGCGTTCATCTTTCGTTATGCTTTCGCGCGGCGTGAATTCCGCTTCATCGTTTATGGCGATTACTTTGCCCGAGAAAATTTCCTGCGGAAAGGCGTCAACTGTCAAATCGACGCTTTGCCCCAGCCTGACTTTGCCCAAATCAGCTGTGGCAATATAGACTTTAAGCCATAAATCGTTTAAATCGGCCAGAGTCAGTACGCTTTCACCGCTATTTATATATTCATTGTTTTCAAAATTTTTGCTGATAATTACACCGTTTACGGGACTGTATAAGGTCATATTATTTACTAAATCCTCATTTGCTCGGGCACTGGCAATCAGGCTTTGCACCTGCGCCGCCTGTGCGGCAATCTGGTCAGTGCGCGTTCCGGACAGTACCAAATCGTAATTTGCCTGCGCCGATAAATATTCTTCCTGCGCGACATCATTTGCCTCGCGGCTGCTGTCCAGCTCCTGCCGGCTGATACCGCCCACGGCGTAAAGCTGTTCGTTGCGTGCTAAATCATTTTGCGCTTTGTCGAAAACGGCTTTCGTCTTGTCAATCTGTGATTTTGCCATGAATAATTCCTGCTCGCGGGCACCTTTCTGCATGTCGGTTAAAGTTGCCTGCGCCGCTTCAACGGCTTGCCAGCTGCTTTCACTCTGCCGTTTTAAATCGTCTCGTTCCAGTTCGCAGACAGCTTCGCCCGCCGTCAGGAAATCGCCTTCCTTGCAGTTCAAATTGCGGATATAGCCTGCAATGCGCGGCGTTACATCGTATTTGGTCACTTCAATCGTGCCACTGGCAGTCAGTTTATCATTTTCGCTGGTTGAATAATAATAGATACAGCCTGCCGCGATAATAAAAAGGACTGTCATAGCGCCGAGAATTTTCCGTTTTGTCATTACTTCACCTGCTTTTGCTGTAGATTATTTACTTTCATTATATCAATAAAAAACAAAATGAGAACTATAACTCAGGAAAATTTGTACAAAAAAACTGCTGTACCCGAATTGGTACAGCAGTTTTATATTTATCTCGTTTGCCAGTGAGCCAATGCTCCGGCGTATTTATTTATTCTGAAGGAATGAGCTACGGCTTTATCAATGAATTTCTGCGCCGCGCTGAATGCGTCATGTACGCTGAGCCCTTTGGCAAGTCCTGCCGTTATGGCCGCCGAGAACGTGCAGCCTGCTCCGTTATTGAAAACATCTTTTTGTTTCAGTTTGCGGTCAATCGTAAATTCTTTGCCGTCGAACAGTACGTCGACCATATAATCGCCGTCAACGCGGCTGCCGGATTTGATGATGATGTTTTTCGCGCCGAGCTTATTTATTTTTACGCAGGCCATTTTGATATCTTCTACCGTTTCGACTTTTTCCATGTCGGCAATGTAGGCGGCTTCCACTGTGTTCGGCGTGATTACATCGGCGCACTGCACCAGTTTCGCTTTTATGGCTGCGGCGGCTTCCGGCACCATGATATCGTCGATGCCTTTGCATACCATAACCGGGTCGATAACGACATTTTTAAAATTGTATTTTTTGATTGCCTCTTCAACAGCTTCGACAAGCTGAGCCGAACCGAGCATACCCGTTTTCATGGCGTCAGCGCCGATGCCTTTGCCGACTGTGGCTATCTGTCTTTTTATCGTAGCAAGGTCAATCGGGAAAATATCGTGCGCCCAATCCTTCGGGTTCTGCGCTACGATGACAGTGAGCGCCACCATGCCGTACACGCCCATTTCTTCGAACGTTTTTAAATCGGCTTCCATTCCTGCGCCGCCGGAGGTATCCGAGCCTGCTATAGTCAGTGCTTTATAATTTTCTGCCATTAATATCAACCTCATTTACAAATATTTGCTTAAAATTATAAATTTCACTGAGTTTAAAGTCAATAAATTTACCGAAAAAACCTCGAAGTGTATCGATACAAAAAAAGACAGCCGCTTAGTAAGCTGTCTTTTAGCTGTTGTATAATCAAGAGAAACGCAGTCCCTTTACGACGATATTGATATCATGTACAATCATGCCCGTCATGTATTCGACGACTTCCTTGATTTTCTTCTGAATGGAACGTATCAGCGTAGGAATGTGATTGCCGTATTTTAAAACGACCTGGAACGAAAGCTTGATGCCCTTGTCCTCGCCGTCTTCCCAAATATGATCGATATGAATGTGAGTCGGTTTGAAATCGAGCGATTTATCCTTGCCGATGTATTTGATGATTTCCAAAATGGTTGAGTCGTCGATAATCAGCCGTCCGTAGTAACTGAAGACAGGCCGCACGATTGATTTTTCGCCGAGACGGCGCCGTTTGGTGCTCGATTTCTTGAAGAATGACTGTATCGGGTCGACGAGATAACCGGAAAAATGCGGTTTAAGCTCGATTGTCGGCACAGGAATAATATGTTTACCTTCCTTATTGCGGTAGAACTGCGCTTTTGCCATTTCCGCTTTCGTGGCAATGTCGGCAATATTGATGATGCGGCTGATTGGCGGCAGGTCGAGCGCTTTGGCAATGCGGTGCACCATATTTTCGGATGTGCCTAAAATTAAAATGCGTTCCGGCTTCACGTTTTGTATGGCTTCCTTCACTTCTTCGGCATGGCCCGGAACGACAAAAACGGCGCGGCGTATTGCCATTATTTTACTGACTTCGCGTTTGGCGGAATGGCCGGCGATTATTTTATTGTTCTTAATTAAAAGCCCGTCGTCAATGATAGCGTCGGCGTTGTTCTGGCGTGCCACCATCAGAGCGCGGTGCGATTTTCCCGTACCGCTCGGGCCCACTAAAGCAATAACATCCATATAATTGGCTCCTTTACAAATATTTCGAGAATTTTTCGTGATTTATATTAAAATATTGAATTTAGCGCATGATAATAGTTAATTCCATTCGGCATACTGCCGAATGGAATACTATTTATAGTTTTTCTTATCTAGGTTCAACAATAAGTTTTATTGCTGTACGCTCCTGTCCATCAATCTGTATATCAGCAAAAGCTGGTATACAAATCAAATCTATACCATGCGGAGCAACAAAGCCGCGGGCAATCGCTACGGCTTTAATCGCCTGATTGAGTGCCCCTGCTCCGATGGCCTGCAATTCAGCAGTTCCAGATTCTCTTAATACTCCTGCTAATGCACCTGCAACAGAATTTGGATTGGATTTTGTTGATACTTTTAAAACTTCCATGATTAGCACACCCTTCAAAGACTAAAGAATTAGGAATTACTATTTATTTCGCCAAAAGTATCGAAAATCCTCTTTTATTGGCGTAACAACTATACAGCCGCTTCATTGAATAGAATTCTTTCAATAGACAAAGCTTTATTTGTTCTGTCGTCCGTTTCCAGAACGACGGCGCTGAACACGTTCGGTCCGTCCGCCACTTCAAAACGCACCGGGCGGCATGTTATGAATTTTTCGATGGCATTGTTTACATTGATGCCCAGACTGGAATTGTACGGTCCGACCATGCCCAAATCGCTGATGTAGGCGGTGCCTTTCGGTAAAAGACGGTTATCCGCCGTCTGTACGTGCGTATGTGTGCCGACAACGCAGGTTACTTTGCCGTCAAGATAAAATCCCATGGCTATTTTTTCGGATGTGGCTTCGGCGTGAATATCCACAAGAATGATGTCGCAGCGGTTGCGTATTTTCTTTAAGATTTCATCCACTTTCTGGAAAGGACAGTCCATCGGCGGCATGAACGTTCTGCCGGATACGTTGATTACACCGATTGTTTTGGCTTTGAACGGGTAAAGGCAGTAGCCTCTGCCCGGAGCGCCTTCAGGATAATTGGCCGGACGGATTAAAAACGGTTCGTTATCAATGAACGATACGATTTCCTTCTGGTCCCAGATATGGTTGCCGCTCGTGATGATATCGGCTCCCGCGCTGTATATTTCATCTAAAGTCTTGCGGTTGATGCCGCGGCCGCCGGCGATATTTTCGCCGTTTACCACGACGACATCAATACTGTATTTGCGGCGAAGCTCCGGTATATATTTGCGGAACGCTTCTCTGCCGGGACGGCCGCAGACATCTCCAACTATTAAAAATTTCAAAAATCAAACCTCCATTATTTGTTGTAAACAATAACTCTGCCATTTTCGCGAATACCAACCATTTTTTCTTCCACCGGATTTATTTTCAGGCTGCCCAGCATGGTATCGATTAATTCCAGCTGGGATAAAATGCCCGTATCGACGAGCGGTACTTTGTCCGGTTCACTGATGAGATTTTTGGCAAATCTGTCTTTGACTATTTCATTAAGCAGACGGAGTTCTCCGTGCGAAAAAGTTTTTACATCTCTCGTTATATTGATGAATGTAGCTTTTTCCCGAACTTCCAAAACAATATCATTTTTTTCCGGTACTAAATTTTCCAGATACTGATAAGAGAGAATACTGTCTTCTAAAAATTCTCTGGTCTGTGATAAGTCTTCATCGTTTAAAATTCTGTCGACTGTATAACTGATATAGACTTCTTCATGCTCCGGTTCAACGGATATCTCACTGATTTCCGGATAGCACAGCAGTATGGAAGTCAGCAGATTTATACAATCCATATTCGGTTTTTTGCGTTGTTTTAAATTCATGTTCATTTTGTTATAAACCTCACTAATCCTGCAGCAAAGTCTTGTTTCTATTATTTTATAGCAATTTGCTGTTTGGCGCAATGTAATTGCGCCAGGTACTTTTTTTGTCGTACAAAGAAAAATGAGTAAGCACAAAAAAACAGTTGTTATTTCTATTTAATAACAACTGTTTTTACTGTTCTCATTTATTTTGCGTAATCGACAACACGTGTTTCTCGAATTACCGTTACTTTAATCTGTCCCGGATATTCCAGTTCAGCTTCAATTTTCTTCGTTATATCATGTGCCAGTGCTACAGTGGACAGGTCATCCATCTTATCCGGTTTTACCATGATGCGGATTTCGCGGCCTGCCTGAATAGCAAAGGAACGTTCTACGCCGTCAAATGATTCGGCGATTTCTTCCAGTCGTTTCAGACGTTTCAGATACGATTCGAGGCTTTCGCGTCTAGCACCCGGACGAGCGGCTGAAACGGCGTCAGCTGCGGCTACGAGTACGGCTTCGACTGTTTTAGCCTCTTCATCGCCGTGATGAGCTGCGAT
Organism: Megamonas hypermegale; assembly: GCA_002314325.1. Classification (GTDB taxonomy): domain Bacteria; phylum Bacillota; class Negativicutes; order Selenomonadales; family Selenomonadaceae; genus Megamonas; species Megamonas hypermegale_A. The sequence continues at coordinate 18,049 of DCFC01000037.1, forward strand.
AGCATTTATAACGTCGCTCGATTCACGGTATTTTTTCGCTAAATCGGCACCGATAGTTACGTGCGGTCCTTCAACTTCGTGGTCGATGGCTTTGCCGATATCATGCAAAAGACCGCTGCGTTTGGCAAGTGCCACGTCTACGCCCAGTTCTGCCGCCATGACGCCGGCGAGATGAGCGACTTCTATGGAATGATTGAGTACATTCTGACCGTAGCTTGTACGGTATTTCAGACGGCCTAACAGTTTAACCAGTTCTTGGTGCAGTCCGTGCACGCCCGTTTCAAAGCATGCCTGTTCGCCGGCTTCTTTAATGCGCTGGTCAACTTCACGGCGCGCTTTTTCCACCATTTCCTCGATGCGTGCCGGATGAATTCGTCCGTCAGCAATCAGTTTTTCGAGAGCAATGCGGGCGATTTCACGGCGTACCGGGTCGAAACCGGATAAGATAACGGCCTCTGGTGTATCGTCGATGATTAAATCAATGCCCGTAAGTGTTTCCAATGCGCGGATATTTCTACCCTCACGGCCGATAATGCGGCCTTTCATTTCATCATTCGGCAGTGCTACGACAGAAACTGTCGTTTCCGCCACATGGTCGGCGGCGCAACGCTGGATAGCCTGAGATATGATGTTTCTGGCGCGTTTTTCCGCTTCGTCCTTTGCCTGCTGTTCATATTCTTTAATCATAACAGCCTTATCGTGTTTAATTTCGATTTCGGCATCGGATAAGAGCATGGCACGGGCATCTTCTGCCGTGAGACCCGATATGCGTTCCAGCTCTTCCATCTGTTTAGCATGCAGCGCATCTATGCGCGCCTGCGATTTATCAATTTCATTTTCTTTGCGGCTCAAAATTTCTTCTTTTCGTTCCAAAGAGTCGATTTTTCTGTCCAGATTTTCCTCTTTTTGTACTAAACGGCGTTCCTGACGAGAAAGTTCGTTTCTACGGTCCTTTGTATCACGATCGAGCTCCTGACGCATTCTGTGTATTTCTTCTTTTGCTTCAAGAGTTGCTTCTTTTTTCTTCGTTTCAATCTGTTTTTCCGCTTCGGTTATTATACGTTTCGCTTCAACTTCAGCAGAACCTATCTGTGCTTCTGCACTTCGTTTTCTCAGCCAATATCCTGCGCCCAAGCCGACAACAAGTGCAAGTATTATCGCTAATATTAATTCAACGATAATCTTCACCCCCCTTTACTTCAAATTTTCTAAAAATATGTTTTAATCAATTTTGATTAGAAACTTTTGCAGGATATTTGCAGAATATCCATACATTTTTTATAAATCCGCTGAAGTTTCCGCAACGGACATAGTTAGCGTTGATTGTCTTTTGACAAAATAAAAAAGCCCGAAGACCTTGTTCACGCTCATAAAAGATATTTTAAAGGTTTTTAGAAATAGTGTCAAGATTTTACATTCGTCTATAGGCATAAAAAAAGCTATTGTTTCAGAAAAACAATAGCCTATGGTTTTCTAGCTCCAGAGAAGCTTCATCCAGTTCGGATATTCCTGTTCCAGATGGCTGTTTATCGCGCTTAGAAGGTCGATGACCAAATCGCCGTCCGTTTCGTTTTTGTTGCTCGGGATGTACATATCGAGATACAGCGCCTCGTCCATGCCCAGATAATATTTTATCGCTTTGTACGTTATATTCATTTCGTTGACGCAGCGGATGAATTCATCTTTGTTTTTTATAAAGGTAATATCCGGTATAACCTGCACGCGGATTACCGTATAGATGCTGTCATCCATTATCACGACGGCCGGAAGCTTCTGTCCGAATACTTTTACATACGTATGGAAAGTGACGCGGCTACGATTATCTGCACCTTCAGCACTGTCACCCGCTGTATCTGTATTTGCCTCCTCCACTCTGAAGTAAGTAATGTTTTTTTCAGCCAGATATTGTTTAAAGCTGTCTGCCTTTAAATTCATTTTGCTCACACCTTTTGTTCGTATTTTATACCTGTTATGCCAGTTGATTTCCTAAAGCAGTATA
>DCFC01000037.1:20058-27620 GCA_002314325.1 Megamonas hypermegale
ATATAAACTATTATACTGCTGAATTAAAAGCTCAATGTTTTACTAGCACAACTGGCTATTTTATCTGTTTATTGTGCTAAAATATCTATTTTGCTTGATTATGTTATACATATATATTATCATGGTTTTATAATTTCTTCATTATATAGCCGAAATCCTTCTAAAATAATTTGTTGTTGAAAACTGTGTTATCTTGTTTAATGAATGTTTGGAGCTGAAAAATATGACTGATAAAACTATGGATATCTCGATAAACGATATCATCAACGCTGTACAATCCTATAACCCCAATGCCGATTTCGATTTGATTTTAAAAGCGTACAATCTGGCAAATGAAGCTCATGCCGACCAGAAGCGCGTTTCCGGCGAAAAATACATAACACATCCGTTGCATGTGGCTATGATTTTGACTGAACTGCATATTGACGACGTAACCATCGCCGCAGCGCTTCTGCATGATGTGGTTGAAGATACGATTTATACTATTGATAAGATGAAAGAGCTCTTCGGGGAAGAAGTCGCTATGCTCATCGACGGCGTTACGAAACTGAGCAAGATGCAGTATAAATCGAAAGAAGACCAGCAGCTGGAAACGTACCGCAAAATGTTTTTGGCTATGGCGAAGGATATCCGCGTCATCATGATAAAACTGGCCGACCGCCTGCACAATATGCGCACCTTAAAATACATGCGCGAGGAAAAGCAAAAGCGCATTGCCAAGGAAACACTGGAAGTATACGCGCCGCTTGCCAACCGTCTCGGTATTTCCAATATAAAATGCGAGCTAGAGGATTTGTGCCTGCGCTATCTGGAGCCGGAGACGTATTATGATTTAGTCGACAAGGTGCAGCAGAAACGGGCTGAACGGCAGGCTTTCATTGACGACTCCATAGCCAAAATCCGGCAGGAATTTGAAAAAACTCATTTGAAGGGCGAAATCAAAGGGCGTGCTAAGCATTTTTACAGCATTTACCGCAAGATGAAAAACAGTCACAAGGATTTTGCCGACATATTCGACCTTTTGGCGGTGCGCGTACTCGTGCAGACCATTCCGGACTGCTATACCGTTCTGGGCATTATCCATGCTATGTGGAAGCCGCTGCCGAATAGATTTAAGGATTATATCGCCGTGCCGAAGACGAACGGCTATCAATCACTGCATACGACAGTCATCACTGACAACGGTATTCCGCTGGAAATCCAAATCCGCACATTCGCCATGCACGCCGTATCGGAATACGGTATCGCCGCTCACTGGAAATACAAGGAAGCCGGCAATAAGAGTATCGGTGCCAACAGCAATTACGATAAAAAACTGTCCTGGCTGCGCCAGATGATTACATTGCAGGATGAATTCTCCGACCCGCGCGAATACTTTGAAGCGCTGAAAATCGATATTTTCTCCGATGAAGTATTCGTCTACACGCCGCGCGGCGACGTTATCAATCTGCCGAAGGGTTCCAATCCAATTGATTTTGCCTACCATATTCATACGGATATCGGCAATCACTGCGTCGGTGCTAAAGTCAACGGCAAAATCGTACCGCTTGAATATAAACTGCAAAACGGCGACGTCGTTTCGGTAATCACGAACAAGCAGAACAACGGACCTAGTCCCGACTGGCTCAATATCGTCGCTTCGTCCCAAACGCGGACGAAAATCCGCCAATGGTTCAAAAAGCAGCGCCGCGAGGAAAATATCGAACGCGGGCTGGAACTGTTGGAAAGTGAAGCGAAACATCTCGGCTACAATTTCAAGGATTTAACAAAAAACGACCGCCTTTTGCAAATCGCGAAGAAGATGAACATTCAATCTGTCGACGACATGCTTGCCGGTATCGGCTACGGCGCTACTACGGTAAACAGCATTATGGGCAAGCTGATTGCATTCCATAAAAAGGATTTGCAGGAAATCACACCGCCGGACATCAGCCAGATGCTGGAAAAAATCAAACCGAAAAATCCGAAGAAAAAATCCAATCAAGGCATTCTAGTCGACGGTGAGGACGGTTTTCTCGTACATCTTGCCAAATGCTGCAACCCTATTCCGGGCGACCAGATTATCGGCTATATAACGCGCGGCAAGGGCGTTTCCGTGCACCGTGCCGACTGTCCGAACGTACTGCGTGAAGGCAACGATATGATGCGCATTATTGACGTAAGTTGGGATATCAGCACCGACCAGATGTCGTATCCCGTTACAATTGAGCTGGGCTGTTACGACCGCCAGGGTATACTGACAGAAATTCTGTCGCGCATTTCCGATGCCAAGATAAATATCGACAACGTTATTTCCCGCAGTATCCCGAGCAATAAAACGGCCGTAATATCCATTACGTTCCACACGAAAAATACGGCGCGCACGGAGCAGCTTATGAATACGCTGCGCCGCGTCAAAGATGTCTACAGTGTGCGCCGCACGCTCAGTTCCAGCAAAGAATAACCCATTGTGCTAGTAAAACATCGAGCCCTTATGTCGGCAGTATAATAGTTTATATTTAGTGAGGTTAAGTGGCAACATTGAACAAATATAAACTATTATACTGCTTTGGAAAATCGACTAGCACAACAGGTAATAATAAGGAGTGACGAAATTGAAAATAGTAACACTTGTTGTCGGTCCCATCATGGAAAACTGTTATATTATTTATGATGAAAAATCACTGGAAGGCATTATCGTCGACCCGGGTGATGAAGCAGACCGCATTTTGACAACAGTAAAAAATTTAAATCTCACGATAAAATACATTGTAAATACGCATGCTCACGCCGACCATATCGGCGCAAATAAAGAACTCGGCGAGGCTCTCAAGGCGAAACTTGCCGTACATCAAGACGATGCCGCCATGCTCACCGACCCGCAGCTCAATCTGTCCGTAGCAGGATATATGGGACGAATAATCGTTTCGCAGCCTGCCGATATTTTACTGCATGAAGGTGATACGATAAAATTCGGCAGCTGTGAATTTAAAGTATTGCATACGCCGGGACATACACCAGGCGGTATCTGCCTTGTCGGTGAAGGAGTCGTTATCAGCGGCGACTCGCTTTTTGCCGGCTCTATCGGCAGAACGGATTTTCCGACAGGCTCCATCACCGACCTTATTTCCAGTCTGAAAACGAAAATTCTCACGCTGGACCCTGATACGCAGGTCTATCCAGGACACGGCGGAACGAGCGTCATCGGCTGGGAAAAACAAAATAACCCTTATTTAAGTTAATGTTCATTTTTCTTTTGAAAGGTCAAAAGAAAAACGAACCAAAAAGAACAAACCTTTAACGTTTCGCTATCGCTGCACTGAGCGAGCCTTCGTAGCCTTTCGCTAAATACAGACGATACAACGGTTCGAAACGTTTGGAATTTGGCTCGTGCCTTTGGGCATCCAGCAGGAACTTAAATTGAGCTGTTGACATTGCAACTTACTATTTATGCTAAATTTTTGTCTGCGTTGGAGATTTTCACGGTAGCTTCAGCTATTAAAAATAAAAGTTATTAGATGTGTTTTTAGTTCAAATGTTTGAGCGTAAGCGAGTTTTTGAACGTTACAGCTAATAACTTTTATTTTTAAAGTGAAAATCTCTTAGCAGTGCACGAACTAAGGCACTTTCTTTTTCGGCAACTTTTCTTTGTGCCAGCAAAGAAAAATTGCCCGGCGCAATATNNCAATATGAAGATAAATTAAGAAATTAATTATTTTTAACGTATATTGTGCCGAACCGGCACTTTTTTAATTTAATTTCTTTGATAAATAAAAAAATCAATAAATAGAAATTTATTAGGTGAAGAATGAATAATAATTTTAACCCGCAGGTTTTAAATATAGAAACGACAGAACAAGCGGCAGTGGAAATGAAAAAAATCGAATGCACCTCCGCCGGTATCGCTATTATGAAGGATAAAGCCGTCTTTAAAGTTATAAAACTGACGGACATAAACACGAAAGCGGCTAATATTTTAAAACAGACATTTCTCAGTAAAGGCGGCGAAGTTGCCATATCGCGCCATTGTGCCGATTTGAGCTGTGAAACGAGCGATGTAATCATTATGGCGACACTGCACCAGTACAGGCAGGCGATACCGGTACTTAAAATGCAGCCGTGGAAGCTGAAAAATGTTGCCGCCGTATTGGAGGAAATACTCACAGAGAAAGGATGATTTCAGTGGAGAAACAGATACAGTACAAAGCCGTTATTTTCGATTTGGACGGGACGCTTGTCAATTCTCTGAACGATTTGGCGGACAGCGTGAATATAGTGCTTGCTTCATACAATCTGCCGACGCACGATGTTGAAAGCTATAAATACCGCGTGGGCAACGGCATCCGAAAGCTTATGCAGCGCTCACTGCCTGAGGATAAACAGGATTTATTAGACGAAGCACTGGAAAAATTCAAGGCGGTCTACGCGCGCCATAATATGGACAAGACTCGTCCGTATGAAGGTATTACGGAACTATTAGAAAAATTACGCGCTCAAAATATAAAACTCGGTGTCTGCACGAATAAACACGATGAAGCGGCAAAGGTTATTATAAAAGCACTGTTCGGAGAAGATATTTTCGATGAGATTATCGGCGATAAACAGGGCTTGAAGCGTAAACCCGATCCGGGCAAAGTGCTTGCCATGGCGCAAAACTGGAATTTGCAGCCGCAGGAAATAGCCTATCTCGGTGATTCCGGCGTGGATATGCAGACGGCCGTAAATGCCGGTATGCTCGCCGTCGGCGTGCTCTGGGGCTTCCGCACGGAAGCGGAGCTGAAGGAAAACGGCGCGGATATTTTGATATCATCTCCGCTGGAATTGTTGCAAGCAGTTAATTTTGCCAAATAAATATATATGATATAAGCTAAATTTTTTATTTCAACGAAGGAGTTTCTAACTTAATGAAAACAAAAATTCCTGTTCAGCTAGGACAGAAATATAATATACAGATTACCGGTATGGGACAGAGCGGCGAAGGCGTGGGACGATATGAAAATTTCACCGTATTTGTGCCGTACGCACTGCCGGGTGAAACGGTCGAAGCAAAAATCACTTTGGTCAAAAAAAATTATGCTACGGGCGAAATCGTATCCATTATCGAAAAAGCTTCGGAACGCATAAAGCCGGTTTGTCCCGTTTATGATGACTGCGGCGCCTGCCAGCTGCAGCATTATTCCTATGAAGCGCAGCTCAACGCCAAACAGCAGAAGGTAATCGACATGATGGAGCATATCGCCATCAAAAAGGATATCATCATTCATCCGACGCTGCCGTCCGTGCATGAATGGCACTACCGCAATAAAATGCAGTTTCCTATCGGCCGCAGCAAAAAAGAGGGAATTATCGTCGGCTGCTATGCACACAGTTCGCACAACATCATTAATACGCAGATGTGCCATATTCAAAAGCATACAAATAATGTGATAGCCAATGCCGTGCGGGAAATGGCGACAAAATTCAAATTGAGCGTCTATGATGAGAAAACGCACTATGGCCTTTTGCGTCATGTAGTGGGACGCACAAACCGCGATGAAACGGAAGCGATGGTAGTGCTCGTTACGGCGCAGCCGAAAATTCCGCACGTGCGCGAAATCGTGAACTTCCTGCGCAGCAAAATTCCAAATCTAACCAGCATTGTGCAGAATATCAATACAGGCAGAAATAATATCATCATGGGCAAGGAATGCAAAATTCTCTGGGGAGCTTCACATATCACCGATAGGCTAGGCAGTCTGAAATTCAAAATTTCCGCGCTGTCGTTTTTCCAGGTGAATACGGAACAGGCGGAAAGACTGTATGAATGTGCATTGAAATATGCCAATCTTACAGGCAAGGAAACGGTTATCGACGGTTACTGTGGTACAGGAACAATATCACTGTTTCTGGCGCAGAAGGCGAAAAAAGTCTACGGCATGGAAATCGTGCCGGAAGCAATCCGTGATGCCGTTGCCAACGCCCGCGACAATAATATAAGAAACGCCGAATTCATGACGGGCGACGCTGCACGTCTTATGCCGCAGCTTTACCGCAAAGGACTGCGTCCCGACGTAATAGTAACAGACCCGCCGCGTGCCGGCTGCGCTCCAGAGGTGCTCAAGATATTTGCTGCCATGCGCCCGAAACGCATTGTCTACGTATCGTGCAATCCGGCGTCGCTTGCCCGTGATATTGCCATACTGGATGAACTCGGCTACAAAGCGGTGGAAGTCCAGCCGGTCGACATGTTCCCGCAGACAGGCCATGTAGAGTCTGTTTGCCTCATTGTAAAAAAATAAAAATATATTTCTTCCTTTTAATCAGGCAAAATCTGCTGCTGATGACCATTCTGGATAAGCCGCGCAGCAGCAAACAGAAATATGTAATTAATGCACAGCTGAAAAACAATGAATAGAAGGTGTTATTATGCAGGATATTCTAAACCGCACAAGTGTACGCAGATTTTTAGACAGAAAAATCGAGCCGGAAAAACTGAAACAGATTTTGCAGGCGGGTTTTGCCGCGCCGAGCGCCAAAAATACGCAGCCGTGGGAATTTCTAATCGTGCAGAATAGGGAAACACTGGCAAAAATGGCTACATTTTCACCGTATGCAGGACCGATAGGCAGAGCCGCTCTCGGTATGCTCGTATGCGCCGATACGAACTGTAATCCGTTCATTGACTACTGCGAGCAGGATTGCGCCGCCGCTACGGAAAATATGCTGATTGCCGCGAAAAAACTCGGCATCGGCAGCTGCTGGATTGGTGTTTATCCCAACAGCGAACGGGTTGAACCTATCCGCCAATATTTTTCTCTGCCGCAAAATATCGTGCCGCTGTGGATGATTGCCTTTGGCTATCCGGCAGAAACACCGAAAGTAAAAAACAAATGGAACGATGCCAAAATCCATTATGAAAAATTCTAAGAAAAAAGCAGGAAGATTTTCTTTCCTGCTTTTTTTATTTTGCAATTATTATTTTTGCGTAGTAATAAATTCACGCGGAGTTTGTTGGTAATATTTACGAAAGGCCTTATAAAAATTGCTGCTGTTGCTGTATCCGAGCATACCGGCGATTTTTTCAATGGAAAGAGAAGTATTTTTTAATAAACTGACAGCTTTTTCCATGCGCTGTTCCAATACGATTTCGGAAAATGATTTACCGAGCTCGCGGTGTAAGAGTGCAGATACATAATTAGGATGATAGGAAAAATGTCTGGCAACATCTTTTAATTTTATGCAGTCATTGTGTTCCGAAATGTAGCGAATGATTTTATCGGACAATGTTTCATTTTTATGTATTTCGGACAATTTATACTGTCGGGCCACATACATGAGAAGTGTCAGCACCATCGGCTGTAAAACAGCTTGCGTGTCTTCCTGCGGATTGGCATATTCGATAACCATCATTTCCAAAAGCGTGCGGATATTGCACGTATCATTGAAATGCAAATGAATAAATTCTTCAGAGTATTTATTTGTCTGTGCATTGAGGAAAAAACGAAAAAGTTTCGTATCGGCCGATAATATCGGTAAAAATATTTTAAAGAAAGTCTCTTTTTGAATTAAAATACCGATAATATTGACGTACTCCCCATAGCTAA
>DCFC01000025.1 GCA_002314325.1 Megamonas hypermegale
CTCTTAGCAGTGCACGAACCAAAAGGTTTCTTTTTCGGCAACTTTTCTTTGTACCTGCAAAGAAAAATTGCCTGGCATAATATAGAAATAAACTATTAAATGTTTCTTTTTAACATATATTATGCCAAATGGTAGTTTCTTTAATTCGATTTCTTTTACAAATAAAGAAATTGATAAATAAAAAAGATTATAGCATATCATAGAATTCATGCTATAATCCTTTTTTATTTAATCATTCATTAAATCTTCACCGTTAGTAGCAATTACCTTTTTATACCAGTAAAAAGATTTTTTCGGCTTGCGGTTTAATGTACCGTTGCCCTGATTATCTTTATCTACATAGATGAAACCGTACCGTTTTTCCATTTCACCCGTTCCGGCGGAAACAAGGTCGATACAACCCCACGGCATATAGCCCCACAAATCGACGCCGTCTTCTTCCACAGCTTTTTTCATCTGTTCGATATGCGCCTGGAAATATGCGATACGTCCGTCATCATGTATCATGCCGTCTGATTGTTCGTCAGCTTCCGTTTCATGCAGCCCGATACCGTTTTCCACAATCATCAATGGAACCTCATACCGTTCAGATAAAACCATCAGTGCATATCTGAGCCCTACCGGGTCAATCTGCCAGCCCCAGTCATTGCGTTTCAAATACGGATTATCGACTTTTTCGTCAGCTTCTTTTACATCTGTTTTTATCTTGCTTTCGTCTGTCGTTACAACCGCCGTCTGATAATAGCTAAAACCGATATAATCGACTGTGCCTTCTTTAAGTGCCACCAAATCCTCTTTCGTTATATCGAGCTGAATGTTTTTATTTTTCCACTGCGCCAGTGCATACGCCGGATAATGACCGCGAACATGCACATCACCGTAAAAATTACGTTTGTGCATTTCCTGTACGGAAAGTATTATATCATCTGGATTACAAGTTAATGGATATACCGGCTGATAAGCCAACATACAGCCGACTTTCATATCAGGACTGATTTCATGCGCGATTTTTACTGCTTTGGCACTGGCTACCAGTTCATAATGAGACACTTGATACAATACCTGCAAAGGATTTTCCTCTTTACGCAATACCACGCCCGAATTGGTGAACCCGCAAAAATCATTTTCTATATTCGCCTGATTGTTTATTTCATTGAAAGTCATCCAGTATTTTACTTTATGCTGATACCGTTTAAAGCATACTTTAGCAAAACGGACAAAGAAATCTATCAATTTACGGTTTTTCCAGCCGCCATATTTAACGACAAGATTATACGGCATTTCAAAATGCGACAGCGTGATGACCGGCTCAATATTGTATTTCAGCATTTCGTCAAACAAATCGTCATAGAATTTAAGCCCTGCTTCGTTCGGCTGTGTTTCATCGCCATTCGGAAAAATTCTCGTCCATGCGATACTTGTGCGGAACGCCTTAAAACCCATATCGGCGAACATTTTCACATCTTTTTTATATCTATGATAAAAATCTATTGCTTCATGGTTCGGATAATTTTCACCGGCAACAACGCCTCTCGTGATGCGGCGCGGTTTACCGTAACCGCCAACAGTCATTACATCTGCAACACTTACGCCCTTGCCGTCCTCATTCCAACCGCCTTCGAGCTGGTGAGCAGCTACTGCACCGCCCCATAAAAAATCTTTGCTAAATGGCATTTTTACACCTCAATCTTCATCATTACTCAAATCTTCCCCATTGGAAGCGATAACTTTTTTATACCAATAGAAAGATTTTTTCGGTTTTCTGTTCAGAGTTCCTTTACCTTGATTATCTTTATCGACATAGATAAAACCATACCGTTTTTCCATTTCTCCTGTTCCGGCGGAAACAAGGTCAATACAGCCCCACGGCATATATCCCCATAAATCGACGCCGTCTTCTTCGACTGCTTTTTTCATTTGTTCAATATGTGCCTGAAAATATGCTATGCGTTTATCATCGTGTATCATGCCGTCAGATTGTTCATTTTCTCTCGTTTCATGCAGACCGATACCATTTTCCACAATCATCAACGGCAGTTCATATCTTTCCGACAGAATATCGAGTGTATATCGTATGCCTTTCGGGTCAATCGCCCAGCCCCAGTCTGTCTTTTTCAAATACGGATTATCTACACCGGTGGAAAATTCATCTTTATTATCTTTATCTATTTTACTTTTATCCGTAGTAACAATATTCGTCTTATAATAGCTGAATGCCAGATAATCTACTGTGCCTTCCTGCAATATTTTCAAATCGTCTTCCGTGATATCCAAATCCAGATTTCTGCGTTCCCATTCAGTTGTAGCATATGACGGATAATGGCCGCGACAGTGCACATCACTAAAAAAATGGCGTTTGTGCATGTCTTTCATTGCTAGCACCATATCTTCCGGACGACAAGTCAGAGGATATGTCGGTTCATAACCTATCATACATCCGATTTTAAAATCTGGGTTGATAGCGTGTCCGATTTTCACAGCTTTCGCGCTGGCGACAAGTTCATAATGCGCCGCCTGAAACAGCGACTGCCACGGGTTCGGTTCATCCTTAAAGATAATGCCCGAATTTACAAAACCCATAAACGGACTGTCTATACTTGCCTGATTGTTGATTTCATTGAATGTCATCCAGTATTTTACTTTATCTTTATACCGCTTGAAGCAGACTTCCGCATATCTTACGAAAAAGTCTATCAGCTTGCGGTTACGCCATGCGCCGTATTTCGTAACGAGATTGTACGGCATTTCAAAATGCGACAGTGTAATGACGGGCTCGATATTATACTTTAACAATTCATCAAACAAATCGTCATAGAATTTCAGCCCTTCTTCATTCGGCTCCGTTTCATCGCCGTTCGGGAAAATTCTCGTCCATGCGATACTCGTGCGGAACGCCTTAAAGCCCATATCGGCAAATAATTTCACATCATCTTTATATCTATGATAAAAATCAATCGCTTCATGATTAGGATAATTTTCGCCGGCGACAACTCCGTCCGTTATACGGCGCGGCTTACCGTAGCCGCCAACCGTCATCACGTCGGCGATGCTTACGCCCTTGCCGCCTTCATTCCAACCGCCTTCCAGCTGGTGCGCCGCCACTGCGCCGCCCCATAAAAAGCCTTCACAAAATGGCATTATAACACCTCTTTTTTATTTATTCTCAAGTTTTTCCAATCTTTTATAGACATCAATCATTTCCAAAGCTACCGTTTTAAATCCTTCCGCACTCATAAGCTGGTCTTCTGCATGCAGTAAGAGCAGATTTACTCCTTCCGATTTGCCTTCCGCTTCCTTCATCAAAAGACCCATATGGGCATCATGACCTTCATTGAATGCTTCGTCGCCGGCTTTAAAAAGTTCGTCTATTTCTTCCCATTTACCTTCTTTAGCCTTCTGAATGGCTTCAATATAACAGCTTCTTGCCGTTCCAACTGTGGAATTGACACTCCCCATGTCTAAAGACAGGGGATTCTTAAGAAGCTCAACTAAAATGTCAGATAAATCCGTCCCTAAGTGCCGCGACTTCCTTAATCTCTGCAAATCTGCCCATTAATTCTATAAACTTATCAAATATTGCCTGCTTAGACATAATAAACTCCTCTCCAGAAAATCCCTCTCCTAAACTTCTCTAAAAATTTATTTTCTGAGTTTATCTGTGCACATCTTCATCTCATCAACTGCGTTTAATATACCACAGCCTTTTTACCAGCTCAATACTTTCGCCATTTTCTGGAATAATGTTTCATTATTTTTTACGATTTTCACACAATTCATATCATTAACGCAAACCGCATAAATTGCGCAAAACATAAAAAACACAGCCAGAAAGTTATATCTAACTCTAACTGTGTTTTTATTTCTCTGAAACAATGTTCCAATAGCTGTTTTACCTCAAAATCACCATAAACGATTGAGGTCATGTACACTTTTTCCATTGACGGTTTCAAATTCACCTACAAATTTTTCCACACTCTTATAATTTTTGCTGAACAGTATACCGAACAATACGTCAAGAATATACCGGCAGCCGACACTGAAAATAACGCCTCCCATACTCAGATAATCTATAACATTGGCGATATAGATAAATTCATCACAGAGTTTGTCCAGTGATGTATCCCTGCTTGCCGAAAGCAGAATAATTTTTGCCCCCTTTCGTTTCAATACCTGCGATATCCGTATTAAATTTTTATTTTCTCCTGTTCGACTAATTAAAATAGCTACATCTTCCTTTTTGAACATGACCGCCTTTGCTACCTGATTATTTACTGTTTCATATACGACTGCCGGCTTTCCCGTCCGCACCAGATGATAAACGGTGGACTGCGATATATAATAATTTAAGTCAAATCCAAAAAACACTATCTGACCAGCCGCATTCATCATATCGGCTACTCTTTCAAGCTGTTTATAATTTATTTCATTCTTTGTTTCCTCTATTGCTTCAATCTGCAAAAAAGCCATTCTCCGCACCACTGATTTTACATCGTCCTTGCCGTTAATCGGTCTGTGTAAATCCCTAATCGGCTTTTCCAGTTCATCATTTTCAAAATCGGAAGTTCTGTTCACCTCACTGATGAATTTTATCTTAAATTCCGTATATCCTTTCAACCCGCATTTTTGGCAAAGACGAAAAATCGCCGCTGACGATGTAAATGTCTTATTGGCAAGCTCTCGTATCGACATATTAACAATTTCTTTGGGATTATCCAAAATATATTTTATGATATTTTGCTCTACTGCCGAAAATTTTTCTCTTTCCGACAAAGTTTTCAGCAATCTCATTTCATCACAGCCTTTTATTTTTCATTATAGCACAAAAGGACATTTGACCTACAAATCAAATGTCCTTTTATCTATTATAAAATTTTAAATACGTACCGTGCAATAAACGACTGAATGATGAACAGCCCCGCTAAAATGCAAAATACCGCCGTAATCCCTATGCCGTGCGCGATAAAGCCCAATAGTGCCGGACCGAACATTACGCCCAGATACCCCACGCTCGTTACAGCCGTAACAGCGGAATTTATTGGCATAATCGACTGCTTGCCGAGCAGAGTGTACACCACCGGCACGATATTGGCAGCTCCCAGACCGAGCAGGGCAAAGCCCGTCTGCACAACGATAAAATCATCGACGACAATTGCCAGAATATAGCCCAGACTTGCCACCAGACCACCGAAAATGACGACTTTCTGTTCACCCAAAGCTTGTACCACCTTATCGCCGATAAGCCTGCCTATGAGCATTGCCGCCGAAAATACGGCATAACCAACACCGGCAAGCGATAAGTCCACGCCTTTCGCTTCATTCAGGAAAATACCGCTCCAATCCATCATACCGCCTTCACCGAGAAACGATATAACGGCCAGTATCCCGAACAGCCCGACAATCCCTTTCGGAATGGCAATCGCCTTTTCGTTGCCGCTGCCTTTATACGGCAGAAAATACCTTCCGAAATACAGCATTATGGCAAAAATCACGCTGCAATGCAAAATCGCAATCTGCGTTGCCGACAAACCCAGTTTGGCCAGTATACTGAACAAGCCTGCTCCCAGAAAACAGCCCACACTCCACAGCGCGTGCATACCGGACATCATGCGCTTTTTCGACAGCTTTTCCACGATAACGGCATGAATATTCATATTTACATTCATTGTTCCGCCGATTGCCCCCAGAATAAATAAAAACACGGCATAGAGCCATACACTCGGCAGCATGGACAGAAACACGATTTCCGCGCCCATCAAAAATCCCATTACCCGCAGGACTTTGCGGCAACCGAATTTCTGCGCAAACAGTCCAGCTACCGGCATCATCAAAAACGAACTTACGCCCGTACATAATATTAAAAGTCCCAGTACATCAGCTCCGATATTCAGTCTGTCTTTGACCAGCGGTATCATCGGCGCCCATGTCGCTATTGCAAAACCTGAAACAAAAAATATTATTCTGGCTGCCATCTGTTCCTTTAATCCTACTTTAAAATTTTCTCCATTATGCAAAATACAATTCACCTTCTTTAAAAATCATAGATTTTTATTATAACCAAAAGCAAATACAATATCCAGCTTTTAATTGTAATATTTAAATAAAAATTGTATTTTACGTAAAATACAGCTATAATATAGTTGGAAATCAAACTATTTAGGAGGTACAATGATGCTGACAGAAGAATTACATTTCCTATTGCTGAAAGCCTTTAATCACAGCAATAACTTAATCACCAAAAAAATTTACGACTTAAATCTGCTTCCCGGCCAGCCAAAAATTCTGGAATATCTCTTAGAACATAACGGCGCTATGGCAAAAGATATAAGCCGCGACCACGTACTCGACAAATCCACCATTACCAGCCTGTTGTCGCGCATGGAAAAACAAGATTTAATCGTGCGCACAAATCAGTCCGCTGACAAGCGCGCCTACTCCATTTATCTCACCGGTAAGGGAAAATACATGGCACAGGAAGTAAAACAGATTTGCACGAACGTCGATAATAAAGCCTTCAAAAATATTTCGCCGCAAAATAAACAGCAGTTTCTGCAAACCTTGACTTCCATTATTCAGAATTTAGAGGAGGAAGACCTGCAATGAAAATTCTCGGTCTGCGCTATTTCTTTTTCGTCTTGGGTATTTTCATCAATTCGTTCGGCATCGTCTTTATCACCAAAAGCGATTTGGGCACTTCGCCTATCTCCTCCGTGCCGTACGTCTTGAGCCTGGCCTTCACGGATTTCACTTTCGGCATGACGACTTTCATCTTCAATATAATTTTCATCATGCTGCAAGTCGCCATTCTCAGAAAAAACTTTCATCCCCTGCAATTCCTGCAAATTTTCGCCAATATTCTCTTCAGCTATTTTATTGATGTAAGCATGGGCTGGCTGTATTTTCTCCAGCCGGAAACATTTCTGCTGAAACTGCTTTCCCTCTTTGTCGGCTGTTTCATTTTAGCCGTCGGCATCTGCATTGAAGTCGCCCCTAATGTAATCGTCGTTCCCGGCGAAGGCGTCGTACGTGCACTGGCTCTGGCCATAGCCATCAAAAAGCCGAAAATAAAATTCGGCACAATAAAAATAGCTTTCGATATAACTTTAATTACTATAGGCTGCATTTTATCCTTCATATTTTTTGACGGCTTAAACGGTATCGGCATCGGCACTCTTATTTCAGCCGTTCTCGTCGGCAAATTTGTCAATATCGTAAACCGCTATTTTAAATTCTTAAAGCATATCCGCGCTCTGGCACGCCTAAACAGCCTTTCTCAATCAAAATAAATTTCAGGATACGAGCTTTAAACCTACTACGGAAAATAAAATCAGACAGATACACAAAAGTCTGCGCCAGTTGGCACTTTCACCGTATTTGATAATGCTTACAGCCACGCCGCCCACAGAACCGATACCAGACCATACGGCGTATGTAATGCTCATCGGCAAAGTATCTAATGCCAAATTCAGCAAAACAAGACTGCCGCCGAACGCCAGACACATTTTCACGATAAGCACTGACGATTTTTTCAAACCGAATTTTTTAATAAGCTGCCACTTATTCATATAATTAATACTTAAAACTTCCAGTAATCCGGCAACAATAACAAAAATCCAATCCATAACTTAAAACCTCATCTTTCTACTTGTTCATTCAGCAATTTTAAACCGATTACACCAACAATCAAAGTAACCATAAATACAAGCTGCCAAAAGCTCGGCAATATGCCAAATCCCAAAAATTCCACCAAAATCGTACCGATAGAGCTAAGCCCTACAAATACGGAATACGCCGTTCCTACCGGCAATGTATTTCCCGCCGTAATCAGACAGTAACTTGAACCCATGATAGAAAGACACGTTGCCGCCCATTCCCATGGAAGTTCCGCGTATTTAAGCCCCGTAATCCACATCAATTCAAAAAAAGTAGCACCTAAAATTTTTATCCAACCGATATTCATCACAAAAACCTCCTGAAAATTAATTTTATAAAACAAAAAAGGCTATAGACTGCTGTTTGATTCAGAAACAGCAAAATCTATAGCCTTTTTCAGACGAACATTCAATTGTCTTACGACAGTGAAATAGACACTGAATAATCAGTGCCTATTTTTTAACCGGCAACTTCCTATCCTC
>DCFC01000046.1 GCA_002314325.1 Megamonas hypermegale
ACGAAGGCTTTTTTAGCTCTGTTTTTAGTTTAAATGTTTGAGCGAAGCGAGTTTTTAAACGTTAGAGATAAAAAACCATTTTCTTAAAGTAAAAATCTCTTAGCAGTGTACGAATTCAAGCGTTTTCTTTTTGGGTACTTTTTCTTTGCACAACAAAGAAAAAGTACCTGGCGCAATTACATTGCGCCAAACTAATAAATTCTATTCATGGTAATTTTTTAACTTATATGTTCCCCAAATAAATAAAATCGCCGTGATAACGGTCAATATCACTATATCAATTAAAATATCTGTGCTGAAACTTTCGCTTCTAAGCAGATTATTCGCCAATGTAAGCGGCAGTACACTTACTATCGTTTGTAACAACGGCGGCAAGTTATTAAGCGGAAAAAATGTTCCGCAGAAAAAAGTCATTGGCATTATGATGAAATTCATTACGGAAGACAGTGCATCGGGATTTTTTATCCATAAACCGATAGCTATACCGAGCAGGCCGAAGCAAACGGCAGAAAGCAGTATGCCGATTATTCCCGCCAAGCTCAGCATTGGTACGTCAAAAAACAGCATGGCAATCATATAAATTATGCCTCCGGCAATAAAACCGCGCGTTACTCCAGCAAGCACAATGCCAATTATTATCTGTACTGCCGAAACAGGGCTCAACAGCAAAGTTTGAAACGTTTTAAAATAAAATCTGCCGACACTGACGGACAGAGCCGTTTGCTGAAAAGCATTCATCATTACCGTAATCGAAAGCATTCCTTTCGCCAGAAAAGGCAGATAACCGCCGTCAATCTGCATTACCGAGCCGATACCCAGCCCGAAGGCAAATAAATATATGAGCGGAAACATGACTGTTGAAAAAATATAGCCGAGCTTTCCCATTTTCTTTTGCAACAGCAGAATTTCCCTGCTGTATACGGCCAGCCAATCCATCAAAATGCCTCCCTACCGATAAAGCGCAGAAAAACTTTTTCCAAAGTTAAATCCTCACTATTGTCTTTTGCCATAATATGTTTTAAATTCACAGCAGTATCCACCGCCATGAGTTTTCCCTCTTTTAATATGGCTATCCGGTCGCAAAGCCTTTCTGCTTCTTCCATATAATGTGTCGTGATTATTATACCTATCCCCTGACAGCGCAATTTTTCTATTTCCCGCCAGATATCCAGACGCACATCTGGGTCAAGCCCTACACTCGGTTCATCCAGTAAAAGCAGTTTCGGTTCAGCAAGCAGCGCGCGTGCAATCATTGCTTTACGCGCCATACCGCCGGATAATCTGTCAATGCGGCGATTTTGCCACTTTCGCATACCAAATCGCTCAATCATTTTTTCCACAGCGAATTTTGCCTCTTTTACTTTATACAGCTTGGCATATGATAATAACGCCTCTTTCACGGTGAATTCCCGTTCCATATTATTGTCCTGCATGACAAAACCGATTAAGTTTTTTACTTTCTGCCGATACTGCACCGCATCCGTGCCCAAAATCCGAACTTTGCCGGAAGATGGCAGCATAAGACCGGAAATTATCTGCATGAGCGTTGTTTTTCCGGCGCCGTTCGGCCCTAAAAGACCTAAAATCTCACCTTCGTTCACAGCAAAAGAGATATTCTTCAAAATATCCTTCTGCTGAATTTTTTTACTGACTTCATTCAGACTCAAAATCTGCATTATTGCTTCTCTCCCTGTCTTACGTCATACGGGAAGCAGACCGGATAGTCTTTGCCGCCTTGTCTTAAAGTCATCACGCTCGTTTTTACGTCATACAAATCGCACAGAATTTTTTCCGTAAATACCTCTGCTACATTGCCATCAGCAAAAATCCTGCCTTTTTTCACCGCTACAAGACGATTGCTAAAACGCGCAGCATGGTTTAAATCGTGCAGTACCATGATTACAGTGATTTTCTTTGTTTTGTGCAGTTTATAGACCAAATTCATTAAATCAAGCTGATGTTTTATATCGAGATACGTCGTCGGTTCGTCAAGTAGCAGAATTTGCGGATTTTGGGCAATCGCCATCGCCAGCCATGCTCTTTGGCGTTCGCCGCCCGACAGTGTATCAAGACGGCGGTAGCGCATGGCGGCGGTGTTCGTGTCTGCCAAAGCCTCTTCTATTTTCGCTTTATCCTCATCACTCGGTGCGGCAAATATTCCCTGATGCGGCATTCTGCCGTAGCATACCAAATCATATACCGTCATATCAGGCGGCGCCGTTGAGGTTTGCGGCAGTATCGCCATCTTGCGGGCGACATCGCCCGGCTTCATGGTTTGAATATCCCTGCCTTCCAGTAAAACACTGCCGCGCGTCGGTTTTAACAGTCTGCCCAGCGATTTTAACAGTGTCGATTTACCGGAACCGTTCGGTCCGATTATGGAGATAATCTCCGCTTTTTCCACGTCAAAATCCAGTTTATCCGCTATAACGCGCGAACCGTATTGCAAAGTTAATTTATCTGCCTGTAATATCATCGTTTCTGCATTCCTCTTTTCAATAGATAAAGAAAAAACGGCGCACCGATAAAGGACATGAATACGCCGACCGGAACTTCAATCGGCTGAAATGCTGTTCTTGCCACTGTATCGGCGGCTATCAGTAAAATTGCGCCGAAAATAGCCGAACTTGGCAATAGATAATTAAAATCCGAACCGACGACGAGACGCATCATATGCGGCACGATAAGCCCTACGAATGTGAGCATGCCCGCCACACTGACCGCCGAAGCGGCCAAAAGAGCCGCCAGCGTTACCAGCAGAAAACGTGCCGTTTCCACGCGCGTTCCCAGAGATTTTGCCACATCATCTCCCAGTTGCAGAGCGTTCAGATAGCGGCAGCCGACCGTTGTCCCCAAAAGCCCGATGACCGTATACGGTAAAATCATGGTAACGTGCTTCCACGAAGCACCTGAAAATCCGCCCGCCATCCAGTTCACCGTGCCCTGAATTTTATCGGAGAAAAACACCATAAGACATGTCATGCCTCCGGCAAAAAATGCCGATACGGCAACGCCTGCCAGAATAAGCTTGAGCGGCTGAATACCGTTTTCCCATGCCAGCACGAATAAAATCATTGTCGCCGCCATCGCCCCGATAAATGCTACAATCGGCACAATCGCCGTATACTGCGGAAAAATAATCATGACAATCATTGCGGCAAGTCCCGCCCCTGCCGATACGCCGATTATGCCCGGGTCCGCCAGCGGATTTTTCAGCACGCCCTGCAAAATACATCCTGCAATCGCCAGATTGATACCGGCAAACATGCACGTCAAAACACGCGGTATGCGGATATGATACAGAATGCGGTAACTTTCCGTATTCTGCGGATTTACGAAAACATTATACAAATCGGCAAAACCGGTATTTGCCGTTCCGCACACCATCGCTGTAAACAAACTCACAATAAGCACTGCAATTCCCGAAAACATTACTATACTGCGTTTTCGGGAGCGAGGGTCTCCCATTTTAAGCCTCCTTATTATTAAATTATTAATTATTCTTTTTCATACATATCGTCTGCCAGAATATTCAAAGCCTCGGCAATTCTCGTTCCCGGATTTACGGCAAAAAGCTGATACGGGAGCACATAAACCCTGCCGTTTTTCACTGCCGCCACATCCTGCCATAACGGATTTTCGCCCAGCGTATTATCCAGCTCCGTTTTAACCGCACCAGGGTCGCCGTGCGTTACGATAAAGATAACTTCCGGATTTTGCGTAGCGATATACTCCATGCTGAGCGGAACGAAACCGCTGTTGTCCTTTGCCGCCGAGTTTATATTATCCGCAATGTTATTGCCGCCCAGTCTGTAAATCAGATTACCGGCAAATGATTTGCTCGTCGCCATGCTGAAACTGTCCAGCGTGCCCCAAATCATCAGCGATTTCGGCGGATTTTTCCCTTCGGTTTTAGCAATCGCCTGCTCGTATCCCGCTTTCACTTCGTCTATCTTCGCCTGTGCCGTCTCTTCTTTTCCCGTAAGTTCACCGTAAAATTTCAGCGTATCGAGAACGTCTTCATACGTATCGAGCGATTTTATCAGCACGGGAATATTCGCCTTCTCCAAAGTCGGTATCAACTGCTGATGAAACGGCACATTGATACCGATTACCAAATCCGGCTGCAAATTCAATATCGTTTCCACGCTCGGATTATGAATTACTCCCACTTCCGACACATTTTCCGTGCCTTTTTTCACTTCATCCGCCAAAGCCTCGGAAGTCGGCTTGCCGACTATGGTATCCTTCCCGCCAGCATAATAATATAAATCAAGATGTGAAGCATTGAGCAGTACCACTCTTTTCGGATGAGCCGGAATTTCCACTTTTCTGTCGGTACTGTCCGTTACCGTTCTCATCTCGTTTTCCTGCATTTTTGCGCCCTCGTCCTGACGGAATGCCAGCACCGCTCCGCCGACGGCAAGCAGGCATATTACTATAAAAATCAATTTTCTCAGCGTGCTGTTCATTTATTCACCTCTAAAATCATCTTTTATGCAGATATCATTAATCCGTCTGCCCACTTTCTGGATTTTATTGCATTTTGGGCATTTAATTTCCACATACTGAACCTTTCCCAGAAAAAGCAGCCGGTTGCACACTTTACATCTGACTTCCGGCAGTTTTTTTATTTCTTTTCGGGTAAGCTCCGTATCCTCATCAGCAAAATCCGTGCCGTTCATTTCCGTTTTAAAAACAATATTCTGCATTATCAACATCTCTTTTCTTCTATATTTTCCATTACGTTGAATTTCCTGTTTATAAACATCTTATAAACATCAATTTAAATAAAAATGTACAGGTACATCCATATTAATGCTGTCGTTCAAACCGTGCGGAAACGGACAGGAAGCATATACAGCATTGAGTGCGGCTTTATCGAGATTGCCGCCGGCACTCGATACGACGCTGGCGCTCACGAGATTTCCGTCCGCATCAAGTGTTACATTAACTGTAACCACGCCCTGCTGACCGAGACGCACCGCCGCATACGGATACGATTTATTGGACTCCACCGCCTGAGCAAACCTGCTGGCAACGGAATATCTGTCCTCTGTCGCACCGCCGCTGCCCGTGCCTTCGCCGCCGTCCGTGCTGCCGCCTTCACTATAACCTTCACTGCCGCCCGTACCTTCTCCCGCATTTTCACCTGCTTCGCCGTCTCCGCCGTTTTCCGATAAAACATCGCCCGTACCGCTGCCGCCGCTGTTTGGCAAAATGCCGTCCGGTGATGATAATTGACCGGAACTGTTTATCGGTTCACTGTTTTGATTTGAAGGTGCTTTATCGTCCGCACTTTCCGGCGAAATATCTTTTTGCGGCTTTGCCGTATTTTCTTTTACCGTATTGTTTTCCGAACCAGACTGAGGCTGAAGCATTTCCTTTAACGAACTGAGCGGCGAAGCACTTTCCTGCGCTTTGGCGATTTCTTCCGGCGTATCGGCAAGGTTTACGGTAATGAGTTGTTCCTCCGGCCGCTGAATTTCCTGATGAAATCCCGCCACCATGCTCCCTACGGTTACTATAACGACGATATGAAAAGCAAACGATAGTGAAAATGCTTTTTTCCAAATATGCTTTCTTTTCATTATTAAAATTCCCTATTTCTTTTCCTGCGTAGCAATCGCCAGTTTCGTTACGCCGGCTTTTTTCACTTCATCCATGACGGCTATTACTTTGCCGTGCTCCACATTTTCATCGGCACGCAGTATAACGGGCGTTTCCGATTTATCGGCAAGCTGCTCCACGCGCGAGCGCACTTCATCAATCGGCACTGCCGTATCACCGATACTTACCGTTCCGTCCGCCGTGAGCGTTATCGACACCGGTTTCGGTGCTTCCTGCTGATTTTGCGAAGCCGTCGGCAGATTTACCGGCATGGATTTTTGATATACCATCTGCAGCGTACTGAATAAAAAGAACACCATTAAAAAGAAAATAATATCTATCATCGGGATTATCATCAGGCGCGGCTGGCGAACAATTCTGTTGCTTTTTATATTCATTGCTCCTTACCTCTCGCTCTGCTGATTAAAAACGTGCATACATTCTCTACATCAGTTAAAACACTGTCCAGACGATTACTGAAATAACTGTGCACGATTAAGGCAAGTACCGCTACGCAAAGACCGGTCGCCGTGGCAATCAAAGCTTCGCCTACACCGCCCGTAATAAGCGCCGGATTATCACCGGATACATCGAGCACTTTAAACGAACCAATCATGCCGATAACCGTACCCAAAAGACCAAGCAGCGGCGCCATCGTAACGATTGTATCCAGATAATTCAGATTGCGTTTTAAGCCGTTGGCGCGCACGGAAATTATTTCCTCAAAGCTTTCCTTCATCGCCATCGGACAACTGCGGTATTTCAAACCGTTCAATAAAACATCACTGATAAAACAGCGCCGCGCTGCACAGAAATTTTCGATTTCCTGCCATTTCTGTTCTTTTGCCAGATTGAGTACCTTTTGCGCTGTATTCTCATTTGCTCTGCACGTCCGGCGATAATACATAAACCGTTCCGCACCAATAGCCACGACTAATACGGAACACGCTAAAAGCGGGTACATTACCCAACCGCCATGATGAAACAATTCAACTGTACTGACTATAAAATCCAACAAAAACACATCCTTTAAGTAAAATAATAATTATTATCATTAATTTAAGAATAAAAAACTCCATAGAACTGTCTAAAAAAACCATACTTGCAATCCTGCAAAAATAGTCTGCTAAAAACATATTCTATGGAGTTCCCCGACTCTCTGAATAAAATCAACGAGTTTATTATATTGAAAATCATTCTCAAAGTCAATAGTTTGCATATAAAATTTTACGCTTCAAGCCACGTTTCCACAATATACTGCTGAATTTTCCCGAGCGTAGCTTCGTCTTTTTCGCCGATTGCTCTGCCGTCCAGCTCATAAGCACTGTTGCACAAATCACCCGAACTGCTGACGATAACCTCGTCGGCTACAAACAGTTCATCCAGCGTAAATGCTCTTTCCTCCACCGGAATATTCAAGGCACGGCACGCTTCAATCAGATGAGCCCGCGCTATTCCCGGCAGAATATATTCATCAGCCGGATGCGTGATGAATTTTCCGTCCTTTAAAATGTGAATATTGCTGTGCGCACATTCCGTTACAATATCGCCGCGATGCAGTACCGTTTCATCGCAGCCCTTTTCCTTGGCCAGCTGCGCCGCCAGCACGCTCGGTATCAGGTTCAGCGTTTTTATATTGCAGTAACGGTATCGTTTATCCTCCATCATAGTCAGTTTAAACTTCTTGTCGATTTTCGTAACTTTTTCCGGCGTTATCGTAATCCACAGATTAGCTTTTTCCTCACTGTCATAGCAGTGACTTCTAAGCCCTTTCCCGCCGCGCGTAACCTGCCAGTACACAAACAAGTCGCCCTCATCGAGCTTTAACACCAGTTCCTGCAGCAGTTCAGCCAGATATTCTTTCGTAAAACCGAGATGAATATTCAATAGCTGCGCACTGTTGAAAAAACGGTCAATATGTTCATCAAGCGACATTATCTTGTAATTTCGCGCACACGTCGCATCGTAGACGCCGTCGCCGAACCAGTGCACACGGTCGCTCATCGGTATCATCATATTTTCTATTAAATCATATCTGCCGTTATAATAACCTAAATTCTGCATAAATAAATTCCCCTTTACATGAAAAAACCTCCAATTTCAATTTATTGGAGGTTTTACTGCTGATAAAATCAAGCTGCGCCGTCAACCTGTTCAATGAACTGTTTCGTCGGGCAGACAATTGTAATATCTTTAATTTCCGCACGGAAGAAATCAGCACGACGTCCCGTATTGCTTTCATAGAAGCAAATGCAGTCGGAACCCGGCAGGGAAGTATCGTCATGGTCTCTGAAAGATGTTGCCACTCCTGTATATTCTCTGCCGTCAAAACAGGTTACTTTTACAATTAAATTCTGAAACTGATGAAAATCGCCTTCAAACATCCAAATCGCTCCTTTTAAATTACTTTATTATTTATTTTAACGCATAAAACGGCTATTATCAACCGCATTGCCCAAACAAATGCAAATTCTCAAAATCGGCTGTGCTTTTAACTTAGCAATATTATTTATATTGTGTCTTTATATTTTGATGTTATAATTATATGTAGAAATATACGTTTTTTTCAAAACATTAAGTACATAATATTCGTAATTATGGGGGTATTTTTTATGAAGTTAAAGGTTCTAATAGATAACAATACTTATATCGACCAATATTATTTCGGCGAGCCGGGGCTCAGCTATTTAATCGAAACGGATGATGCAAAAATTCTTTTTGATACGGGATATTCCGGCATTTATCTGACGAATGCTGACCTCATGAACATAGATTTATCGGACATAACGCATCTGGTAATATCACACGGGCACAACGACCACACGGGCGGCATGGCATGCCTTCTGGACTACGAATTTAAAAATGTGGATTTTATCGCCCATCCCGACTGTTTCGACAAAAAGCGCAAGCACGGCAAAGACATCGGCTCTTCATTGCAGCCGGAAGATTTAAAGCCGTTTTTCTCACTGCACCTCACAAAAGAACCGTACTGGATAAACGACAGACTTGTTTTTCTCGGGGAAATTCCGACTGTCTTCGATTTTGAACGGGTACCGGTCGGCGAAAAATGGAATGGCGGCCAATGGATACCGGATATCAACATTGATGACAGCGCGCTCGTTTACAAGACGGATAAGGGGCTGTTCATCATCACGGCCTGTTCGCACAGCGGTATCTGCAATATCGCTGAATATGCCAAGAAAGTCTGCAATGATGAAAGAATTTACGGTATTATCGGCGGTTTTCATCTGCTGAAAAACGATATGAAACTGCAAAAGACAATTGAATACCTGGAAAGCCAGCATATCCCGGTGCTTTATCCGGCGCACTGCGTCTGTCTGGAAGCACGCATTGCCATGAGCAAAAAACTCAACATTAAAGAAGTAGCTACCAATTTTGAACTGGAAATCTGATAAAAAAAGCTATCGACGTGAAAAATTAAATTCACACCGATAGCTTTTTTCTATTTTATATTTAATTATAAGCCTGCCTGAGCTTTAAGAGCTGCGGCTTTGTCCGTATGTTCCCAAGGAAGGTCTACGTCCGTGCGGCCGAAATGACCGTATGCTGCTGTCTGAGCATAAATCGGACGACGCAAGTCAAGTTCCTTGATAATGCCTGCCGGGCGAAGGTCGAAGTTGTCCGTTACAAGTTTCGTAATGGCATCTTCGCTGATTTTACCTGTACCGAACGTGTTAATGCTGATGGATACAGGTTTTGCCACGCCGATAGCATAAGCAAGCTGGATTTCGCATTTGTCGGCAAGACCTGCCGCTACGATATTTTTAGCCACATAGCGGGCTGCATAAGCTGCAGAACGGTCAACTTTTGTCGGGTCTTTGCCGGAAAATGCCCCGCCGCCGTGACGAGCCATGCCGCCGTAAGTGTCGACGATGATTTTGCGTCCCGTAAGACCGGTATCGCCCTGCGGTCCGCCGATAACAAATTTGCCGGTAGGGTTGATGAAATATTTCGTATCAGCCGTCAAAAATTCAGCCGGAACGACCGGTTTGATTACTTTTTCAATAATATCGCGTTTAATCTGTTCCAAAGTAACTTCCGGGTCATGCTGTGTGGAAATTACGATTGTATCGACAGCAACCGGTTTGCCGTTTTCGTAAGCTACGGTAACCTGTGTTTTGCCGTCCGGACGGAGGTAAGCGAGTTCACCGCTTTTTCTTACTTCCGTCAAACGTCTTGCCAGTTTGTGCGCCAATGCAATCGGCAACGGCATATATTCCGGTGTTTCATTCGTTGCATAGCCGAACATCATACCCTGGTCGCCTGCGCCGAGGTCGTTTTCATCAGCCTGGCCTTCTTTGGCTTCCAAAGATTTGTCTACGCCCATAGCGATATCCGGCGATTGTTCGTCAATCGAAACGGAAATACCGCATGTATCGCAGTCCAAACCGAATTTTGCACGCGTGTAGCCGATTTTGCGGATTGTTTCACGCACAATAGACGGGATATCGACATAGCAGGTGGTGGAAATTTCACCGGCAATGTGAATTTGTCCTGTCATGGCGAATGTTTCACAGGCAACGCGGCCGTTCGGGTCTTTTTCTAAAATAGCATCAAGAATGCTGTCGGAAATCTGGTCTGCCACTTTGTCAGGATGACCTTCCGTAACAGATTCAGACGTAAATAATATTCTGTTAGTCATTTATGAGCCTCCAAAATTGTATTTTCTACAATTAAAAAATAACATAAAAAAAACTCCCTTAATGAGAGAGTGTATATATTCTCTCATCTTCTAAGTTAAAACTTAAAGGATTTGGCACCGTTTTGATAAAATTATCAATGGTTGCCGCAATGTCATCGGGCCAGTCCCTCAATTGCTCTTGATGAGTTATCTATTTAATTGCTATCCATTATCATAATGAAAAAAAGACTGTTTGTCAACCTTTTTATTTTAGTGGTTATTTATAATATTTATCGTTAAAATAAACAACGAATATACAATAGTTACATCTCTTGTTATCGACTCCTAAAAAGATTAAAATATAATTACAGGAGGAGTGAGCATGATGAATAACGAAGAAAAAATTTTAGAACTGCTGTCTGTACTTGTTGAAGATAACAAAGAAATTAAAATACGTCTTGACAAACTAGAAACTCGTCTTGATAATGTCGAAAATCGTCTTGACAAGTTAGAATATCGCCTCGATAAAGTTGAGAACCGTATTGACAGTTTGGAAAATCGTATTACTGGTTTAGAAAATCGTATGGATAAACTTGAAGCAGGACAGACAGAAATAAAACAGCGCCTCGACAGTATGGAAAAACGTCTCGAAAATCTGGAAGCGGGGCAAAAATTCCTTGCGGATAATATCTTTCAGGAAGACGGCATTATTAATTATTTTGAAGGAAAATTCAATGCGCTTAATGCACGTTTTGATGATTTGGAAGCTAAATTTTATATTTTAAACAATCGCCAATTTGATACTGACGCTAAAGTTACAAAATTGACGTTGGTTAAATGATTGATAAATTTTTCGGACACTTGTAATATTTCGTTATGAGTGTCTTTTATTTTGGCCAAAAATAAAGCACTCCCTGCATAACAGCAGGGAGCGCCCGGGAATATTTATCTTAAATCATATTGTCTTTATAAGCTGCATACAGTGTTTTCAGTTCTTCCATCTTGTCGTACATTTCAACCTGCAGGCTGGAAGCTGTAGCGAAATCGCCGGAATTTAAAGCTTTGATGAGCTGAGTGAACAGCGATTTCTGGTCAATGCTGTCTTTTGCCAGATAATAGCGGATGCGATTGAGTTTGTTCCAGTTGTAGGAGTCTTCATCCGTAACGTAAGCGGATTTAATTTCTTTGAATTTGCTGATGAGCGCACGGTTTTCCGGAATGATACGGCTGATAAGCTCCGTTTTCCAGCGGATTAATTCACCGTTGACGAAAGCATCGATAATCTGGTCGCGCAGTGCGCCGCCGGAAGTCAACACTTTGCGTTTTTCCGGATAATTGTTCAGGTTGGTAAGGTTTTCCCAAACAGTTGCAGGATGTACGCCGAAACGCTGATTGCGTTCTTCTTCCGTGTAATCTTCGAATACATCGTCTTCAGCACGGTATGCGCGGTCCGTTTCGAGGTAATCGGCTTTTTCGCCCGGCTGTTTGGAGATTTCAGCCAGCAGTTCAGCCGTCGTTTTCGTAACAGCGTATTTAATACCATCGAAAGCAGCTGTATAAATAGCGGCAAGAACGAGATACGTATTAGTGTACGGATTGCATGCGCGCAATTCGAAACGGGTTGCTTTCGGATTGTTGACGTCGCGGATAAGACCGGCTAAAATTGTACGGTTACGGGAAGGAATTTCCGGTTTGTGACCAAGGGACGTAACGATACATACAGGTGCTTCAAAGCCTGGTTTCAAGCGGTTTAAGGAGTCATTCGTAGCGGAAACGAACGGATTGATAACTTCGTAGTTTTTCAAAAGACCCATGATAGCACCGAAACCTACAGCGCTCATAAAGTCTTTTTTCATGTCAGTCGGCGCAAAGAGGTTTACGAAAGAACCGTCTTTCATGATAGCGCCCATACCGATATGAGTATGTTCACCGTTGCCGGCAAGACCAATCATCGGTTTTGCTTTAAAGATAACTTCCAGACCGTTTTCACGGAAGATTTCTTTTACGAGAATACGAACGGCGAGTTCGTTATCGGCAGCCTGGAGAGCATCAGCGAATTTCCAGTCGATTTCAATCTGTTCGCAAACATGGTTCATGTTGCCGTCGCTGTCCATATGACCTTTCATACCGCCGACTTCTTTATGACCCATTTCCGGAGAAAGACCGTACGCTTCAAGCGCAAGTACGCACTGTTCAAGCGCTGTGCGAACAGAACCGCGGGTACGCTGCCAGTACTGTTCCTGCATAACCTGAGATGCGGACATTTCCGGAATATCTGCTTCGCTGAGCGGCGTTTTTACCCAGAATTCAAGTTCTGTTGCGGATGTGAATACGATATCTTTAACATCGGCGCCGTTGATATGTTCAAGCCCGGAAACAGTATGATGTTTTTTGAACAGGTCAAGCAAACCTTTTTTTACGTAATTTAAAGTTTCAGCCAGTACGGAACGGGAGTCAACTGCTTTGCCTTCATGAATGAGCGCAGCCGGAATACGGAGCGTACCGATTGGTTTTTCCAGTTCTTCATCATAGCTTTCCATATTGTAATCAACGAACCAGTTTACAGTCGGGTCAATCGGCATATCTACTTTAGCATTGTTGAGCGTAGCAATACCCGTTAACACAACGGAAGAACCGTCAGTCTGAACGGCGGAACCATTATAAAACGCATCAATATCTTCCAGGAAAATTCGCATCGGAATTTTTTCATCCGTATCGTTACCGGCTAAATCGATACCTACTAAGGATACGAATTTAATTTCTGGATGTTGTTTTAATGTAGCAATAATATCTTCTTTTTTGGAATTCGCAGGAATAACGTATAATAAATCGTTCATTAAAAAGCCCTACCTTTTCTAAATTATAATTTTAAATTTTAATTGTCATGAAAAATAAAAAAAGCCATATGAAAACGCCCTGTATAAATATCGAATTGAAAAATAGGTGTACTGAAAAAACAGTACATCAATCCACTGATATACAGACTATTCATAAGGCTCCGTTGCCTAAAATATATAATGTTGACGCTTTTAATAGTATCATAAGTATTTATTTTTGTCCAGTAGTTTATTGTGTATTTCTTTGTATTTTTGCAAGTTTATAAAAAGGGAAACGGTTTATGCCGCTTCCCTGTATAAATTTTTAACAATACTATTTATTATATGCTTCAAGCTGCATAATGGCGTCGTATATCATGTCGCGCGTGATTTTGTACGGAACGTGTACAATGTCGTTTGTCGTCATGGCTTTATCCAGTACAGTGGACAAATCTTCTTTGCTGTTTACATCAATATCTTTCAGACACGTAGGCAGTTTTGCCTGTTTATTGAACTGAAAGACCTTGGCAAATTCATCCGTCTGCTTATCCAAGAGCAGGAGAATTAATACGCCGTAGCTTACAAGCTCACCGTGCAGATGCTGTTCTTCGCAGATTTTCAGCATAGTGCAGCCATAATAAATGGAATGAGCCAGACAGCTGTTGTAATCATTAATTACGAGAACGGAAACGAGACCCGTGCTGACGATTATAATAGAAATAACCTGTTCCAAAGCTTCGGTTACCTCATGCTTTTCAGCTGCTTTTAAAGCATCGAGCCCGTAAGTAATCAACTGTTCAGAACAGTTGCGGCTGATTTGTACGCCGAGAGCATTCGTATGGTTCATTTTGTCGCCGCGGGAAGAAAAACCTGTTTCGTACTGTTTGGAAAGAGCGTCGCCTATGCCTGCCCAGATAAAATGGTACGGTGCCTGTGCAATAATCTGTGTATTGATGAAGCAGTGCTGCGGACTTTTTTTCGGAAAATACAATTCCTTGAAAGCATGTGTTTCGTCATCGTAGATTACACAGACGGCTGTAACGGGTGCACAGTTGGAAGCGATTGTCGGGAAGGAAAAGACAGGTTTATCCTTCATGTCGCAAAGTGTTTTGCAAGTGTCGATTGCACGGCCGCCGCCTACGGCAAATACCATATCTGCTGCTTGGAACTTTGGATTTTGCGCCAGCATATTTATATTGGCGTATGTGGAATCTCCGCCATACCAGATGAAATCGGTAATTTCCACATCGGTGCCTGCTATTGCATCAAGCAGTGCCTGCTTTGCCTTGGAAATTGCCGTTTTGCCGCCGATAACGACAGCTTTCGTGCCGTAAGGAGCACAGATATTCGCTATTTCCTTATACGCATCACCGCCTATGCTATAACTCGGTAAAAATACAGTATTCGCCATAAAATAAGACCACCTTTGATTTTTTAGATTGAGTGTAAATATTTTTGCGTTGTATATTTAACAGCGTGATTTTTAGTCTATAACCATTTTATAAAATTGTCAAGTTGTAAAGTTACGCATTTACATTTTTTTAAATGATTTATAAAGAATTTTGTAGTAGAATAGAAACGTATTAACAATAGGAGTGAATTTTTTATGAAAAATATACATGTAGTAGCAGCCATAATCAAACAGCAGGATAAAATTCTGGCAGCTAAACGAAATTACGGCACATTGAAAGGATTTTGGGAATTTCCCGGCGGAAAAGTGCAGGCGGGCGAGCAGCCGGAAAAAGCATTACAGCGCGAAATAAAAGAGGAAATGAATGCGTCCCTTCAGATAGAACAGTATTTTACGACGATTGAATACAATTATCCCGATTTTCATATGATTATGGACTGCTATACCTGTATAGCTGACAATATTGAATTGAATAAAAACGTGCACGATGAATTAAAATGGCTCAATCTGCAAAATCTGGACAGTGTGGATTGGCTGCCGGCCGATGAAACAATCGTAAACAGGCTGAAAATATATTTAAGCAGCACGATTTTGGTCAGCGCCTGCCTGCTCGGCGACAACTGCAAATACAACGGCGGAAACAATTTCAATCAGCATGTATGTGATTTAATCAAAGGCAAGCGGATAATAAAAATTTGTCCGGAAATACTGGCAGGATTGCCGTTACCGCGCAAACCGGTGGAAATCTCCGGCGGCAGGATAATAACAAGCGATAATGAAGATATAACGCAGCTTTATCGGGAAAGCGCCCTAAAAGCCCTGCAAAATATAATAAACGAGCCGATAGATTTGGCACTGCTCAAAGCCAACAGTCCTACCTGCGGCAATAAATACATTTATGACGGAACATTTTCGCATAAGCTCGTTGCAGGCAGCGGGATTTTCGCCAAAATGCTGCAAGACAGAAATATTCCAGTACTCAGTGAACTCGATATATAAAAAAGTCAATGTTAAATGCCTTGTATACACTACCTTCTGCACTAGCTTCTTTCTGCATCATCACATCAGTAAACTCCGTCAAATCCAAATCGAGAATTCTACCGTATCTTTTAATTTTCATCTTTGACATACTCCCCTCTTCTCTCTAAACTGGCTCTGAGCTTATAAGTTCAGGGCTTTTTTTCTTGACAAAACAATTTTTATAATTTAATATGTTAACCAAATATATAATAGAGGTTAACATATATGCGAAGAATTTCTCTATCCGTACTTTGCGAGATTGGAATATTGACGGCAATGATTACGATATTAGGTTCTTTAAAACTTCCCAATATCGTTCCCGGCATAGAATTTCAGTTGTCTGCTCCCTTGGCGGTAGCTGTATGTTCCGTGTTCGGCTTTAAAAAGTATTTTCTCAGCGGCTGCCTGTCCAGCCTGCTCTGTCTGATTTTAGGGACACAGAATATACTTAATGTTGCTATTGCCATGCAGTTCCGTCTGATTGTCGGAATACTGCTGCTGCTTTTTCCCGGCAGATTATGGATGATTGTTCTGGCAGGACCGATTGCTTCTACTGTTTCCCGATTGAGTTTATATTTATTTTTAGGAAATTTTACTTACGTCATGATGGCACTGGCTGTTCCGGGAATGATATTCACAGCAGCGGCAGCTCCTGTTTTTGTAAAAATTCTAAGAAAAATAAAATTAAGGAGATAATTTTTTATGCTATACAGTATACGTATGCGTGCAGCTCAAGGCGGCGCGCACGAAAATGGCGGCCAGCATATTTCAGGTGCGGAATGCTTACTGACGGAGCAGAATTTATCCGATACCGCCGGAATGCTCATCCAGCGTGCCCTGCACCACAGCAAGGGAAAAGCTGATTTTATCCGTCTAACTATCGAAAATATTGCGGAAGAAACGATACAGACCGTTCCCATGCTAAAAATAGAAAGTTTTGCGGCGGCCGATTTGACAGAGGGACATAATGACGCCGTACAATTTTTACAGCGGGCTGGTATTTCACGCACGGCAATAGATAAAGCCATGTACTTTCTGACGCAATTAAAGGAAAATATGCGCGGAGCCGTAGTGATGGATGCCCAAAGCGGAAAACGGCTCGATGATACCGGCAGCCGCGGCATCAGAGTAACGAAAATGGATTTTAAAAATCCCGCCCGCGCCAAAGAAAAATTAAATGCCTGCGGTTTTACGAATATTCACGTGCATGAAGCGATTGTACTGGCCAGCAAGGTTTTATCGGCTCCCGGCGTAATCGGCGAGCTGTGCTGGTCGGATGACCCCGACTATATTATAGGATACGTTTCGGCAAACGGCTGTTATCACCGCATAACGAAAATGAAGCCGCTGCACAGCAATCAAGGCGGCAGAGCTTTTTTTGTCAAAAGCGGCACCGATATTAACGCCTTGCGGCAATATCTGGAACAGCAGGTCGTGCTTGTCGATGAAACTTTATAATTTTTCATTATATATAAATTAAGGATATTTTTATGAAATTACAGTATCTTGCAGACCGATTGTCTGCATTGCAAAAAGAAGCACTTTACCGCGAAGTCAGCTCTTTTGAGCCTGTTTCTGCAACGCACGTGAAGCAGCGCGGCAGGAAATTTTTAATGATGGCGTCCAACGATTATCTGGGGCTGACGCATCACCCGTCTGTCCGAAAAGCCGCCATTAATGCCGCCGAAAAGTACGGTACCGGCTCCGGCGGTTCCCGTTTAACATCCGGTTCGCATATTTTATTTTCACAACTTGAACAGGATTTAGCCGAATTCAAACAGACGGAAAGCTCGCTCGTTTTCAGCACGGGATATATGACAAACGTCGGTACAATCAGTGCGATTGCGGATAAAGACGATTATATTATCAGCGACGAATTAAACCATGCCAGCATTATCGACGGCTGCCGCTTGAGCCGTGCCAGATGCTTCGTCTATCCCCATAAAAACACGGCTGAAGTGGAAAAAATCCTAAAGACGCTGCATACAAACCGTACTGTTTTAATCGTTACGGACAGTGTTTTCAGCATGGACGGCGATATCGCTCCGCTCGAAGAACTGGCTTATCTGGCTGATAAATACAACGCACTATTAATGGTGGATGATGCTCATGCTACAGGAATTCTCGGCAACGGATACGGCAGTGCTGAACATTTCCAGCTGCACGGAAAAATAGATATCCAGCTAGGAACGCTGAGTAAAGCCTTAGCTTCTGTCGGCGGTTTTGTCGCCGGCAAAAAAATATTGACGGATTATCTCGTGAACAAAGCCCGCAGTTTTATCTTTTCCACCGCATTGACTCCCGCCGATATCGCTGCCGCCAAAGAAGCGCTCCACCTCATATCCGCCGATAACTCATATGTAAAAAAATTATGGCAAAATACGCTTTATATGAAACAACAGCTGGCAAAATACCGTATCGAAACGGATTCTGTCACACCGATTATTCCTATAATTGTGCATGAAAATGATACTGCACTGTCGGCGGCGCAGAACTTATACGAGCAGGGCATTATTATCTCCGCCATTCGTCCGCCTACTGTCGCCCCGAATGAAAGTCGGCTGCGCCTGACGGTAACGGCCGCTCATACAGTTAATGATTTGGATTTTGCCGCCAAACAGATAAAATCCGCATTGAAATAAAAAAGAGTATCTGTCCGAAAAATTCGGATAGATACTCTTTTTGTCATTCATCACGCTTTGCCAGACGTTTGCCTTCTTCCAACAATGACTTGAGGAACTGTCCCGTATACGATTTTTTCACTTTAACTATACTTTCCGGCGTGCCTTTGGCCACGACTGTGCCGCCGCGGTTGCCGCCTTCCGGCCCTAAATCAATCAGATAATCAGCTGTTTTGATTACATCAAGATTGTGCTCGATTACGACAACGGTATCGCCGCCGTCAACGAGCCGCTGTAATACATTCAAAAGCTGGTGAATATCGGCCGTATGCAGTCCCGTCGTCGGTTCATCCAGAATATACAGTGTCTTGCCCGTACTGCGTTTGGCAAGCTCCGTCGCCAGTTTCACGCGCTGCGCTTCCCCGCCGGAGAGCGTCGTCGCCGGCTGTCCAAGCTGAATATAACCGAGACCCACGTCCTGAATTACTTTCATGTAGCGGTGGATTTTCGGAATGTTTTCGAAAAAGACAGTCGCTTCGTCCACCGTCATATTCAATACGTCGGAAATCGTCTTACCTTTGTATTTCACTTCCAGCGTTTCACGGTTATATCTTGCGCCCTTGCAGACTTCGCACGGCACGTAAACATCCGGCAGAAAATGCATTTCGATTTTGATAATGCCGTCGCCGTGGCACGCTTCACAGCGGCCGCCTTTTACATTGAAACTGAAACGACCCGGTTTGTAGCCGCGTATTTTCGCTTCGTTCGTCTGACTGAACAGCTCGCGGATGCTGTCGAATACACCCGTATACGTTGCCGGATTGGAACGCGGCGTTCTGCCGATTGGCGATTGGTCGATATTGATGATTTTGTCGATATTTTCAATGCCGCGTATTTCCTTATGTCTGCCCGGTTTTCCTTTACTGCTGTACAACTTGCCAGCCAACCCCTTATAGAGGATTTCATTTACTAAAGTGGATTTTCCTGAGCCGGAAACACCCGTTACAACAGTAAACACGCCGAGCGGAAATTTTACGTTGATATTTTTTAAATTATTCTCCCTTGCGCCGACAACCTCAATGAAATTACCGTTGCCCTGACGCCGCGTCTGCGGTACGGGAATAAATTTGCGGCGGCTGAGATACTGACCTGTAATGGAGTCCGGAACAAGTTTTATTTCTTCCGCCGTTCCCTGCGCCACGACTTGTCCGCCGCCTGCGCCCGCTTTCGGTCCGATGTCGATAATGTGGTCAGCGGCGTACATCGTATCCTCATCGTGTTCTACGACAATTAGAGTGTTGCCCAAATCGCGCAGATGCTTGAGTGTAGCGAGCAGTCTGTTATTATCGCGCTGGTGCAGACCGATACTCGGTTCGTCGAGAATGTACAACACGCCGACCAGCCCCGAGCCAATCTGCGTTGCCAGCCTTATTCGCTGCGCTTCGCCGCCGGAAAGCGTACCGGCCGCCCGCGACAGTGTCAGATAATCCAGCCCCACGTCAATCAAAAAACCGAGCCGCGCATGCAGTTCTTTCATAATCTGCTTGGCAATAAGCTGCTCCCGCTCGGTGAATTTTATATTGCGGAAAAATTCATTAGCTTCGGCAATCGTCATATCGGTAACTTCCCTGATATTTTTGCCGCCGACGGTAATTGCCAGAACCTCCGGCTTTAAACGCGCGCCTTTGCATTTCGGACACGGCGTCGTGCTCATATACGCTTCGTAGCTTTCGCGCATTACAT
Source organism: Megamonas hypermegale (assembly GCA_002314325.1). Lineage (GTDB taxonomy): Bacteria > Bacillota > Negativicutes > Selenomonadales > Selenomonadaceae > Megamonas > Megamonas hypermegale_A. The sequence goes on from DCFC01000046.1 coordinate 19,864, forward strand.
CGGAGTTTGTTTCCTTGTAGCGGCGTTCAAGCATCGGCATTACGCCTTCAAACGGCGAAAAATATTCCTTGTATTCATCATATAAATTCACGTACGAATAATGAAACCGTTCGTCGCCCGTGCCGTTTATGAGATAATTCTGCACGTCCTTGTCTATTTCATTCCACGGCGTATTGAGCGTATAACCGTATTTTTTCAGCACGGCTTCTATCTGCACCATAGCGTATGAAGTCGGGCTTTTCGACAATGGCGCAAACAATCCCTGCGCCGGGCTTAAAGTTTTATCCGGCATCACAAGGTCGATATCGAACTGCTGATGACTGCCCAGCCCGCTGCACTCAGGACACGCACCGTACGGACTGTTGAACGAAAACATGCGCGGTGCGATTTCCGGCAGACTGATACCGCAGTCGATACAGGCAAAATTCTGACTGAACATCAACAGTTCACCGCCAACAATCTGCACATAGACAATCCCCTGCCCGATATCAAGCGCCGTTTCCAGCGAATCGGCAAGACGCTGCTGCATGCCGTCCTTCACGACAAGACGGTCGACAACGACTTCAATCGTATGCTTCTTGTTTTTCTCCAGATTTATCTCCTCATTGATATCCACGACATTGCCGTCAATGCGCACGCGAACATAGCCTTCCTTGCGTATCTGCTCCAGAACTTTTTTATGTTCGCCCTTTTTACCGCGCACAATCTGCGCCATAATCAGAAGCTTCGTGCGCTCCGGCAGCGCCATAATGGCGTCAATCATCTGGTCAACCGTCTGCTGCGTAATCGGCTTGCCGCATTTCGGGCAGTGCGGATAACCGGCACGCGCAAATAAAAGACGCAGATAATCGTAGATTTCCGTAACGGTGCCGACGGTGGAGCGCGGATTGTGGCTCGTCGTTTTCTGGTCAATGGAAATAGCCGGCGACAATCCTTCTATATAATCCACGTCCGGCTTGTCCATCTGCCCGAGAAACTGCCGAGCATAGGCGGATAAAGACTCCACATAACGGCGCTGACCTTCGGCGTAAATCGTATCAAAAGCCAGCGAAGATTTCCCGCTGCCGCTGAGCCCCGTTATGACAACGAGCTTATCGCGCGGAATTTTTACATCTATATTCTTTAAATTATGTGCTCTCGCACCTTTTACAAAAATATATCCTGACAAAAGCAAAACCTCCTTTGGTGTTCATTTTTCTTTTGAAAAGTCAAAAGAAAAACAAATTAAAAAAAATGCCTATTCGGCGCAATATAAGAAAGAAATAATTATTTATTAATTTATCTTCATATTGCGCCGGGCAATTTTT
>DCFC01000016.1 GCA_002314325.1 Megamonas hypermegale
AGCGAAACGTTAAAAGGTTTCTTTTGGGTTCGTTTTTCTTTGCTTTCAAAGAAAAATGAACAATTCTATTCTCTTTTTTCGTGTAGGTAATCAAATATCTGTTTTATCATAACAAGCGCTACGATTACGGCGGCAAATTTTACGAATTCCTCTAAAAGCTGCGGTACTTCTAAAATCTGAAATACAGCACCGACAACGAGCAGCACACATAAAATCAGCAGTTTTATCATCAACGGTTTTTTCATTTTTTCATTTCACTTCCTTAATATTTTCAGCAAAAAAGCTATCTGTCAAGTATAACAGATAGCTTTTTATTGTCAAATTTATTCTGCTTTCGTTCTATACATCTGAATTTTTTCGGGGTTGTCCTTAAGCGTCCAGATACCGCACGGGCATACACCGGCACAGATACCGCAGCCGATACATTTTTTATCATCGGAAACGTATTCAAAACTGCCGTCTAAATGCTGAATGCGGGAAATTGCTTTTTCCGGACACGATTCAAGACAAGTTTCGCAATCACGGCACGTTCCGCAGCTTATGCAGCGCGATACGTCATCTTTCGGTTCGCCGATTTTGCAGTGATGGCATTTGTCAAAATATGCTTTATGCAGATTGTCTTTATTAATCTGCTGTTTTTCCGGGAACGGAGCTACTTCTTTATTCATTACGTAAGCATCAGCATAATAAGCTGCTTTCTGACCGGAGCCGATAGCATCAGTCAAACGACCCGGTTTGATTACGTCGCCGGCTGCAAATACGCCGTCTAAAACAGAAGCATCGCTGCTTGGCACGAGCCAGTCGCGGAATTTCTTAATGCTGTCGTCCTGCGGCAGATAATCGAGAATTGGCGCTTCACCGATGGATACGAGCACCATATCGCCCGGTACGAAGCGTCCTTTATCATCATAAATACCTTCGTCAGTAATCTTTGTCGTCATGAACGGCCAGATAAGTTTACCGCCGCGGCTTTCAATATATTCGATTTCTTCATCAAAAGCGGCCGGTTTCTGCACGTCGATGCAGGTAACCGTTTCTGCCCCCATATCGTAAGCGCCGCGCGCCGTATCCATACCGGCATTGCCGCAGCCGATTACGATTACGTGCTTGCCGACTTTCGGATTGTCGCCGCGATTTACCGCTTTCAAAAATTGCAGACCCATGACGAGTTTTTCTTTGCCTTCCCAGTTGAAGAAACGGGATTTATGACCGCCTGTTGCTACGACAACAGCGTCTGCTTCACTTCTTATCTGAGCGAATTTTGCCGCGTCAACTTTACATTCCGGCACAAATTTTACGCCCATATCCTCAATGCGTTTAAGTTCCGACTGCAGCAGTTCATGCGACAGACGGGCGCGCGGAATAACCTGTTCTAATTTACCGCCCATATGTTTATCATCATCGTAAACCGTTACGTCGTGACCTTTGCGCACCAGCTGCCATGCTGCCGACAAACCGGCTACACCGCCGCCGATAACGGCAATTTTCTTGCCCGTTTTAACCTTCGGCGGTTCAACTTTCGTAAAAGCGGAAAGATAGCCGAGAGGCCCAATCTGTACAGCTTCATCAATACTGCTTCGCGTACAGTTATCCATGCAAGGATTAGGACATACACTGCCGCAGACAGAACCTGGAAACGGCGTATATTCCAGAACGAGATTAATAGCTTCGTCCAGTTTGCCCTGACGGATTAAATTATATCGTTTCTGCGTCGGAATATTGGACGGACAGTTGAATTCGCACGGAGCAGCGAATTTGCTGTTTTCCCACTGCGGCACTCTCTGACGGTACAGACCCGTTACGACTGTAGGATTTACGACAAAATCATCCACGGCAACGTCGCTGAACATACCGCCTTTTATCCATTCATTCAGGCGGAAGGATTTAATATCCGGCTGTTTATTGGCTACCATCTGTTTTTCTTCAAAAGTAAGCGGTTCTAATTTATGCCATTCTTCCCATTTGGACAATTCGCCGCGCAGTTCTTCTCTGCCGATGGAAGAAAGAAATTCATCCATATTATTATCGAGAAAAGCGATATCTTCCTGCGTCAAATCTTTTAAGCGGATATCGGACGGATATCCGTCAATCTTGCCGCGGAAATATACCGTACCGCCAACCATGCCGACGCATGGACGTTCACCGAGCACACTGTCAAACTCATCACTGTCGACACCGCAGACTACGGCTTTACCGCCGCCCATAAATTCGAATGAGAAAGAACCTACATTTTTAAGTACCCACAGCTGCGGTTCTTCATACAGCGGGTCGTGTTTCATAAGCGAACCGGAGCGCGTACCAGCGCGGCCGCCGATATATATTTTGCCGCCGGCGGAGCAGTGGCCTGCCGTATCACCGGCATCACCGCGCACCGTTATTTTACCGCCGGCATTGAGCCAACCCACGTCGGCGGACGAAGACTCATCTACAACTATTTCCGTATTATCCAGACACATGCAGCCGACACGCTGACCGGCATTTGTTACATGGAAAAATAATTTTTTGCCTTCCGGATGCCAAAGCGGTCCGCCGATATCATGCTGACCGGAGGCATGTATTTCAAATTCAGTTTCTCCTTTGGCTACAGCTGCACCGATAGCAAGGAGCAAATCTTGGGTGGACATACGTTCATGTCCGACTAAAGTATCTATTGTAAACATCTGTCTTTTCCTCCTCACCAATTAGCATACATACTGAATACCAAGTTTATCGGCAACAGCTTTATCTGTCGAAACGAGTGCATCGCTTCTGCCTACCGGAAGCGACGAGTTGCCGATAGGAGCCATGAGTTTTCTCAGTTCCGCATCAAAAGCCAGAACGTAATCGACAATTTTCTGCGCACCTTTATCAATATCAAGACGTTTAACAAGGCGCGGGTCCTGCGTGCAGATACCCGTCGGGCATTTACCCGTATTGCAGGCATTGCAGCGGCCGTGTTCATTACCGATACAGCCGAGCAGCTGAATTAAAATCTTGCCGCAGAATACTCCGTTAGCACCAAGGCAAATCATCTTGAAGGCATCGGCTGCCGCATTGCCCGTCATACCGATACCGCCGCCGCCGTAAAGCGGAATTTGACCTTGCAGACCCTGTTTTACAGCTGCCAGATAGCAGTCGCGGATTTTGGAAACGACAGGATGTCCGGTATGGTCAAGTGAAATTTCATTCGCTGCGCCTGTACCGCCCTGAATACCATCAATGAAGAAACCGCCGCAGATTTTATACGGGTCGCGCAGCAGGTTATTATATACGGATACGGAAGTAGCGGACGCTGCGCATTTTATCGCTACCGGTACTCTGAAACCGAATGCCGCATTCATGGATAAGTGCATTTTCTGCACGGATTCTTCAATGGAATAAAGACCCTGATGGTTTGGCGGAGAAGAAAGCGTCGCTTTCGGTACGCCGCGGATTGCCTGAACGTGTTCGGCAACTTTAGCCGCCTGCAGCAGACCGCCGTCGCCCGGTTTTGCCCCCTGACCGATTTTAATCAGCACACCGGCCGGGTCAACTTTCATTCTCGGCAGAGCCTTAACAATTCTGTTCCAGCCGAAGTGACCGGAAGCAATCTGTAAAATCATGTATTTTAAATAATCCGATTCCAGTAGTTTTATCGGCATACCGCCTTCACCGGAACTCATACGGATTGGAATATTGCATTTTTCATTCAGATAAGCACACGCCAGTGCTACAGCTTCCCACGCGCGTGTGGAAAGAGCGCCGATGGACATATCGGAGAAAATGAGCGGATAAATCCATCTGACCGGCGGTGCTTTATGGTCCATAACGAGTTTGCCGTTTTCCATTTTAAACGGCAGCTGTTTTGCCGGAAGCACACGGCCGAACGGCGCACGGATATCAAAAGTATGGCGCTGGGAGTCAAGCGACGGGTCAGTCATCTGAGAGATACGGCCGACTACAATACTGTCAAGCGTTCTCTGCGCATTCAAATTCGTACGGCCGCCGCGTTTAATCGGTCCGTTGTCGCGGGAAAGCAGTGTTTTTCTCGTATCAACATTTCTTACCGGACGGATGGCACCATTCGGGCAGACTTTTTCGCACATGCCGCAACCAACACAGGCATTGGCAAGCGTTTTAATCTGTTTTATCACCGGTACGGCTTTATGCGTATGTTTCGGTTCAGGAAACACACTGTCGGAAGTAGTTTTGTCAACGCGCAACACGTTGGCTTCTATCGCATGGAACGTGCAAGTGGCAAGACAGCTGCCGCACATCGTACAGCGGTTCATATCGTATTCTATTTTCCAGTTTAAGTCATTTACGCTTATATCTTGTGTTCTTACTGCTTCCATCTTTGAACCTCCAGGTCATTGGTTATTACTACAACTTCACGTTCATTCGGATAGATATCTTTGCTCATATCCCTGTTCGGCAGGATTTCATTAATACCGCATACTTCCGAAGATATTGCCACCATATTTTCATCGCCGCCGACAACGACAGGACGCAGTTTTTTCGAGTCGCAGCAGGTCATCATGCGGCCGTCAGGCAGATTAGCGATAATCGTATTCGGACCGTTGATTTCCAGATTAGCCAGCGACTGACGGATAGCCGTCAATACTTCCTTATCGGGACGTTTGTCGATTTCTTCAAACGGAAGCGGCGTTATAACATGTTTATAGTATTCAATCGGCCATTTAAGTTCATGCAGAACATAATGAAGTGTATACAGGAAATTCTGCGAGTCGGACTCAAAACCGATATAACCGCGATGCAGTGATTTCTGGAATTCCTTGTTTTTTGTAAAAAATGTATTTTCACCGTTGGCACAAAGCGTATATCCCTGCAGGAAGAACGGATGCGCCGCATAACGGACAATATCGTAATTCGTATTCTGACGACACTGTGCCACAATGTTTTTAGCGAGTAAACAACCGTTTTCATTCCATAAATGGAAATATGTAGCAATATCAGCAGGGTCACCAATTTCTTTTAATGTAAGTACATCCGGCCAGAAAGAATATACAAATCCGTCGCCGGACTCTTCCAGCATCTTGCGCAGAGCCAGTCTCGTATCAAGCAGCAGTTCGCCTTTTTCTTCCTCCGATTTATCACGGTAGTATTCCGGATAATCGTAATTGCGGAAAATATAATACGGCATAGCCTGAATATCAAGTCCCGGCTGTTTGTTCGGCACCGGTATCCATTCCGCCAGCTGTACAAAGTTATGGCTGTCCATGTATTCTTCAACCATTTCAGCGCCGCGCTGCGTGCAGGCAAGTGAAAGCAGAGGCTTATCCTTGTAATCGGAAAAAATACCATACAAATCTTTCATTACCATAGCAAATCCTGAATTGTCATGACCTTCCTGCTGCGGAATCATCAATTTCAGAGCCTTTGCCGGGCTAACAGGTACTTTACTTTTTATTGAACCTATTCTACACAAAATAATCGCCTCCAAAACAATACGTTATACACAGTAAATATTTAGCATTTCTGCTGTCGTCATTTTAAAACAAAAGACAAATGTATTTATTTTTATACATTTATTTAAAAAGTGCAATTTACATTATATAAACATGTTACTTACATGTCAATATATTTATACACATTTCCAAAATGTATACTTTAAACAAAACCTTGTACAACAAAGACTTTAAAATAATTTAAAAATTAAATATATTATTTTTATGTAATTAACAGCATATTATTTCATAAAAAATCAAATAGCACATTATAGATTAACATCAATATTCCTAACTATCGCTTACCTTGCACATATAAGCTTTTCAATTTATTGTATTGCATAGTTTTTCTGTATACAAAAAGGACAGAACTGTCGCGCGTTCTGTCCTTATAAATTATGAACTATCTGTTCAAAAAGTCATTTATTATATTTCGTGCCTGAATTTCAACCGTTTCTATAATATCTTTATGCTCGGTCAGTTCCTGCTCGGCTATCATTTTCAAATCCTTTACCTGATTTTCTACACCCTTTAAATCATCCAGCTGCAGATTTATATCATGAAGCGTCTGTTCCAGTTCCGTTATGCGCGTCTGCAAATCCTCCGCTTTTGCCTTATCATCTTCGTCCTTGCCGGTGATTTTATCCAGCATTTCTGCTAAAAAGGATTTTTCCTGCGTAATTTCTTCATGCTGCCTGGACAGCTCATCTTTTTCCCGTTCCAGACGAGACAGTTCATTTTCCAAATCCGTCTGCTGCTCGCTGAGTTTCTGCTGTCTCTGCTCCAGCTGTTTCACATCATATTCCTTAGCATTCTGCTGGCTTTGATTATGCAGACTCCATGAAAATGACAGATAAAAACCTGCTACACCCGCAGCAATGAACACCGCCGCCAGACACAAACGCTTAATGTATTTTTTCAGTCTCGTTTTCAGCTTCACTTTGCGTTCCAACTGCGGCTCTTTTTTAGGCGGCAGTTCTTCTATTTTTATATTAGCCGGTTTTTTCTGCACTGTTTCCGTATCAGATTTAATCTGCTGAAACGTTCCCTGTTCCAGCTGTTCCATTTCCTCTTTCGTCAAAAATCTGGTCGGTTCGTCATTTCTCGGTATGGTGTTCTTTGACCGGACATTTTTATCGTTCAACAATATTCACCTTTCTTTTATCGTTCATCTTTACGCATGGAAAGATGTTCTTTTTCCATAGCTTCACAAACGCGGCGCAATGTCCAGAAACGGTTAAACGAAGTAACGACGGCTTTGCAGACCGGCACTTTCAAATTCTGTTCCCGCATTTTTTTCAAAACGGCATCCAATCGGCTTTTAGTAAAATTATGAAACATCATCAGTTCATAATTAAAAGCAAAATCTCCTTCTTCACTGCGATTTTCACTGAAGCCTTTCAAACCGAACAAATAGCCGACTTTCTGCTGATATGCCGTCTCGTCAACCGAAATAACATTTATCTTCATATTTTCAAGCAGTGATTTCAATGCCGTAAATTCGTCTTTATCTTTAAAATTATACAGTAATACTTTCTCTTCTTTTTTCATCATGAATAAATTCACCTCGCCCCTTATTATAGAATATAAACATACGTTCGACAAGAATGCACTCAATAAAAAAGAGCAGTTTCAAACTGCTCTCTATAAGAATTTATTGTAATTGACCCTGTATTCTGTTTTTCAGAAGCTGCGCTTCATGTTCCATTGTTTTTGCTTTTTTCATATTGTCCGTAGCTTCGCGCAATGTTTTTATATCCTTATTTTCCAGCCATTTAGCGTAATTTTCGTAATAAGCGATTTTGCTTTCACATGCTTTTAGCTGCAGGTTGTGCAACGTTTCCGCCGCTTTCGGTACTTCAACTTCCTGCAAAGCTGTCTGCAACTGTTTTAACTGCGGCAGGATATTTTCTTCTATGGATGTTTTTACTTCCAAACGCGATTTGTCATTGCCAAGTACACCTAGCTTCAACGAAGCATTCAGCTTAGCTTCATTTTCCGCCAAAACCTTTTCCTTATCCGACAGTAAAGCTGCCGTCTGATTTATATAATCTTCAATGTATTTCTGCCGTCCGGCCTGCAATGCTTTTATGAAATCGGCAAAATTATCTACGCTGACAACTTTCCAGTAACCGTCCGGCTGTTCTTCCAGCGTTACTTCAAAAATGAATGGCTGGCCGATTTCACTTTGTTCCACCTTCACGCCTGCCTGCGCCGTGCCGTTTTCTTCATTCATATTGATATGGTCAATCCCGGAAAAGCTGAGCCCCATTAAACCGGTCTGGTCCAAAATCATTTTCGAATCAATCATTGCTCCCTGGCTGTCTTTAACATCTTCCGCCGCTTCCCAGCTGCCTGTCTTTACAAAAGTGGTCAGTCCGTCATTTAAGCTGGCAACAAGCGGTGCCTTAAACATGGTCGCCAAACTGTTCATGGCTACTTTAGCCTCTTCCGGCAGATTATTCTGCGACGCTATGATTGCATCCAGCATATTATCCGTGACTCCGGCTACGACATTATCCACATCTACATATTTGTTAAACTCGTCTATATCATGATTTTCTACTGCTTCTTGTACTGCGTTTAAAGTATATTCCGGTGTTTTAACATAAAAATTGAAATATGCTATGCTTCCTCCTATGCCGATAAGTACCACTACTAATGCCGCAATAAAAATTTTTAATTTCATTTTCGCCGATAATACCATAACTGTTTCCTCCGAAAAAAAATATAAAACCATACACCTCCAATTATGCCACCGCCTCACGGCTTATGCAACACATTTCAACAGTATTTATCCATATTTTTTCATAATAAATCGGCTATAGACAGCGCCATTTAGATTGACACTTAAAAGCAAATAACATATCATTATTTATGGAATTAAATTATAAAGGTGTGCTTAACTTGATTGGACTTGTAATCGTTTCTCATAGCTCCCTTATTGCAGACGGGACTAAAGAGCTTGCTCTCCAAATGGCAGACCCTGCGCTGAAAATCATCGCCGCAGGCGGCACATCAGACGGCAAATTAGGCACAGATATGAAAAAAATAAAGTCTGCCATCGAAAAAGTAAACGGCCCGGAAGGCGTATTAATTCTCACCGATTTAGGCAGCTCCGTCCTAACTACCGAAATGGTGATTGATATGCTCGATGAAGACAATAAAGATATCAGTAAAATAAAAATTGCTAATGCTCCGCTCGTTGAAGGAGCCGTTGTCGCTGCTGTTGAAGCTTCTTTCGGCAGAGATATATTTAGTATAAAAAAAACTGTAGAAGATATTGTCATAAAAAAAGTTCCCGTTTAAAAAAGCTGTACAGAAAAATCTGTACAGCTTTATTTTTATAATTCGCCTTTATTGCGTACAATAGCCGCTTTTTGCGCCTTCATCTGTTTTAACCGGAAAATAATCATCGGCACGACCATCATCGGGATACCGACATACAGCGTCGAGCGGAGTTCTTCCGTAAATGCGATTACCACCAGGCAGAATACCTGCACCCAGATGCCAATCAGCGTTACATACGGGAAAAACGGCGTCTTGTATTTCAGCTCATTCACTCTTCCCTGTGCCATCATTTTCTTGCGGAAGTTATACTGGCTCCAGCAGATTGAAATCCATGCCATTGCACCCGTGAAACCGGAAACGGCCAATAAATACGTATAAGCCGTTTCGCTCGTATCAATCGTATACAGTAAAATTACAAGCCAGCAGGCGCAGATAGAAACGATAATGGAGTTCTGCGGCATGCCGTTGTGATTTAGTTTACCCAGAAAACGCGGTGCCATGCCGTGTTTGGACAGACCGTGCAGCGCTCTGCCCGCACCGTAAAGACCGGAATTGGAACACGATATCGCCGCCGTCAAAATTACGAAAGCGAACATATAACCGAAATAATCAAAACCGTAACGATGCATTGCCGCCGCAAACACGCTTTCCGTAAGCGAAGCTTCATTCCACGGCAAAATGGATATGAGCAGTGTAATCGGGATTATATATAAGGCGATAATTCTCCATGTAACATTGCGGACCGCTATCGGAATACTCTTTGCCGGGTCCTTGCATTCACCGGCCGCCAGACCGATTATTTCCGAACCCTGGAAATTAACGAGTATAATTACCATTGTCATGATAATCGCCCAATAGCCGTGCGGCGCAAATCCGCCGCTGCCGAGCAGAATTTTCGTGCCGACAGGCTCACCTGTTCCGCCGGCCCAGCCCATGCAGATAGCAAACGCAATGATACTGAAAACTATAAGCGCCGTTATCTTTATAATAGACAGCCAAAATTCACTTTCACCAAACTTACCTACACTGAATAGGTTTATAAACGTCACTACTAATCCGAATGATACAGCCCACCACAGCTGACTGACCTCTGGAACAAACTGGTTCATTATTATCCCCGCGGCAATCATTTCTGCCGGTACATAAACAACCCAATTAAGCCAATATGCCCAACCGACACCGCACGCCCACGTCGGCGATATATGGTCGTTCGCATATGTTACAAAAGAACTTGATACAGGCTGAGCGACTGCAAGTTCAGCCAGACACAGCATTACGCATAATACCACCATTCCGCCCAGCAGATAGGCAAGTATTGAAGCAGGTCCCGCTTGTTCAAGTACATAGCCGGTTCCCAAAAAGTAACAGCTGCCAATAATTCCTCCCAGAGAAATAAGCTGTATATGTCTGTTCTTCAGACCCCTATTCATTATAGGTTTGTTGTTCATCTCCTTAATAACACAACCTTTCTTTTGATGATAATATTTATGTTATGAAAATAATACTATAAAACGCTTCAATTTACCATACAAAAACACAAATTTTGTAAAAAAATTTTTTCAATTCAATTTACGGCCCAATTTTTATATAATATAAGCATACCCGTTATGTTAGTAAAATATCGAGCCTTTATAACAGGTAAGCAGACAAAAATTTTTGAGGTGAACTTATGTTAGAATATAAAACCGTTGACGGATATGCTAAAGCAGAATGGGAAATCCAGAAATCCCGTTTTATCGCCTATGTAAACCACGTTGAAAACGAAGCGCAGGCACAGGAATTCATCAATGAGATAAAGAAAAAACATTTTGATGCCACGCATAACTGCTACGCTTACATCATTGGCGAACACAGCGACACGCAGAAGTCAAACGACGACGGTGAACCGAGCGGCACGGCAGGCGTTCCTATTCTCGAAGTTTTAAAGAAAAACGAACTCAGTGATATCGCTGTCGTCGTAACGCGTTATTTCGGCGGCATAAAACTCGGGGCCGGCGGACTTATCCGCGCTTACGGCAAATCAGCCACGCTCGGTCTTGAAGCTTCCGTTATCGTAAAAAAATCCATTTTCAACTGTTACGATTTGGAGCTGGACTACACCCTGCTCGGCACGTTGGAAAACTACCTGCACCAAAAAGAAGTCCGCATTAAAGATAAAAATTATACGGATAAAGTGACAATTTCCATATTACTGCCGCAAAATGATGAAAATACCATTAAAGATATAACCAATCTCTCCGCTGCCCGCTGCAAAATTACCAAAACAGAAACTGTTTATCTAAATATTCCTGTATAAAACTTCTATTTGCTGTTCATTTTTCTTTTGGAAAGCAAAAGAAAAACGAACCAAAAAGAAAACTTTTTAACGTTTCGCTGACGCTGCACTGGGCAAGCCTTCGTAGCCCTTCGTGAAAAAATAGACGGTACAACGGCTCGAAACGTTTGAAATTTGGCTCGTGCCTTCCAATTCCAGCAGGAACTTAATTTGAGCTGTTGACGCTGCAATCTGCTATTTATGCTAAAATTTTGTCTGCGTTGGAGATTTTTACGGTAGCTTTAGCTATTAAGAAAATAGTTTTTTAGCTATGTTTTTAGTTTAAATGTTTAAGCGCAGCGAGTTTTTAAACGTTAGAGATAAAAAACTATTTTCTTAAAGTAAAAATCTCTTAGCAATCCACGAACCAAGGCACTTTTAAGATAGCTCTTAGTGCTTNNTATCTTATGCCGTAAGGTGAATTTTCGGCAACTTTTCTTTGTGCCAGCAAAGAAAAATTGCCCGGCGCAATATAAAAATAAATTAATAAATAGCTATCTTTAACATATATTGTGCCGAACTGGCAATTTCTATGAAAATAAAAAAGATGATTTACTTATCAAAAGCAAATCATCTTTTTTATAATTATTGATTTTCTTTGCGGAATTTTTCCATGAAATCGACAAGCGCCTGGCAGCCTTCCATCGGCATGGCATTGTAAATGGAAGTACGCATGCCGCCGACGGAACGGTGTCCTTTTACGCCGCCCAGTCCGTGCTGCAGTGCTTCCTGCGCAAATTTATTTTCCAGTTCCACACTCGGCAGTCTGAAAGTTACATTCATAAACGAACGGCTGTCCTTATCGGCATGACCCTTATAAAAACCGTCGCTGTTATCTATAGCATCATAAACAAGTTTTGCCTTCGCTGCATTTCTCTTCGCCATAGCTTCCAAACCGCCCATTTTTTTAATCCACGCCACAACTTTTCCTACCATATAGATACCGAAAGCCGGCGGCGTATTATACAGCGAATTTTTCTTTAAATACGTATCATAACGCAGCATTGTCGGTACGCTCTGCGGGGAATTTTCAATAAACGATTTGCGCGCCACCACTACAACCACACCGGCAGGTCCGAGATTTTTCTGCGCACCAGCATAAATCAGACTGAATTTGGAAAAATCAAGCGGCCGCGACAGCATATCGGACGACATATCGGCAATAAGCGGCACGTCTCCCGTTTCCGGAATATAATGATATTCCGTGCCGTAAATCGTATTATTATAGCAAACGTGCAGATAAGCTGCATTATCGCTTAATTTAATCTCATCCTGAGTCGGCACATTTTTAAAATTGTTTTCCTTGCTGGAAGCAGCTACATGACCTACACCTAAAAGTTTAGCTTCTTCATACGCTTTCGTCGCAAAACTGCCGGAAAGAACATAATTGCCGATTTTCCCATCCGTAGCGAAATTCTGCGGTATCATCGTAAACTGCATACTTGCGCCGCCCTGGCAGAACAGCACTTCATAATCATCGCCCAAACCCATAAGTTCTTTAATATCGGCTTTAGCCTGATTATGTACCTGTTCATACTGTTTAGAACGATGACTTATTTCTATAATGGACATTCCGCTGCCGGCGAAATTCAAAAATTCCTTTTGTGCTTCCTGCAAAACTTCCAGCGGCTGCATAGCAGGACCCGGATTAAAATTATAAATACGATTTTCCATATAAAATCCTCCAAAATCTTTAAAAACGTAATTTGTGAAATAATTATCATACTGCTGCCTATAAGCTGTGAAAAAACATACAGCCGTAATTGTACAATCATTCGGCAACATAAATAATAATATGTTAATTTTACTGCTACAAAAGTATTTTAGTCAAGTAAAAAATTAACATATTGATTGATAAATTGTAAAGATAAGGACGCTGTTAACACTAATTGACCGAAGATATATAATAAACTTTTCATTTATGTTATAATATTAATACCAATTATGATATAAAGGAATGATAAAATTGCGTACAAACGACGAAATAAAGGATATTACTCTGCTCGGCCAAAAAAATGTAAAATACGATTTCGACTATCGTCCCGATGTTCTGGAAACATTTGACAATAAACACATAGACCATGATTACTGGGTAAAATTCAACTGTCCTGAATTTACGACTTTATGCCCAATCACCGGCCAGCCGGATTTTGGAACTGTTTATATTTCCTATGTTCCTGATATTAAAATGGTTGAAAGCAAATCGTTGAAACTGTACCTGTTCAGCTTCCGAAATCACGGCGATTTCCATGAAGACGTTGTCAACATTATCATGAAAGACCTGATTAAACTCATGAACCCGAAATATATCGAAGTCTGGGGAAAATTCCTGCCGCGCGGCGGTATTTCCATCGACCCGTATACAAATTACGGCCGTCCGGGCACCAAATACGAACAGCTGGCTCAAACTCGTTTTGATACTCATGATTTATACAGTCTGGAAAAAATCGACAATCGTTAATAAAGAAAGTGAAGTGACTTTTAATGCTTCAGATTTATACCGGCAACGGCAAAGGCAAGACCACGGCGGCAATCGGTCTTGCCATCCGCTGTCTTGGCGCCGGAAAAAAAGTGTATTTTGCGCAATTTATGAAAACACTGTCATACAGCGAACAAACTATCCTGCAGCGGTTTGCGCCGGATTTAACGCTGCAAACCAGCGGAAAGCCTTATTTCATAGCCAAAGAAGGCATGCTGACGGATGAACAAATCGCTCAGTGGGGCGATATGATACGTATTTATCCTGCCGGAAATCCGCCGGCTGATTATGTAAAACTCATAAATGACAGTCTTTCCGAAACACTTACCGCCTTAAATAAGCGTAAATACGATTTAATCGTTTTAGATGAAATAAACGTAGCCATTTTTTATGATTTAGTTACGCGCCCGACATTAGAAAATTTTCTCGCCCAAATTCCGGCTGAAACGGAGATTGTCTGCACAGGCCGCTATGCGCCGGACTGGCTTATAGAGCGCGCTGACCTTGTGACGGAAATGCAGGAAATTAAGCATTATTATCAAAAGGGCGTACAAGGCCGCAAAGGTATCGAAAATTGATTAAATTTATTGTATGGGGTATATTATGAAAATATGTATTGAAAATAAAGACCGCCATGGTTTGGTTTACGATATATCGAAAATACTGCTGAAGTACAACGTCAACATTCTTTCTATGGAAGTCATAAAAAACGCTACATATTTGGAAACGGAACCTTTGGCGTATAAAATCGAACAAAAAATTCTGGCGGAACTCAACGAACTGCACGGCATTATAAATATAAAATCCATCATGCTGATGCCTCATAATGAAAAATACCAGCAGATGGACATCGTATTCAACACAATCAACGAAGGCATCGTCATTGCCAACAACAACGGCAAAGTCGTTTATATCAACAAAGCGGCTACGACTATTTTAAAAATAGGCGACCGGCATGTTCTCGGCGAACCGATTTCCAAAGCTCTGCCGTTCTGCAAACTTCTTTCCAAAACGCTCGCCACCGGCAAAAAATACCTGCACCATGAAGTTTATGCGGAAGAATACAATAACCACTACATGGTAAGCAGCCAGCCGATACTGGATGAGCAGGGCAACTTATTCGGCGGCGTGGCTGTCATCCGCGACATGGCGACAGTCCGCCAGATTTATCAGAAAATCACCGGCCAGCCCTCCACCAGCTTTAACGATATCATTCACCAAAGCCAGGTCATGGAAGAACTCATTTTATCCGCACAGCATTATGCCGGCAGCAACTCCACTATTTTAATACGCGGTGAAACAGGCTCCGGCAAGGAATTATTCGCCCGTGCCATTCACAACGCCTCACCGCGCCGCAACAATATTTTTCTGGCTATAAACTGCACGGCAATTCCGGATACACTGCTGGAAAGCGAACTGTTCGGCTATGAAGAGGGCACATTCACCGGCGCTAATAAAGGCGGTAAACTCGGACTGTTCGAACTAGCCTGCGACGGAACTTTATTTCTCGATGAAATCGGCGATATCTCCTCCACCTTGCAGGCAAAACTTCTGCGCGTACTGCAGGAGCACACCGTTCGCCGCATCGGCGGAAACAGAGAAATCCCGATTAATGTCCGCATTATCTCCGCCACCAACCGCAATCTGGAAGAAATGGTGCAAAACGACATGTTCCGCCAAGACCTGTATTACCGCCTGAACGTAATCCCGCTCTATCTGCCGCCGCTAAGAGAACGCCGCGAGGATATCGAGCTGTTGGCTAATTATCTTTTCAGCTCCACCGTTGCCGATATCAATCCCAATGTAAAATCCATTGCACCGGAAGCTATAAAAAAATTGGAAAACTACGATTACCCCGGCAATGTTCGTGAATTGAGCAACATCATCGAACGTGCTATCAATATGGCGAGAAATCCAGTGATTACAGCTGACGATATCGTATTTTCCGTAAAAAACAAACCGGCAAATTTCAATCACAACAAAGCTATTAAAGTTTTTAATTTCGACTTAAATACGGCTGTAAAAAATACAGAAAAGACAATTATTCGTGAAGCCATGAAAGAATTCAACTCTTCCCGCAAATTAGGTGCTGCTTTAGGCATCTCACATACGAGCATCATTCGTAAAATGAAAGAATACAACCTTCATTTTAAAGAATAAATAAAAAAACTGGAATTACCGTTTAAAGTAATTCCAGTTTTTTCACACTTATTATTTATCACTTGACTGCATTTTTGAATGTTTATAGCTGTAACCAAAGTATATAACCAAACCAATACCGCACCAGATTACGAAACGAATCCAAGTGTGAATTGGCAGGTTATACATCAGATAACCGCAGGAAAGCATTGCCATCGGGCTTACAAAGTAAATTGCCGGACATTTGAAACCGCGCTTTATATCCGGACGGGTTCTTCTCAGATATAAAACACCGAAGCCTGCCAGGAAGAATGCAGACAATGTACCGATATTCGCCATTTCAGCAATCAAATGAATAGGAGCAAAACCGGCAATCGCCGCAACTAAGATACAACCGCCGATTGTTACTAAATAAGGGGTACGATATAATTTGTGAATTTTGCAGATACCGGCCGGTATCATACCGTCACGGGACAGAGCGAAGAAGATACGTGCCTGACCGTATAACAAAACGAGAAGCACTGTAGTAATACCGCAGATAGCGCCGACTGCTACAATAGCCGAGCCGATAGGGTAACCGATTGCACGCAGTGCATATGCTACAGGTTCAGGAGTGTTCAAATCTGTATACGGAACGATACCTGTTAAAACGAGTGCTACGAAGAAGTATAAAATTGCACAGACGAACAGCGAACCTAAAATACCGATAGGCAAATCACGCGACGGATTTTTTGCTTCTTCCGCCGAAGTCGCTACGGCGTCAAAACCGATATAAGCAAAGAACACAATCGCCGCACCGGAAGCTATGCCCTGATAGCCGAACGGCAGGAACGGATCCCAGTTTGTCGGGTCAACATGCGGTGTTGCAATTACAAAGAAGATTGCGATTACTGCAAGTTTTACAAATACTAAGATACGGTTAATCATTACTGTTTCTTTCGTTCCGCGTACCAGCAAAATACATAAGAACATCGTAATGAAAATAGCCGGAAGATTTATAATACCGCCATCTTCAGGAACTTTGGTAAAAGCTACCGGCAAATCCACACCGCCGGAAGCGAGCAGACCAACTACATAACCGGACCAGCCCGATGCCACCGTACTACATGTAACCGTATATTCCAAAACTAGGTTCCAGCCTACAATAAAGGCCATGAATTCACCCAGCGAAGCATACGTATATGTATACGCACTGCCGGCTACCGGCACCATGGAAGCATATTCAGCATAAGCAAGACCTGCAAATGCGCAGGCAACGGATGCAAGCACGAAAGATAACGATATACCTGGTCCTGCATAAAGTGCCGCACCAACACCAGTCAATACGAATATCCCCGTACCGATTACACTACCAATTCCTAAAAATACTAAGTCGAACGCACTCAAATTTCTGGTAAGCCCTGATTTCTGTGCCATTGAACGTAAGGCACCAATGTCTTTCTTACGGAATAAATCCATATAAAGCCCCCCTTTTGTCTTAAAACATGAATATATCCCTTACTTTCCAAATCTTTCCGAACTAAAATAAAAGGCCTGGTAAAACCAGGCCTTAGCTTTTTATTTTAAGATTTCATGAATGTCATGATATGGTAAGTTCAAACCGTCTGCTACGCCTTTAAATGTTACTTTACCGTCTATTGTATTAATACCTTGCATTAAACCAGGATCATCGAGGCAAGCCTGTTTATATCCTTTATTAGCAATTGCTAAAGCATAAGGCAAAGTAGCGTTTGTCAATGCTAAAGTAGAAGTTCTGGATACTGCACCCGGAATATTAGCAACGGAATAATGAATTACTCCGTGTTTAACGAATGTCGGGTTATCATGAGTTGTGCAATGGTCGCAAGTTTCAACAGCACCGCCCTGGTCGATAGCAACATCGACAACAACAGAGCCCGGTTTCATTGTTTTAATCATATCTTCAGTAACTAAGATAGGAGTTTTAGCACCCGGAATGAGTACAGAGCTGATAAGCAAGTCTGCTCTTGCCACCCATTTAGCAATGTTGTAGCTGTTGGACATTTCAGTAACAACACGGCCATGGAAAATATCATCAAGATAACGGAGTCTATCAATCGAAAGGTCGATGATTGTTACACGAGCACCAAGACCTGCTGCCATTTTAGCTGCATTAGTACCAACGATACCGCCGCCGACAATAACTACCTGTCCAGGGCAAACGCCACTAACACCGCCGAGCAGCACACCGCGTCCGCCGTATTGGCTTTCGAGGAACTGAGCACCTAACTGAATGGACATACGGCCTGCAATTTCACTCATTGGAGAAAGAAGCGGAAGCGAACGGCCATCTCTGCCTCTAACCGTTTCATAAGCGATACCGACAACTTTATGGCGTAATAAAGCATCAGTAAGTTCAGGTTCTGGAGCTAAATGTAAATAAGTATAAAGAATTTGACCTTCATGGAATAAATCATATTCAGGTGGTAACGGTTCTTTTACTTTAATAATCATATCAGCTCTATCAAAGAGTTCTTTTTTGTCTTCAACAATCTGAGCGCCAGTAGCCATATATGCTTCGTCCGTAAAGCCACTGCCTACGCCTGCCGATTTTTCAACCAATACAGTATGACCAGCACGAACCAGTGCTTCACTGCCTGCAGGTGTTAAACCAACACGGTTTTCGTTGTTTTTAATTTCTTTGATAACACTAATAATCATTATGAAACCCTCCTCTAGGTTAATAAATATATGTTAAGTTATTTTTGAACGATTTGTTTTACACCTATAATATAATGCAAATTGCGTGCCAACTTTTTAAATAAACTAAAAATATTATAAAATAAGTAATTTTTATATCTTCATTTATTTTTGTAATATTTTCGTTACACTTAATGTAACATAAAATTTACAACTGTAACAAAATATTTACACTTAACCCTAGAGAACATTTCTTGCGAAAAAATAAGGAAAACATCAAGATATATAGATATATAAGAAAAAGGACACTGAATAATCAGTGCCCTTTTCTAACCGGCAACTTCCTATCCTCCCAACACGTCTCCATGCAAGTACTTTCGGCCTCTAAATGCTTAACTACTGTGTTCGGTATGGTTACAGGTGGTTCCATTTAGGCATTATCACCGGATATC
>DCFC01000044.1:0-552 GCA_002314325.1 Megamonas hypermegale
TTCTTTATTATGCTGGCAGCTTTCTTTAGATGTTACAAATCAATTTCGTTTTTATTCCTTTTTAAAGAACAATGTTTTTAAATCCCGTCAATTCCCTGAACGTTCCCGTTTTAACCGTATTTGCCGTAATGCTCTTTCTTCTTTACAATACATCCGTATCGGTTTATCTGAAAATTATTTTCAAAATCCGGCTTATTTGATTATGGACAGTCTGCCATTGCCTGTTTGTGCTCCTGTCAGAAATAAGCGAGCAAAAGTATTTCGTCAAATAGCCGATATTGGTTATAATGCTGCAAAAAAGCAATATTATTATGGATTTAAAGGCCATTTTGAAATTGATAACAATGGAATAATAAGAGCATATGCCATAACGAAAGCCTCAAAAACTGATACTGCATTGGTAAAAACGTTACTTAGCGGATATAGATGCAGTAAAGTTCTTGCGGATAAGGGATATTTGAAAAAAGAATTGAAGGAAGAATTAAACAGAGAAGGAATATGGTTTTGGACACCGATAAGAAAAAATATGGAGCCGCAGGAAGACGAAAAAAT
>DCFC01000044.1:588-56719 GCA_002314325.1 Megamonas hypermegale
TGGGTAAATCTATTCGATATAGAAAGAATACGTGTTAAATCTTTAAAAGGATTTCAACTCAGATTAGAGCAATGCTTTTTAGTATATACAGTGCAACTATTAGAAATTAACTAGCACAATGGGTATAGTTTTAGTAAATTATATTCTGCATGGTTCAACTGATATTAATTTTAGTGGATATTGTCGTATGTTTGATATCATGTTTAAGAAAAATTTTTATAAAAATACTGTAAATTATTCATAAAAAAACTGCCATACATTATAAGTATGACAGTTTTTGTTTTGTATACTATTTTCCTTCAAGAATACTGCCGAGTGCTTTGAGAAAATCACCTTCAAATTCTTCAAATGTACCGGCATCGCATCTTTGTGCCAAAGATGGGTCTATTGGCAATGATGCGGTATTAGTGATATTGTATTTTTCAGCTTCTTCCTGCAGTTTGGACTGACCGAAAATATAGTGTTTTTCATTACAGTTAGGACAGATAAAATAGGACATGTTTTCCACGATGCCCAAAATCGGAATGCTCAAAAGACCCGCCATGTTGACAGCTTTTTCCACAATCATGGAAACGAGTTCCTGCGGCGTCGTAACGACGATGATGCCGTCAATCGGCAGCGACTGATATACAGTGAGCGGCACATCGCCCGTTCCCGGAGGCATGTCGACGAACATATAATCGACTTCACCCCAGTTTACGTCGGACCAGAACTGTTTTACTACGCCGCCGAGAATTGGACCGCGCCATACGACAGGGTCTGTTTCGTTGTCCAAAATGAGGTTGGTGGACATGATTTTTATGCCGGATTTCGTAACGGCAGGCGTCATGCCGAGTTCCGTTCCCGTTACTTTGCCTTTCAGATGAAAGACTTTCGGGATGGACGGACCGGTGATATCAGCGTCCAAAACGGCCGTTTTGTAGCCGCGGCGCTGCATTGTCACTGCCATCATGGAAGTTACGAGGGATTTGCCGACACCGCCTTTACCGCTCATGACGGCGATAACTTTCTTTATATGGGAGTTCGGATTTGCCGGAGCTAAAAGACTCTGCGGTTCGGTACGGTCGCCGCATGTTGCTCCGCAGCTGGAACAATCGTGATTGCAATTTTCGCTCATTATGAATAGCCACCTCTAGTTTAAAATTAATATTTTCATTACTTGTTGTGCCAATTTCCCAAAGCAGTATAATAGTTTATATTTGTTCGATGTTGTCACTTAACCTCACTAAATATAGACTATTATGCTGCTGGTTGCAGACTCGATGTTTTGCTGGCACAATGAATATCTTCATTATACTATAAATCCATTTTGCGTAAAAGTAAACTAAATATATTGGTGTATCAGCCGTATCTATGGTATTATAGATATAATTTGAAAATATGAATTAATCAAGATTTTGAGAGGGGTTTTTCCATGGCTAGAATGTTTGGTACTGACGGTGTCAGAGGTAAGGCGAATGCGGAGCTTACGCCGGAGCTGGCGTATAAGCTGGGACGTGCCGCAGCAATTTATTTCACGAAGAAGAACGGAGAAAGTGCGACGATTTTTATCGGACGCGATACGCGCCTGTCCGGCCCGATGTACGAAGCGGCGCTTACGGCCGGAATTTGTTCTGCCGGCGGTCATGCCGTAATACTGGGCGAGCTGCCGACGCCTGCCGTGGCATTTTTGGCTCGCAAACATGAAGCTGATGCCGGTATTGTTATTTCCGCTTCCCATAATCCGTTTCATGATAACGGCATAAAATTTTTCGGCGGCGACGGTTACAAACTGCCGGACGCTGTAGAGGATAAAATTGAAGCATTAGTGCACAGAATTGAAGAAAACGACGATTTATACCGTCCGACGGATGAAAAAATCGGCTATCTGACGTATCGCCACGATTTGCTGGAAGAATACATCTCTTTCGTTGTCGGTACGACCGATATCGAGCTGGAAGGCATGAAAATCGTGCTGGACTGCGCCAACGGCGCCGCTTATGAAGCTATGCCGCGTATTCTGCGCCGTCTCGGAGCCGACGTGATTGTCATCAATGATAAGCCGAACGGTGTGAATATCAACGATAACTGCGGTTCGACGCATTTGGAAATGCTGCAGAAAGCTGTTGTGGAAAACAAAGCCGATATCGGTATCGCTCACGACGGTGATGCGGACAGATGCCTGTGCATTGATGAAAACGGTCAGTTTATCGACGGCGACCATATGATTGCAGCCTGTGCGATTTACATGATGGGCAAAGGCACGCTCAAAAACAATACGGTTGTAACGACGGTAATGGCGAATATCGGTTTCCATAAAGCAATTAAGGAAAACGGCGGACGCACGGAAATCACGGCTGTCGGCGACCGCTACGTACTGGAAAATATGCTGGCGAACAATTACAATCTGGGCGGCGAACAGTCCGGTCATATCATCTTCACCGATTTTTCCACGACGGGCGACGGTCCTGTTACGGCGCTGCAGGTACTGTCCTACTTAAAACGCACCCGCCGCAAAGCATCCGCCATCACCAACATCATGACAAGCTATCCGCAGCTGCTCGTCAATGTGAAGGTGGCGACGAAAGAAGGCTGGGAAGATAACGGCAATATCAAGCTGGCAATAAAAGAAGGCGAAAAGCAGCTCGGAGAAAACGGCCGCATTCTCGTCCGCCCGTCCGGCACGGAACCGTTAATCCGCGTCATGGCGGAAGGACCGGACCAGCAGGAGCTGGAAGAAATCTGTCAGAAAATAGCCGATGTGGTAAAAAAAGAACAGGGCTGAAAGGCAAATCTATTGACAAAATCATAAGTTATATTTAAAATATGAGCATGCACGGAAGAAAAGTGCATGCTCATTATATTTATCGGATACTTAGCAAAAAGGTTATAAACTTTAGCGCTGGCTCTGCCGCAGCAGAGTACGAGGAGAAAGCCGTCGAAATATCAGCGGATGCTTTCCGGCCCGGTCTGGTCGACATAAACTGGCAAAACTTTCAAGCGATTGAAAGGACAATACAGCAGATGACCGCGGTAAATATAATCCGAGCAAAATTTCATATTTTTGAGGAGGACATATTTATGTGCGGTATTGTAGGTTATGTTGGTGAAAAACAGGCAGCCGATTTCTTAGTTGACGGCTTGACTAAATTGGAATACAGAGGATATGACTCTGCTGGTATTGCCGTTTTCGACGGTGAAAAAATCGACATCGAAAAAACGGTGGGTCGTCTGGCTGCATTGAAGGAAAAAATCAAGGAACATACGCCGCAGGGTGTTATCGGTATCGGTCATACGAGATGGGCAACGCACGGCCGTCCATCCGACGTGAATGCGCATCCGCATACGGACTGCTCCGGCAAATTCGCTATCGTTCACAACGGCATCATCGAAAACTTCATGTCTTTGAAGGAAGAATTAATCGAAAAAGGTCATAAATTCGTTTCCGAAACGGATACGGAAGTTGTGGCTCACTTAATTGAAGATGTTTACGAAGGCGATTTTGTAAAAGCGGTAAATGCAGTGCTCGACCGTATCGAAGGTTCTTATTCGCTCGTGTTCATGTGCCAGGATTATCCTGATACGCTCATCTGCACGAAAAAAGACAATCCGCTTGTAATCGGTCTGGGCGAAGGCGAAAACTTCATCGCTTCCGATATCCCGGCAATTATTGCGTATACGCGCCGTACCTACATCATGAACGATGGTGAAATCGCCGTAGTTAAAAAAGACAGCATCTGGGTAACGGACAGAAAAGGCAATCCGATTACGAAAAAAGTATTTGAAGTAAACTGGAATGCGGAAGCTGCGGAAAAAGGCGGCTACGAACATTTTATGCTCAAGGAAATCTTTGAACAGCCGAAAGCCGTAAGAGATACAATCTCCCCGCGTTTGAAAAAAGACAATACGGCCGTTGTGCTCGACGAACTCAAATGGACGAAAGAATATGTGGAAGCGTTCAACAAAGTATATATCATTGCCTGCGGTACGGCTTACCATGCCGGTCTTGTAGGTAAATACTACATTGAAAAACTGGCTCGTATCCCGGTAGAAATCGACATTGCTTCCGAATTCAGATACAGAGACCCGATTATTGACGAACATACGCTGACTATCGTAATCAGTCAGTCCGGCGAAACGAGCGATACGCTGGCAGCATTGAAAGAATCCAAACGTCTCGGCGCGAAAACACTTGCCGTTACGAACGTGGTAGGTTCTTCCATCGCCCGTGAAGCTGACCAGGTTATGTACACTTGGGCAGGTCCAGAAATCGCCGTAGCATCCACTAAAGCATATACGACTCAGCTCGTTACAATGTTCATGCTGGCTATGTATATGTCCGGCTTGAAAGGCACGATTGCGCCGGAAAGAGCGCATGACCTCCTGACACAGCTGCGCCATCTTCCGGACCAGGTAGGCCGCACGCTGGAAGATGTGGAACCGATTAAGACGTTTGCGAAAAATTACGCTTACAATAACGACGTGTTCTATATCGGCCGTTCGCTTGACTATTATGTAGCACTTGAAGGTGCGCTAAAATTAAAGGAAATTTCCTATATCCATGCGGAAGCATATGCTGCCGGCGAACTTAAACACGGTACACTCGCTCTGATTGAAAGTGGCGTGCCGGTAATCGCTCTCGCTACGCAAAAGAGCGTTTATGAAAAAACACTGAGCAACATCAAAGAAGTTAAAGCACGTGATGCTGTTATCATCGGTATCGCAGCGGCGGACGATACGGAACTGGAAAAATACGTTGACCACGTAATCAAAGTTCCGACGACGGACGAACTGTTAATTCCGCTGCTTACGGTTGTACCGCTCCAGCTTCTGGCTTATTATGCGGCAATCACCCGCGGCTGCGATGTTGACAAACCGAGAAATCTGGCAAAATCTGTAACAGTAGAATAAAAATCTGGTAAAAAATGTAAAACGGCTGTATTTTTCAGCCGTTTTTCTTTAAATGTGCACAGGCAGTTGACAGAGCGCGAAAAAAAGCTTTTATTCGTTTTATTTTTAGGGTATACTTATATTAATAAACAAAGGAAAGAGGTATTTGTTGTGGCATACTATTTTAAAGAACCATCTCATACTTTTGGTGAATATTTACTGGTTCCTGGTTATTCTTCAGATAAATGTATTCCGGCGAATGTTTCTCTGGAAACGCCGCTGGTAAAATTTGCAAAAGGTGAAGAACCGAAAATCAAAATGAACATACCGATGACTTCTGCCATCATGCAGGCCGTATCCAACGATACGATGGCTATCGCTCTGGCAAAAGAAGGCGGTATTTCCTTTATTTACGGTTCGCAGACGATTGAAGAACAGGCTGCAATGGTAAGCCGTGTAAAAAATTACAAATCCGGTTTCGTAAGCAGTGACTCCAACATCATGCCGTCCACGACGCTCGGCGAAGTGCTGGCATTGAAAGAGAAAACCGGTCATTCCACCATGGCTGTCACCGAAGACGGTACGCCGACCGGCAAACTTTTAGGTATCGTTACGAGCCGCGATTACCGCATCAGCCGCATGGGCATGGACACGAAAGTGGAAACGTTCATGACTCCGTTTGAAAAATTAATCTATGCGGATGCGGAAACAACGACGCTGTCTTTGGCAAATGACCTCATCTGGCAGCATAAGCTCAATATGCTTCCGCTTGTTGATAAAAATCAGCGTTTACGCTATATGGTATTCAGAAAAGATTATACTGACAATAAAGAACATGCCTTGGAACTTACGGATAAGAACAAACGCTATCTCGTAGGCGCAGGTATCAACACCCGCGATTATGCTCAGCGTGTTCCGGCTCTGTTGAAAGCCGGTGCGGACGTACTGTGCATTGACTCTTCCGAAGGTTTTTCCGAATGGCAGAGAATTACTTTGAAATACATTCATGAAAATTTCGGCGAAGACGTAAAAGTCGGTGCTGGTAACGTTGTTGACCGTGAAGGTTTCCGCTTTTTGGCAGAAGCAGGCGCCGATTTCGTAAAAGTAGGTATCGGCGGCGGCTCCATCTGTATTACGCGCGAAACGAAAGGTATCGGCCGCGGTCAGGCTACGGCCGTAATTGATGTAGCGCAGGCGCGCGATGAATATTATGAAGAAACGGGCATTTACGTGCCAATCTGCTCCGACGGCGGTATCGTACACGATTACCATATGACGCTGGCTCTGGCTATGGGAGCAGACTTCTTAATGCTCGGCCGCTACTTCTCCCGCTTCGACGAAAGCCCGACGAACCGTGTGCGCATCAACGGCACGTACCTCAAGGAATACTGGGGCGAAGGTTCCAACCGTGCGCGCAACTGGCAGCGTTACGACCTCGGCGGCGACAAGAAACTGTCCTTTGAAGAAGGCGTTGACTCCTACGTTCCGTATGCCGGTCCGCTTCATGACAACGTAGCGCTTTCACTAAGCAAAATGCGCTCCACCATGTGCAACTGCGGCGCGTTAAATCTGGCGGAATTCAGAGATAAAGCCAAACTTACGCTTGTATCCGCAACGAGTATCGTGGAAGGCGGCTCGCACGACGTTATCCTCAAAGATAAATTTAGAGGAAACGACTGATTAAATTAGTATAAAACAAAAGACTGCAGGGAAAATTTTCCGTTGCAGTCTTTTTTTATTGACTTGGAGGTTAATCCAGGTGATATTATAAATAAGATATATTTTTCCGGAAAGGATGATTTTTATGGGTATGAAAAAATATTTGCGCGGACTGATTGCCGTTCCGGTAGTGGCGACGGTGCTGCTGACGGGAATGCAGTTTTCACAGGCGCGGGAAAATCCGTTTTCCGATGTGCAGACAGTGCAACTGTCGGATGAAGCCAAAGCGGCTTATATTAATGAAAAAACTTTTAAATTCTTTAATTCGCCGAGCCGGCCGGCAGGTGAATACGTAGTGCCGGACGGCTGGCAGCAGGAAAAGTTGTCGTTTGACGGCACGCCGGTGGAAAAATACACCTCAACTACAGGAGAAAGCGACCGAATTCTGCTGTTTTTGCACGGCGGTGGCTATGTGGGAAGTCTGAACAATTTGTATCGCGACTGGGGTCTGCATAAGGCGGAAGTTGCCGGTGCGGGAACGGTATTCATGGTAGACTACCGTTTGGCGCCGGAAAACGTATATCCGGCAGCGCTTGAAGATGCGGCCAGTGCTTATAAAGGGCTGCTTGCCGCAGGCTATAATCCGAACAAGATAATCCTAATGGGCGATTCCGCAGGCGGCAATCTGTCGCTTGCTCTTGCCGTATATCTGCGTGACAACAATATTCCGCAGCCGAAGGCAATCGTGCTGCTTTCGCCGTGGACTTATGTAGGCACACAACTACCTTCGCGCACGCTCAATTATGAAAAGGATAAAATGCTGGGCGCCAACAATAAATTCATGTCGGGCGAAGTAGCAAATCCGTCCTACGCTAAGGGAGCCGACATAAAAGACCCGTATTTATCCCCTGCTTATGCCGATTTGACGGGAATTTCTCCAATGCTTGTCATTGCGGGTGGTGACGAACTGCTTTTAGACGATGCGGCACTGGTGATAACTCATGCGGAAGTTGCCGGAGTCGATGTAACGGAAAAAATCTATGACGGCATGTCGCACGACTGGGATATCCTTCTGCCGGAACTGCCGGAGTCCAAAGTGATGAATGAAGATATCGCGGCATTTGTAAATGAGCAGATGAAATAAAATATACTGTTGTGTTAATAAAACATCAAGCAGTATAATACTTTATATACGTTCGGTGTTGTCACTTAACCTCACTTAATATAAAGTATTATACTGCTTGAAAAATCAGCTGGCACAATAGATTAAAGCAAAAAAACGGTAACAGAAGTTTTATATTCTGCTACCGTTTTTTCATATGGTTGAACGGATTAAAAGTTTTGTATATTCCTGCTGCGGATTGTTGATAATCTGTTCCGTCGTGTTTTCTTCAATGATTTTTCCCTGATACATGACGAGTACGCGGCTGCATAGCTGCTGAACGAGCGCTAGGTCGTGCGTGATGAGGATGAGGGAAAGATTGAAATCGCGTTGCAGTTTTTGCAGTAAATCGACAATTTGTTTCTGGCTGATGACGTCGAGCGCGGAAGTCGCTTCGTCGCAGATGAGAATTTCCGGCTTTACGGCGAGGGCGCGGGCGAGGGCGGCGCGCTGACACTGACCGCCGCTCAGTTCGCGGGCGTATCGGCCGTCTACGAGTGAATAATTAAGCCCGACAAGATTTAAAAGCTGCGGCAGGTGTTTTCGTGCTTTTGTTTTGCTCATGCCGCCGTTAATCAGCGGTTCGATAATGGCGCTGTCGAGTTTCTGGTGCGGATTGAATGAGTCCTGCGGAAACTGAAACACCATCTGCATTTTTTTGTAAATATCGCGCAGTGATTTTCCCGTTGCCTGCGTAATATCCCTGCCGCCGAGATGAATTTTTCCGCTGTCGGCATCGATAAGGCGCGTTATCAATTTGACCGTCGTTGATTTGCCGCAGCCTGACTCGCCTACAATGGCAAAGCAGTCGCCGGGAAACAGCTGAAAGCTGATATTGTCGACGGCGAAAAAATCTGAGCCGTCCTGCGTGTATTTTTTGGTGAGATTTTCTACAGTTAATATAGGCTCCATGAAATCAGCTCCGCTTCAAATTTAAGTGAAATATGGAATTTAACAGCTCTTTCGTATAGGCATGGCGGGGATTGCGCATAATCTGCGCCGTTTCGCCGTATTCGACGATTTTTCCGCTTTGCATGATGGCTGTTTTTTTGGCGATGCGTGCCACAAGGCTCAGGTTGTGCGACACGAATATGATGCCCGTATGAAACAGCCGCTGCAAATTCAGCATTTCCTCAATCACCTGTGCCTGCGATACGACGTCGAGCGCGGAAGTCGGTTCATCCGCCAAGAGAAGTTTCGGCTTTAAGAGCATGGCAAGTACGATGGAAATGCGCTGGTTCATGCCGCCCGACAGTTCAAACGGATAGTTTTGCAGTATTTTTTCGCCGTCCGTCAGACGTATTTTTGCCAGCAGGTTAAGCGCTTCGCCGATGATTTCTTTTTTAGTGCAGTTTTGGCGGTGCGCTGCTACACTTTCTACAAGCTGCTGACCGATTGTCCGTACGGGACAGAGCGTTGTTTGGGCATTTTGAAATATCATGCCGATTTCTCCGCCGCGAATATGCTGCATATTTTTTTCCGTCAAGCGGGTTATATTGGCGTCATTGTAGAAAATATCGCCGCCTGTCAAATGTGCTTCGGGCGGCAGTATATGCAGGATTGTTTTCAGCAAAGTGGACTTGCCGCAGCCCGACTGTCCCACAATGCCGAGAATTTCGCCTGCGTTCAGGGAAAGATTTATGTCGGACAGAACGTTTTTTTTATTATAGGCTACGTTCAAACCGCGAATTTCCAGTAATGTCATAGAGCTTCCTTCTTAGATTTATCAATTATATTTTTTGTGCTAGTTAATTTTTCAAAGCAGTATAATAGTTTATATTTAGTGAGGTTAAGTGACAACATCGAATGAATATAAACTATTATCCTGCTGGCTACAGGCTCGATGTTTTTCTGGTGCAAAAAGTATCAATTATAATTCAGCGCCGCTGTAATTTCGTAGTAGTCGGAAGGATGAGCGGCAAATCCCGTTACATTGCTTTTCATTATAAAGGACATTTTCAAATGAGATGCGAAGATAAAGGCGCAGTCGTCGAGAATAATCTGCTGCATTTTAACGGACAGTTCGGCGCGTTTGTGCGGGTCAAATTCCGCATGAAGCTGCTGTGCAAGCTGTTCCAATTCTTCATTGTAATAATGACCTCTGTTTTTGGCGGAATTTTTTAGGCAGTGCGTCGTGAAGAAATATTCCGGATCACCTGTCGGTGCCGTTACAAAGGCACTGGCGAAAATATCCCATTCGCCTCTGTCGAGGAAATCCTGCTGATTTGCCGTATTATTGACGATGACTTCGATACCGGCTTGTTTGAGCGTGGCCTGAGCGGCTTCCGCCAGAAGCGGCAGTTCCTGTCTGCCCGGATATGTCAGCCAGCGGATAGTCAGTTTTTGCCCGTTCTTATCGACATAGCCGTCGCCGTCCGTATCATTCCAGCCGGATTTGGCCAGCAGATTTTTTGCTTCCTGTAAATTAAATTCCGGCGCAGTTACATTTTCATTGCCGAAGGCGAAGTTGGACGGAAAAGCACCGACGGCCGCACTACCGTTGCCGTGCAGCAGATTGTCGGTGAAGCTTTTTTTATCAATGCTCATGGCGATGGCGCGGCGGACATTGTAATCCTGTAATATCGGATTTTCAAGGTTCAGCTGGGCGAAAAAGCAGCGGGAAGTGTCCGTCGTGCTTATGCGGTATCTGTCGCTGTCGCGGAACAGTTTCAGGCTGGCATACGGAAGCCCCTGCACGGCGTCAAGCTCGCCGGACTGCATCGCCATAGTGAGTGTGTCGCCGTCGATTATTTCCGTGACGATTACTTTATCCATGCCGACATTGCCGTTCCAGTAGTTCGGATTTTTTTTCAGCGCTATTTCCGTATCGGAAATTTTCGTAGCGATGAATGGACCCGTTCCAGCGACGTTCCGCTCGTCCGTTATGCCGTAGTCCATATCAATGATAGCGCCGTACGGGTCGCTGAGATAATTGAGCAGTGCCGGTACTTTTTCAGCCGATTTTATGGTAACGGTCTGTCCGTCAGCGGTGATTTCCTGTATTTTCAAGTCGTCCGGCGCGCGGTCATGAACGGCGATTAAATGTTCCAGACACTGTTTTACCGCCTGCCCGTCAAGCGCGTGTCCGCTGGAAAATTTGATGCCGTCCTTCAGTGTTATTTTCACCGTATAGTCGTCGAGCTGTTCATAACCTGCGGCGAGCCACGGTTCCAGCTCCATTTTATCGTTGAATTTAAACAGCGTTTCGCCTACGCCGTAACGCACCGCCGACCAGCCGGAATAATCGCTGTGCGGATTAAGCCCCGTATTGCCCATTTCCACGCCGTAGGCAGTCGTGCCGTAGCGGAAAACTTTCTCGCCGCTGTCTGCCGTTTCCGAGTCGCTGCCGCAGCCGGAGAAAATGAACAGTGACAGCAGTAAAGAGCAAATTAGACAGATTTTAGACATAATAAACCTCCTTTTAATTAAATTATGTATTGTGTCAGTCGATTTCTCAGGCAGTATAATACTTTATATTTAGTGAGGTTAAGTGGCAACATCGAACGAATATAAAGTATTATACTGCCGATTACAGGCTGAGTTTTTTACCGGCACAATACATATTATAAATTGAATTTGTCGCGTATCGTGTCGCCAAGAATATTGAACAGACTGACAGACAGGAAAATAGCGCAGCCGGGAGCGAGAATGACCCACAGCGCCGTTTGGAGCATGCTGCGGCTGCCGCTCATCATCGCGCCCCATTCCGCCGTCGGCGGCAGTGCGCCCAGTCCCAGAAAGGAAAGCCCCGCTATTTCCATTATCATTGTACCGATATCGAGAATTGCCGTTATTAAAATTATGCCGATTATATTGGGGAATATATGATAAAACATGATTTTCGCGTCGCTGCAGCCGCTCAGTCGGGCGGCGGCGACAAACGGAGCTGTTTTTACGGTCAGAACCTGCGCGCGGGCAAGGCGGGCGAATTTCGGCCAGGAGATGAAGGCAAGCGCAATTACGGCATTTAGGATACTGCCGCCTAGAACACCTGCCACGGCGAGGGCGAACACCATGCCGGGAAAGGCGAGAAAAATATCGGAAGTGCGCATTAAAAGCGTATCGATTTTGCCGCCGCAATAGCCGCAGACAATGCCGACCGCTGTACCGATTAATGTAACCGCGCCGACGAGTGCCAGGGAAGATAAAATCGTCGTCTGCGCTCCCATGATGACGCGCGACAGCAAATCCCTGCCGTACTGGTCGGTGCCAAGCAGATGAACACTGTTCGGTGCTTGAAGTGCCTGCGATAAATTCTGCGCATACGGGTCAAACGGCGTCAAAAAGGGTGCAAACACGGCAACAAGCAGTAAAGCGCCGACGAGTACGCATAAAATAGTGAGTTTTACATTCATAAGTTATTCCTTCAAATTATTTTTTCGCGCCGAGCCGAATGCGCGGGTCCAGATAATGGTATAAGATATCCGTGATTAAGTTGAAAATTACATAAATGATGGCGAGCCATACGACATAGGCAAGGATAATCGGATAATCGCGCATTAAAATAGCATCGACAGCCATTTTGCCGACGCCGTCCCACATGAAGATACTCTCAATAATGGCCGTACCGCCGAGCAGTGAGCCGACAGACAAAGACAGGAGCGTTATAAACGACAGTAGCGTAACTTTCATGACGCTCGTCAGTATGATTGTCCTGTAGGGTATGCCGCGGGCCTTGGCGGCGATGACGTAGTCCTTATTAAGTTCAGCCAGGACGACAGCGCGGATTTGGCGGATGTATTTGGCGCTCATAGCTATGGTCAGCGTCATAGTCGGCAGGATTATGCCCTGCCAGCCGCCGGAAGTATTCATGACCGGCAGTAAATTCAGTTTAAGCGAAAAAACATAGATGAGTAAAAGCGAGACGAAAAAACCGGGCAAAGAATTGCCGACAAAGCTGAAAAAGCGGATAAGGTAATCGCTCCAGCCGTTGCGGTTCAGCGCGGCGATAATGCCGAGCGGAAAAGATATTATAATTGTGCATAATATCGAAGTAATCGTTAATAAAATCGTCGCCGGCAGTTTTTGCAGAAAGGTGGAAAATACGGGCTTGCCGGAAACGTAGGACGTGCCCATATCGCCTGATACCATGTCTTTCAGCCAGATACCGTACTGAACGAGAAACGGCTTGTCCAGATTGAGCTCGCTGCGCAGCCGGTCCTTCGCTTCTTCGGAGAGAACAGTGCCGCGGTTAGCTTCCATGACATCAATCGCATCGCCGGCCACCGTGTGCATAAGACCGAACGATAAAAGCGTTATGCCCAGCAGTATGGGAATTAAATGCAGAATGCGCTGGGCAATATATGTTTTCATGGTGTTATTTCACCGCCCTGATTAAAAACAGCGGCGTCGGATTGTAAAATTCGTCATGCTGGCTGTAGATACGTTTGCCGACCGTTTCGTCCGTATCCACATGGGCAAAGCCGATTTGCTGCAGGACACTGCTGTCCCATTGCGGGCGGTGCAGCTGCGAAATATCGAGATTGGCTTTAATAGAGTCGCATTCTGCCAGCAGGTCGGAATTTATATTGTGATGAGCATGATTTTGCGGCAGTGAATTTAAATCCTGCACGAGATGTTCCTTGCCGTAATCAGCGTCGAAATTGAGCAGCATACCGCCTTTTTTCAAGACGCGGTGCCATTCGCTGTAAGCCTTGCGCGGGTGCGGCAGTGTCCAGGTCAGATTTCGGCTCAGAACGATATCGAAACTTTCGTCGGGATAAAGCAGATTTTCCGCGTCCATAACTTTAAATACGCTGTTTACGCCGGATTTTGCCGCCAATAGTTTCGCTTCTTCAATCATGGAAGCCGTCAGGTCGATACCTTCCACATAATGACCGGCTTTTCCCAGCAAAATGGCAAAAAAACCGGAGCCAGTGCCAATATCGAGAATTCTGCACGGTTTATCCGGCATGTATTTTCGGATTTCTTCAAGCCATAAATCGGCCATATAACTATTCAGTTCATCGCGGCGCAGCCGGGCAAAATCGCCGCTGCGTCTGCTCCAGTAATTGATAATGCGGTTTTTTATTTCCATAAATATATACACTCCTCAAAAACAAATTAATTATCTATTGTGTTAGTAAAACATCCAGTCTATAGCCAGCAGTATAATACTTTATATTCGTTCGATGTTGGCACTTAACCTCACTAAATATAAAGTATTATACTGCTTTAGGAAATCAACTAGCACAATAAGCAAAATGAATTATAATCAGTCTAAAACTTGAAGTGAACACCAAGTCAATAGATATATGCGATATATTCAGTATAATAAGTGAATTTGATGTATACAAGCTCCCCTAGGGGATACGGCGGTATAAAAAAACAGCAGCGGAGAATTGCTGCTGTAAATCATTTTTTCTGCATATGCAGGATTGGGAACGGACGGCCGTCGCTGTCGAGCGGTGAACGTTCAATTACGGAAAAGCCCTGTCGTTGATAAAATTTAAATGCACGCGGATTTTGCTCGTTGACATCGACGAACTGAATGTTATACTGCTCGAAACAGTAGTTTATCAGCTTATAACCCATTCCCTGACCGAAATAGGCAGGGTCGACAAAGAGCATTTCCAGTTTATTTTCGTAAATACCGGCAAAGCCGATAACTTTGTCATCATCTATTGCCACGAGTAAAACGGGTATCATTTTGAATGCCGGTGCAACCTGCTCGCGGATTTCAGTAATATCTTTCTCCGTCAGAAAAAAATGCGAAGCGCGCACCGATTTTTCCCAGACGGAAACGAGCTCATTTATTAAATCATCAGAGCGGTCATTGGTTTTTAAATCGATAATGTCCATAAGAATTCCTTTCTGTCGTAAATTGTTTAAAAGCAGTCTAATTATACTATATCTCATTGTGATTGGCAAAAATAAAGTGTAAAATTATAAAAAAGAAATGAGGCGATAATAATGAATAATGAACAGAAATGGTGGCAGAAAGTGGTGGTCTACCAGATTTATCCGCGCAGTTTTTACGACAGCAACGGCGACGGCATCGGCGATATCAACGGTATCAGGGAAAAGCTGCCGTATCTGACAAAACTCGGCATCGGTGTAATCTGGCTCAGTCCCGTGTACTGTTCGCCGAATGACGATAACGGCTACGATATATCCGATTATTACGATATATCGCCGGATTTCGGCACGCTGGACGATATGAAGGCATTGATTAAGGAAGCCGATAATTTCAGCATAAAAATCATCATGGATTTGGTCGTAAATCACACCTCCGACGAACACGCATGGTTTATTGAAGCAAAATCGTCCAAAGGCAGCAAATACCGTGATTACTACATCTGGCGCAGCGGCGATGAAAATACGCCGCCGAATGATTTAAAATCGTGTTTCGGCGGCTCGGCTTGGGAATACGATGCAAAGACAGGCGAATATTATCTGCATTTTTTCAGTAAAAAACAGCCCGATTTAAATTGGGAAAATCCGCAAATGCGGCGCGATATTTGGAAAATGATGAATTTCTGGATTGATTTGGGTATCGGCGGTTTTCGTATGGACGTCATCGACTTAATCGGCAAAAATCCCGATTTGAAAATCAAGGAAAACGGTCCGAAACTGCACGATTACATTCAGGAAATGTATCAAAATACGCTGGCAGGCAAAAATCTGCTGACTGTCGGCGAATGCTGGGGTGCGACGCCGGAGATTGCCAAGCTGTTTTCAGCGCAGAAGCGGCATGAGCTCAGCATGGTATTTCAGTTTGAACATATTATGCTCGACCAGAACGGCGGCGATAAATGGAATTTAAAGCCGCTCAATCTGCTGGACTTAAAGCGAGTTTTCACTAAATGGCAGACACAGCTGGCAAACGAGGGCTGGAACAGTCTGTTCTGGAATAATCATGACCTGCCGCGCATCGTGTCGCGCTGGGGCGATGATGGGAAATACCGCGTACAGTCGGCGAAAATGCTGGCGATACTGCTGCACGGTATGAAAGGAACGCCGTATATTTATCAGGGAGAGGAAATCGGCATGACGAATATCGAATTTAACACGATTGACGATTTTGCCGATATTGAAGCCGTCAATATGTATAAGGAACGCATTGCCGCCGGTTGTGACAAAGAAAGCGTACTACGTTCACTGCGGGCTAAAGCGCGCGACAATGCCCGTACGCCGATGCAGTGGAACGACAGTGAAAATGCCGGATTTACACAGGGGAAACCGTGGTACCGCGTAAATCCGAATTATCCGCAGATTAACGTTGAAAATGCGCTTGCTGATGAAAATTCCGTATTTTACTGCTATCAGAAATTAATTAAGTTGCGCCGGGAAAATCCGATTATGGTCTACGGCGATTATGCGTTATTGCTGCCGGATGATGAAAATATTTATGCTTATACACGAACGTATCAGGATAAAACATGGCTTGTAATCTGCAATTTTTATAAAAACAGCGTAGAATTTTCCTTAAACGGCACGGGAAAAGTTCTTATCAGCAATTACGAAAATTCCTGTACTGACTTGAAAAACGGCAGACTGCGACCGTATGAAGCCGTTATTTATGAATGGACAAATTTTTGCTGGTTTTAGGGGAAATTACAGTCAAAAATATTTTAAATGAGGAATATTCATGAAAGAAAAACCCAGTATTCAACAGATAGAAAATTTTATTATTTACGGCAAGGTCCGCAATTTTGCTATGGCAGCCAAACGGGCTAATATCACGCAGTCCGCATTCAGTTTTCAAATGAAAAGGTTGGAAGAAATTGTCGGCGTTCAGCTGATTACACGTTCCAGCCGTGGCAGTGATTTAACCCGCGAAGGTGAATTTTTTCTGCCGAAAGCAGTTAAAATAATCAATGATTTGGATGAAACGATAAATGAATTGCAGAAATTCAGCGGGAAAACAGTTTCCTTAAATATCGGCGCACTGATGTCTCTGGGTGATGTTCTGATGAACAGGCATGTAAGTTATTTTAAACGACATAATCAAAATATAGATATTAATGTGTATAATTTAGAGGCAAAAACACTGCTTCACAAGCTGAAAAGCGGCGAAATCGACATAGCATCGTCTTTTTTACTGCCGCAGATGTCGCTGGATGGCTACGTAAAGGATTTTTTCTATAAAGATGAGCTTGTTTACTATGCACCCGCTTTAAATTTGCCGCAAACGGATTTCTCTTTACAAATTATCAAACAGACTCCTTTTGCCAGCTATTCGCCCGATTATTTCATATCGGCAGTCATAGAAGATTATTTTACCCGGATAAATATCAATCCCGATATTGAAGCACGCCTTTCTACACCGTACGCCATTATGCAATACTGCAAGGATAATAAAACCGGTTCACTTTTATCAAAGCGTATTCTGATGGAAATGGGCGAGAAAACAGGTTATTATTCATTGCAGGAACCTTTATGTTTCAATGCGTATCTGATTTACAATCATGAAAATCATAAAATAAGCAGCATAAAAGTTTTTGTCGATTACGTTTTAAATCTGTATGAGGCGATGAAACATTAAATTATTTTATGAGCTCCATCAATTTTTTTGGCTATACAAAAACGTATACAGTGTATAAAATAAAGAACACTAAAAAACATAAATAAAAAATTGGAGATGGAGTTTATGAGTTCTTACTCGAAGGAAAGTTTATGGACAAAGGATTTTATTTTAGATACGGGGATAAATTTTCTCGTATATTTAATTTATTATTTATTGATGGTAATAATCGCGGTGGTTGCCAAAAATGATTTGCACGCTTCGCTCGCGGAAGCCGGTCTTGCCTCCGGTATATTCATTGTCGGCACATTGATTGCGCGTCTTCTCGCCGGTCAGCAGATTGAATTATTCGGCCGCAGAAAAATGCTCTATGGCGGCGTTGCACTTTATTTGGTAACAACACTGTTTTATTTTTATATTCCGAACTTATCCGTTATGTATTTAATCCGTCTGGCAAACGGCTTCGCCTACGGCGTTGTTTCTACTGCCACCAGCACAATCATTGCCAGCTGCATACCTGCTTCCCGCCGCGGTGAAGGCATCAACTATTACGGTCTTTCCACCAGTGTTGCCGCAGCAGTCGGCCCGTTCATTGGTATGTTCATGATGATGCGCACCAGCTTTGAAGCTATTATTGAACTGTGCGTAGTTTTAATTGTATTATGTGTTGCCGCCTGCTTCATGCTTCATGTTGAAGAAATCAAGCTTACGGATACTGAAAAAGCCCGTCTGCGCAAAATTTCCTTTAATAATTTCGTGGAAAAACGTGTTTCCGTTATTTCGTTCATCGGTTTCTGGGTTGCCTTCTGTTATGCAAGTGTACTGAGTTTCTTGGCTGCATATTCACAGGAAATAAATCTGGTGGAAGCCGGTACGTTCTTCTTCGTTGTTTATGCCGTAGTAATCACGATTTCCCGTCCGATGACAGGCGTCATCTTTGACCGTAAGGGTGAAAATTATGTTATGTATCCATGCTTTATCTGCCTGGCAATCGGTCTTTTCATGCTCAGTATTACAAATTCATCCTGGCTGTTGCTTTTATCCGGTGTTTTTGTCGGTTTAGGTTACGGTACATTCATGTCCAACGGTCAGGCCGTCTGCATAAAACTGACTCCGGTTCATCGCGTGGGGGTCGGCATTTCCACTTATTTTGTGGCTCTTGATTTAGGTCTGGGTGTCAGTCCGTATATTCTCGGTGAACTCCGTCCTGTAATCGGCTTTAATGGAATTTATGAACTTGTTGCCTTTATGTCGGTAATCTGCTTTATCATGTACCATTTTATGTACGGTTCCAGAAAACAGCAGTATATTGTTGCCGAAGAAACTTCCGTTTCCAGAATGCCGGTAGAAGAATAATTGATTTGTTAAACTATTAAACAAGATAAAAGAAAAAGGATAGGTATTTTACCTATCCTTTTTTGTATGCACTTATTTTACGTATTCGCCGATAAATACTTTTTCGCAGTCGTCGGTGTCCGTAAGTTTCACTTCAACAGCTTCGCGCATTGCTGTCGGTACGTTTTTGCCTACATAGTCGGCGCGTATCGGCAGTTCGCGGTGGCCGCGGTCAATCAGCACGGCAAGCTGGATTTTTTTCGGTCGGCCGAGGTCGATGAGCGCGTCGAGAGCGGCGCGAATGGTGCGGCCCGTATATAATACGTCGTCGACGAGCACGAGTGTTTTATTGGTGATATCTTCGGAAATCTGCGTTTCCTGAATGAGCGGCTGGTACGACATATGCGACAGGTCGTCGCGGTACAGCGTGATGTCCAGAATGCCGATAGGCACTTTCACACCTTCAATATCATTGATTATTTTCGATAAACGTTCGGCAAGCGGAACGCCGCGTTTTCTGATGCCGACAATGATTAAATCTTTCGTACCCTTGTTTTTTTCCACGATTTCATGCGCAATGCGCGTCAGTGCTCGCTGGATGGCCTGAGCATCCATGACGGTCGTTTTCTCTATGAGTTGAGCCATAAGCCCACGTCCTTTCTTTATTTTTAAATGGTTTGGCGGAAATATTTCAGCAGTTTCTGCATATCCTGCGGAATTGGTGCGGTGAATGTCATTTCCTGATTGGTGCGCGGATGAATGAGTGTCAGACTTAGTGAATGAAGCGCCTGTCCCTGTATGTCGAATTTGTTCTTGCTGT
Source organism: Megamonas hypermegale (assembly GCA_002314325.1). Taxonomy (GTDB): domain Bacteria; phylum Bacillota; class Negativicutes; order Selenomonadales; family Selenomonadaceae; genus Megamonas; species Megamonas hypermegale_A. The sequence goes on from DCFC01000044.1 coordinate 19,900, forward strand.
TGCAGTATTTCGGGTCGCCAATCAGCGGGTGGCCGATATATGCCATATGCACGCGGATTTGGTGCGTGCGCCCCGTGAGCAGGCGGCATTTGACAAAAGTGCAGTTTTTGAACCGTTCCAGTACGTGGAAAACAGTCGTCGCTGGTTTGCCGCCGGAGGTTACGACAGCCATTTTCTTGCGGTCGACGGGATGTCTGCCGATATTGGCCTCGATAATGCCTTTTTCTTCCGTGATATTGCCGTGCACGAGCGCGACATATTCCTTAACAGCCGTCTTACTGCCGATTTGTTCGGCAAGGCTGTTGTGCGCAAAGTCATTTTTGGCGACGACCATGACGCCGGAAGTGTCCTTGTCAAGGCGGTGGACGATGCCGGGACGTATTTTGCCGTTTATGCCGGACAGTTCATCGCCGCAGTGATATAAAAGCGCGTTGACGAGCGTACCCGTATAGACGCCTGCCGCCGGATGAACGACCATGCCGCGCGCCTTATTGACGACGATGATGTCGCTGTCCTCGTAGAGAATATCGAGCGGGATATCCTCCGGCACGGCTTCGATTTCCTGCGGCGGTTGATACGTCATTACGATATTGTCGGCGGGGCGCAGTTTGTAATTGGCGCGTTTTACCTGCCCGTTTACGGAAACGTTTCCCTCCGTTATCATTTTCTGGATATTGGAACGGGAAGGATTATCCGGCTGGGCAGACAGGAAAACGTCAAGGCGGCTGCCCGCGTCTGAGTCAGTAACAGTGTATTCCTTGTTCATGCTTTATAGCTCCGTTCCGTTTTGAATAATAGGTTGAATGCGATGATTGCACAGCCGGAAACAATAGCGATATCCGCCAGATTGAATACCGGCCAGATGCGGAAATCCATATAGTCGATTACTCTGCCGATAAAAATGCGGTCAATCATGTTGCCGATTGCTCCGCCGAACAGTAGTGCAATGCCGACTTGGAAAAGTTTAGACAGCTGTATGATTTTTTTATAGAAATAAATTACAGCGACGATTAAAACGGCAGCAATCAATATGAACAGATAGCGCTGATTTTCCAGAATGCCGAAAGCGGCTCCCGGATTTTGAATGTAGGTCAGATGGAAAATCTGCGGCAGGACGGGAATGCTCTGTCCCAGAAACATATTGGTGCTGACGAAATATTTGATAAGTTGGTCAAGTAGAATAATGAATAAAACTAATAATAACAAAATACAGCCCTCTTGATTTTAAATATAGCGTTTTAACAGGACTACGGTGCGTCCTTTTTTCGTTTTGCCGCGGATTTCGGCAACTTCCAGACGGCCGCGTCCTCTGATAGAGATGACGTCGCCTTCTTTTATTGCCTGCGAGGCGCTTTTCACCGACTGCCAGTTCAGTTTCAGTTTATCGGTGTCGATATTTGCCGCCATTTTGCTGCGGGACGAGCCGAAGCCTGCCGCCGCAATGGAGTCGATGCGCAGTGAAGCGACCGTTGCGGTGATTTCCTTGCAGCGTTCCTCGCGCGGTGCGATGGAGTCGAGGCTGTCCGTTTCACAGCTTACATTGGCGGAGCCGATTTGCGTCAAATTCTGCAAAATGAATTCTGCCATTTTTTCTGTACAGATAATTTTCACACTGCCGAGTGTAACGAGCAAATCGCCAATCTGTTCGCGTTTTATGCCCAGCCCCATCAATGCGCCGAGCACGTCGCGGTGCGACAGTCGGTAGAATTTGTCGTTCCATACGGCTTTGACGACGGCAATCGGATAGGTCGCCTTGCCCATGAAATCATCGTGCACGAAGCAGGCGCACTGTCTTTCAGCACCCATGTAGCCGCCATTGAAATTAACGGATATATTTTCATAATGAGCAGCAACGGTTTCAGCAATCTCGCAGCCGTACGGGTCGAGAAAATCAGTCGTGCGGAATTTGCGCGTCTTGTTGACGGCTTCGATGGCATCGACTAATTTTACGACGATTTCCTCGCCTTCTGTTCCTTTATAAAAACGGATTATTTTTTCACGGTCAGCCATTGTGTTAAATCATTCCTTTATTTCTGTAGTGTATTATTTATTATGCCGATTTATGCCGATTGATTTCTGAAGCAGGATAATATTTTATATTCAGTGAGGTTAAGTGACAACATTGAACGAATATAAAATATTATCCTGCTGTTGCGGATTGGATATTTGTATCGGCACAATACGTTATATCAGTCTTCCCACGGCATGGTGGTGTTTTGCGGTTGTTTTTTACTTTCTTCCGAGAAATTGACGCTGACATTATCCGGTGCGCACATGAATACATTCTTGCCGACTTTCTTGATGTCGCCGGACAGAGCGTACGTTGTGCCGCTGATAAAGTCGATAATGCGTTTGGCGATATCGCCGTTCGTGTTTTCAAAATTCACGACGACCGGTTTGTGATTTCTGATATGGTCGGCAACCTGCTGAGCGTCATCGAAAGAAACAGGTTCAATAACCATTACTTTCATCTGATTGTTTGCTTTGGCCTTGTTTTTGAAGTCGACCACGTTATCAGCCTGCTGGTAATTCGTGTCGGCCGGTTCTTCCGAAACAGCAGCCGTCTGTTCTTCCACGTACTCTTCGTTTTCCTGGTTCATTCCCATTTTATTGCGAAATTTGTCTACGATACTCATTTTTTTATCTCCTTACAGTTTTATGAGTTAATATTGACGAGGTCCGAAAATAGCAGTGCCGACGCGGACAATATTGGCGCCTTCCTCAATGGCTATCTGGTAATCATGCGTCATGCCCATGGACAGATATTTGATATCGGCATGAGCCAGCGGCATTTTCTGAACCTTGATGAACAGATTGTACATCTGATTGAACATAGGACGGACGTCTTCCGGATTTTCCGCGATAGGCGCAATGAACATAAGTCCCATGAGTTTTAAATTATCCATACCGTCAATAGCGGTCAGAAGTTCCGGCAAATCCTCCAGATATACGCCCGTTTTGGAAGCTTCCTTGACGAGATTTACCTGCACGAGGATTTTTTGCACTTTGCCGAGTTTGGCGGCTTCTTTATTAATCGCCTCAGCCAGTTTGATACTGTCTACGGATTCAATCATATCGAAAATTTTTACGGCGTGTTTTACTTTGTTTGTCTGTAAATGGCCGATTAAATGCCACGTAACATTGCGGTCGAGCACGGCGTATTTCTGGGAAGCTTCCTGCACGCGGTTTTCACCGATAACGGCGGCTCCGGCGTCAATAGCTTCGCGCATCGCTTCGACATCGTGGTTTTTCGTGACGGCTACGAGTAAAACATCCTGACTGATGATATTATGACGTTTCTGTATGCTTTCCTTAATATTATTCTGTACAGTTTTCAAATTTTCCACTATCATAATGGAGTTCACCTTCTGATTTAATAGTCTATTTTATCTATTGTGCTAGTTGATTTTTCGAAGCAGTATAATAGTTTATATTTAGTGAGGTTAAATGCCAATATCGAACGAATATAAACTATTATACTGCTGGCTATAGGCTCAATGTTTTACTAGTACAACGAACTCTATTTTATAATATAATATTTGGCTGAATTTATCCATAGCTGAGCCAAATTTATTTTAATGCGATAATGCAGACAATGCGCCCCGTTTTGCCCCTGTCGGCGCGGTACGAGAAAAATATGCCGCTGTTGCAGGCGGTGCAGGTATCGGCTGTATCGATATTCTGCGCCTTCAGACCGGCTTTTTGCAGAGTGAGCACGTTGGCTTTCTGCAAATCAAGATGGTATTTCTGCGAAGTTTCATCGCGCCGCAAAATCATAGAGCTGTCTTTTTCGTACAGATTTTTGAATATCTGCGCCACCTCGTCGCCGATTTCGTAGCAGCATGAGCCGATATTAGGACCGACGGAAGCCAGACAGTCGGCAGGATTTGTATCGAATTTTTCGTGCATCATCTTGAGGGTGTGCAGCGATATTTCACCGGCCGTGCCGCGCCAGCCGCCGTGCGCCGCGCCGATTGCATGATGAACGGGGTCGTACAGCATAATCGGCGTGCAGTCAGCAAAAAACAGCGTCAGCGCCGCACCTTGCAGATTGGTAATGAGTGCATCGGTGTCTTTTATGGTATCATTCAGCGAAAAAGCGCCGGCGCCGATATTTTCCTTTGTAATGCAGGCTACTTTGTTGCCGTGAACCTGCTGGCAGGTGGTAATATAGGACGGTTCAAGCCCGAGCCCTGCGGAAAAAAGGCGGCGGTTTTCCAGCACGGCTGTTTCATTGTCGCCGACATGCAGAGCGAGATTTAAGCCGTCGAAAGGTGCTGAGCTTACACCGCAAAAACGCGTCGATACAGCATGAATGACTTTGTCCTGCGGGAAAACGGAAAATCTGCCGTACCAGAGATTATCGGCAGTATGGTATAACGAAAACATAGTAAACCTCCTTTATTTGCATACGCCGCAGCGTTTGCAGCCGTCGAAGCACTGGACGGTGTGCTTTTCCTGCATGGCCATATCAAGCTCGCGCGCGAGATATTCTTTCGTAAAGCCCATATCAAGGCTGTCCCACGGCAGGATTTCAGTGCGGCTGCGCTCACGGTATAAATATGTGTCGCCGTTTAAGCCCAGCTGTTTTAAAGCCCGCTTAAAGGCCTTAGCACCGCCGTTTAAATGGGCTTGCAGCAGCGCTTCGCTCACAAGGCGGCCGCCGCGTGCCAGTATGCCCTGAATGTATGTTTCTTTTGTTGACTCAAATTGTACCTCGATATTCTTATATTTTTTCAGGCTCGTTTTTATCAGTTTAAAATATTTTTCCGTCTGTTTCAAATCAGCCATCGGCAGCCACTGAAACGGCGTGCACGGTTTGGCGATAAACGGATTTATGCTGAGCGTGAGCGTTCCCTTCGAGCCGAGCTCTTCCATGTATTTTTTCAGGCGGACGGTCATGTCGATTATGGCGTCGATGTCTTCGCTCGTTTCCTTCGGCAGACCGACCATGATGTACATACGGTAGTTTTTTACACCAGCTTCTACGCCAAGTTTAACGGCATGGAATAAGTGTTCTTCTTCAATGCCTTTGTTGATTACGTTGCGGATTTTCACGCTGCCTGCTTCTGGTGCCAGTGTCAGTGTGCGCTGCCCGCTCTGCGCCAATGCTTCGACCAGCTTCTCCGTTACGGAGTCGGCGCGGAAGGAGGCGACGGACATCGGCAAATTCATTTCGCGGATTTGGCGGCACAGCTCGTCTATCTGCGGATAATCGGAAATGGCAGGACCCATAAGACCGACTTTTTTGTTCAGTTTCGCCGCTTCCGGCAGTAGAGCAGTTAATTTGTCCAGACTGCGGTGGCGCGGTTTGCGGAAACAGTAGCCAGCCATGCAGAAACGGCAGTGACGGCCGCAGCCGCGCGATGTCTCAATCAAAAACAGATTGAACTCCGTGTTCTGCGTGGTGATGACCGTTTTGCCGCTGTAATCGTCGAGGTTGCGTATCCACTGGCGCGCAACTTTAATCGGCACGCGGCTGTCCGCCTTAATGGCGGTTAAATTTCTGTTTGCATCGCAGATATGCTCATAAAAGCGCGGCACGTATACGCCCGGAATTTGCGCCAGCTGCAATAATAGCTCTTCGCGCGACAGATTTTTATTTTTTTCCCGGTGGTACACATCGAGAAAACGGTTAATCGTTTCTTCACCTTCGCCGATAATGAATGCGTCAATGAACAATGACAGCGGTTCGGGATTGAAAGTGGCGCACGGACCGCCCGCGATGACAATCGGGTCTTTTTCCGTGCGGTTTTGCGCCAGCAGTTCCACTTTGCCGAGCGAGAGCATTTTGAGCACGTTGAAGTAATCCATTTCAAATGAAACGGCAAAGCCGATTAGCGGAAATTCATACAGCGGCAGTTGATTTTCAATGCTCATAAGCGGCGTGGCAGTGCGTTCGTATTCGGCAAGCTCCGCTTTCTCCGGCAGGAAAAAACGCTCGCAGGCGCTGTCCTTGCGGCTGTTTATCTGTTCATAGATGATATGAAAGCCGAGATTGGACATGCCGACGAAATAGGAGTTGGGATACAAAAGGGCAAACGGCGTGCGCGCGCCTGCCGGAAAGATATAATAACCCTGTTCATCTGCCAGGATTTTTTGCAGGTTCTGTTTCAATTTCCAAGTCAAAAATTTTTCCTCCTGTCTGGTATTTATTATGCCAGTTGATTTTCTGAAGCAGTATAATACTTTATATTTAGTGAGGTTAAGTGACAACATCGAACGAATATAAAGTATTATACTGCTTATGCAGGCTCGATGTTTTACTAACATAACAGGTATTAATTTGGTCTTAATAAGAAAAAAGCTCACCGAAGTGAGCCTTTGTTAATTTTTATCTTTATTGGCAGCGTTGAGATTTTCCAGTTCCTGTTTGAAATTGTCGATGTCCGAGAACTTGCGGTAGACGGACGCGAAGCGGATGTAAGCGACTTTGTCGAAGGTCTTCAGGTATTTCATGACGACCTCACCGATTGTCTTGCTCGATATTTCATGGCGCATCATATTCCGCAGTTCTTTTTCAATTTCATCGGCCAGTTTTATTATTTTTTCAGCGGGAATATCCCTTTTGTAACAGGAACGGATAATGCCTTTCAACAGTTTTTCCTTATCGAAAACGGCGCGGCGGCCGTCATTTTTTATGACCATTAAAGGCACTTTTTCCACAGCTTCGTAAGTGGTGAACCGTTTGCCGCAAACTGTACATTCACGGCGTCGTCTTATAGAATTACCATCATCGGTAGTACGCGAGTCTACCACACGGCTGTCGGGAGCTGCACAGAACGGGCATTTCATAAAATCATTCACCTTCCTTGAGAATTTCTATATTATTGATTTTGCTGCTGTGTCGGCTGTTGAGCGGCTGCGTTTGCCGGCGGCTGAGCTGCTGGAGCATTCTGCTGAGCTGGTGTTGCATTCGGTGCCGTGAACGCTTTCGTTACGACAGCGCCGACATCGCCCATTTTGCCCTGCGCCTGTCCGTTAAAGGTGATATCAACGGCTCCGGCATTGCCGACCGTTACTTCAACCTGATTGTTGCCTTTCCAGTTCAACGTGGAACCGGCTTTAACCGTTTCGGACAGTACGGTATTGCCGTCAACTTTTACTTCCGTCCAGCAATCCTGGCTGAATACGGCGCTTACTTCGCTGCCGCTAACCGGTGCAGGAGCTGGTGCCGGAGTAGCCGGCTGCTGCGGTGCTTGTTCCTGCTGCGTTTTCGGCTCGTTGTCGGCTGCCGGCTGGCTGTCGGAACCCTGACTGGACAGGAAGGCAATCGCACCGGCGATAATTGCTATGATGATAACAGCAATTATAATGATATTTTTCTTGCTGCCGCCGGAATTTTTCGTTTCCAGATATTTTTTGCTGTCATTGAAATTATCAATATTCGGTACAGGTTTAGCAGCCGGTTTATTCGGTTTGGCGTTTTTTTCCGGCTGTTTATCCTCTTTTACTGTTTCCGTCTTGTCCGGTGCGGCAGGTTCAGGCGCAGGCGGCGCTGCTTGTGCTTTCGGTTCGGCGTCTGCTGAAACGGCCGGATTTTTTTCGGCTTTGTACTGCTCAATAAGCTTCTGTCCGTCCAGTCCTAAAAATTTGCCATAAGTTTTGATAAATCCTTTTAAGAAAACTTCTCCCGGAAGTTTGTCATAATTGCCGTCTTCGATGGCTTTGATGTAGAGTTTGCGGATATTGGTACCCTTTTCAACATCATCCAGTGATAAATTTTTCTGTTCACGCGTTTGGCGTAATAAATCCCCTAACATTGCGTTCTCCTTCTTCATTTAATATGACATATATTTCCGGTTTTGAGCCGGTGATTATAACAAGTGTCGGTCTGCGCTGTCAAAAAAGCGCAGGTAATAACTTTACAAACAATTATACAATAAGCCAGTTTATAAATAAAGCTCTTCTTTGCGAATATATTGCTGAACTTGTTCGGTGGTTATGTATTGAATGGAATAGCCTTTTTTTATGCGCTGGCGAATGTCGGTGGAAGAGATTTCCAGCTCCGGTGTTTCCAGTAACTGAATGTTATAATCACTGAATTCTTTTGCAATAATGCTTAAATCTAATTTATAACTAGGTCGTTTTGTCGCGATGAATTTGCAGATTTTCAGGAGTTCGTCTATTTTGTGCCAGGACGGCAGTTCATGAATGCAGTCGGCACCAATGATGAAGTAAAAATCCGTATCATCGCCGTATATTTTTTTTAATGCTTTAATTGTGTCAATGGTGTAAGAAGGGCCTGTGCGGTCCATTTCGATAGATGATACTTCAAAATGCGGATTGGAACATGTAGCGAGCAGCGTCATGTTGAAACGATGTCTGGCGGAAGTCATCACATCGTGCTTGTGCGGCGGGTTCGCCGAGGGAATGAATAAAACCTTCTCCAGTTTGTATTCATCCCATACAGCTTCCGCTATCATTAAGTGCCCTACATGAATAGGGTCGAAAGTACCACCCATAATACCGATTTTTTTCATATGTTGCTCCGTATATTATAAGATAAAATATGCTAAAATCAATGAGATTATGACGGACACGACGACAATGAGCACGGCCGCGCGGGCGTAATCATTGATATCATGTCTGCCTTTCGGCGTGGCGTAGTAATTTTTAAGCAGTTTCAAAAGAGAGCGAAGCATCAGCGGATTTGACCTTCACCGTAGATTAAATATTTCATGGTCGTGAGGGCTTCCAGTCCCATCGGTCCTCTGGCGTGCAGTTTCTGCGTGCTGATACCGATTTCCGCGCCGAAGCCGAATTCATTGCCGTCGGTGAAGCGGGTCGAAGCGTTCACATATACGGCTGCGGCATCGACGTTTTGCTGGAATGACAGGGCATTCTGGTAGCTGTCCGTGATAATCGCTTCGGAATGGCCGCTGCCGAATGTGTTGATATGGTCGATGGCTTCCGTAATGTCAGCGACGATTTTTACGGAAAGGATTAAATCGCCGTATTCCGTTGCCCAGTCCTCATCTGTCGCCTGTTTTAAATCAGGGCAGATTTGGCGGCATTTTTCGCAGCCGCGGATTTCCACTTTATGTTCTTTAAGGCTGTCGCACAGTTTCGGTAAAAACTCATCTGCGATATCCTGATGGATTAATACGGTTTCGACTGAATTACATACGGCCGGACGGGTCGTTTTGGCGTTGATGATGATTTTAGTCGCCATGTTTGTATCGGCCTTATCGTCGATATAGATGTGGCAGATACCGACACCCGTTTCGATGACAGGAACGGAGCTGTTTTCCACGACGCGCTTGATAAGCCCTGCTCCGCCGCGCGGAATGATGACGTCGATGTATTTATTCAGGCGCATCATCACGTCGACGGCGCTGTGGTCAGTGATGCTTACAAACTGAATAGCGCCTTCCGGAATACCGGCGCTGTAGGCTGCGTCTGCCAGAATGGAAGAGAGTATTTTATTGGAAGTAATCGCTTCCGAGCCGCCGCGCAGGATGACAGCATTGCCCGATTTCAGGCAAAGACCGATAGCATCGGCCGTAACGTTCGGACGGGCTTCGTAGACAATGCCGATTAACCCCAGCGGAACGCGGATACAGCGGATATCCAGACCGTTCGGACGGCGGTGCGACATGATGCCGTTGCCTACAGGGTCGTTGAGAGCGGCAATCTGGCGCAGGCCGTCCGCCATCTGACCGATGCGTTCCGTTGTCAGTAGCAGTCTGTCCAGAACAGCCGCCGACAGACCTTTCTGACGGCCGTTTTCCATATCTATCGTATTGGCTTTTAAGATGGTAGGTGTTTTGGTTTCGAGAGCATGGGCCATAGCGTACAGTGCCTTGTTTTTTTCGGCTGAAGACAACAGCGCCAATTTTTTTGCGGCCTGTTTAGCTTTGGCAGCCTGTTCCACAATCGTAGTTTTAATATCCAAATCCATGAAAATCACCTTCATTAATAAAATTAAATCATGATAACCATATTATCACGGTGAACAACTTCTTTTGAAAGCGGGTAATCTATATCTTTCAGCAGGGATTTAAATTCGTTCGTATGATGTCCTTGTATTTTTTGCAGTGCTTCGGTGTCGTAATTTACGCTGCCGCGGGCAATTTCACTGCCATCCTGCGTGATAATCCGCACGGTGTTGCCGACAGCAAAATTGCCGTTTACCGATTTTATACCGGCGGCAAGTAAACTGGAACCGGCAAGCACAGCCTGTTTACAGCCTTCGTCGACGATGATGTCGCCGCATATCGGCTTGCCGAAAGCCAGCCATGATTTGCGCCGTTTCAGATGAATTTCCTTTGCCGGGAAAATCGTTCCCAATAATTCGCCGGCTAACAGGCGGCGCAGGATATTGCGCTCGGAGCCGGAAGCGATTACCATTGTCGTACCGGAATTAACGGCGATTTTTGCCGCCTTGATTTTCGTGCTCATACCGCCCGTGCCCATGGATGAGCCGGCACCGCCCGCCATTTTTTCGATTTCCGGCGTGATATGCGCCACTTCGTATAACAATCGTGCATTTTTGTCTTTGGCGGGATTGGCCGTGTACAGCCCGTCAATGTCGGAAAGAATGATGAGCGTATCGGCGTCGACAAGTGTCGCCACCGTGGCGGACAGGGTGTCATTGTCGCCGATTTTCAATTCGTCGACGGCTACAGCGTCATTTTCATTGATAATAGGTATAACACCCATCGCAAGAAGTGTCAACAGTGCGTTGCGGGAATTGATGAACTGGGAATACTGGCGGGAATTTTCCTTCGTCAAAAGAACCTGCGCCACCGTCTGTCCGTATTCGGCAAACAGTTTTTCGTAAAGGTGCATTAAAATTCCCTGTCCCACGGCGGCGAGAGCCTGTTTTTCCGGAATGGTTTTCGGCCGCTCAGTTTTCTTCATGCGTTCCAGCCCTGCTCCGACAGCGCCGGAGGATACGAGGATGATTTCCCGTCCCTGATTGGCAAGGTCGGATAATTCCCGCACGAGCAGTTCGATTTTTTCGATATTCAGTTTGCCTGTAGCATAATTTAAAGTGCTGGTGCCGACTTTGACGATTATGCGTTTGGCCTGTTGCAATTGTTCACGGGAGGACATATTTATTCCTCATTTCTTTATTATTATTTCGGAAACTCGATTTTCGGTTTTTTGAAGTTGCGGCGCCATAAAAGACCGTTGCGGCCGATAATCTGGACGATATCGCAGTTGGTGCGTTCCGCCAGCGTATATACGGCCATCTCCACGTCTTCCGGGCAGTTTTGCAGTACGCGGACTTTAATCAGCTCGCGTTTTTCCACCGCTTCATCGGCGCTGTTTACGACCGCCGGAGTGATGCCGTCTTTACCGATAGGCACGACTGGTTCCATTGTCATGCCGAGAGAACGTAAATATCTTTTCTGTTTGCTTGTAAGAGAATTTTTAATCAAAAAATAACCTCCATATATATTTTTATTATTTTTTACTTAATGTGCTGATTGATTTCCTAAGGCAATATAATACTTTATATTTAGTAAGGTTAAGTGCCAACAGGCAGCGGATATAAACTATTATACTGCTGGCTTAAAGTTTCGATATATTACCAGCACAATGAATATCTAATTATTAATTTTTATATTCAAATTCCATTTCGCCGATGAATACGCTGTCGCCTTCCTTAATGCCTTTTTCGCGCAGTTTTTCATCAATGCCTTTAAGCCGCCAGATGTACTGGAAGCGGCGAATGGCTTCGTCGTTGGCGAAGTTCGTCATAGCGACAAGTTTTTCCAGCGATTTGCCGGAAACGACAAATCCTCTGCCGGACATGTCGCGTTTAATTGTGATATCGTCATCCGTATCTTCTTCTGCCTTGTAGATTTTTTCCGGATTTTCCTCTTCGGCTTCTTCCACGTAATCCTGAAGCATCTGGTAGACGCAGCGCATTAAATCGCCGAGCCCTTCTTTGGTGGCGGCGGAAACGGGATAAACTTCCAGCCCTTCTTTTTGCGCCATTTCCTCAATGCGTTTCAGATTTTCCTCCGACTGCGGCAAATCCATCTTGTTGGCGGCGATTACCTGGTGGCGTTTGGCAAGCTTAGCGCTGTAAAGCTCCAGCTCCTTGTTGATTTTGTAAAAATCCTCCACCGGGTCGCGTCCTTCGATGCCGGAAGCGTCGAGCACGTGAATGATGACTTTCGTCCGTTCGATATGGCGCAGGAAATCGTGGCCAAGGCCGACGCCTTCGGAAGCACCTTCGATAAGTCCCGGGATGTCTGCCATCACGAAGTTTTGAGCATCGCCGAGACTTACGACGCCGAGCACTGGTGTTATCGTCGTGAAATGGTAGTCGGCGATTTCCGGACGGGCCGCCGAAACGCTGGCGATAATGCTGGATTTGCCGACGCTCGGGTAGCCGACAAGACCGACATCGGCGAGCAGTTTGAGTTCCAAAAGCAGAGTGCGGCCTTCGCCCGGTTCGCCGAGTTCGGCGAATGTCGGCGCACGGTTGGCGCTCGTGGCGAATTTGGCATTGCCGCGCCCGCCGCGTCCGCCTTTGGCTACGACAGCCTCATCTCCTTCGTGGACGAGGTCGGCGAGCACTTCACCCGTTTCGGCATCTTTAACGAGCGTTCCTGCCGGAACTTTTATGATGCAGTGCGGCGCGTTTTTGCCGTACTGGTTTTTAATGTCGCCGTTGCCGCCGTTTTTGCCTATGAATTTGCGGTGATAGCGGAAATCGAGCAGTGTATTCATATTGCGGTCGACTTTTAAAATAACGTCTGCGCCGCGACCGCCGTCGCCGCCGCTCGGGCCGCCTTTCGGCACGAATTTTTCACGGCGAAAGGCAGATTTTCCATGTCCGCCGTCGCCGGCTTTTACGATAATTTTTGTTCTGTCAATAAATTGCATTGCATTCCTACCTTATTATATAAAATAAAACTAAAAATACCTATTGTGTTAGTTGATTTCTAAAAGCAGTATAATAGTTTATATTTAGTGAGGTTAAGTGACAACATCGAACGAATATAAACTATTATACTGCTGGCTTAAAGGTTCGATATTTTACTAGCACAACAAGTTAAAAATATTCCATGGCACTAAACATACCAAAAAAACACGATTTTGTAAATAGTATAGCATTTTTGTAGTATAATATAAATAGGAAAGAAAATGCAAGTGTATTTCATTGCTGAACACAGTGCTTTATGATAGAATATATATCTATGAATTGTGAATTTAAATATGATTAGATATGAAAGGAAGAGTTCTTCTTGAATTTTCGTAAAGCTGATATTTTAGGCATTGAAGTCGCTTCGCTCACTATGCAGGAAGCGGTGGCTGAAGCGGAGAAATTTATGGACGGCACTGCGCCGCGCCTGATTGCTACGGCCAATGCCGAAATGATAATGCGTGCTACGCATGACGATGAATTGAAAAATATTTTGAATACGGCCGACCTTGTCGTTCCGGACGGAGCGGGAACGGTCTGGGCATCAAACTATCTGGGCATTGAAATGCCGGAGCGCGTCGCCGGTTTTGATTTGGTGCAAAATCTGTTTGCCAATGCGCCGGCGAAAAAACGGCGTATATTTTTCTTCGGTTCTGCACCGGGAGTGGCGGAAAAAGCCAAAGCGAAAGCTGAAAAGGATTTTCCGGGTATTCAGATTGTCGGCGTGCGCGACGGCTATTTCAAGCCGGAGGACGAACCGGCCATCATTGAACAGATAAAAAAGGCTCAGCCGGATTTACTGTTGGCGGCGCTCGGCGTGCCGAAGCAGGAAAAATGGCTTAAAGCGCATATGGAGGAAATCGGCTGTCCGCTTTCCATCGGTGTCGGCGGTACATTTGACGTTATGGCGGGAGTGATGAAAAGAGCGCCGCTGTGGATGCAGAAAGCAAAGCTGGAATGGCTGTTCCGCGGTATGCTCCAGCCGAAGCGCATCGGCAGACTGATGGCGTTGCCGCGCTTCGTGTTTGCGGTGAAAGCGTATAAAAAAATGGTCAATAAAAAAGCCTTAAATGGGTAGACAAACATTTAGGGCTAGAATATAATTGGTGTAAAGGATTGTATTAAAAAAATAATATTTATAGGAGGGGTTGGAGTGTTGAGATTACCCATTGTTAAAGAAGGGTTCCCGTTTATCGGCATAGGTTTAGTGGTTACCTTTCTGCTGGGTTATTTTGTGCATCCTGTAGCTGCTGTTTTTCCGGGCGTACTGACGGCGTTCTTCACGTATTTCTTCCGCAATCCGCGCCGCAATATTCCGCAGGAAAAAAATATTCTCGTATCTCCTGCTGATGGGACTGTAATGGAAATCTCCGATGTGGAAAACGATGAATTTGTCAAAGCACCGGCTCGTAAAGTAGTGATATTCCTGTCGGTATTCAATGTGCATGTAAACCGCAGCCCGATAGCAGGTGAAATCAAATGTCAGCAGTACAGCTGCGGCAAATTTGACCCTGCGTATAAAAAAGATGTGGGCTTTGAAAATGAACGCCATATGATTGGCATTGAAAATGGTGATTTGCGTATTACGGTAACTCAGATTGCAGGTATTTTGGCACGCCGGATTGTTTCTTGGGTTACACTTAACGACGGTCTTACAAAAGGCGAACTGTACGGTATGATTAAATTCGGTTCATGTACGGAAGTTGTAGTGCCGAAAAATGTAGAACTGCTCGTTAAAAAAGGCGACAAAGTCGTCGGCGGAGAAACAATTATCGGGAGGATTAAAGATTAATGAATTATAGAGTGATTATACCAAATATGTTCACTTCGGCAAATTTGGTATTTGGCATGTGTTCAATTATTTCGACATATTCGGGAAATATTTTCTGGGGAGCCGTTTTCATTCTGCTTGCGCTGCTGGCGGACGGCATGGATGGGCGAACGGCTCGCTTTTTCGGCGTGAGCAGTGAAATGGGCAAGGAAATGGATTCGCTTTGCGACTGCGTTTCCTTCGGAGCGGCGCCGGGATTTTTAGCTTATGCGTTTGTTCTGCACAATTTCGGTCTTTTGGGCTGGATTTGTGTTATTATTTATGCCGTATGCGGTATGTGGCGATTGGCACGCTTCAATGTAAATGCTTCTGTTATACACGGTTATTTCATGGGCGTGCCTATTCCGGCGGGCGGCTGTCTGATTGCCACCTGGGTGCTTTTGTCCACGGCGATAAATATCACACCGCAGATGCAGCTGGAAACGCTCGGCTATGCTCTGCCCGTACTTATTTTAATAGACGGTTATCTGCTTGTCAGCACGTTTAAATATCCTGATTTCAAAGGTAAAGGCGAAAAAATCAGCAAAGTTGCTCTGATTATCGTGGCAATATTTGCCGTATGTGTATTGTATTTTGGTCGTGATGCTATCGGCTACGCAATTTTATTTGATATTTTCATTTCTTATGCGTTGCTGGGTATTTTGAATACTGTGTTTACTTTTTTCGGCCGTAATTGATAAAATAAAGAGCTAAAAGGGGATTTATATGCTTATTCTTGATTGGATTATGGTGCCGATACAGGTAATAATTTTTCTGTTTACCGTGTATTATTTTTTAATCGGTGTAAACGGATTGTGGCGCCGTAAGGAAAAGAAAATATTGACTCCGCAGAAAAGCTTCGCCGTAATCGTGGCCGCACACAACGAGTCGGCGGTAATCGGTCAGCTCGTGGACAATCTGAAAGCACTTGATTATCCGCAGAAACTGTACGATATTTTCGTTATTGCGGATAACTGTAGCGACAATACGGCACAGATTGCCCGCGACTGCGGAGCGATTGTCTGTGAACGTTTCAATGATAAGGAAAAAGGCAAGGGCTTTGCGCTGGAATGGATGTTTGCCAAACTGTTCGAGATGGAGCGTCAGTACGATGCCGTAGCTATTTTTGATGCGGACAACCTGGTGGACAAACGCTTTTTGCTGGAGATGAACAACCGCCTGTGTAAGGGCGACAAACTCGTTCAGGGTTATCTTGATTCCAAAAATCCGTACGATACATGGGTTTCCGGTACGTTTTCCATTGCTTTTTGGGTTATTGACCATATCTGGCATTTGGCGAAGACGAATATCGGTCTTTCCTCTGTGCTCGGCGGTACGGGCATGTGTATTACGACGGACGTGCTGAAAAGACACGGCTGGGGTGCAACATGCCTCACGGAAGATATGGAATTCACCATGAAATCGCTGGTGGAAGGCATTAAGACGACATGGGCGCATGACGCTATTGTTTACGATGAAAAACCGCTTACGTTCAAGCAGTCATGGAACCAGCGCAAACGCTGGGCGCAGGGACAGTTTGACGTGGCGCACCGCTTCATTCCGAAAATGCTTAAGGAAGGTATCCGCCGCCACGATATCCGCATTCTGGACGGTTGTCTGCATCTGCTGCAGCCGCATTTCTTGCTGGTATCCACTCTATACGTTATTCTGTCATATGTGCAGATGGGCACGGGATATCCGCTGTTTACGAATATCTATCAGTTCATTCCGTCCAATCTGCTTACGGTAATCACTATGGGGCAGTATATCCTGCCGATAATCATACTTGCTAAAATTCGTGTAAAATGGAAAGCATGGTTTTATCTGATTTTGTATCCGGTGTTTATTTACAGCTGGATACCGATTGTATTTTTAGGTTTTCTGCACCGCAATGACCATGAATGGTCGCACACGAAACATACGCGCGCAGTCAGCTATGATGAACTGACACGTTAAAAATTTTAATACCTTTTATCCGATAAGTCGAAGACATTATTAAACGGATAAAAGGTATTTTTTATTTTTGATAAATTTGTGTTATAATCTTGATGTTGGAATATAAATCAGAATACAAGAAGGAGGAATTTTTTTGTTTGAATTGGTAGTAAACGGAGCTTTTGAAGCAGCTCACCGTTTAGTGGACTATCCGGGAAAATGCAACAGACTGCACGGACACAGCTGGACAGTAGAATTGTCTGTTGTTGGCAATAAATTAAATAAAATAGGCATGGTGGCGGATTTTAAAACGCTAAAGGCGCTGCTCATGGAAGTGCTGGACAAAATGGACCATCAGTATCTCAATGAACTGCCGCAGTTTAAAGAGGTAAATCCTACAGCGGAAAATCTGGCACAGTATATTTATCATACATTGAAGCAGAATGAAATTTTTGCGGAAAACGTAAAACTGAATTACGTAAAAGTCTGGGAGTCGCCGAAATCCGCCGTTATCTATAGAGAGGACGACTGAGATGCAAGTGGGAATTTCGGAAATTTTTTCCTCCGTGCAGGGAGAGGGAAAATACGTAGGCTGCCGTCAGCTGTTTATCCGCCTCATTGGCTGCAATATGGACTGCCCGTACTGCGATACGAATACGCTGGCGCATACGGCGTCCGTTCCGTGTCTGCTGGAGGAAGTGGAAGGCCATCAGGGAAAAACGGAACTTATTAATCCTGTAAAGCCGGAAGATGTACTGCCGTATATAAAATACCGCCTGCAATCGCCGCACCATTCGGTCAGCATAACGGGCGGCGAACCGCTGCTGTTTACGGATTTTATCCGCATTCTGGCGCAAGAGATAAAACCGCTTAACGTGCCGCTGTTTCTGGAAACGAACGGCACACTGCCGAAACAGCTGGAAAAAGTAATAGATATCGTAGACATCATCAGCATGGACATGAAACTGCCGAGCGATGTGCAGGCGGAATACTGGCGCGAGCATGAAGAATTTCTGCATATTGCGGCCCGGAAAGACGTTTATGTTAAAATCGTAGTTTCCGAGCAGTCAACAGAAGCCGATTTTATCAAGGCGCTCGATATCATTAAACAAGTGGACGAGAATATTCTGCTTGTGCTGCAGCCGATAACACCGCAGGGCGGACTTTGCGCCGCATCGCCGCAGAAAATGCTCGACTGGCAGGATTTGGCGCTGCGGACGCTGAAAAACGTGCGCGTAATCGGACAGACGCATCGTTTGCTGGATTTACGTTAATTATTTTTCTAAAGCAGTATAATAGTTTATATTTAGTGAGGTTAAGTGATAACATCGAACGAATATAAACTATTATACTGCTGGCTATAAGCTCGACGTTTTACGAGCACAATAGATTAGAATTAGCAGAAAGGTGGTGTTTCAGTGCGGATATTATTGGTGAATGACGACGGTATTCACGGTGAAGGTCTGCTTGTGCTGGCAAAAGAGCTTGCTGGGCGGCATGATGTGTACGTCTGTGCGCCGAACAGGGAGCAAAGCGGCATGTCGCAGGCTTTATCCGTAGGCGTGCCGCTGCGAGTGAGCGATGAACGGCTTGATTTGCCGGTAAAAAAAGCACTGAGTGTTGACGGCAGACCGGCGGACTGCACGAAGCTGGCGCTGGAGATACTGTTCAAGGACGAGCAGATAGACATGGTGATTTCCGGTATCAATAAAGGCGCCAATCTCGGGACGGATGTGCTTTACTCCGGGACGGTCGGCGCGGCGCTGGAAGGATACAATCACAATGTCCGTTCGCTCGCCGTGTCCGTGTCCGGCAAAGCGGCAGTGTCGTTTGAGCAGATAGCCGAAATCATTGCCGCAAAACTCGATTATTTTTATCAGACAGGAGAAAAATTCATGTATAATATAAATTTTCCTCTGGCGCTGAATAGTGATAAAATAGAATTTGTATTCACAAAGCAGGGCTTCCGCCGCTATGAAAACGAATTTCATACCGTAGAATTATCCGACGGCTCGACTGCCTATAAAATGCAGGGCAATGCACAGGATATCGGCAATGACGAATTTACGGACATTGCGGCGGTAAAACGGGGCTGTATCTCGGTAACGCCTCTGACTTTGGAACGCACCGATTTTGCAAAGCTGAATAAATTAAACAGTTTAAAGTAAATTGGAGGTATTAGTTAATGAAATCTGTAATAAAAGACATTACGCTGGCACCGTCCGGCCATGACAAAATCGCATGGGTAAAAAACTTTATGCCTGTGCTTCGCCATATTGACGAAGAATATTCCAAGACAAAACCGTTTGCGGGTAAACGCATGGTTATGACAATGCACCTCGAAGCGAAAACGGCTTATCTGGCACTCGTGCTGAAAAATGCCGGTGCGGAAGTAATTGCAACGGGCAGCAATCCGCTTTCCACGCAGGACGACGTTGTAGCGGCTCTCGTGGAAGACGGCATTACCGTATTCGCCAAATACGACTGCACGCCGGAAGAATACGACGAATATATTGATATGGCGCTTGCCACCAAACCGGACATGATTATGGACGACGGCGGCGATTTGGTATACCGCATTCATAATCAGCACCCGGAACTCATTCCGCATATCATCGGCGGCAGTGAAGAAACGACGACGGGCGTTATCCGCGACAAGGCGCTTGCCAACGAAGGAAAATTGAAATTCCCGATGCTTGCAGCCAATGACGCTTACTGCAAATATCTGTTCGACAACAGATACGGTACAGGTCAGTCCACATGGGACGGCATTATGCGCACCACCAATCTCGTTGTTGCCGGTAAAACGGTCGTTATCGCAGGCTACGGCTGGTGCGGCAAAGGCGGTGCAATGCGTGCCAAAGGGCTCGGCGCTAATGTAGTAATCACGGAAGTCGACCCGATTAAAGCGATTGAAGCCGTATTCGACGGTTTCCGCGTAATGCCGATGCACGAAGCGGCTAAAATCGGCGATATCTTCCTCACGCTGACAGGCGATGTGAATGTTATCGATGCCGAAGATTTTGCCGTAATGAAAAACGGTGCAATGCTCGCCAACTCCGGTCATTTCGATGTGGAAATCAACAAAAAAGCGTTGCTGGAAAGTTCCGTATCGCACCGCGTAGTGCGCAAGAATATCGAAGAATACGTCCAGAAAGACGGCCGCAAATTATATCTTTTAGCTGAAGGCAGACTCGTAAACCTTGCTGCAGGCGACGGCCATCCAGCGGAAATCATGGATTTATCCTTCGCCGTACAGTTCTTCAGTGCACTGCACATTGTAAATCATCATCAGGAACTGGAAAACAAAGTATACGTTATGCCGGAAGAAATCAATACGGAAATCGCTAAAATCAAACTGAAAGATTTAGGCGTTTCCATTGATGAACTCACAGAAGAACAATATAATTATTTAAATAAAGCTAATTAATGAGATGTTCATTTTTCTTTGATGCAAAGAAAAACGAACCAAAAAGAAACTTTTTAACGTTTCGCTAACGCTGCACTGGGCGAGCCTTCGCAGCCCTTGCAGATAAACAGGCGGTACGAAGGTTCGAACCGTTTGGAATTTGGCTCGAGCCTTCCATTTTCAGCAGAAACTTAAATTGAGTTGTTGGTACAATATTGTGCTAGTCATGCTGAATTTTTGTCTGCGTTGGGAATTTTTACGGTAGCTTCAGCTATTAAGAAAACAATTTTTTATTTCTGTTTTTAGTTCAAATGTTTGAGCAAAGCGAGTTTTTGAACGTTAGAAATAAAAAATTGTTTTCTTAAAGTAAAAATTTCTTAGCAGTACACGAACCAAGGCACTTTCTTTTTCGGCAACTTTTCTTTGTGCCAGCAAAGAAAAATTGCCCGGCGCAATATAAGAATAAATTAAGAAATTAAATCTCTTTATCTTATATTGTGCCGAATGGGTATTTTCTTTAATTCGATTTTTTTTAAACAAAGAAATCAGCAAATAGAAAAGAGTAAGATATGAATATTTTAATAAAAGATGTAAACGCCATCCTGCCGGAAGGCGTGGTTAAACAGACGGATATCGGCGTGAAAGATGATAAAATTGCCTTTATCGGTGATGTTCCAGCAGATTTCACGGCTGATAAAATCATCAGCGGCAAGGACAAACTGGCAACGCCGGGTTTTGTCAATGCGCATACTCATGTTTCCATGACACTGTTGCGCAGTTATGCCGACGATATGCAGCTTATGGACTGGCTGGAAAATAAAATCTGGCCGATTGAAGCAAAAATGAAAAAAGAGGATATTTACTGGGGCGCAATGCTCGGTATTGCAGAAATGCTCAAAGGCGGTACAACTGCTTTTGCCGATATGTACGGCGATATGGAGCAGGTTGCGCAGGCTTGTATTGATACAGATATCCGTGCTGTGCTTTCACGCGGTATGATTGGTGTTGCACCGAACGGTATGCAGGCATTGGAGGAGAACAAAGAGCTTTTCCGCGATTTTAACAATGCCAATGATGGCAAAATTACGGTAATGTTCGGGCCGCACGCGCCGTATACCTGTCCGCCGGATTTTCTGCGCAAGGTTATAGCAGCGAGTGAAGAATATAATGCTGAAATTCATATTCATCTGGCTGAAACGAAAGGTGAAGTGGAAAACTGCCTGAAAGAGTACGGAAAAACGCCGATTGCTCTGATGGAGGAAGTCGGTATTTTAAATCGTGGCGTCCTGGCGGCGCATTGTGTCCATGTTACGGACGAAGATATTGCTATCATGAAAAAGCATAATGTAAGAGTAGCACATAATCCGGGCAGTAATATGAAACTTGCCAGCGGCGTTGCCCCTGTGCCGAAAATGCTTGCGGCAGGTCTTTGTGTCGGTCTGGGTACAGACGGAGCTTCCAGTAATAATAATCTTGATATGCTTGAAGAAATCAATCTGGCGACGCTTTTGCACAAGGTTCACAACCTTGACCCGCTGGCTGTTCCTGCATTTAAAGGCGTGCAGATGGGAACGCAGTACGGAGCTGAAGCTGTCGGTATCAAAAATGCAGGCTTGATTAAGGAAGGCTATAAAGCCGATATCGTACTGTTCGATTTAAATGAGCCGCAGTGCTGTCCGCGCCATGACCTGATTTCGCTTTTGGCCTACAGTATGAATTCTTCCATGGCCGACACTGTACTTGTTGACGGTAAGGTACTGGTGGAAAACAAACAGTTCACTACAATTGATGAAGAAAAAATCAAATATGAAGCAAATCGCTGTACGAAAAATCTGCTGAATAGATGATATGAATAATCTCCGGTAATTAAAAAAATAATTATCGGAGATTTATTATTGATAATCATATAAAAATATACTATAATAAATATAATTGATTAAATACGTATTTAAAAATTATATAAAAAATATAGGGATAATTGTTCTTGTGAATTTTCTTTATTATATACATAGTAAATAAGTATTTCAGATATAAATATCAAAAAGAAAGAGATGACTTTAGTGCAAAGAAAGAAAATGGAAAGAATAATTATCCTTAGTTTATTTTTGGGGATAACCAATACAGGATTTGCCCAGACGACGTCAAGCACGGGTATTAATGGAAATTTTGCTCACATATACGATGATGACTTAAAGATATCGGTAAATAATGGATATTACGGTATTCAAGCACTGGACAGCAATATTGATTTGACGATGCAGAACATGGAAATAGACAATAAGGGAAACAGAAGAAACAGTAAATTCAACGGTATATATGCAGACGGATTAAGTGTAATTAATATAAACGGAACGAATCTCCAGATGAATATCAATAATACGGATAATTCCACAGGAATAGAAGCAGAAGAGGGTTCTATAATAAAAATTGATGTCAAAAAATCGAATAATGTGAATATAAAGGGTATAAGGCAGAATACTTCTGGTGGAATAGAGGTTAGGGACAAAGCGTCTGTTTCTTTAAAAGCAGGAAATTCAAATATGATAAATGCTGATTTTGTAGGAATATCGGCAGATGAACAATCTCAGGTGGATTTGATTGCAGGTAATGACAATATTATTGCAGCCAATAATGCAATTGTAAGCTGGACGAATGGAAGAATTAATTTAACGGCATTAAATGGCAGTAATGTATTAAACGGTATATATTTTGGTATAAGCGGATATGATAATTCAGATATAACGCTAAACGCGCCAAGCGGCAGAAATATTATTAACGTGACGGACGGAGCCGGTATTCTGGCGGATAATACAAAGATACGGCTTAAAGCGGAAAACAATAGTATTATTTCGCAAAAAGGAATAGCTGTGGATGCTACAGTCGGCAGCAGCGTCAATATTATAGGTAGGCAGAATAACTATATTGACGGATTGATTTATGTAAAGGATAAGGGAACGGTCGTAAATATCGGAAATTTTTTCGGGGCGGGTAATGTAAAAGACAGTGGTAACAATTATATAATCATTAATATTGACGGCAACAATACAAACGATATCGATATGAATAACAGTAATGCTGTTTCAGCGATATATGCAGGTGATGGAGCGGTTATTAATATCGGAGCAGATGAACGGCACGGAAATTATATAATGCGTACTTTAAATAACCGACAAAAACAGAGCCGACTGGTCTGGGTTAGTGAAGGAAGCGTCAATATACAGGGACGGTCTGATTTGTATGCAACGGATGATTGGTCGGTAAGCAGTAAACAGATTGCATTGGCAGCCGGTACGGTAAATCCGAATGAAGAAAAACAAAAGGCATTACTGAATTTGAATTTTGGCAGTGGCAGTAAAATTATTGGAGATATTACAGCCGGTAAAAACGGTTATATAAATATAACGCCGCAAAACGGAGCCGATATAAATATGCAAAGCAATATATTGGCAGCAAACGGCGGCAGTATCAATATCGATACGGGCGACAATAGCTTTTTGACGGGACGCATTGACGATTACAGCGACGCTGCAGTCAAATTGAGCCACGGTGGAGAAATGTTCAAACCGGAATACAGCGACAAAATCATATCGAGCGGGAATATAAATCTTACGCTGGGGAAAAATTCACAATGGAATGTTGCGGGACAGTCATGGGTATCGCAGCTGAATTTGAAGGAAAACAGCATAGTCAATCTGGTCAGTGCCAATACGGATGAAAGAAATAAGCCGCATGCGCTGCTGATAGAAAATTTAAGCGGCGACGGCAATTTTGTAATGAGTTTGAAAGATAACAGAAACCTAAGCGACATGTTGTATTTGAAAAAAGCAACCGGTGTATATAATATAGTTCTGACCGATGTTTTGACTAACCAGGAATTGGGAAAGACAGGTCTGCGTTTTGCTACAGTCGGGGCCGGTTCGAATATTATTTTTAAAAATGTTGTAGCATACGATAAAGGCGCATACGATGTCAAATATGTAATAAATACAGATAAGTATTTAAATAATGCGGAGAACAACGATTATAATAATGATGAAAACCATGCTGACGGCAGTTTCGGTCAATATCGTCCGGGAAATGAAGCAGTTGGGAACTTTTTGGAAAGTGGCGGACAAAACGACAGTGAAATTCTGGATTATAAAATTTCTGCAGTGGAAAACAGAGAATTATCAAATGTCGGCAATACGATACTGAATATGAGCAAGGCGAATTACAGCCAGGCCGTATATATGGACAGATTGAGCAAACGAATGGGTGAATCTCATTATATAAACGGTAATGAAGGTTTATGGGTAAGAATGCGTTATGATGAAACGGATAAGGATAAAGCGTTTAAGATATCCACCAATATGTATGAAATAGGTTATGATAGAAAATCTGATAGCAAGGATAAAAACGGTTATCACAGACGCGGTATTGCTTTTGATTATATGGACGGCAATACAAGTTATGATGATATTGCCGGCAGCGGTGAGACGAACCGTAAAGGCATATGGTTTTATGATACATGGTTCGGCAACAAAGGCCACTATACCGATTATGTAGTAAAATGGGGACACCTTGAAAACAATTTCGACCTCTATACCAGAATGCACAATGAAAAAGTGAACGGTGAATATGATAATGATGTGTATTCGGTGAGCGGAGAGTGGGGATATAAGAATAAACTTAATGGAGGCTGGTATATTGAACCGCAGCTGCAGATGCAGTATGCACATGTAACAGGTGAAAATTATAAGACGACGCAGGAAACGGAAGTATCGGCAGACGGTATTGACAGTCTGATTGCAAGAGCCGGTTTCAGGTTCGGTCGAGATTTCGGCAAGGATGGAAAATCAACATTCTATGTAAAAGCGGATATACTGCATGAGTTTTTTGGTGAACAGAATATCACAGTCAGGGATAAGAGTACTGAATATCTGAAACGAAGTATAGATTATGACAACGGCGGAACATGGTATACAATAGGATTGGGCTTAAGCACGGAGCTGACAGACCATTCATATGCTTTTCTGGATATTGAAAAGACATTCGGCAGCGATAATAATAACTCGTACCAGATTAACGGCGGAATGCAGTGGGCATTGTGAAAATAGTGATAAAATGATTGACACTGTTTCAGCGGACATGTTAAGGCTACGTATAGTTTTTAAAATAGAATAAGTATTAAAGAAGACCACCAACAAGGGATTAATGATTTTTGTTGGTGGTTTTTTGTATTTTTTGAGTGAACAAACTTAACGATTGTTTTAAATAAATCATTAAAACATATTTATTTAATATAAAATATATGTTAAAATTATTTTATAGGATTATTAATGGATTAAAGAAAGGATTATTTTATGAAAAAAGCAATTATTTTAAGTCTATTTTCATCAATGAACGCTGTAACAACAACTTTTGCTGCAAACATAAATCCTATTGATATTCATGAAGGACAAATATATGAACAGGCAATGGATGATGATACAACATTAATGATAGACGAGGGGAAAGGAATAGGTATCAGTGTTCTTGGGGGAAGTAAAGTAAATCTTGCAGGAAATGGCGCTTTCCGCATGAAGACGTTGGAGGCTGATAATGAAAGAAACTTTGTCAGATATGGAATACGTGTACAAGATAGTTCTTCTGTTGTAAAAATAAAATCAAATGACGGCAATATCGAAATGGATATGAAGAATATGTATAGAATTTCTCCTACTTTTAATGGGATATACACAGGTTTTTTTGGATTAACGGATATTGTTACTGAAAAGAATTTTAATATGAGTATGGAGCAGAATGCTGCTAAAGTAAAGAATTTTTATGGAATAGAGGCTGATAAGGGCGTCATAAATATAAAAACAGGAGAAAATCTGGAGTTAAATTTAATTGATAAATCCAGCGGAGTGAATAATAATAATAGGTATTTTTATGGATTGTATGCTAATGATAAAGGTGTATTGAATATTGAATCAAACGGAAACATAAATTTAAATATGGTTGAAAATGTTGACTCCTCTTATACCAGAGGAATATATGCTTACGGTGACAGCCAAATAAATATGAAAGCAGCTAAAGACTTGAATATAAATATCACTTCTGCTGATAATGCTGCAACTAATGCACGCGGAATATTGGCATGGAAGTCAGCTGTTGTTAATGTGCAGGCTGAAAATATCAATATCGATATGAATACGGCAGGTAAAGAAGATAATGGTCCGTCTGGAATAAAAGCAAGCGGCGGGCTGGTGAATATTGAGAATACGTCTAATTTGAAGATTAATTCAGTAGGAAGAAACAATGGCAGTAATGAAGCAATAATGGCAGATTCTTCTGTGAAAATGGAAGATGGACGGTTATCAAAGATAAGTATGAATTTATCCGGTGATATGGATATAAATTTAACGGCTGATAATATGACAGAGACGACGGGTGTGTATTCTTATGCAAATTCAGGAAAGACAGCAGTCATTGACATTAATAATGAAGGCGATAATAAAATCAATATTAAAAGTGAAAATTTAACAAAGAGTGCTTCCGGTATTAATCTTGAAACTGATAATAGAGAAAGTAAAGCGGATAAAACATTTTCAGCAGAGTTGACGATGCAGGGGAAAAATATGTTGATTGATGTAAATAGCAATAAAAATGCGGCTTACGGCATATATGAGCATATCAACAGTAGTAACAGCGTAGCAGTAGGAAATATAATATCAGCCGAACAAAATAAGATAAATGTAAATGTAGCTAATTCAGATAAAGAAGCTGTCGGTATATGGATGGAAAATACTGTCAGTGATGCGGAAAATACTTCAGCACAGCTTGATTTAAAAGGAAACAGTCTGACGCTTAATGCACATAATAGCAGTGGTATAAACGGTACAGGCATAAAAGTGCAGAACAAGGGCGAATTTGCTCGTTTAAATATTAATAGTACACAGGATAATACGATAACGGCTGATGATATGGGGATATTGGCGGAAGGCGAAAAAGCATATGCGAATATTACTTCTGAAAATGGAAATAATACCGTTTCTGTAGGTAAAGATACAGCTGTGAAAGCTGCAAACGGAGGTACGGTGCATCTTGCTTCAGCAAAGAATAATGATATTCACGGTATGATTGAAGCAGATGGAAACGGCAGCAGTGTTGACCTTTTTGGCGGAGGTAACAATATTATCACTGTGGACGGCAATAATACGGTAAATAAATCGGATACTGTTTCGGCTGTTTATGCAGTTAATGGCGGTACAGTCAATATTACGGCCGATGAAGGAAAAATAAATAGTATATCCGAAAGTAATTCAGTAGGCGATAAAAAAAGCCGGCTCGTTTTAGCAAATGACGGAACGATAAATTTAGCAGGAACGAGCATTTTAAAAAGCAGTCGGACAGCTTTGGCGGCAGGCGTGTCTGATTTAAACGAGGCGACAGATGCGAAAGCATATATTAATTTTGACTATGGAGCAGGAAGTTCAGTAACCGGCAATATTGTTGCAGGCAAGAACGGAATGATAACGGTTGTCCCTCAAGTTGAAATGCAAAACGGCGGACTTAATCTGCAAGGAAATATTTTAGCTTCAAACGGAGGTACTGTTAATATAAATATCGGTAAGAATACAGTATTTACAGGCAGAACGGACGATTTTTCCGATATTAACGTCAATGCAAATCACGGCAGTGATGTCTTAAAACAGGATTATAGTAAGACTATTGCTGAAAAAGGAAATATATATTTGACGCTGGAGGACAATTCACGTTGGAATGTTACGGGGCAGTCATGGGTAACTTATCTTAATCCGAATGGCAGTACGATTGACCTTGTGGCGGCTAATAAGGATAGAAAGACGAATTCCCATGCGCTCACAGTTGGCAGATTGCAGGGCGATGCTACTTTTAATATGAGTCTTGACCGAAACAGAAATATAAGCGATATGCTTTATGTAAAAAAAGCTGACGGTGTATATAATATTAATGTGTTTGACCCGGTGACGACAGATGATATGTATGCGGATAATTTTGACGGTTTGCGGTTTGCTACAGTAGGGAAAGGTTCCAATGCACAGTTTAAGGCGTATACAATAGATGCCGGAGTTATGAATATCGAATATGAAGTCGGCAGTGATAAGTACAGTAATAATAAAGAAAATGATGCTTATAACGGCGGAATGAATATAAATGAAGATAAACCGGGTTCACGCGGAGTGGATGAATTTTTTGCAAGAGAAGAAAATTCGTCAGGCGCAGCTAAAATGAGAGTGGCCCAAGAAGCTGCAGATTATGAAAATGCAGCGGTTAACAACTCGGATACAGCTGTTGAAGCAGCAGATAAAAAGGAAAACGAGATTACAAATTATAAACTTGTAGCCAGAAAAAATGAACCGGATAAACCGAATGAAGGAGAGCATATTCCAGAGAAAAATCTTTCCGATGCCGGTAAAACTATTTTGAATATGGCAAAAGCCAATTATAATAGAGCCGTGTATATGGACAGACTTAATAAGCGCATGGGAGAAGCACGATACATTGAAGGTGATGAAGGCTTATGGGTGCATATGCGTCATGACAGAACAGATAAAGAGACAGGTTATAAAATATCGTCAAATATGTATGAACTCGGTTATGATAAGAAATACGACAGCAAGGACAGTAATGGGTATCATAGACGCGGTGCAGCTATAGACTATATGGATAGTGATACTGGTTTTGATGATATCATAGGTAATGGGGAAACACATCGCAAAGGTATTTGGCTCTATGATACGTGGTTCGGCAACAAAGGCCACTACACCGATTATATAGCAAAATGGGGACATCTTGAAAACAGTTTCGACCTCTATACGAAAACTCGCGGTGAAAAAGTAAGCGGTGAATATAATAATAATGTATATTCGCTCAGTGCTGAATGGGGCTATAAGGATATCCTGAATGAAGATAAGGATAATCTGGAAAACAATAAGGATAAATGGTATATCGAGCCGCAGCTGCAAATGCAGTATGCGCGCGTAACGGGAGCAGACTACACCACGAGCCAGGGAACGGATGTTTCCGTAGACGGCATTGATAGCCTTATTGCCAGAGCAGGTTTCCGTTTCGGTAAGGATTTCGGCAGTGATAGAAAATCCACATTCTATGTAAAAGCGGATGTATTGCATGAATTCATGGGCGACCAGGATATTACCGTAAGAGATAAAACTACGGACGGTATAGCAAGAACAATTGGCTACGATAATGACGGAACATGGTATACGGTAGGGCTCGGCTTCAGCACCATGCTCAGCGACCATTCGTATGCTTTCCTCGATGTGGAAAAAGTATTCGGCAACGACAATGACAACTCGTACCAGATTAATGGCGGAGTTCAGTGGGCGCTTTAAAAATTTATTTACAAAGAAGGAGCAAAACAGCTCCTTCTTTGTTTTCAGAGTAAAATAATTTGGTTTTTTGAAGGAAAATATAAAATTATGTAGAATGTTATATCTATGTTAAAGAGGGTAGGCCGGATATCTTCTTTATCGTACTACATTTAAAAAGGAAGGTATTTATTATGAATAATAAGGCTGCTAAATTTCAGGAATATTTGACAGCAAATAATATTACAGGATTTAATCATGAAGAATTCAGTGATGAATTCCATACTGTAATGTTCCGTTCCCGCATTGTGATTAAAGGGCAGGAAATTCCTATGGCGATAATTTTGGATGACAGTATTTACCGTATGATACGTATTCAGCTTGTATCGAGTGTGGAAAATACAACTGAGGTGGTAAGTTATCTGAATAAATTAAACGCTAAATATAAATCCTATAAATTTTATTTAACGGAACAGAATAACTTGATTTTAGATAGCTGTGTCATGGGTAAAGATGAAGATGAAAGCGAAGTTATAATCGCTGTTTTGAATAATATAATAAAACAGATGCAGGATGAATATTCCGATTTAATGCATGTTGTTTGGAGCAAGTAAAGGAGATTTTGAAGATGAAAAAATTAATTCTGGTTTTAACGGCTGTAATGATGATGGCGTTTTCCGGTATTTGCATGGCGTCGGACAGTGGCGATTTGAGTAAGGAACAGAAAGCAGTTGATACGTTTATCAGCGCTATCAGCACGGATAAAGTTACGTATGAAAAATTTGCTGTCAATATGAATGATGGTTTGAAAGCAAAGCTGGACGCTAAAACTTTTGAACAGCTGAAAAACAATGTGAAGAACAATTTCGGCGATTACAAAGACAGTAAACTGTATATTTTTGAACGTTCGCTGACTGGAGATAAAGATGTAGTGATGTATGTGGCTTCTTTCAGCAAAGAAGAACATGTATTGATGGTGTTCGGCTTCGATAAGGATGCGAAAATGTCGGAAATCGGTCTGAACATAATGCAGCAGCAGAATGCTGAACAGGCACAGAATACTGAACAGCAGGCGCAAGCGGCACAACAGTAATACATTAATAATGTAAAAATAAAAAGCCCTGGGAATTTCCCGGGGCTTTTGTGGTATAATTAGCTTATTTAAACTTGTCGTGCTAATAAAATATTTAGCCTATAGCCAGCAGAATAATAGTTTATATTTGTTCGATGTTGGCACTTAGCCTCACTAAATATAAACTATTATCCTGCTTTGGAAAATCAAATGGCACAACAAGTTATTTAAATGTATTTAAAATGTAAGGACTGATGATTTTGGATTTGAGAATTCTGGATATCTATCTTCAAGGCAAGGTACTGTCGTTTGCCGGCAACTGGTCGTATTTAATTCAGCGTTATGATGCGGCGGATTTGCCGAAGATTTCGTATCAGGAAGATTATGTGCATAAATCGGCTAGCATGATTAAGGTTCTGATTTTGGCGGCGCTTTGCGACAGTGATATTGACTTGGCGGAGAAAATCCGTATCGACGCTGTGCCGCGCGTGGAAGGCGGGGGCGCATTGCAGGAGATGAACGGCGATGCGCAGCTTACAATGCAGGCGCTGGCTTCGCTGATGATTGTGCTCAGCGACAATCTGGCGACCAATCTGCTGATTGACAGACTAGGCAGGGAAAATATTCAGGCGTATGCTGATAAGCTGGGTTTAAAGCAGACAAAACTGCAGCGGTGCATGATGGATTTTACGGCGGCGCAAAATGGCAGGGAAAATTATATGAGTGTTGCCGATTATAATAAACTGCTTCATTATATTTATACGAAACGTGAAGAGCTGCGTTTTGCAAAGGCGTGGGAAATTCTGGCGCGCCAGCAGTTTCGCGATCGTATTCCGTATTATTGGGATGAAGATATAGTTTTTCACCATAAGACGGGGATGCTCGACGGTGTGGAGCATGACGGCGGCGTATTTGAAGGAAGAAACGGCATGTACGGTATTACGATTTTTGCTTCCGATTTGCCGTCGAATGCTTTGGGCGGGCGGCAGATAGGAGAGCTGGGCCGATTTATTTTCGACTTTTTAAACGCCCGCCAGAGAAGGAGCTGATAGTGTGAGGAAAATTCTCGTATTGATAATGATATTATGCGCGTGGATTACGGCCGGATGTGGTGATACCGTGAATAATGATACGGTGCGCTATGCGCTGGAAGCGGAACCGGCTACGCTCGACCCGGCGAAAAGTACGGCTCTTGCCGAATCGAACGTGGAGCTGGCTCTGTTTGAGGGACTTACGCGCCTGGATGAGAACGAACAGCCGCAGCCTGCCGCTGCGGAGCGTTGGGAGGTTTCAGCTGACGGCACGGAGTACACGTTTCATCTGCGCAGCGGACTTGTCTGGAACGACGGCACGCCGCTGACGGCTCACGATTTTGAATATGCGTGGAAGCGGGTGCTCAATCCGCAGACGGCTTCGGAGAATGCTTATATGATGTATCCGCTATTGAACGGCGAAGAGTATTTTAAGCAGGAAAAGACGGCGGATGAAGTCGGCGTGAAGGCGCTTGATGATAAAACGCTGTTTGTAAAACTGAAAGCGCCGATAACGTATTTTCTCAATCTGACGGCGTTTCACTGTTATTATCCCGTGCCGAAGCATGTAGTGGAGAAAGACCCGGAAATCTGGGCGGCGAACGATAAAATTGTCTCGAACGGGCCGTTTGTACTGACGCGCTGGATACATTCCAATCAGCTGCAGTTTGTGAAAAACGACAAATACTGGGACAAGGACAAAGTAAAACTTGCCAATATGCTTTGGCCGATAAGCGAGTCGCAGAGCACGCGCGTTTCCATGGTGGAGAGCGGGCAGGCGAATTTGACGGTGGAGCCGCCGATATCCGAGCAGGAGCGGCTGACGAAGGCGGGGCTTTACCATATAAGCCCGTATCTCGGCGCATATTATTACAGTTTCAACACGGCGAAAGCGCCGTTTGACAATCCGGATGTCCGCCGGGCTTTTTCGCTGGCGGTGGACAGGGAAATGCTCGTCAATAATATCATTAAAGGCGGCAAGAAACCGGCGTATGCCTGGGTGCCGCCGGGGCTTATTAATCCGGCTACGGGGAAAGATTTCCGCGCGGAAGGCGGCGACTTTGTCGAATACAATCCGGCAAAAGCACGGGAACTTTTGGCGCAGGCAGGCTATCCCGACGGGAAAAATCTGCCGCCGATAACGATTTTGTACAATACGAATGAGATGAACAAGGCTGTCGCGGAAGTAATCCAGTCCATGTGGAAGGAAAATCTGAACGTGGAAGCGGAACTGTTAAATCAGGAAACGAAAGTGTATCTCGACGCGCGAAATCAGGGCAATTTCCAAATCGCCCGCGCTTCCTGGATTGGCGATTATGCCGACCCGATGACTTTCATGGATGTGTATCTCGATGAGAATAACGATGCGCAGTATCATAATCCTGCTTATAATGAACTCGTGCTGGTGGCGCAGCATACGAACAATCAGGCTGTACGCATGGATAAAATGCACACGGCGGAAAAAATTCTCCTGGACGACGCCGTTGTCCTGCCGATTTACTACACGACGCAGCCGTATATCGTTCAGCCGTATGTGAAAGGATACCGCTGGTCCATTCTCGGTACGATTGACTTCAAGGAAGCGTATGTTGAACCGGAAAATCAAAGTTAAAACTAAAGTTAGAATTAAGGATATGAGCCGCCGATGGAAATAAATTCTGCCGGCGGTTTCCGTCTAATTGACGAGTATAAAATCACATGGTATGCTAATAAAGTATACTATTTTAATAAAAAAGGGGGCTCTTCCGATGATAAATCCGCGTCATAAAGGAAAAGTTCTACAGGCCGGCAGTTGTATCGGTATCGTTGCACCTGCCTCCGCTTGCGAAGATTTTGATTATACGGCAGGTATAAATCTGCTGCATGAATGGGGATATAAAACGAAACTGTCAACGACTCTACAGGTAAATGAGGGATATCTGGCGGGCAGCGATAAACTGCGTGCCGATGAGCTGAATAAATTTTTTGCTGATAAGGAAGTTGATGCTATCTTGTGCTTCGGCGGCGGCTACGGCTGTACGAGAATACTCGATTACCTCGACTATCAGCTAATCCGTCAAAATCCCAAACTGCTCGTCGGTTTCAGCGATGTTACGGCACTGCATACAGCAATCGGACAGAAAAGCCGTCTTGTTACAGTGCACGGACCAATGCTTAAAACGCTGTCGCAAAATCCGACAAAATACACGATTGCTTCACTTTGCCGCGGGCTGTGCCTGTCTGTACCGCTCGGTGCTTTTTTAATGCCGAAAAAACAGAAATTGGAAGCTCTTTACCCGGGCAATGCCTTCGGCAGGCTTATCGGCGGCAATCTGAGCGTTATTGCGGCCATGTGCGGCACGCCGTATGAATTGAAAGGCGAGAATTCCGTTTTATTTCTGGAAGATGTCGGCGAGGAAGCATATGCGATAGACAGGATGCTTCAGCAGCTCTGGCAGAACGGACTGCTCAAAGAGGTCAAAGGTATTGTTTTCGGTCAGTTTACGCACTGCACACCGACAAAGCAGTCCAAATACGAATTTACCGTCAGGGAAATTCTGACGCAGTACGCAAATCTTGCCAAAGTGCCGACGATTTACGGCTTTCCGGCAGGTCATGAAAAAACGAATGCTTTTCTGCCGCTCGGCGTAAATGTTAAAGTAAATGTTGCCGACAGTCGCGTGGAATTTTTCATCAGCGAAGCGCATTGCAAGATACGCTGAAAATATTATTAATTATTTAAGATATTTAGGAAGAAATTTATTTTATGTATAAACAGAAACAGGAATTAAAACAAAAAGTCTGCGCCCAAATTGAACAGCTCGCGCCGCTACTGTATCAGCTGGCTGATTTTCTGGCGAAAAATCCTGAACTGAGCGGCAGGGAGATAAAGGCAGCAGCTTATTTACAAAAAATTTTAAAACAATTTAATTTTAATTTTACGCCGATTTTGCAGGACAAATTCGCTGCGGCTTTTAAAGCGGCGAGAGGGAACGGACAGAAAAAAATCGGCTTTATGGCGGAATATGACGCTCTGCCCAAAATCGGGCACGGCTGCGGGCATAATCTCATTGCCATGATGAGTA
Organism: Megamonas hypermegale; assembly: GCA_002314325.1. GTDB lineage: Bacteria > Bacillota > Negativicutes > Selenomonadales > Selenomonadaceae > Megamonas > Megamonas hypermegale_A. The sequence continues at coordinate 54,446 of DCFC01000044.1, forward strand.
TCGGCGCCGGAGTTGCCTTCAATCAGGTTACGGATAAAATCGCTCAGACGGTCATCTTCGGCTGCCCGGCGGAAGAAACGGTCGGCGGCAAAATAGATATGGCGGACGGCGGCTATTTTGACGATATCACGGCCGCCTTGATTATTCATCCCGACGACAAGACGACGGTCGGCGGGACGTCGTTCGCCTCTCACCCGCTGGAGGTAACTTTTCTGGGCAAAGAGGCGCATATTGCCGACCCTGTGTATCACGGCGTGAATGCGCTGGATACGCTGGTCGATTTTTATGCCAGATTGAAACGGCTACAGACAACGTTTACTGAAAAAAATCTCATCGGTACGATAATAACGGAGGGCGGAACGGCGCCGAACATCATTCCGGCAAAAGCCGTACTGCGTTCGACAGTCCGCGCGCTCGACAGCGATTATCTGGAAAATACCATGCTGGTGCAGATAAAAGAACTGGCGCGCCAGGTGGCAAAAGAACACGCAGCGGGCGTACAGATGCGCCACTATGAACCGCTGTACAAAAATCTGCGCAGTGACGAACGTTTAAACCGGTATTATGAGCAGAATTTTGCTCTGCTCGGCGAAAAATATGAAGTCATTCCGGCCGATTTCGCGGACGGTTCGACCGATGTCGGCAATGTCAGCCACGTAACGCGCACCTGCCAGCCGACAATTCGTATCGGCAATAATATATTTACGCATACGGAGCAGTTTGCCTGCGCCGCCAACTCCGATTTCGGCAGACGGCAGGCACTGTTAGGTGCAAAAGCAATGGCCATGACGGCGATAGACATTTTATGCGAGGACGGGATAACAGATGAAAATCAGTAAAATAGAAATCGGCAAAGTGAAAATTCCGCTGAAAAAACCGTTTATAACGGCATTGCGCTGTGTTGACTTTGCCGAAGACATCATTATAAAAATCATCACCGATACAGGCAATATCGGCTACGGCAGCGCGCCGCCGACCGCTGTCATCACGGGCGACAGCCAGATGTCGATTGTGTCGGCGATAAAGACGGTAATCGCGCCGCAGCTTATCGGACTGGAAATCTGCGAAACGGAGGAAATATTTAAGCGTATCGACAAATCCATGCTGCACAATTCCTCCGCCAAAGCATGCGTGGATATGGCAGTGTACGATTTGCTCGGTCAGCTGTGCTGCTTGCCGCTGTATAAACTGCTGGGCGGCTACCGCGGCAGTTTCACATCCGATTTGACTATCAGCCTGCGCGAACCGGAAGTGATGGCGCGTGATGCCGTTGAAGCTGTAAACGGCGGTTATACCGACCTGAAGCTGAAAGTGGGCGGCGATGCCGAGCTGGATTTTGCCCGTGTAAAGGCAATCCGCAATGCAGTCGGCGATAAAATAAATATCCGTCTTGACGCCAATCAGGGCTGGAAGCCGAAAGAAGCCGTGCGCTTAATCCGCCGCTTTGAAGATAAGGGATTGAATATCGAGCTGATTGAGCAGCCGGTCATTGCGCATGATATACAGGGACTGAAATTTGTGACGGATAATGTGGATACGCCGATTATGGCTGATGAAGCCGCTTTCGGTACATATGAAGTGTTCGAACTGCTCGCCGCGCGTGCCTGTGATTTAATCAATATCAAGTTGATGAAAGCGGGCGGCATTCACAATGCGCTCAAAATCGCCGATATAGCTGCAATCTGCGGCGTAGAGTGCATGATGGGCTGTATGCTTGAGTCTAAACTCGGCATTACGGCAAGCGCCAGCCTAGCCGGAGCAAAATCCGTCATCACCCGCGCTGACCTCGATGCAGCCGATTTGCTGCTGAAAGACCCGATAAAAGGCGGTATCAGCTATGATAAGAACAGAATTATTCTAAACGAACAGCCAGGGCTGGGGATAATAGAAATTAAAGATTGGCAGAATTTCTATTTATAGTTCATTTTTCTTTTGAAAGGTCAAAAGAAAAACGAACCCAAAATCACCTAAAGGTATAACAGGCTCTAATTACTAAAGCAATAAGAGCCTGTAAAAAAACTCCTTTTAACGTTTCGCTAACGCTGCACTGGGCGAGCCTTCGCAACTCTTTTATAAATACAGCCAATACACCGGCTCGAAACATTTGGAATTTGGCTTGTGCCTTCCGTTTTCAGCAGGAACTTAAATTGAGCTGTTGGCACTGTAATTTGCTAGCCATGCCAAAATTTTCATCCATGTTAGAGATTTTCACGGTAGCTTTAGCTATTAAAAAGAAAAAGATTTAGATATGTTTTTAGTTTAAATGTTTGAGCG
>DCFC01000027.1 GCA_002314325.1 Megamonas hypermegale
CGAAGGCTTGCCCAGTGCAGCGATAGCGAAACGTTAAAAAAGGTTTTTCTTTTTGGTTCATTTTTCTTTTGACCTTTCAAAAGAAAAATGAACATAAAAAATGAATATTAAAAGAAATAGTTTGTATTGTACGGTTGAAAATAAAATCGGACGAATACAAACTATTTTAGGATTTATAAGAACTGAAATGGTTTTATAAAATATTAGTCTTTGAAGAATTCAGCATGAATAGCATTTACTGCTTCTTTGATTTTTTCAGCTTTGATTAAGCAGGAAATACTGATTTCGGATGTGCTGATAACGTCAATATTGATGCCTGCTTCGGATAAAGCCTTGAACATGCGGGAAGCGATACCCGGATTGCCGAGCATGCCTGCGCCGACGATGGATACTTTAGCAACATCTGTTTCAATCAGTACGGCAACGGCATTTAATTCATCCGCCACTTTGTCGATAATCTGTTTTGCATTGCTGAGGTCATCAAGCGTAGTAGTGAATACCATATCGGTAACATTTTTTTCTACATTGCGGATGCTCTGTACAATCATATCGACATCGATATTGTTTTCAGCCAGTTTGGAGAAGATAGAGTAAGCGATACCAGGAGTGTTCGGAATGCCTAAGATAGCGATTTTGGCTACATTTGTATCATCTGCAACTCCTCTGATAATAAACTCTTTTTCTTCCATTGTATATTCCTCCCTAATAATTGTACCTGGTTTGTTTGTAAATGTGGACCTTACATGAATTGGTATATTGTACATATGGCCTGTTTCAACGGAGCGCGGCTGCATAACGCCGGCACCGAGGCGCGCCATTTCCAGCATTTCGTAATAAGTGATTTCCTTCATTTTGCGGGCATTTTTCACAATGCGCGGGTCAGCAGAGTAAACGCCGTCAACGTCGGTGTAAATTTCGCATACGTCGGCTTTCATCGCACCGGCAAGAGCGACTGCGGAAGTATCGGAGCCGCCGCGGCCGAGTGTTACAGGGTCGCCGAGTTCGTTGCAGCCCTGGAAACCGGCAACGATAACGATATTGCCTTTATCCAGTTCATCAAAAATACGTTTAGGCTGGATATCTTTGATTTTACCTTTGGTGTGTACGGAATTTGTTTTGACACCGGCGAGAGAACCAGTAAGCGATACGGCTTTTTGTCCCATGGATTTGAAAGCCATTGTCAAAAGTGCGATTGATACCTGTTCGCCGGTGGTGAGCAGCATATCCATTTCGCGCGTGTACTGATACGGGTCGTTTGATATTCCTTTTGCCAGCGCGATTAAATCGTCGGTCGTATCACCCATAGCCGAAACGACAACGACAATTTTGTCGCCGGGCTGTTTTTCATCTAAAATGCGTTTAGCAACAGCTTTAATTTTGTCAATACTGCCAACGGAGCTGCCGCCGAATTTTTTTACAATTAATGCCATTATTATCCTCCTAAAGTATTTATGTATTTATATAGTGTATAAAATCATAATTGTTTTTACAATTATATATGATTGTGCTAACTCTATATAATCACTAATTATAACAATAAATACTGATTGTATCAATATTAAATGAGAAAATTTATTTACGTACCGGAAAAATGATTATGTTTTTTTGTAAACTTGTTTACCGGCTGTAAAATTTATGTTAAATTTTGCAGGTGATGTAATTGAAGTTTTAAACTTATTCTGTTATAGTTAATATGTAATCCTTAATTTTAAACTACTCAGGAGGTTGATGATTTAAATGAAAGTAGCTGTAGTAATGGGCAGTGATTCTGATTTTCCCATTTTAAAACCGGCTGTTGATTTATTGCATCAGTTTAATGTTGAAACAGAAGTAATCGTAGCTTCTGCGCACCGTACCCCTGGCAAAGTCCGTGACCTGGTTTCTTCCGCGGAAGAAAGAGGCGTTGGCGCATTTATCTCTGCCGCTGGTGCTGCCGCACATTTGGGCGGAGTTATTGCATCCTATACCACATTGCCTGTAATTGGAGTACCGATTAATGCAACACCGCTCAACGGTATGGATGCTCTTTTAAGTACAGTACAAATGCCGTCCGGTATTCCTGTAGCGACTATGGCCATCAACGGCGCTAAAAATGCCGCTATTTTTGCTGTGGAAATGTTCGCTATCAGCGATGAAAATCTGAAAAAAGCACTGAAAGAATACCGTGCGAAAATGGTTGAAGAAGTGGAAGCAAAAGCTGCAAAAGTGGCAGCTCAGCTGAACTGAATGATATAGATAGTAAACGTTAACCTTTTTTATAGCGCAATAACTTTGAATTTTAAAAGATGACTTTTGGAGGTCTGAATACAATGGAAAATAAATTATTATATGAAGGCAAAGCAAAAAAAATATTTGCAACGGAAAATCCGGAAGAACTGCTCGTTTATTATAAAGATGATGCTACAGCTGGCAACGGTGCTAAAAAAGGCACAATCGCCGACAAAGGCATTTTAAACAATAAAATCACGAATTTCTTCTTTGATTTATTGGGCAAAGAAGGCATTAAACATCATCTCGTCAAAGTTTTAAACGACCGCGAAATTCTCGTTAAAAAACTGGATATCGTTCCTCTCGAAGTTATCATCCGCAATGTTGCAGCAGGCAGCCTGGCAAAACGTCTCGGTCTGGAAGAAGGCGTGAAAATGTCCCGCCCTGTTATCGAATACTGCTATAAATGCGACGACCTCGGCGACCCTATGGTAAATCGTTATCATATCCTCGCTATGGGCTGGGCAACGGAAGACGAACTCAATCAGATTGAAGCTATGTCGCTCAAAATCAACGATATCATGACAAAATATCTGGCAACGAAAAATATCGACCTTATCGACTTCAAACTCGAATTCGGCAGATACCACGGCGAAATCCTGCTCGGCGACGAACTTTCTCCGGACAACTGCCGCTTCTGGGACAGCACGACGCATGAAAAACTCGATAAAGACAGATTCCGCCGCGACCTCGGCAATGTTGAAGATGCCTATATCGAAGTTTTACACCGCTTGACAGGTGAAACTTTTCATCACGCTGAATAATTTTAACAAACCGTAATATATTTATTTGTATATAGGAGAAAAGAACTAATGGTTGACATTACGTCAAATAAATGGAAAGAAGAATGTGGCGTTTTCGGTGTATATTCCCGCACAGAGGATGTGGCGATGCTCACGTATCTCGGTCTTTACGCATTGCAGCACCGCGGACAGGAAAGCGCAGGTATTGCAATCACTGACGGAGCATGGATGGATGTTACCCGCGGTATGGGGCTTGTCAATGAAGTGTTCCGCCATCAGCTCCCGCATATGGAAAATCAGTACATCGCTATCGGTCATGTGCGTTATTCCACAACGGGTTCCAGCCTGCTTGCCAACACGCAGCCGCTCATTGCCAACTACTCCGGCGGGAAAATCAGCTTGGCGCATAACGGCAATCTGACCAATGCGGCAGCAATCCGCCGCAATCTGGAGGAACAGGGAACAATCTTCCAGACATCTATTGATACGGAAGTTATTGTTAATCTTATTGCTCGTTCTCGTAAACCTACTATTGAAGAAAAAATCATGGAAAGCGTAGCGCAGATAAAAGGGGCGTTCTGCTTAACCGTGATGACGGAAAATAAACTTATTGCTCTCAGAGACCCGCAGGGCTTCCGTCCGTTCTGCATCGGCAAGACGGAAGAAGGCTCCTGGGTCGTTTCCTCCGAGTCCTGCGGTCTTGATGTAGTCGGAGCTGAATTTATCCGCGATATCAAACCAGGTGAAATGGTGGTTATGGATGACAGCGGTCTGAAATCATATGAATTTGCCAAACCGCAAAAGAGAGCTTCCTGTATTTTTGAATATATCTATTTTGCGCGTCCGGACAGCACGATTGATGGACAGAGCGTTCATGCCGCCCGCTTCATGATGGGCAGAATGCTCGCACGCGAAAGCAAGTTCAAAGGCGATATCGTCATTTCCGTACCGGACTCCGGCAATACGGCGGCAACCGGTTATGCGTATGAATCAGGCATTCCGTATTGTGAAGGCTTAATCAAGAACCGTTATATCGGACGTACTTTCATTCAACCAACGCAGAAAAAACGCGATACAGCCGTACGCTTAAAACTCAATGCCATCCGCGAAGCCGTAGCCGGAAAATCGGTAATCATGGTGGATGACTCCATCGTACGCGGCACGACGAGCGGCAAAATCGTGAAAATGCTGCGCAAGGCCGGTGCTAAAGAAGTGCATATGTGCGTAAGTTCTCCGCCAATCGGCTATCCTTGCTACTACGGCATTGATACTTCCGTGCGCAAGGAACTTATTGCAGCGACTAAATCGGTAGAGGAAATCCGTGAGTACATCGGAGCTGATTCACTGCATTTTCTGTCGCTGGAAGGACTTAGAGCTTCGCTCACCACGGCAAATCCGGATGATATGTGCTATGCTTGCTTCAATAACGCATATCCTATCGAAATGTCAAAAGAAACGGTAACGGGTGCTGATAAATACGTATTTGAACAGCGCGCTAAATAATAAATTTCGGAGGTCAAAAATGGCTGAAAATAAACAGACAAATCTTACCTATCGTGATTCCGGCGTGGATATCGATGCGGGAAATTATTCCGTAAAACTGATAAAAGACAGCGTAAAAGCGACGTATCGCCCGGAAGTTCTGGGAGATTTAGGCGGTTTTGGCGGTTTGTTCGCCTTAAACAGCGGCAAATATAAAGAACCGGTGCTTGTATCCGGAACGGACGGTGTCGGCACGAAACTGCGCCTTGCCTTCATGCTCGATAAACATGACACTATCGGTCAGGATGCGGTGGCTATGTGCGTAAACGACATTCTCGTACAGGGCGCAGAACCGTTATTCTTCCTCGATTATCTGGCTGTCGGCAAATTACAGCCGGAACAGGTGGCAACGGTTGTAAAAGGCGTAGCCAATGCCTGCAAAGAATCGGGCTGTGCTTTAATCGGCGGTGAAACGGCTGAAATGGCCGGTTTCTATGCTGACGGCGAATACGATATCGCCGGTTTTGCAGTCGGTGCAGTCGATAAAGCGAAAATTATTACCGGCGATAAAATCAAAGCCGGCGACGTACTGCTCGGTATTCCGTCCAGCGGCGTTCATTCCAACGGCTATTCGCTCGTGCGCAAAATCTGTTTCGATGTTAAAGGTTTTGACGGCAGCGAAAAATTTGCTGAATTAAACGGCAAGACACTGGGTGAGGAACTTTTGACACCGACCCGTCTTTATCCGCGCGTATGCCTGCCGCTTATCGAAAAATACGATATTCACGGCATGGTGCACGTAACGGGCGGCGGCTTCTATGAAAATATCTCCCGTATACTGCCGGAAGGCACAGGCGTAACGGTAAACGCTGATGCGTGGGAAATGCCGGCAATCTTTAAGCTTCTGCAAAGCTGGGGCAATGTTGAGTGGCATGAAATGTACCGCGTATTCAACATGGGTATCGGCATGATACTACTCGTATCAGCGCAGGATGCTGAAAATATTCAGGCCGACCTTGCCGCTAAAGGTGAAAAATCCTATATTATCGGCGAAGTTGTCGAAGGCGACCAGACAGTTGAAGTAAAAGGCGGCGTTTTCAATGAATAATGCTGTACTCGGCGTTCTTGCCTCCGGTCGCGGCAGCGATTTGCAGTCGATAATCGACGCGGTGGAAAAAGGACAGATTAAAGCCAAAATCGGCGTAGTACTCACGGATAAACCGAACGTAATGGCGCTTGAACGTGCTGAAAAAGCCGGTATTCCGGCAATTTGCATTGACCGCAAACAGTGCGCAGACAGAGACGAGTTTGAACATAAACTCGTGGACGAGCTTAGAAAACACGGCGTAACGCTCGTTATTTTAGCCGGTTTCATGCGCATTTTAAGTCCGTATTTCGTCAATGAATTCAAAAACTGCATTATGAACATTCATCCGTCACTTTTGCCGTCGTTCGGCGGAGCGCATGCTCACCGCGACGTGCTGGCTTACGGCGTGAAAGTATCGGGCTGTACGGTGCATTTCGTCGATGAAGGCATGGACAGCGGTCCGATTATCATGCAGGTGGCCGTTCCGGTACTCGATGATGATACGGAAGAAACACTGGCGGCGCGCGTGCTGGAACAGGAGCATATCGTTTATCCGAAAGTCATAGAACTGTATTTGGCAGGAAAAATTCACGTAAACGGTCGTCATGTAACGATTGATGAATAATAATATAAAAGGGGGCTTTATTATGCCTATAAAAAGAGCCTTATTGAGCGTATCCGATAAAACCGGTATTGTGGAATTCGCGCGCAAATTGCATGAAGCAGGCGTAGAAATCATCTCTACCGGCGGAACAATGCACGCAATCTCCGATGCCGGCATCCCTGTAACGTATGTCAGCGATGTAACGAAATTCCCGGAAATCATGGATGGTCGCGTAAAAACTTTAAATCCGTACATTCACGGCGGAATTTTGGCAGTGCGCGACAATCAGAGTCATCAGGCGCAGATGCAGAAATTCCACATTCAGCCGATTGATTTGGTTGTCGTAAACTTATATCCGTTCCGCGAAACAATCGCCAAACCGGATGTAACTTTGGCTGAAGCTGTGGAAAATATCGATATCGGCGGACCTGCAATGATTCGTGCTGCTGCCAAGAATTTCAAATTTGTTACGGTCGTAGTAAATCCGGCTCATTATGATGAAATCGCCGAAATGGTAGCCAAAGACGGCTGCACTACTGGCAAATTCCGTATGCAGCTCGCTCAGGAAGCATTTGACCATACGGCTCATTATGATGACTGTATTCAGGCATATCTTGCTCAGCAGTTAAATAAATAATAATAAATCGGCGCACTTATATCTGCTATACGCACTAATTAAGTGCGCTTTCTTTTCTTTAAAATTAAAGGAGGATTTTTCGTGAATATTTTAGTTATCGGCGGCGGCGGCCGTGAACATACATTGGCGTGGAAATTGGCACAGAGCAAAATTGCAGATAAAATCTATGCCGTGCCGGGCAATCCGGGTATGGAAGATGTGGCGCAGTGCATACCGGGTTCGGTGGAAGACAACGCGGCTTTGGTGAAACTGGCGCAGGAAAAAAATATCGGCATGGTCGTTGTCGGTCCGGAAGTACCGCTGACGAACGGTATCGTTGACGATATGGCGAAAGCGGGCATACCGGCATTCGGCCCGCAAAAAAGCGCCGCGCAGCTGGAAGGCTCCAAATCTTTCTCCAAAGCGATTATGAAAAAATACAACATTCCTACGGCAAAATATGAAGTATTCACTGAAGCCGAAAAAGCGAAGGAATACATCCGTCAAGAAGGCGCTCCTATCGTTATCAAAGCGGACGGGCTGGCAGCAGGTAAAGGCGTAATCGTAGCGGAAACGCTCCAGCAGGCACTCGACGCCGTAGATGAAATCATGTGCGACAAAGCATTCGGCAGTGCGGGAAACAGCATCGTTATCGAAGAATTCATGGAAGGCGAAGAAGCTTCCGTACTGGCATTCACCGACGGCAAAACGATTGTACCGATGATACCGTCGCAGGACCATAAGCGCGCTCTCGACGGCGACAAAGGGCCGAATACGGGCGGCATGGGCACTTACGCACCGGCACCGGTCGTTACGCCGGATATCATGCAGCGCGTACAGAAAGAAATTCTGGAACCGGTAATCAATGCCATGCAGCAGGAAGGTCATGAATACAAAGGCTGCCTGTATGCAGGTCTGATGATTACGAACGAAGGTCCGAAAGTAGTGGAATTCAACGCCCGCTTCGGCGACCCGGAAACGCAGGTAGTACTGCCGCTTCTGGAAAGCGATTTAGGTGAAATAATGCAAGCATGTATCAACGGTACATTAAAAGATACTGAAATCAAATGGAGTAATAAAGCCGCTGTCTGCGTCGTTATGAGCGCCGGCGGTTATCCGGCCAAATACAACAAAGGCGATGAAATCGTAGGTCTCGATAAGGCTAAAGACGCTGGACTGCTTGTATTCCATGCGGGAACGGCGCAAAAAGACGGCAAAATCGTAACGAGCGGCGGCCGCGTGCTCGGCGTTGTCGATATCGGCGAGGATATTAAATCGGCTGTGGATAAAGTTTACCAGAACATTGACTTAATCCATTTTGACAATGCGTACTACAGAAAAGACATCGCTCATCGTGCTTTCAACCGCAAATAAAGAATAAGTAAAAAAATAAAAGCGATAACAAATGAGTTTTCTCAAATGTTATCGCTTTTTTCTATTGAGCTGTTACAGCGTTTAAAATTTCTTTAGCTTTATTGAGCTGTGTATCTACAGGAGAATTTTCATCAAGCTGTACTTCGATATCCGGCGTAATACCGACTCCGTCGATAGAGCGGCCGCTCGGTGTATAGTATTTTGCTATAGTAAGTTTCACCGCATCATCATCCATCATCGGCAGAATTGTCTGCACGGATCCTTTGCCGTAGGAAGTCGTGCCGATAATCGTGCCTGCATGCGTATCCTGCATGGCACCGGCGAGAATTTCCGAAGCGCTGGCACTGTTGTTATTGATTAAAACAGCCATGGGATACGGTGTTTGCGCCAAATCGGAAGTATATACTTCCTTGTTGCCGTCTTTGTCCACAATGGAAACGATATCGCCCTGCGGCACGAGATTTTTAGCTATTTCCACGCAGGAAGTCAAAAGACCGCCCGGATTGTTGCGCAGGTCAATTACCAGACTTTTCATGCCCTGATTTTGCAAATCGGTGTATGCGTCCTTGAATTCCTGCGCCGTATCTTCCGAGAAAGAGGCAATCTGGATATAGCCGATATTGTTTTCCAGCATTTCGTGGTCAACTGTTTTCAGCTTAATATTGTCACGCGTGATTGTGAAATCCTGCTGCGCACCGTCGCGTACAATCGTAATCACAACATTAGTTCCCGGCTCGCCGCGTACATGCGCCGCCACTTCGTCAAATGCCATTTGCGTTACGGACGTACCGTCGACTGCCGTTATCTGGTCGCCGACCTGCAATCCGGCTTTGAGCCCCGGCGAATTTTCCAGTACGCCGATGATATGAATGTTTTTCTCATTATCCATGCCCATGATGACGCCGATACCGGCAAAAGAGCCTTGCGTCTGTTCCATCAGATTTTGGTACATCTTCGGCGAAAGGTAATTGGAGTGCGGGTCGTTGAGTGATTTCACCATGCCGTCGATAGCACCGTCAATTAAATCGACATCGCTCGTATCGTTTACATATTTCATTTCAATAAAGCGGTATGCTGTGATAAAGCGCATCAGGTTGAAAAATCCCTGCTGATTGAAGCCGAGTGCATAGTAAATGACAACGAGCGTCGACAGCGAGGAGAATATCGCTATCAGCAGAGCTATTATTATATTTTTTAATATTTTTTTCATGTTTACCACCAATTAATTAAAGATAATCGTAAGGGCTTGCTGGTTCACCGTTGACGCGGACTTCAAAATGGCAGTGCGGTCCGGTGGAATTGCCTGTAGAGCCGCAGCGGGCGATGATATCTCCCTGCGATACGTTTTGCCCCACGCTGACTGTAAGCGACTGATTATGACCGTACAGTGTCGATATGCCGTTGCCGTGGTCGATGATAACGGTATTGCCGTAGCCGCTAATCCAGCCGGCATAGGAAACCGTTCCCGCGTCCGCCGCTGCAATGCCGAGTCCGTAATCGCCGCCGATGTCGATACCGCTGTGAAAGCGGGCATTGCCGTAAATCGGATGAGTGCGCCAGCCGAATTCCGACGTTACCGGTCCGCCCAGCGGCCAAATCATTTGCCCCGTGCCGACAACAGAGGAAGCACTGCGGTTTTGCAGCATGCGTGCGATATTGGCCGAAGCCGCCATGATTTCCTGATAGGCTTTTTCCGACGTTTCCCTATCGTATTTCAGTTTGTCCATCATCTTATCGAGAGCGTCTTTTTTTCTGTCCAGTTCCAGTTTTTTGCTGGTCGCTTCATCGAACAGTTTTTCCGTCTGCTGTTTGTTTTTTTCCAGTTCTTCCTTTGTCTGCGCAATCATATTGCGTTCGTCGTTTATTTTCGTAATCAGGTCATAGTCGTAGCGCAGAATTCGCTTGATTAAATCCATGCGTGTCAGGAAATCGGAAAAATCCTTTGCGCCGAACAGTATGTCCAGATAGGAAATCTGCCCGTGCATATAGATATTGCGCACGCGTTTTTGCAGATAGCGGCGGTTTTTCTCTAGCGAAGCTTCCGTTTCCTCCAGCCGGCGTTCGTTTTCTTCCAGCTGAGCGTTCGCTTCATCGAGCTCGGCTTTTATCGTGTTATACTGCGTATTGGCATTGTCCCAGTCTTCCTGCATGGCGCGCATCTGCTCAGATACTTCATCGATTTTTTTATCGGTCTCCGCCATTTTCTGCCGCTGTGCTTCGGCTTTCTCGTTCAATTCATCCTGGCGTTCTCCCAGTGTCTGAGCAAATGTCGTGCTCATCAAAGAGCATATCAATACGATAACTAAGAAAATTTTCATCTTTTTTATCTTGTTCATCCGATATGCTCCTTACACTCTGAGAAACCGCTTCAGGGAAATGATGCTGCCCGCCGCGCCGATAATTATGCCGCTAATCAGTACGACGAGAACAACGTAATTGATAAACGGATACTGCGGAATAAGCGGGAAAAACGCCATGGCATTGTATATTTCCTGCGATATCTGCGCATAAATCACAATAAGCAGAGCGGCTGCAATCCCGCCGCCGATGAAGCCGAGCACAATTCCCTCGAGCAGAAACGGCCAGCGGATGAACCAGTCAGTTGCACCGACATATTTCATTATAGCAATTTCTTTGCGCCGTGCAAATACGGTTAGGCGGATTGTATTGGAAATTATGAATATCGCCGCGCCGAGTAGCAGGATTATCAAAGCCACGCCGATAATTCTGATTAAATGCGTCAGGTTGAAGATATGGTTTATTATATCCTGACTGTACGAAACCGACTCTACCGTGAAGAGCGTCTGGGCCGCGTCGGCGACGCTCTTCACCTGCTCCGGTGCAGATACGACGACTGTGAACGAATTCGGCAGCGGATTGGTATTGTCCAGTGCATCGAGCAGAAACTGCTGGTCGCCCAGCCTGTCCTTGAAATTGCGCATGGCTTCGTTGCGCGTGATGTAATTTACCTTTTGCGTTCCTTCCACGCTTTCCAGAATTTTTTTCGTATCGGCCAAATCTTCCTCGTTGATGTCGTCTTTCAGATAGACGCTGACCTGTACCTGCGACTCCAGCGTATCGGCAAGTTTATTTAAATTCAGTACCACGATGGAGAAAAACCCCAGAATAAACAGCGATATCACTACCGTTAAAATGGAAGCCAGCGTCATCCACGTGTTGCGCTTGAACGAAGTATACACTTCCTTGATAAAATATTCGCTCGTACTAAATTTCACCGTCGTATCCTCCTTGTGCCACATCGCGCGTTATAGCGCCCTGCGAAATAGTTATGACGCGGCGCTGCATTGTATCGACAATATCTTTATTGTGCGTTGCCATGACAATCGTCGTGCCCGCTCGGTTAATGCGGTCGAAAATCTCCATAATGCCCCATGTCGTTTCTGGGTCGAGATTGCCCGTCGGTTCATCGGCAATCACAATCGACGGCTGATTTACAATGGCACGGGCGATGGCTACGCGCTGCTGCTCGCCGCCGGACAGCTGATGCGGAAAGCAGCGGTATTTATCCTTAAGACCAACAACGCCGAGCACACTGATTACACTGCGCTGAATTAAACGGCGCGGCGCTTCAATGACTCGCATGGCAAACGCCACGTTTTCATAGACTGTTTTGTTCGGCAGCAGTCGGTAATCCTGAAAGACAATACCCAGACTGCGCCGCAGATACGGTACGTCTTTATTGCGCATTGCGGAAATATTATAACCGTTGACCTTCACCGTGCCGGAGCTCGGCAGCGTTTCCCGCAGCAGCATGCGCATAAAAGTTGATTTGCCGGCGCCGCTCGGTCCTACAACAAAAACGAACTCACCTTTATAAATCGTTATATTAATATCATTCAAAGCCAGAACATCGTTTTCATATTTTTTGGAAACGTGCTCCATCGTTATCATCGGCTGTATCATTACAAAACCCCTTTTACTTCAAATAAGTATAAAAATGCTTCCTGAGCAAAAATTTCAGGAAGCATTTCTTTTTTCATACAGATAAAAACTGAAAATCAGTCGGCCAGAATTTCCGTGCCTGTTTCCGTAATGAGCACTGTTTTTTCCCACTGAGCGGAAAGTGAACCGTCTTTCGTGTAGATTGTCCAATCGTCGAATGGGTCGATTACAACTTCATCCTTACCGGCGTTAATCATCGGTTCAACCGTCAGAACCATGCCCGGAACAAGCAGCATGCCCGTATTTTTCTTACCGAAATGAGCTACGAACGGTTCTTCATGGAATTTTTTACCGACGCCGTGCCCGCCGAGCTGACGAACTACGGAATAGCCGTTTTTATGCGCATGGTGCTGAATAACTGCACCGACGTCGCCGAGAAAGCCCCACGGTTTAAGCGCCGCAATGCCGATTTCCATGCATTCTTTCGTCACTTCTACCAGTTTCCGCGCTTTCGGCGAAACATTGCCAATCATGAACATACGCGAAGCGTCAGCAAAATATCCGTCGAGAATGGTCGTTACATCCACGTTCACGATATCGCCGTCTTTTAAAACAGTATCGCGGTTTGGTATACCGTGGCAGACCACATTGTTGATGGAAACACAGATACTTTTCGGGAAGCCTTCATAATTGAGGCAGGCAGGTATGCCGCCGTGCTCAATAATATAATTGTGCGCTAAAAGGTTGACCGTTTCCGTATCCATACCGGCGCAGATATTTTCTGCAATCAAGTCGAGCGCACCGTTATTGATAACGCCGCTCTTTTTAATGCCTTCAATATCCTTTTCATTCTTGATAATCTGACGCGGCGGACGGCACTGTCCTCTGAATTTCTTTAATTTAACGGATTTCAGCCGTTCATCAAAACTTTTGTGGCAGACTTTATATATACGTCCGCTGCCACACCAACATAAATCTGTATCTAGCATTATATCTCTCCTGTTCTATACGATATTATATAGCTTTTTGATATATTTGCAAACAACAATCTTTTTTTAATAGTATTTATTAAATTAGTAAAATATTGAGCTTGTAGCCAGCAGTATATTTTTCAATAATAAATCCCGAAAACATTTAAATCTTCGGGATTTATTATTTATACATCAATTACACCATAATGAATAGGCGCATACTTGCCGCCGCAGATTTTTTCAAATCCCAGACGGGCAAATTCCAGACTGCGGCTGTTTTCTTTGAATACTACGCGGTATTTGGCAACACGTTTTGCCTGCTCAATAGCTTCCGGCGAAACAGGTCTATTATCCGCCAGCTGACGGAGCGGACTGAGATTTTTGCTGTCCAGCAGTGCATGGCGGAACATCGGGTCGAAATAGACAATATCAAAACTGTTATCTGGCTGTGCTTTTAAAAATGATAAATAATCCTGATTAATTACTTCAATATTATTCATAGCCGCTTTCAAGTCGTAATTAGTCGGCAGATACGTTTTTAAACCTTCTTTTACTACCAGACTGATTAGCGGATTTACTTCCAGACCCACGATTTTGCCGTTTTCGCCTACACCGTAGCTGCTGACTATTGCGTCGGCAGCAAATCCCAGTGTGCAGTCTAAAATTTTCATGCCTTTTTTTACCTGCATAGCATCGAGCATATTGTCATTCCCGCCGTACCGCAGCCGCTTAATACGCACCTGCGCCATATTGGGATGAAAAAACATCTCGCCCTCCGGTAAATCCAATATAAGCTGATTGCTTTTAACTACAAGCGCAACATCGGCATTATACCGTTCTTTTATTTTGGAAATTCCTTCCTTTCGGCGCGGAACATATTTTGTATTTAAAAACGCCGCTATTTTCTGCGCGCGCATTATCAAATCATCGTTTACCTTGCGAATTGTCGTTACAACTACCAAAAACAAATCCTCCTTTTTAATTATATTGATATTATAGAAGAAATCCGTTCATCTGAAAAGAAAATTATACAAAAATTCCTCAGCCATACTTTTATATAAATTAATCTATTATATTTAAAATAGCATAGTTTTATTTTATGTTAAATAATAAACTGTTATTTTATTTTAAATATATTTATTTAAAACTAATAATTTCTAAATAAATATATATTAATAATAAATTATAAATAAAAA
>DCFC01000051.1 GCA_002314325.1 Megamonas hypermegale
AGCGAAACGTTAAAAAGGTTTTTTCTTTTTGGTTCGTTTTTCTTTTGACCTTTCAAAAGAAAAATGAACAATTATTTAATTATAATTCTTCCTTGTCCATAAGGATTTTTATACGTATCGCCGATAACGGCATGCAAATGATTTTGAATGTATTCGATGATGACATCTGTTTCCGACATCATTTCGTCTTGGATTAAACGGGCATTTTTAAACATGGTCATACCGTTGCCGCCGAGTTTGAGGATATAGGAAGTGCCGCCGACGGTGTATTTTTTATTTAAATCGAGCGGCTTGCCGTTTATCAGGACATTTTGCACGCGGTAAGCTCCTTCTGTTTTAATAAAATTGCCTTTATCGTCCGTTACGATGCCGGAAGGAATGGTGCTGTCAATCGTGTAGGTCAATCCTGCAACCTGTAAAAAGCCGCCGTTTTCCTGCGGATAGTCTTTAGCGCCCATCTCCAGCGCATCTAAAATCTGCTGTCCTGTTGCTTCGATGATTACGCACATATTGCCGAATGGAAATGCGGTCAGGATATCGTTGTAGGTGAAGGTTGAAGCGGGAATTTCGTTGCGGATGCCGCCGCCGTTGCACAGGGCAATATCGGTATCAAGTACATTTTTATAAGCATCCGTTACGAAATCGCCGAGATTTGTTTCACCGCTGCGGATTAAGCGTTTTCCGTTTTGCGGGTCGATTGTGGTGAGATTTACCTCGGATTTGCCGATGGTCTGATTTAAAATCGGTGCGAATTTCTGTTTTTCCTCATTGATTAAAGCTTTGATTTTCGGGTCGGAAAGACTTAAATCGGCTATTAATAATACGGAAATTTTACCGTCAGGTTCGATGGCTAAATGTCCGAGGTTATTTAATTTTGTACCGGTCTGCGTGATGATGACGTCTTTTCCCTGTTTGTTTTTGACAGTATCTTTTAATACCGTTTCATGGGAATGTCCGTCGATAATAATGTCAATGCCTGTTGTATTGCGGGCGACAGCGAGGCTGCTCCAGCGGGGCGTTATGCCGTGTTCGCCCAGATGAGCGACAAGTATTATATAATCGGTATGCTGTTTTTTTACCGTATCGACAGTCTGCTGAATTTTGGCGTAAAGTTTTTTGCCGGTATCGTCTTCGGCGAAAGAGTAGATGAATTTGCCGTGTTCATCCTGAAAGAATGCCGGTGTGGATGATGTAAGACTTTCCGGTGTCGTTACGCCGATTAGAGCTATTTTCGTATCGCCGAACTGCATGATTTTATAGGCTGGCAAAAGATTTTTGCCAGTGTTCAAATTAATTAGATTGGCGGAATAGTAGCCGCAGTTCAATAAGTTATCGAGTTCGAGAAAGCGGTTCATGCCGTAGTCAAACTCGTGATTGCCGGGAATGGCAAAATCGTAGCCGACGGCATTCATGATGTTGACGATACTTTCGCCTTGGGATAATTTGCCGATAGGTGCGCCTTGAACGGCATCACCGGCATCGATTAAAGCGACGTACGGCGTGAACTGAGTTAAATCTTCTTTATAGCGGGCGATTTTAGCAAAGCCGATATTGTCCTCGATGCTGCAGTGAATATCATTTGTGTAGAGAAGAATAATCGGTTTGTCGGCGGCGAAAACTGTAGCAGGAAGAAAAATACTGAGGACAGTGAATAGAATAATGAATAGATTTTGCAGTTTTTTGTACATAGAATTACCTCCGTTTTGAAATACGATTGTTATAAAATTGGCAATAAATAGTGATAGAAATTGTTGATGAAATATATTATTATGTCATTTGGAATAAATTTCTTGACTATTGTGTCGCACAATACTTTATAATGTCATTGAAAAACTTAATGGAAGGAAATTTTTATGAGTGTAGAAGAAAAATATTTGAGTCAGTTCAAAGCTGGTACAAAAGAACAGCATGCGGCAAGATGTTCGTTTTTTCTGGCGGGTTTTACGGTGGCGACATGGGCACCGATGATACCGGCGGTCAAAGAACGATTGCAAATCGGCGATGATGTTTTGGGTATGCTGCTGTTATGTATCGGTATCAGTGCTTTCATATTTATGCCGATAGCCGGAATTTTAAATCAGAAACTGGGTTGCAAGAAAATACTCCGTGTCTGTATTATAGCATTTGCGCTTATTTTAGTGGTGATTTCTTTTTTGGATAATATATGGTCGTTCGTAGCCGTGCTGCTGCTGTTCGGTATGGTAATGGGAACGGTCGACGTAACAATGAATATGAATTCCGTAATTGTCGAAAAGCTGTCGCAAAAGCGCATAATGTCGAGTATGCACGCCATGTGGAGCGTAGGCTGTTTCTGCGGTGCGGGACTGTTTAGTGTTTTGGCAAAAGCAGGTTTGGCGATTGTAACGATAGCAATTATTCATTGTGCCATTATCTGTGTGCTGGCGCTTGCCGCAAGTCCGTATTTTTTGGCGTATAAAGGGGCGAGCAATGAAAAACCGGTGGCAATTCCGCGCGGCATTGTCGTGCTGTTCGGTATTCTGGCTTGTATAAGTTTTCTGGCGGAAGGCGCTGTAATGGACTGGAGCGGCGTTTTCCTGACGGAAGCTAAAGGGCTGGATTTATCGCTGGCCGGTATAGGGTATGCGATTTTTTCCGTAGCAATGCTTGTTATCCGCTTTATCGGCGACAAAGCGGTGCAGGTAATCGGGGAACAGCGGATTTGCGTTTTCGGTGCAGTGATTGCCGGGATAGGCTTTTTGCTGGTGGTGCTGATTGATAATTTCTATTTGATGCCGCTCGGTTTTATTCTTATCGGTCTAGGTGCTGCCAATATTGTACCGGTATTGTATTCTCTCTTGAAAAATCAGAATGATATGCCGATAAATGCCGCCGTTACGGCGATAACATGCATGGGATATACGGGCGTGATTTTAGGCCCTGCCGTTTTGGGTTTCATAGCGCACGGCGCGGGCATAACGTTCGTATTTTATTTATTGGCGGCTCTGTTTATGATGGAAGCCGTGTTGGCAAAGTATATTTTTAATAAATTGGGTTAAAAAAAGCGTGCTGAAAATAAATCAGCACGCTTTTTTTAAGCTAAATGAAAGAGATTTTTCTGCGAATATACGACGAGCACGTCGCCGGCGTTTATTTCACTGTTGCCGTCGGGAATGATGTCCTGCCCGTCTCTTTGGATTAATACGACAAGCGAGTCTTTGCCGATATCGGCTTCCCGCAGTTTTTTACCAATTAGGGCATGGTCTTTGTTTATCGTGATTTCGTTTAGTTCAATGCCGTCTTTGTCCTGATAACTCTTGGCGCAGATAATGAGCGAGTCGTCATTTTTCAGAACGGTATTGCCCTTCGGCGTGATTGTTGCTCCCTGCCGCAAGATGGCGGCAATCAGAGCGCCGGGGATGGAGCCGATTTCATGAATTTGTCTGCCGACCCACGGATGATTGTTTTTCAGTTCGAGACGGATGAATTTGATGTCGTTTTCATCGGAATAATCATTGAACGTTTTGAGTACGTTTTCATTATCGTCAATCATATTGAGTTTTTTGGAAGCTATCGGCAGAAAAGCTCCCTGAAACAACAGCGACAATAAAACGACGCAGAATACAATGGAAAAAATGGAGTCATCATGATAATTCGGCGAAACGACAGCGACGATGGCGAATACGATGGAAGCCGCTCCGCGCAGACCAGCCCAGGAAATTATTAGTTGTTGGTTGGCGGGTGCTTTAAAAGGAGTTAAAAGCACGGCGACAGCTACAGGACGGGCAACAAGTGTGAGAAACAGTGCGATGAACAGTGCCGGTACAAAATATAAAACGAGATTGGAAGGAAATACGAGCAGTCCCAACAAAAAGAAGATGACCATCTGCATCATGCCGTTGAAAGCGTCGAAGAAATTGACGAGATTTTTCTTTTTCGGAATGCGCTGATTGCCGAGAATGATACCGGCGATATAGGTGCTCAGATAACCGTTGCCGCCGATGAAGGACGGCAGAGTATATGCGGCAAGCGCGATGGCAACGAGAAAGATGGAGTCGAAACCGTCTTCACCGAAACGGACATGGCGCAGTATCCAGCTGCCGATGTAGGCAAGCGCCGTACCGATTAACAGGCCATAGACAAGCTGGGAAAAAACGGAATAGCTTATGTCAGAAAAAGATATATCTCCGCCCATAGCTGAAAGCAGGATAATTGTCATCATATAAGCACACGGGTCATTACTGCCGCTTTCGATTTCCAGCATAGGCGCGGTGCCGTATTTTAAGTTGAGGCGCTGCGAGCGCAGGATGGAAAAGACGGAAGCCGCGTCGGTGGAGCTCAGTACGGCGCCAATCAACATGCCTTCCAGCAGAGGCAGATTAAAAACGAGATGACAGAACAGACCGGTAAGAACGGCCGTTATGAGTGTGCCGAGCGTGCTTAAAAGCGTGGCTTTGACGGCTACGGGCCGAGCCGTGCTCCATTTTGTGCCGAAACCGCCGTAGAACATGATGAAGATGAGGGCGGAGGAACAGATTTTTTCGGCAAAGGAATAATTTTCAAAGTCGATTTTAAAAATTCCTTCCGAACCGAACAGCATACCGAGTCCGATGAAAAAAAGCAGGGTAGGAAGCCCGAGACGGGAAGAAATTTTGCTGCCGATGACACAGGCGATTAGGACGACGGCAGACAGTAAAAGTATAGAGTTCATAATAAAATCCAATCCTTTTCATATTATTTTTCTATATAAATAAGTATAAAGGATTGAAAAGGAAATATCCATTAAAGTTTAATTAAAATTTTAAGCTCTTTCCGGAATTAAGCCGTTCTGGTAGGCGAGCATTAAATGGTAAATATCGTTCAGTTCCTCCTGAATTTCTACGCCTAAATCGGTATCGGCGGTGCAGGAATGGAAATTTTGCAGCTCCAGCGTGCACGATACGGATTCAATGTCCTGGTTAGCTTTTAACGCTTCCTTGATATTGGTGAAGGTCTGATGTTCCAGCAGACGCAGCCCGCGGGAATTGGAAATCAGAGTATAACCGGCAATGCCCGTTTTATTATGGTACGCTTTGCAGAAGCCGCCGTCGATGATTATCGTTTTGCCGTTGGCTTTTACAGGGCTTTCACCTGCTTTTACCTTGACGGGAACGTGGCCGTTTATGATGTGGCCGTGTTTTATCTTCAGAGAAAATTCTTCCAAAATCATGTTGCAGATGTTTTCATCGTCGCAGTAGCGGTAGTAGGCGTCGGACGGTTCAACCCAGGTCGATTTGTCTTCGATGTACATGCGTTCAAATGTTTTAAATTCGCGGCCGGAAAACGGCGAGTATCTGCCGCACCAGAAATAATACATCAAATCGACGGCTTTCGGGTCGTACAGACCGAGATACGCCTGGCGGATTGTCTTGTCGCAGAAATCGAGGTAATTTTTGCCGTAATATTTGTTGTGGTTCAGTTCCACGCGCATGAAAGTCCCGTCTTCGTTGAGCGGAATACAGCCGTGATAGAGCAGATTATTGTTGCAGGCCTTGTAGACGCTGCCTTTCTGGTAAAGAAAATCAATGTGTTTTTTCAGGCGCACACTGTCGAGGAAGGAGGATTTTATTTCGTCGAGAACGTGCTGTTCTTCTTCGGTGAGCTCATATGGATTGTTCGGGTCGATGGTAGGGAATGACGGACTTTTTACCGGGTATATTTTGCCGTTTAATTTAATGTGTTTGGAGATGTAGTCGATTTTATCCAGCAAAAGACGGCTGTCCATTTTAAAATCCGGATTACGTTTTATGAGCTGACCTTCTAGTTTGAATAAAATGATGGAAATGGTGCGTTTCATGGCGGTATTCAGGCTCTTGTCGGGATACAGCTTGTTGGCGAGCGAGGATAGCGGGCGCAGGCTGATAGCGTAGCCTTTTTCCAGAACGGCCGTATTGTTGTAGGAAACGCTGTTGCGGACGACGGTGGCGATGCAGGCATCATTGCCGCACATTGCGCCCATCCAGAGTATATCGTGATTGCCCCACTGGATATCGACGGAATGGTGCTGGCGCAGCATGTCGATGATGGAGTCGGGACGCTGGCCTCTGTCGAAAATGTCGCCGACAATATGCAGATGAGCTACAGCGAGTTTTTTGATGAATTTCGTGAAGGCGATGATATATTCGTCGCCGCTGTTGATATTGATTAGAGTATTTAAAATCGTATTGAAATACACTTCCTGGAAGGTATCGTCATGTGGGCGCGCCGTCATGAGTTCCAGAATAATTGTTTCGTAACCCTGCGGCAGGAGGTTTTTCAGTTCGGATTGAGGATATTTATAGGACATTAAGCGGGACAGACCGAGCAGACGGCGCAGATTTTCCGAGTACCATTTGTGTGAAAGGGCTTTTTTTTCTCGCAAATCCATTATTTTTTCCTTAGGATAATAAATCAGCGTGCAAAATTCGGCCCGTTGCGCCGGTGTCATTTCTTTTTCAAATAAGTAGTCGACTTTTTCCTTGATGACGCCGGAGCAGTTGTTGATGATGTGGAAGAATGATTCGTATTCGCCGTGCAGGTCGCTCATGAAGTGTTCAGTAGGGCGGGCGAGGTTCAAAATTGCTTTGAGGCGGATTAATTCGGTTACGACGGATTGGCGGTTGGGGTATTTTTCGGATAAAAGATAGAGATACTTGTACTTTTGGCGGTTTTTGTCCATGACGATGCTCCTTTATATAAAAATTATTGATGATGAAAATCTGTAGTTATAGATTTATTATATAGTATGCGTTTTAAGAAATAAATAGTTATTTTATTTTTATGAAAAAAATTAAAATTTAGTATACGTTTACTAGAAATTTTAGTGATATATTTTTCCGGTTGATTTCCTAAAGCAGAATAATACTTTATATTTAGTGGGGTTAAGTGGCAATATCAAACAGATATAAAGTATTATTCTGCTGGATACAGGCTGAATGTTTTACTAACACAACAAAGTGAACATACTCACCGCTTAACACCTATGGTGTTTGAAGCGGGAGTTTCCTGATTCATCGAATACAGCTTTATACCGAAGTACAAAGTCTTACATGCTCTCCACAGGCTTGTAGCTTCATATGCTATCCCGTGTGTCCCACGGTAATTTTGTTTACTGCGTTTTACGCTAAGGCAATCCGTTTTCCTTCTTTTCGGATATTGACTGCCGCATTGTAATCACGATCATGTGTCATGTCGCATTTTGGACAGGTCCATTTTCTTACGGACAAATTTTTTGTTATATCCGTCTGAAAACCGCAGTTATGACATATTTGGCTTGACGGAAACCATTTATCTACTTTGATGAATGTTTTCCCCTGCCATGCCAGTTTA
>DCFC01000007.1 GCA_002314325.1 Megamonas hypermegale
TTTTTGGTTCGTTTTTCTTTTGATTTCAAAAGAAAAATGAACAATTTATTTAATGTAAATAAGTTCATTAATGTTTTTATCTGCTTGGTATTTAACCGCTTCCTCTTTTGACTGCGGCGTGAAGGCAAGGTCAACGATTTTCCCTTCACTGCGCAGCTTTGTCGCTTCATCTATGGCTTCGGCTTGTTTGCCGGCGGCAAAAGCAATATAAACATCTTTCTTTTGCTGTACGCTTTGCACCTGATTTTGTTTGGCAAGCGCCAGCATCAGCCGTTCAATGCCCAGGGCAAAACCCGTCGCCGGGCAGTCTGTGCCGAAATCAGACAGCATATTATCGTAACGGCCGCCGCCGCAAATCGGATAGCCGATGCCCGGAGCATATACTTCAAATACCATACCCGTGTAATAGCTGAAATCACGGTTGACGCCGAGGTCGAAATTTACATTGTCGGCAACGCCGTACAGCTTCAGCAATTCATAGATATCATGCAGATTATCAAGAGCTTTGCGGCTTTGTTCATTGAGGGCGAGATTGTTGGCAAATTCCAGAATGTCTTCTTTTCCCTGCAGCAGCGGAATGGATTTTAGAGCCTGTTTCGCTTTGTTCGGCAGATTTGTTTCTTCTACAGCTTTATTTAAATCGACGAGATTGCGCTGTTCGAGCGCCAGACGGATTTCATTCTGTTTTTCTTTGGAAAGACCCATCTGCTGCATAATGCCGTTGATGAATTCCACCTGACCGAGGCATATTTCAAAATCGGCAAGACCCGTTTTACGCAGGCTGTCCACCGCGAGTGCAATAACTTCCGCATCGGCGCTCGCATCGGCAACGCCCATCAGTTCCACGCCGGCCTGATAAAATTCGCACTGGCGTCCTTCCTGCGCCTGTTCGTAGCGATATACACTGCTGATGTACGAAAGTTTAAACGGAAGAACATCATCATACATGCGGCTGGCTGCGACGCGGGCAATCGGCGTCGTCATTTCATGGCGCAGCGCCAATGTCCGATTATTTTTGTCGAAGAACTTGAACAGCTGGTTTTCAATGCCGCTGCGGTTGTTGATAGTAAGTGTATCCACGTATTCTATGGACGGCGTGACGATTTCATCGTAGCCCCAGAGGCTGAACGTTTTCGCCAGATTTGACTCGATACTGCGTTTAAATTTAGCATCTTTCGGCAGAAAATCTCTCGTGCCGTAAGGTATTTCCAATAACATAAAAAACAACTCCTACTTTTCTTTTGCTTCCAGGCGTTTGAAGACTGTATCATAGCCGTCGGCACCGTAATTGAGACAGCGTTTCACGCGGCTGATTGTGGCCGTGCTGGCACCGGTGCGTTCGACGACTTCATCATACGTATGGCCGGCTCTGAGCATTCGCGCCACTTCCAGACGCTGCGACAGTGCTTTGAGTTCGCTCACGGTACAGATATCTTCAAAAAACTGATAGCATTCGTCAACAGTCTGCAAAGACAGTACGGCTCTGCACAGCTGGTCATTTAAAACATCCTTTAATTTAGGATTTACCAATTTTAACACCTCTTCACTTTAATACTTTACTTTACGAAAATGACATGTTTATATATTATGACATTAGTGTAAATATGTCAAGTAAAATCATTGTGATTTTCTGTATAAACAGAGAATATAGATACAAATGTAAAAGTGAAATCAGAAAATTTTTTATTAAAAATAATTTAAAAAAATCTCTTGACACTATGTATGGCAAGTGTTATTATATGGTTGTCGGAACAAATGAGATATATCGTCACATATGTGAAAATGGCGTGATAAGATACTTTCCACTATAATAACTATATAGAAGAGAATATATTTTATTTAAAATTTGAGAGAGGTCTTAATCATGCAACCTGTATCCAAAAGAATTTTAATCAAAGTAGCTCATATGTACTATGAAGAAGATATGAAGCAAAGCGAAATTGCCAAAAATCTGGGAATTGACCGGACGACTGTAAGTAAGTATTTAAAACGTGCCAAAGAAACGGGCATCGTAAAAATATTCATCGTACAGGACTCGTTTGAAAGTCTGGAATCGCGGCTGGAAAGAAAATTTTCTCTAAAAGAAGTGTATATCGTTCCTTCCAGCGAAAATCCGAATGATGTCTATTCCAATCTGGGCAAGGCAGGGCTTTTATTGTTGAAGCGGCTTATCAAGAACAAAATGGTAATCGGCTTTAACTGGGGACGCTCGATGGGAGCTATCGGCTATCAGGCCGCTGTGGAAAGTTTTCCGGCGGTTGATGCTGATTTCGTTCCGCTCGTCGGCGGCTCGGAAAGTCTCGATATCGATTTGCATGTAAACACCATCTGCTATAAAGTCGCCAATGCCTTTCAGGCGCGGAGCCATTACCTGTACGCTCCGGCAATAACCAAGACGCCCGAAACGAAACAAGCAATCATAAACGATACTAACTACCAAAAAATACAAAAACTTTGGGACAGTCTGGATGTTGCCTTCGTGGGTATCGGCTCGCCGACTTCAGCTTCCAACGTAATTTGGACGGATGGTTTGAAATCTGAGTATATAACATCTTCCTTTGGCAATCGTATCGTCGGTGAAACGTGCACCCGTTTTTATGATAAGAACGGCAATGAGGTACCGACGGAAGTGGTTGATAGAACGATTTCCATTCCGTTTTACCAGCTGCATAAGGTGAAATACGTTATCGGTGTGGCTGCTTCTGATGAAAAAGTTCCTGCTATTTACAGTGCCTTAAAAGGAAAGCTTGTCAATATTTTGATTACGGATGAATCAACGGCAAGAAAATTATTGGTTTTTAAATGAAGGAGTGTTGCCTTGAATGTTTTGGATACTCATTGTTTTGGCTATTGCAATGTGGATTCTTCAGGGTATTCTAAGTGTATTTCAGTTAAAGAAGTTTAATAGAGAGTTAAAGAGTTTGCGCAAATCTGGCCGCGTCGCTATCGGCAAGGCCAGAGGCCGCTTTAAAGCCGGTTGCCTTTTGATGCTGTGCATTGATGAAAACTGCAAAATCATCAAGGGTAGAAAGCTTCAGGGGATTACCAGCTTTGCCGGATTTAAGGATTTTGATGATTTAAATGGAATAGTGCTTACGGATATTACTGAAAATACTTGTGCTGATTTTGATAAACAGACTAAAGCAGCTGTTCTATCCGCTGTAGAGGAATATAGAGAATATACCCGTCAGCAGGAAGAAAAAATGTGTGTTGAGGCTCCTAAATAACAGTAGTTTAAAAATTTAAAATTTTATAAAAGGAGAGGTTTTTTTATGGACACTTTAGTATTTTTAGCTCAAGGGTTTATCGGTATGTTTAACAAGGGCGGCGAGACGTTCATCGGACTGGCTTCCGGTATCGTGCCTACTCTTATCTGCTTACTCGTAGCGATGAACGCTATTATCCGCTTCGTCGGCACGGATAAGGTGGAAAAATTCGCTCATGTATGCGCCGGTAACATCTTCACCCGCTATATGGTTTTGCCGGTTATCGGAACGTTCTTCTTCTGCAACCCGATGACATTATCTCTCGGTAAATTCATGCCAGAAAGATACAAACCTTCTTATTATGCGGCTGCTTCCCGTTCCTGCCATACTTTAAACGGTCTGTTCCCGCACGTTAACCCGGGCGAACTGTTCGTATTCTTAGGTATCGCCAACGGTATCACGATGCTCGGCTTATCGCAGGTTGACCTTGCACTGCGTTATTTCTTAATCGGTATTGTAATCAACTTTATCGGCGGTGTTGTTACCGACTTTACGACGGCATAC
This sequence comes from Megamonas hypermegale, assembly GCA_002314325.1. Lineage (GTDB taxonomy): Bacteria > Bacillota > Negativicutes > Selenomonadales > Selenomonadaceae > Megamonas > Megamonas hypermegale_A. The sequence goes on from DCFC01000007.1 coordinate 3,771, forward strand.
GTTTCCAAACAGCAGGGCGTTGTTTTGAGCGATAAAGTAAAAACAACTCATAATGCCTGATTGATTATAAATTAGTAAAGGAGATTTTATCATGGCTCAATATAAAGATGTTGTTGTTAATGCCGGCCCGAGCGGCTTTGGCGGTCCACTCGTACTTAAACCTACTGATAAAAGAAATAAAGTCGTAAACATCACCGGCGGCATCATTTCTCCGGTTTCCCAGAAAATTGCTGAAATGACAGGCTGTGAACTGGTTGACGGCTTTAAAACAAGTGTGCCGGACGATGAAATTCTGTGCGTAATCATCGACTGCGGCGGTACGCTGCGCTGCGGTATCTATCCGAAAAAACGCATTTTCACTATCAACCTGAACCCGACCGGTGCCAGCGGCCCTATGGCAAAATTCATTCTGCCGGATATCTATGTATCGGCTGTAAAAGAAGACTGCATCCGCTATGCAAACGCTGAAGACGAAGCAAATGCTCCGAAAGTGGAAGCGGCAGCTCCGGCGCAGGAAACTAAATCCTCTTATGATACAAGCAAGAAAATCACGGAACAGACGAACGTAGGCTTTATGGCCAAAGTCGGTAAATTCATGGGTTATATCACAGCTACGCTCTATCAGGCAGGCCGCGATACGATTGATACAATCATCAAGACGATTTTACCGTTCATGGCATTCGTATCCATGCTCATCGGTGTAATCCTTGCCAGCGGTATCGGTGATGTCATCGCGCATGTACTTTCCCCGCTCGCCGGTTCTGTAGTAGGTCTTGTAATCCTGGCATTAATCTGCTCCTTCCCGTTCCTTTCTCCATTCCTCGGCCCTGGCGCTGTTATTGCTCAGGTTATCGGTGTGTTAATCGGTGTTGAAATCGGTAAAGGCAACATTCCGCCTAGCTTTGCTCTGCCTGCACTTTTCGCTATCAACGCTCAGGCAGCCTGCGACTTTATCCCGGTAGGTCTCGGTCTTGCAGAAGCTGAACCGCAGACAGTTGAAGTCGGCGTTCCGTCCGTACTCTACTCGCGCTTTATTACAGGTCCAATTAACGTAATTCTGGCTTGGCTTGCAAGCTTCGGCTTATATGAAAGCTGATATTGTTTCAGATAGATTTATGTAAGGAGAATTTCTATGAAAAAGATTTATTCCACAACTGTAAAAGAACTCGGCCCTATGGCGAGCGATTTTCTCGGTGAAAAAATGATTATTCTGTTCGGCGACATGGCTCCGGCGGAACTGGCAGAATTCTGCGTCGTTCACACGGGCAATGAACTTACAGATACGATTGAAGTCGGCGATATTTTGAAAATCAATGACGCTGAATACAAAATCGTTGAAGTGGGCTGCGAAGTGCAGAAAAATCTCGGCAACTTAGGTCATATCTGCCTGCGTTTCAACAACAATGCAGACGGAGAGTCTCTGGAAGGCAGTCTGTATCTGGAAGATAAAGACGTCGCTCTTCCGCAGGTCGGCAGTGAAATTGCCATTTTCAAAGCATAAAATAATTTAAAATTGGAGTGATTGATAATGTCATGGTTAGCTCTTGAAGGAAAAACTGCTGTCGTTACAGGCGGTGCTTCCGGTATCGGTAAAGCTGTAGTACAGGCATTTTTGGATAACGGTGCTAATGTTGTGGTTTGCGATATGAACCCGCGTGTTCCGGAATACGATTTGAAAGACGGCAGCGGCGAATATTTATATGTACAGACTGATGTAACAAGCGGCGAAAGCGTAAAAGCTATGGTTGCGGCAGCTAAGGAAAAATTCGGCAAAATCGACATTCTTGTAAACAATGCCGGTATCAATATCCCGCGTCTTCTGGTGGATAAAAACGACCCGTACGGCAAATACGAACTCGATGAAAAGGTATTCGACAAAGTTTCTGCCGTAAATATTAAAGGCGTATTCCTCTGTGCTCAGGCTCTCGGACACGAATTCGTACAAAACGGCGAAGGCGTTATCATCAACATGTCTTCTGAAAGCGGTCTAGAAGGTTCCGAAGGTCAAAGCATCTATGCAGCTACGAAAAATGCTGTAAATTCCTTTACCCGTTCCTGGGCGAAAGAACTCGGCAAACACAATGTGCGCGTAGTAGGCGTAGCACCTGGCATCCTCGAAGCTACAGGACTTAGAACGCTCTCTTATGAAGAAGCTCTTTCCTACACTCGCGGCATCACGGTGGAACAGCTCCGCGCAGGTTATACCAGCACGAAAACGACGCCGCTCGGACGCGACGGAAAACTGACGGAAGTTGCCGATACGGTAATGTTCTTGGCAAGCCATAGAGCTTCTTATATCCACGGTGTAACGCTCAACGTTGCCGGCGGTAAAACGAGAGGTTAATAGTAAATAATTAGATATACAGATAGGAAGATAAATATGAGCAATGCAATAAAAAAAGCCGCCATGAAATTGCCGTTTCATAGCGACTGCAGCCTAAGATTTTCGCAAGTTCCAAGGCTATTAAATAGCATACGCTACACGAAAATTCCTGTCAAGTAATAAAAATTAATTCCCAACCTAAATAAGAAAAACCCGATTGAACAGTATTTATTGTTCAATCGGGTTTTTTTAATATAAATTCCTAATCGGAGAGGTTCGGCACAATATAAGATAAAACATTATGTTCATTTTTCTTTTGAAGGCAAAAGAAAAACGAACCAAAAATCACCTAAAGGTATAACAGGCTCTAATTACTAAAGTAATAAGAGCCTGTAAAAAACATCTTTTAATGTTTCGCTACCGCTGCACGGGGCAAGCCTTCGTAGCTCTTCTATAAATACAGCCGATACAACGGCTTGAAACGTTTGGAATTCGGCTCGTGCTTTCTGTTTTCAGTTGCGAACAAAATTGAGTTGTTGACACTAAATTTTATTAGTTATGCTGAATTTTTGTCTGCGTTGAAGATTTTTACGATAGCTTTAGCTATTAAGAAAACTATTTTTTNNATAAAAAATAGTTTTCTTAAAGTAAAAATCTTTTAGCGGTGCACGAACCAAGGCACTTTCTTTTTCGGCAACTTTTCTTTGTGCCAGCAAAGAAAAATTGCCCGGCGCAATATGAAGATAAATTAAGAAATTAATTCTCTTTATCTTATGTTGCGCCGAACGGCACTTTCTTTAATTCGATCTTTTTTTGATGCTGTAACCTACAGCTAATATAATCAGCCATATTGGCAAAATAAACAGCGCCATCTGTGTATCAGGAATTTGATACATCATTACGGCGATGAAAATTAAAAAGGCAATGCAGAAATAATTGATGAACGGATAGCCGATGGCTTTGAAATGCAGTTTGTCGGCTACGCCTTCGCGCTGTTTAGCTTTTTTGAACTTCAGATGCGTAACGACGATAATAAACCAGCTTACGAGTACAGCGGCTACGGCGATGGATACGAGGTACATGAATACTTTTCCCGGGAAAAGATAGTTGAGCACTACGGCGATGAGCGTAATGCCGGAGGAAACGAAAATGCCGACCATCGGTACACCGTTGCGCGACAGTGCTGTCAAAATTTTCGGCGCGTTGCCTTGACTTGCCAGACCGTACAGCATGCGCGAGTTGCTGTAGATTGCACTGTTGTACACGGAAATGGCCGCCGTAAGTACAACGATATTCAAGAGATGCGCCGCTGCCGGAATGCCGATATTGGAGAAAATCTGCACGAACGGACTAGCCTGCATGCCGACTTCATTCCACGGGTATAAAATCATGAGTACGACGAGCGTACAAATATAAAAGAGCAGAATACGTACGATAACCTGATTTATCGCCTTCGGAATGGATTTTTGCGGTTCGTCGGCTTCTCCCGCCGTTATACCGATTAATTCAATGCCGCCGAAGGAGAACATTACGACGACGAGCGACAGAGCCAGTCCCCACCAGCCGTTCGGCAGATAGCCGCCGTGCGACCACAGATTGCTCAGGTTATTCGGGAACGGTCCCATATCCGTGAAGATGATGTACAAACCGAAAATTATCATGCAGCAGATTGCCGCCACTTTGATGATGGCCGTACAGAACTCGAACTCACCGTATATACGCACATTGATTAAATTAATCGCCGTGATGATTACAAGACAGATAAGGGCGGACAGCCACTGCGGCACGTCAGGAAACCAGTAATTTATATAAATGCCTACTGCCGTAAGTTCAACCATGCTTACGATTACATAATTCATCCAATAATTCCAGCCGGATAAAAAACCGACAAATTCATGCCAATACGTGTTGGCATATTCGCTGAACGAGCCGGAAACGGGGTTGTCCACCGCCATTTCGCCAAGCATGCGCATGATAAAAAATATGACGCAGCCGCCGATTAAATAAGATAGGGAAATAGCCGGACCGGCCAGCTGTATCGTCGCCGCCGAGCCGTAGAAAAGACCCGTCCCGATGGCGCCGCCGAGTGCAATCATCTGCAAGTGGCGGTTTTTCAGGCCGCGTTTCAGCTTCTTCGTATCATCTCTCATGAAAAAACCTCCTAATAATTACAAAACCCTGTAGGTTTCTCTATTCCTACAGGGCTCAATAGTACAAATAGATATGTTTACTATTATACACAAATCATTCATAATTTAAAAGACCTTTTTCACCGGCAGTGACATTTTGTCCAATTTTATACACTTCCACTTTTTCGTCGCCGGTAAAGGCAATCGGCGAAACGAGCGATTTTCCCGCTTGTCTTACTATTTCCAAATCAACGACAACGAGCACGTCGCCTTGTTTTACGCTGTCGCCTTTTTTTATATTTGTATCGAAGCCTTCGCCTTCCAAATCCACCGTATCAATACCTACATGAATTAAGATTTCCGTGCCGTCCGCTTTTGATTTCAGACCGAAAGCGTGTCCCGTCGGATAAGCCGCCGTTACTTCCGCATCGAACGGAGCTATTACCGTGCCGTCCGTCAAGTCGATACCGCAGCCCTCGCCCATCATCTTCTGTGCAAACGCCGGGTCCGGAATATTTTCCATAGCCACTACTTTTCCCGTCATCGGCGAAATGAAATCTTTGGCTCCGTTTGTAAATATCTTTGAAAACAATCCCATTATAATTCCTCCAAAAAATCTTTTTCGTTACTTATTGTGCTAATTGATTTTCTAAAGCAGTAGAATACTTTACATTTAGTGCGGTTGAGTGCTAATATCGAACGAATGTAAAGTATTATACTGCTGATTACAGGCTCGATGTTTTACCAGCACAATAGATTTTTCATTATGTTCAATTATACACTAAAAATGCAATCGTTTACAATAAAGCTCCCGCATTATTACAAATTTTTTCAATTTATTATCTTTTAGCGCGCAAAAAAAGACGGCCTGCTGCTGCAAGCCGTCTTTTGCAATGTATTCAATTTTCTTACCATCTGCAGCCGTGTCCGCCATGGTGCCAGCCGCGTCCGTGGCCCGGTCCGTAGCCGTCGCCCCAGCCGCCGCAGCCGTAACCGTTGCCGCAGTTATAACCGCTGCCGTCGCAGTTGGCCAGATTATTTTCCATTCTGTCGAGGAGATAATCGGCTCTTTCCTGCGTCATCGTGCCGTCAGCCACGCGGCGGTCAAGCTGCTCTTTGCGCATTTCCAGCATGCCGGATTTGTATTCATCCAGTTTGCCCGCTTCATTGGCAATAACGCAGAACGGTTTGCCGTCTCTACGTTCTTCAATAACACTATCTACACTGCGGTTCGTAATCGAAGCGACAAGTTCCGCCGGATTGTTGTACGAACCAGCTGCAAACGCGCTCACCGCTATAGCTACAATAAGTAAAGTCAGCATTGTAATTTTCTTCAACATGATAAGTCAGCTCCTTTTATTTATTATTGCGTTGTCTTTTCTTATCTTGCTTTTATTCTAACAGTAAATTTTGTCAAAACTGTGTCTTTTTTCGGCCGAAATTAAGGCAATTTGAATTTAAATTCCGCACCGCCGCCGGTGTGGTTTGTGGCTGTCAATTCGATATTGTGCCGTGCAGCAATCTGTTTGGCTATAGCCAGCCCCAGCCCTGTGCCTGTCTTGTTTTTTTCGCCTTTTGTCTTGTAAAACCGTTCAAATATATGCGCCAAATCCTTTTCATCTATGCCGACACCGTAGTCGCGGACAGTAATATCTTTATCGGTCGCAATTACTTCTACTTTCCCGCCCGTCTGGGAAAATTTGACGGCGTTGTCGAGTATTATCAAAAACATCTGTCTGAGCCTGCCGTAGTCGCCTTCCAGCGGCAACGGGCATTTCTGCTCAAAATCTATTGCTATATCTTTGGCTTTGGCAATCTGGCGGGCGCTGCGCAGTGCATCTGACAGAACATCGTTTAATAATAGAGACTGTTTTTCTATAGCGAAATCGGGATTTTGCAAGCGTGACAAATCGAGTAAATCACCGACGAGACGCTGGAGAAATTTCGCTTCATTGAGCATCTGCCGGTGGTACTGCTCCACTTTTTCCGGTTCGGTTACGATTTTGTCGCAGAGTGCCTCCAGCGAGCCGCGTATCACGGTAACGGGCGTGCGAAGCTCGTGCGAAATATTGGAGATGAAATCCTTGCGCATCTGTTCCAGCTTCAGGCTTTCCTGACTGGCTTTATCCAGACGCACCGCCAATAAGTCCAGCACATTAGCCAGCTCACCGATTTCATCATTCTGCACTACGTTGCACTGCGTCTTGTATTCGCCCTGCGCCAGTTTCAGCGCCACCTGTTTCATCTTGTTGAGCGGTTTGGTGAATATGTACACCAGTCCGAGCGACAGGACGAACACAACGGCAAGAGCCAGACCGATACTTATACTCAGAATGACCAGCCCCTGCCGTACGGCTTCTTCCATGCCGGAAACGGGTGAATGGAGCAGCACCGCACCGATGACTTTGCCTGTGTCATCTTTCACCGGCACGCCCGCCGTCAGTGTAAGCTGCGATAAAACGTCGCTGAACCCTTCACTGAATACCGTTTTGTCGGCGAAAACCTCATTTATCACCTCGCTGGCGTTGGGCGGCAAATCGGCAAACTTGTATTGATAGTTCATTCTGTTGTGCATATTATGGCGCATAAAATGGCGCGTATTGGGCATGATTAAGTTCATATTTTCATCGACAATCCAGATTCCCATGTCCATGCTGTCGCAGATGAGCGGTAAGCCCATCATCGCGCCTCTGTGCATGCCGTGCGTTAAATTCGCCGACAATATCTCCGCCATTGTCTGAGCGTATTTTTGCAGTTGTATTTTGTGAATTTCCACCGTGTAATCCTTAAACAGAATAAAAAATACGCTGCTGATGATGAGAGAGAAAATGACGAGTGCCAGAACGAAATTCACGGCCAGTTTTAAAGCTATTTTACTTTTGAACATCACGCTTTAACCTCAAATTTATAGCCTACGCCCCAGATGGTTTTTATTTCCCAGCTGTCATGCGGAAAATTGTCCAGTTTGGCACGCAGACGCTTTATATGGCTGTCAACCGTCCTGCTGTCGCCGAAATAATCGTAACCCCACAGTTTGTTTAGAAGATTATCGCGCGAAAATACCCTGTCTTTATGCGTCGCCAAAGTCCAGAGAATTTCAATCTCTTTTTTCGTGAGCGGCAAAATTTCATCATCGACCGAAGCCGTGTAATCGTCCAGATTTATTTTCAGATTATCGTACGTGAAAATCTGCTGATTGGCTTCATAACCCTTGATGCGCCGCATTATCGCCTTGATGCGCGCCATGACTTCTCCCGGCGAGAACGGCTTTACGATATAATCGTCCGCGCCGATTTCCAGCCCCATGATTTTCTCAAAATCCTCGCCGCGCGCCGTAATCATGATTATCGGCACATTGGAAATCCTGCGTATCTGCCGGCATACGGAAAAGCCGTCGATTTTCGGCATCATTACATCGAGCAGTAAAATATCCGGTTGTTCGGTGTTGAATTTATCCAGTGCCGTCTCCCCGTCCGTCGCAACCAGCGGCACATAGCCTTCCTTTTTGGCGTATTCCGCCAGAATGGAGGTGATTTGCTCGTTATCATCAACAATCAGTACTTTTATCACAATAAATACGCTCCTTTTTTCTCTATTTTAAAGAAAGTGCCCATTCGGCGCAATATACGATAAAAAGATTTAATTTCTTAATTTATTCTTATATTGCGCCGGGCAATTTTTCTTTG